>JAOARD010000046.1 GCA_025210735.1 Bacteroidales bacterium
CGATCTGTCAATTGATCAGGGAATATATGTAATGCCTGCATATGCTTATTATCTGTTAATAAAGGCAGCCAATGATAGATTAATAGAACAGAACCTTCAATCTCTGTTTTTTGCAGTAACAGCCATAACACCATTTGATGAATTTTTCTTAATAGGAAAAGCACTTAAATATTCATACAAAGGGTTAAAATCTGTAAACTATGTAAAGGCACGCAATTTATTAAGCATAAAGCCTTGTGTACTTAAACCAAAGTATAAGAAACTGTTTGCAGGACATACTGAAAAGCTGAAAAAATATGTTAAATTTGGAGAGGATGTAGTTAATATAAGTGAAGATTTAATAAGATCATACAAGAAAGGTATTACTACTAGAATAGCAAAAACAAAAGGTTTTTCATTAATACATTCTGATGACGAGCTTATAGCAATCATAAAGAAAGGAATTGAATTAAAGATACCAAGAGACGAAATAGAAGACTTTATTTTTGTTAGCTGTAGAGATGCTAAATTGATTAATGCCACAGATTTAATACAACAAATGGATAATTGGATTAATGTTATTAAAAAAAGAGGATATCCTTATAAATTTGCAAGTAAACCTGAATTTACTAAGTTTAGTAATGAATTAAGAAGTGGGTTAGATGATCTTAATATATCAACTTCTGATATTAGAATACAAGGCTCTTCATTAAGAACTCCTGATGCTAAGGATGTTGATTTAGCTGTAATTATTTCAGATATAGAATTCAATAATATTTTAATAAATAGATTCTCAGGTAGAATTACTAAAAATAAAGTTGAGATAGATATTAGCTCGATGAAAACATCAGAATTAAGAAATTTGGCTTTGGAAATAGAAAGTGCACCATCCGATCTTTTTAACGGTCAAGCAAGAAGTTTTCAAACAGCATATCTTAATCGCAAAATTAGTGCTTATTCAAATGACAAAATTATACCTGGAATGAAACAATTATACACAAAAATAAAAAATGAATACAAGGGGCTAAATATTGAAAATATATCGGTACAAACCTCTGGGGGATCAATGGATTTAAAACCTTTCATTAAAATATGAGTGAAATAGCAATAATAGGAGAATATAGAGGAGTTACTCAATTATCATTAAAAAATATCTTTAACCAATTTATTCATAAGGATAAATCTATAACAGAGATAGAAAATGGAAATGTATTAACTTATGAAGGAGATGAATTAGAATTCTGTATTGAACCTTATCCTTATAAAGATATTTGTCCAGACATTAAATACTCTTTTTATTTTTCTGCAAGATATTACGGAAAAATGATTAGTTGCGAAAAAATGTTAAATTCTTTAGCCTTTTTATTGAAAGAAGAAGCTATTGAATATAGTATAGATTATCAACTTGAAGATGAAAATGGTAACCCTATAGGTGAAGAATTTCATTTGAGTTGATGAGAATCTCATTTGTACGAGGATCATGTTCAGTGTATATTTTTAACTTTTGATAATTTAGTTGTAAATGAATTGGTTAATAGAAAATAAACGATTTGCTAGCATAAGTTTCGAATCCAAAAATGATTTTCTGAGATTTATAAAGATTTGAAAGAAGTCTAAAACTTATTGATTGATTAGGTGATTATAAAGGCATAAGAAATAAACTTGAATCATTTAATGATAACGCCCTAAAAAGTAAATTCCTAAATGACTTTGCAGAATCAGGTGATGAGATCTGGAAAAAACTGGATGCCAACGATGGAAAGTTGGTTGATAGTTGGAAGATATTGGGTAATTTGGAAAATGCAATTCCTAATATAGTAAGGAGAAACATAAAAAACCTTGAGAGTATTACCAACCACGTTCGAAAGGAAGTACATAGTTTAAACGATATTGCAGTAGGTCTGAGTAAAACAACAGATAAACAGAAATGGTTGGACAATTTGAAGAATGGAATCTATAGAAATAGTGATAAAGTAGAATACATAAATACCAATGGTAAAATACTTAAATGGAGCGATCAGACAAGTGGAGGTATAAGTAATTCCATTAGAACTAAATTGTCAAGTAATGATTTAGGTGATATGGCTGAAGGAAAAGTAGGGGATTTTCTTCAGAAAGAAGGTAAAGTTATTGAATGTTTTGGTCAAAAGAGATTAAGAGGAGCAGATGGAAGTGTTGGAGCCGAACTTGATATTGTTACTAAAGACGAAATTATTGAAGTTAAGAATAGTATAGTTGCGGCAAAAACCAAATTTGTTTTGAATAAAAAGGGAAAAGTAGGACAAGCAGGGAAATTGGTGAATAAGAGTGCTGATGATTTTGTTAACCCTCATGGTAAAAAGCCAATACTTTATATAGACGAACCATTGCCTAGACAAGCTAATGGAAATTTATTTCCATCAGATCAGGCATATATTGATGCCTTGAGAGTTAAAGGAATACAAGTGGTAAATTCTTTACCTGAACTAAAACAAATTCTGAAATAGTGTATGGCAGCATCAACATTAGATATATTACATACAAGTTGGGAAAAAGAGGATAAGATAGTTAACGATTTTAGATCTTGTTGTTTAAAGATAGGAGGTAGTTTTTTTCATAATAATGAAGAAATTCAAATACGAAAAGACTATATTGATAGATGTTCTTTTTTAATACTCGAAATAGAAAGTGAAGAATCATTAGAATGGTATTTCGAAGAATATCCTTTGGCTAAGTTAGAACCTGAGATACGTATACCTTATTTTGTTTTTGACCATAATATTAATAATGGAGAGAAATTATTTACGATAGTTACATCAAATTGTTATTTGGATGATGAGCTTGTATATGAGTTTTTTAGTGAATACTTAAAAATAAATCAGGAGAAATTTATTTATATAAATAGAACATTATGTTTTTCATTTCGAGATTTAGAAAAGATTAATCGAGAACAAGGTTATTACAAAGGATGGTTTAGTTTTCTTAAAAAAGAATAATCAATCGAGTTAAATTGGGTTAAGAATAAGTTATTTTGATCATAAATTTAATCCGTAAATACAACTCCATTAATATTATTTAATTAAACTATTTATTGATTTTTCAGAAATATTTGACTTACAGGGATATAAATAAAAACGAAAAATTTTCTTCAATAAATTTAACTTTTGTTTTAATTGATGATATTATGTAATCAAAATTCGTATTATAAGATTCACGTGGTTTAAAAGCTTCTTTTAAGTAGTTTCCCATCTCTTGTAGGTTTGGGTATTTTTTTACAACTAATCCCATAAAAGAATCATTGACGTCATTTTCCTTATATTTAGTTATACTCACATCTGTTCCGTCAGGAATATTAAAAGACAAGTGTATTGAGCATTTAGAACTAGTTAAAGTTAATTTATTATCATCCTTAAAAGACTCGATAAGATTATATTTTTTTTTGAGCTCTTGAGCAATTATCTCTCTGGCTTCAAAATATGCTTGTCTAAAATCATCTTTCATATGTATGTCTGGTTTTATCATTACTTACTTGTACGTTGATATAATATTAAAATAGACTGTTCTTGTCAAACAAATAATCATAAATAGCAGTAACTATTACGTTTATATTTTTCAGATCCGCTAATTCTTTACCTAGTTACTTTATAGTAGATCTCTATATCCTTATAAGGAAAAGTGTTAATCTATTATTGTATACTTAAGTGTATTATTAGGATCATTTGACAAAACTACAATACTCAAATGTCTTAAACAAAATAAATAAAGTTTGATATATCGGGAAGATCTTTTAAGGTGATACATATCTAATCATGAAATTGGTTTGAGTTTATGATATGGTCAGATAAACTAAAACAGAAAGAAGCTTCACCACCAGATAATATAAGCTTTATATCCGGGCGTAATACATTTGAGCATGAACAGATACTTGCAAGGATAGATGCAATAGGAGCCGGATTATCGCTATTAGAATTGGATATATTAGCAGATATAGCCGGAGGTATCTACTGTTTAACAGTAGGAGATATTGATAATGCTCGTATTTATGGATCAGGAGTATTTCTGCCTGTTGCAGGAGGAGCATTGAGATTAGGAAAAGGAGCAATAAAAGGTATTGCCAAAGGAAGTAAAACATTAGTAAGGCTTAATGGTAAATTAGCCTTATTGCGAGATTTCAGATTTGATGTTTATACATTTCTTCAACATAAAATGCCGGATGAAACGAAGCATGAGAAGGAGTTTCTATATCACGAGAATGATTACAATGCGGAGTTCCATCTGACAAATGAAAAACATTTATAAACAGATGAACTTGACAATATTCAGAAACTACATGATAAGATAGTAAAACACAAAGTTGTATCCGATAACTTTACTATAGAATTTGCAGAACTACTTGTAAAAGCAGGCGAGGGAAGAACACAAGTACTGGCTCAGATAGGAAAATGGGATAAGAAAGCATTAAATGCTCTTTCAAAAGATCTTAAAAATCCTAAATTTGCTAAAGAGTTCTTTGAAGGTGTTAAGACTAATCCGGGATTGGTTGAGGCGTGGGGGTATACTCAATTAATAAATAAAGGAACTGCTTTTGGAAGGGATATAGAAGTATTAAAGGCTATTCAGAAAGTATTAAACGATCAAGATGCTTTAAAAGCATTTTCTCATCCCAAGATAGGTGGATTTGAAAACTTCATCAAGAAGTATGGAGATCTTAGATGTGCTGCGTGTGGAGGTAGGAGGTAAGGGGCTGCCACATATGCCAACTTTAGATGAAGTAATTGGAAATACCTCATACTGTTTAAAGGAGTTTGCAGATAAAATGGATAGTAAAATTTTTGGACAAGAACTTCTTACAACTAATAGAAATGGTCGAGACGGTATTCAGCATATGTTTAAACATATGAAAGCTAATAAGTATAAAAATGCAGATATATATGCAATTGGAGCCAAATTTGAGAAATCTTCTCAGTACTATGATGTTAAATTTGTTGATGGAAGAAACCTTAAGTTTATTGAATATAAGAGTTGGTTACCCAATAATTTTGGAACTCAGGAACATATAAATCAGTTTATAGCATATTTAAGAGAAATTGAAAGTTTGGATGAGCTGAATTATGTATTTAATGTATCAAAAGCTGACATAAGTGTTTGGAAAAGTAAATTTAAAACTATTTTTAAAAATAATGCTAAGGATATATGGAATTGTAATGAAGGTGTTTTTAAAAAAATTATTAAGATTGATGAATCAGGTAATTTAGAAGACTGGGAAGACCTTTATGATTTTTTTAATGATAAAAGCTTAACGAATAATAATTCAATTTTTAATTTTATAAAAGCTAATTAATTATGTATAAACTAATTCAAAATAACAGTAATATTATAAGTTTTGCTGATAACTTTATGATTGATAAAGATTGTTATTTATATGATTTAAATTCAAATAATAAATTACTCTTAGATTCCTATGTTAAAGTAGATAAAATCAATAACTTGATAATTAGGGATGATCTTAATAGAGGGAAAGAGCTTAAAAGTACTAACCTTAGTGAATTACGTGAATTCCCTTTTAGAATAAATTGTATAGTTAAAAACTATATTGGCTTTTACAAGTATGGCAATGAGAGACTTAATGGCGTTTATTCATTGGTGGATAATCAATTTTTATTTAAAACAAAAGAATATATTGGGAATGTTATATTGGATAAATATGTTATATCAAACATTAATAACTTAGTAATAATAAGATCTTTGTTTGAAGGTCGAGTATTATTTGAACTTCTTGTTTCAAGTTATAAAGGCTTTAAAGCATCTAGAACTGATACTGAACTAAAATCAATAGAATTAAGAAAATTTATTGGGATATATGATAATAATTTATGGTGTATATTAAATAATGGGTTCTTATTAGCATTAGATGTTATAAATGGTAAAGAGACTCATTATATCGGGGGATCAAAAGAAAATCAATCTGAACTTGAATTGCTAAATGATTTTGGTCATGCATATATAAGCCAGTCATATAAACTTGATGAAAAAAATAGAAAAATAATATTATTGGATGGCACTAGTTATTTCGAAATTGACTTAAAATCAGAATCTCCTATAAAAAAATGGGTTGATTTATCAGAAGAGTTATCAAAATATAATATAAGATGTGCTATGAGAGCCAATGATGGCTTTCAGTTTGATGATGAAAACTTTTATTTCTACGATGCGGATAAAGGTGTAGTTGCCATAATGGAACGAGAATCATTATCTATTGTGTGGACTTATGAGTTTGATATTAAAATTGAAGATAAGTATGCTATGAGCATTTTGAAAGATTTAAAGATATCAAAAGATAAAATTTATGTTCATGATAGGAATAACACTCTTCACATCTTTGAAAAAGAATAACCAACATGTAAATGAAACTAGATAAATCACATACATTTAAATCAAGATATCATAATATAAAACTGGTTGCTACAGAGTTTGTAGAACTTTATTATGGAAATACAATGTGGAAATTCAAATTTTATATAAATGATAAACAGATAGAAAATGAGTATTTAGATAATAGTGCTGGTGGACTTTATCCAAATCTTGACAATTTTGAATTAGAGTCACCGGATGGGGAGTATATCTATATACCAAATGAAAAAAATACTCTATTAGATATTCCTAAAAACATGTTTTACATTTTAAATGATGATTCCAATTCACTTGTGCCCGGGCATGTTTTTGTTACTCCAGATCCATTGGTTCGTTTTCCTGTTTTCAGATCATACCAATGATGATAAACAATACTATTACTGTTTGGTGTAAGATTAAATTTTAGACAAAGTAGTGCATTTAGTTTTACGATTGAATCTTTGTGTTCTGCGGTTATGGTATCCATTCCTGTATCAAAATTACCTAAATGCTCAATGCATATTCCTCCTGTGTTTGCTCCTTTTTATTCCTGCAGGTGTATTATTTAAAGATCTGCAAACCGCAACAGTACCGTCAGGAAATGTTGTAAGATTCTGTGCAATATCTGACCATCTGTTAGTCTTTCCATGATAATTACGCATAGATACTAAACTCTTGAAGTGGTTTGAACCATTAAAATGCTCGTAAGATGGTATTGCTGTATGATGATTTTGAATAAGTTTTATAGATCTGTTGATATTCTGATCCCGAATCCATTTACTAAACTCTTCTATATCCATCAGAATAAAATTGTCTTGTGTTTTTTTCATTGTTTGTATAATTTTTTGATTCTTAAATATTATGAATAGTTAATTAAAGATATTTCAATGTATATAAATATTTGAAAAAGGAGAAGGTACCCTTACGGATACCTCTCTCAACATTTAACTTTATAGTGTCAGGATTATCTCTTCTTCTTATTAATAATTCCTAACTGTGCACCTTCATTTAGTTTAACCGCTTCTAATACACCAGGTTCAAAAAGTAATATAACAGTTGAACCACCATAAGCAAAGTGACCAATCTTTTCGCCTTTGTTTACATTAACACCCTGGCGTGTTTGTGTAACGTTATTTGGTTCAAACTTCTTTTCAAAGTTTATTGAACTGATATCGTCAAGTCCTACAGCAATCATTGCTATATATCCATGCTCTTTAGTCTTAATTATATAGTAACCTCTGTGATAAACACCAAAAACACCATATTGCGATTTATATCCTCCTACATTACCATTGTTTGAGTATGTAAAGAACTGCCCGTCCATACCAAAATAGACTCCACCATCAGCAGCCAGCGCTTTTGTCTCAACAACCTTTCCTGTAATAGGAGAGTGGTAATGATGGTAGTCGGGAGGCAGAAGAACAGTTCCGGTTGCTGTACCACCAATAAAGTATTTAGCATATTCAGAGCCACCTAAAAGCTGATCTACATTAAGATACTCATCGTATTTTGTGTTAATTCTTGAATTTGTGCTTAGGTTTTCGTTAATAATATTTACTATACCATCGGCAGGAGAGGTTAATACATTATTGTTTAAAGGTTCATTAACAGGTCTTTTCCCCTCTTTTATATTGCGTGTAAAAAACTCATTAAAGGTTTTATAACCTTCAAATCCCACATTCGCAGAGTGTGGTGGTTCATAATCATTCCACTTTGCACCAAGAGTATTTTTCCACTCTTTCATAGTAGCAATATGATCATTTACAGAAGCAGGTGAATCCATATATTCTCCTCTGGCTTCAACATAACGCTTTGTCCAGCTCAGTCCCGGTTCTTGATTTACAAACCTGAGAGCATTATCGTTGTTGTAGCATAAACTGTAAATGATAATGTAATAATCCATACCATTTGTTGCATTAGGAACAAAGTGCAACCAGTTCTGAAAGAAATTCAGAAGATCGTCAAAATTCTTCTCAGGCCAAACAAATAATTCTGTCTGATTTTCCGGATTAACAGGCCATCCGTTAGGTGGTACAACAGCACTTTTAATGGCATCGTCCATTAGTAATTTAAAATCTTTATCAGTGTTGTACATGTTCTTTAACTCCTGCACAACCGGATGATAACCTTTTTTAGTTTTGTCAGCTTTAATAGCAAAGACGTCTAGTGTGTTAATCAACATAGTTATAAATGTTAAGGTAATAAAAAGTGTGGTTTTATTCATGATATATTTATTAGTTAAAAAAAGTAACTTATAGATTCTGAATTCAGCCAGATTATCATAAAATATGTATGGGATTTGTAGATATATTAAATTTATATAAAAGGAGTTAAAGAAAATATTTCATCCTATATCACCCCAGCTTTCTTATTAAGCAGAGTGTGCATTCCTGTTGCAAGTATACTATTATTGCTTAATCCTATATTCTTCATTGTATTGCTGTCTATAGGCGTGTTGCCAAATTTTTTAAAGAAAGAGTATCTGGTTTTTGTGTACTCATTAAATGAGGTCTCCATATCGGAGTGGCTGCCATGCATAATAAACTCCCATGTGTTGTCAAAGAAAGTGTAACCACTCTTGGCAAATCCTTCAATGGTAATAAAGTCAATACCATCTGCTAGAATTTTTGTAGCATAGTGGTGTGTACCATCTTTTTTTACATTAAAGTTCAGGTTCTGTACCTGTGTATCACTGTCTTTATCTGTTTTGTTTCCCATTACGGTGCCTGAAACAAGATCGCACCCTCTTGGTAATAACAGATTATCTGATGTGTTGTACGCACTAATCTCCTGATCTCTCAGGTATGCCAGTTTTCGTTTAAACTTGTTACAACTGTCTATATTGCCCAGTTGTTGAATAAGCAGATCTGTACGGTTTTTTAACTGATCAAGTAGCGTAGATTTTGAATCGAATACTCCGGGTATCACTGAGTCTATATATCCCCTGTAATATCCTAATCCTTCTAAAGCACTGGCTTTATCACCTTCACCATCAAGGAAATCGTTTATATGATTATATACAGGAACATACTCCTCCTTAAGTAATGTAATATCTTTATTGTGACCATAATTATATACCCATTGAACAAGTATTTTGCGTAGTGTCTCGTTGTTTTTATGTATGTTATTAACTACATGATCATCATCAGTTGGCAGCACAAGTTCTCCGTTTTCACGTGCCTCATCTTTTACCTCACGATATATCTGCCCGATTGCTTTACTGTTGTGATCCTTAATCTTCTTCTCTGGTTTATATTCAGGATATACACGATAATAATTTACGGGTTCCTCATCCTGCCAGCTAAACGGAACAGTGCCTTTGTTACTGAATGTAAGAAAACCCTGCGCAACACTGCTGTTTAATGTTGCCAGTATAGATGGATTACGTACATAAAGTTCATGATTAGGGTAATCTATACCACATATCAGCTCTCTGCCCAATGATACATTGTATAGTTTACCGTTTTGATTGTTAACACCAACCGAGTAACGTTGTATTGTATCTGTTTGCCCGCCTCTGCTTAGTGCATCTTTAAGTTGAATAGTTTTAGATACTCTCTCTGTATCAGGTGTTTTTTTAGTCTCTCTTTGTAAACTATTATTTACACTATTCTGAATCGCTTTTAACTGATTTACCTGTCTGCTGCTATTTACTACCGATTGCAAATCTCTTTGTTTTACCGAATCTGGTCTGTTATCAGTAATATGTACAGAGCTTTCTCTAAGGTGATGTTTCTGACAAACCACTCTGGAAGCTGAATGTTTACTCTTTTCCGGGGTCTTATCAGAATGAGTACTCATAAAAAATGATTTAATAAACTTATAGATATAACGTTAAGTTATATAAAATTGTAGGATTATGCAAGTACATAATGTATACAAACTAATGCAAAAAGTATACGTAATTCCTTGTTGCCACCATTTTGGTGATTGCTTATACCTCTATATTTGTCTGTTGATTTATTGTATAACTAATTACAGCAGACTGTAACACTTATAAGATCATTAGGATAAATAAGTTTGATGTGTATTTATTTGATTTATAATGGCTTTGTAAAAACCGGATGGTGTCTGTCGGAAAGGAAATGAAGGCTATCCGGAATTGGATAGACATAATCCGGTTCCGGATAATCTTAAAGGAAAACCGGATAATGTCTGTCGGAAAGGAAATGAAAGCTATCCGGAATTGGATAGACATAATCCAGTTCCGGATAATCTTAAAAGAAAACCGGATAATGTCTGTCGGAAAGGAAATGAAGGCTATCCGGAATTGGATAGACATAATCCGGTTCCGGATAATCTTAAAAGAAAACCGGATAATGTCTGTCGGAAAAGAAATGAAGGCTATCCGGTTTCGGATAATCATTATGGACAAATGGGTTGAAGCTATCCTGATTAAAACAAATTTAGATATATGAACGGAGTATGAAAAAGAGTTTTTATACACACGAGAAACGAGCATATAAAAGGATCTATTAGCACACAATAATTGTCATATAGCGAGTTGTATCTGACAATAAAACAGATAAATGATTATAGATGCGAGTTCTGTCTGGCAAATAAAAACAACTATAAATAGATGAAGAATAATGTAATAGACAAAAACAGACTTGAGAATTTTAGTGATGGAGTAATTGCCATATTAATAACAATATTGGTTATGGCATTCAAGATACCTGATGAATATCAGAGTAGTAACTACAGTATTGGCGAGCTGATGAAGTTTTTAATACCTCAGTTAATACCTTATGCTATAAGTTTTCTGGTAATTGCAGTTCATCTTATTAATCATCATATTCTGTTTAGTAAAATGAGTGCTGTAGATTCTAAATTTATATGGTTAAACCTACTGTTTCTGTTTTCTCTATCTTTAATAGTTTATCCTACTGAACTTTTAGGACAGGCAAATAATCAGGAAACTTCAGCAATGTTGCTGATAGGTGCATATTTTTTTAAAGCTATATCTTTTAGAATACTTCACTATTATGCAATATTCAGGAGTGGGTTCTATAAAACAGATAAAACAAAGAAAGAGCTGGTTAGAATAGCGACTATAAATTGGATAAAAGGACCAGCAGTTGAAATTATTGCTTTTGGCTTAATATATCTTGATTACAGATACTCTTTGGTATTGATTTTTATAACTACCATATATGAGGTTATTATGCCCAAAAGATTATGAGTAAGAAACTGTTTGATATATCATTGTACCCTTTTCTTTATAGGGTACAATGATATATTGACTTCAGCAAAGGTAGTATTTCAGATACTTACAGAACAGTAAAACGTCTGGTATACCTTCTCTTTTCAGAAATTATCTGTATAATATACATTCCCGGTTTAAACTTGTTGTGTAACCTTATTACATCCTCATTATGAGCAGAGGTATGAACTACTGTACCATATGTATTAATAACATTAATAATTACCTTCGATTTCAGATTGTGTTTTACATACAACTCTTCAACTACAGGGTTAGGATATAGTACTATATCAGATCTGTTGATACTAATATCTGTAGTTTTATCCTCCTGAACATCTGCTTTTATTTGAAATTTGAACTTGCTGTTTTCGTAATCGTTAGTGTTAAAGCTAACTGTAAATATATTTACACCCGGATTCTTGCAAAGCAACTCTATTTTAAAATGCGACTTCTTTGATGACTCTATTTTGTCGTCAATATCTCTGTTTACTTTAGCTGTAGCTCCGTCCGGCGACTCGATTGTAAAGTTACTTATCTCTAAAATGTCGTTACCTGTATTAGAGAATGTAAAGTCCAGTTCTTTAGCTTCGTTTACTTTTAGGGTGCCGTAATCATTTAGTTCATTATTCTTTACTATATGTTTTTCGTTTTGCTTTAATAGTTGTAAGGTTGGTTTCTGCGCTAACCCTGTAAGATTAAGTTTGCATGTTTTGTTCTTATAATCATTTGTAGAGATCTCTAATATCGCTTTATCTGCAACACCCTGGCTCTTTACCGGAGAGTATCTGATCTGAATAGGACTCTCTTCTCCCGACTTTATTACCAGATTATTGGGTTTATTAATTATGCTGTAATAACCTTTATCGTTATTATTAATCTTAATATCATTTATCAACAAGTCTGTATTACCAATATTCTGAATAACAATAGTGTTTGTTTTTGGTTTGTTAACAGATACATTATCAAAATTATATGTGTCGTTATTATTTAGGGGTGAACCTTCATTGTATAACTTAAGCTGAGCAAAACTATTTTTTACATTTACCTTAAATTTAATTTTCTTGTTATCATGATCATCTGACTCTATCTCTAAAAATATGCTGTTATTTGGTTCTGTAATGTTTTTAATAAAGTAGGAGATAGACACCTCTGATATTTTACCCGGTTCTAACGTCAGATCTTTTTCTGCTTTAATAGTAAACAGGTTATCTGTATCAGCTAGTTTCTTTATGCTTTTTATGGTAAGTAATTTGTTGCCACTGTTTTTTAAAAGAATCTTTTTAACAAAAGGTGTTCCTGCACTATAGGTGTAGTTTACAGTCTCCTGAAATGAATACTCTTTTCCGGCTTCGTTTAATATTGATAGTTTTGGAGCCAAAACCTTTGTGTTTATATTAAAATTTATTCTTGAAGACTCATACCCATCTGTATCAAAAGTAATTCTGTATGATTTATCGCCATACGATTCCGGCGTGAATTGTATCTTAACAGTTGTCTCTTCTCCCGGAGCCAGAGTTGTAGAGTTATGTGATGATAGTAACTTTAACTCCTTTTGCCCATAAGTAAAAATACTTGTGATATTTAGTTTGTAATCACCTGTATTACGTAGTTTAATATCGTATACCTTATCTTCGAAATTGTTATCAGGCATTAATAAGATATCGCCATTATTAATTGTTTTAGAGTTGTATGACAATTCTGTTACCGGAGCTAAAACCTTTCCTGTAAATTTAATCTCTCTTTTATCTGTAGTTCCTCTTTCAATATTCTGTATATAGCTTGATTTTATAACACCCTTCTTTATTGCTTTAAAACTTATGGTATTTATTGTGTAAGCCATATTTCCGAATATTATATCTTTTGTTAGCGAAGGATATAACTTATTATTACTGATGATGTCCTTTATGGCTTTTACCTTCATATAACCTTTCCCAATATTTGTATATCTGATATCTATCGTTCTTGTTTCGTTAATTGGTATATCACCTATGTTAACACTGTTTGAAGTTATCTCTACACTGTTATGTTTTAATGATAATAACCCTTTATCAGGGTTTACAACAAAATTTATTACAACCTCTTTATTGTTAGGATCATTTGTCTTAAATGTGATTTTGTTTGTTTTTGTTGATATATCGTTGTCAACCAGATAAGAAACAGTTAAAGCATTTAGTTCATCTCTTTTTAACTCAAAAGATTTACCAGGAATAAACAGGTTAATCTTTGAATCCGGATCATCTATTTTAAAGTCTGTAATTTTCAGAATATTATCAGAAAGACTGTTCTTAAGCTCTAAATGAAAAATCAGATGTTTAGGATTAGTACCCCAATTACCTAAATTGCAAGTTCCACCGTTTACAACAACCTTTGCTGATGAGGTGTTTTCATAGAATCGCATTTTCAGGTTTTGTGCAATTGCAGATTGCCAGATAAACGGTAGCATTGCAGCTATTAATACTCTTCTGTAAAAATGTTTCATATGTATAAATTTGCTTTTTAATGGTCATATGGAACTCGCATAATTTAGTCATTCCCGTGTGTTAGAAAAGCCTTTACTCATGCTTCGTTCATATGTAAACAATTATTTTTGATTTTAATATTGAATTCACATAACCTGATAATACTCATGCTATGAGACTGTATTAATAAAGTAATTCAGTTTAAAGAGTTGCAAAGATATATAGATATAAACTGTTGTTATGTATTTGAGAGTCTATACTTTGTATACATTTTGTGCGATTTTGTATACAAAATGATTTGTTCAGATAGAGCATGGGTATTTTGGAGAGATGTAATGATGACGTTTACAAAAGAGTAACTCTGAAATGCACAGTTGTATTAACAGTGTATTGTATAGAAGGGGAGTTGAGGGGGGAATGGATATAAGAAGCTGTTTAAAATTAATCCTTCAGTTTTTTTATATGAAACGAAGCATGAGAATAGTTATTCACACACACGAGGATGATTATAAATGCGAGTTCCATCTGACAAATGAAAAACAAATATAAACAGATGAAATATGAATCCTAATATCGTTAAATTCCATTTAAACGGAACCACCATTCGTATAAAATTTGCCTCATTATGCTTCAATTTTTATTGATAAAAAATTCAAACGGCTTCTAAATAAATGATACAGAGTCTGTTTTTGATACAGAGCTTATTTAGTAATTGAGCCAGATCCGGCATACTCATATGAGCTTAACAGCCGGATCTGTATCTATCTATTTGTCCCTAACAAGTCTGAATCCGGTACTCTCAGAGCGCTCGTACTTACTATCTACTATTCTGCTGCCTCTTCTTGCTACTCTACAGAATCTCCAATCTTTAGGTAATCTCGGATCATGTGCTGTGCATTGATAAAAGCCTCCTCCTCTTATAACTTTGCTTGTACCAGCTCCTGGGCCTTTGGGGTTGTTATCTGGCGATGCTTTATAGTAGTTTTTATCGTACCAATCGTTACACCATTCCCAAACATTACCTGACATATCATAAATACCCAGTTCATTGGGTTGTTTTTGTCCTACATTGTTAATCTTTAGTCCTGAATTTTCGCCCCACCAGGCAACGCTGTTAATACTGTTGCTTCCTGCATATATGTATCCTTTACTTTTTAAACCACCTTTGGCTGCAAATTCCCATTCAGCTTCTGTGGCAAGGCGTCCACCAGCCCATTTACAGAAAGCCTCAGCACCCTTCCACGATACATAGTTTATAGGTTTGTTCCGGTAGCCATCCCGTTTAATTACATATCTGTTATTCTCATATTTTATAGGGAATCTATCGTTGTACTCCTGTTCAACAGTTACATAATTTACCGTTGTAGGTATCTTCTCGGTATTAAGAAATGCTACAAACTGACTGTATGTAATCTCATACTTTGAAATATAGAAACTGTTCAGTATTACATTATGTTGTGGTACTTCATTCTCTGTCCATCGCCATTTGTCGCCTGGTTGTATATCCTTACTGCCCATAGAGAAACTACCACCCTCTACAAATACCATATCTATATTCCAGCTATCGGGTGTTGTAAACTCTATTTGATTACCATAGGTAGTTCCGGTTACATTTGTAGCATACGCTCTGGCATAGTATATATTGCTCTTTAACTTACCAATTTTAACAGATATTGTTCCATCATCACTACTACTGTAGTCTTTCAAACCCTCGTTATTTTCAATTGCAGGTAGCTGTTTTGTACTCCAGACAATACCTTTTTTGGTAATATTAACACCATTAATCTCTATACTAATTGTTGCGTAACCATTCTTTAACTCTAAAACTTCACCTGTTTTTACCTCCGGTTTATCAGGTTCAATAGTACTCTTAATATCCTTTTTACACGATATGAATAATAGAGCTAACAAGCTAACTATTAATAGTGTTATTTGTCTCATCTGTATAAAACTGTTTTAATTATTGTAGTTAATATCTTATAACAAGAGTCAAAAATACGGTAAACAGATATTGACAGACTTAACATGATGTTAAGAAATAATAGTAGTCAGGAATTTTTATATATAAAGAGATTTTATGTGTTTACCTCTTTGCGTATGCGGCTCAGACTTTCAGGTGTTATTTTCAGATACGATGCCAGTTTAAACAGAGGAACGGTTTTTACAAGCTCTCCATTATTCTCTAATATCTTTTGGTAACGCTCTTTTGCTGTAAGTAGCAAGAAATCCTTCTCCTTCTGAACCCTTTTCAGGTACCAACGATTTGTCTCAGTTAACAGAAAACGTTGTATATCGGCACTATCAGATAATCCTTTTTCTTTGAATATCCTGAAAGGTATTTTTGTTATGAGACAATCTGTTAAACAGATAATAGCTACATCTGATGGGGTTTGAGTAATTAACGATGAGTATGATGTGCATATCTCTGTTCTGAACAGAAAATCGAAGATGTAAGGATCTTTTTTACCTAAAATCTCAACCTCAACAATACCCTCCTCAATAAAATAGAAGTATTGCTCAATATCTCCGTAGTTGGTTATAAATGTTCCCTGACTATAGTGTCTGGTCTCGAATCTGAATAAGTCTATATCTATATTATAGCTCTCCTTAATGTACTCAGCAAAGTTCATACTTCTATCAGTTAAGAATGGCTGAAAAATAGCGAAAATAATTTATTGTTATAACTTATGATTACAACAGCAATTACAATTTACTATATTTGGCACCTCAAAATAGACTAACATCTGTTTAGCTGCAGAAGTATAAAAGAAATTTACCAGAATGTTTTACGAGAATTATAAGAAGAAAACCAATGAGGAGCTGATAGAGATATTAAGTTCAGACACATATCTGTTAGAGGCAAGAGAGACTGCTCAGAAAATACTTAAAGAGAGAGATGTTAAGTACGAGATAAAGGATGAGAAACCTCAACTAAACAAACTTAACTGTTATCAACTGTTTGAGAAGCTAAAAGATTATGGGGTGAATGTTTATGCATATGAGCGTAAAGGTTTGATTGAAACAGACCAAAATAATAATGGATTATTGAAAGGTATAATACTTCTTGCTCTGAGTTTAATATCATTAATTATACTTCTGTTTAAAGTATTTTTGGAGCCAATAGAATCTGAAGCATTTACTGATAGTTCATTGAAGCAGATTTTCAGGATGTGGCTGAGTGGAACAGTTGCCCTGTTTTTTGCCGGGTTAATGCAGTACAGAAAGGACAGTAGAACACAGACTAAAATATATGTTGATGAAGGAGTAGTTGAGGTTAAGCAGCGTAACAGATGGAACAGAGAGACATTTAGATTTTCACTTAATGAGACCTTTGTAAGATATGAGAAAATTAAGCGACGTTATACCGTTTTTATTGATTGGGATGGAAAAAGAGTTAAACTGTTCGACTTTAAAGAGGATAATGTAGGAGATAAAACAATAGATCTTTTGTCTGTATTACTTGCAGGTTTAAACAGATAAGTGATTACAAATCTTCAAATAGACCGGACTTTTGGACTTTCTGATTATGAGAACTACTTTGTTGTCTCTGCAAAAGTGATGTACTTATAAGTAAAAGAGTTAAAGCATTAAATAACGTAATAAAACAATAACTATGAATGATATATTACTTCACAAAGTATTTCCTGTATTATTATCTGTAGGAATGCCTCTTTGGATATATTGCATCTGGTTTCTGAATAAATATGATAAGGATTCGAATAGATTAATGATGTTACTGGTTTTGAATCTATACTATGTCCCATTTTATCTTTTCAGAATAAGAAAGATAAAGAGAGAACAGAGAATAAGGGCTTTAAGCGAGGATATCTATGATCGTGATTTTATTAATATGTCGAGAGCCAGTATAGTTGATACCCTTACACTTTGGTCTTCTAAAGAGGAACAGCTAGACTTTAAAAGCCTGGAAGTTGATATAAGTATATCAGAAGAGCTTTTTCAGCAGTGGGATTCTGTATATCGGATTGATATCAGGATAATTGATGAGGCATTCGGTGAGTTGGAAAGAGAGTTGCTAAAAACATTTGATAAAACAATTCTTATTAGCAGAGAGAAGTACTCTGATAGAGTACCGGATATCAATGAATTTCAGAATACAAATGACTGGAAAGTTATGAATCGGTTAGCAAAAGAGATATTAAAGGAGATAAGATAACAACTTTATCTATATAAAACTTGCTCATATTAAGTACACAAGGGGATAACTCCCCCTTGTGTATTATACTATCAGTAAGATACCTCACTCCATTCAAAATCATCATATCGTTTCAGGTATATCTTATTATTGGTCAGATCCTTTATTATCTGTAACTGAGTGTATATAGGATTTGATGTAGCACGTTTGCCCAGATCAATACCTTTTATCAGGCTTACCGAGCCAATAATTTTAGATGCAAGATTAATAGCTTCATCTGTATTGGTAATATATTTCTCTCCCTCCTTAATCATAAAATAACCTCTGGTATATCTCGCAGGCGACATCCAATCTCCGGGCAGACCAAACATTCCGGCACCATGAAACTGATTACCACTGCCCGGTGTTATAGACTTTTCATTATAATTCTTAAGATTGGCATAGTTATTAAGATTTGCTACCTGATAATCTATATTCGGATTGTTTGTAATAATCGGCGATACATTATCATAGAATGTGGCTTTACCACCCTTAAACTCAACTATAAGACTATTACCGGCTCTGTCAAACAGAATATAGTGATACTTCCATCTGCTTATAATATTTACAGCAGCAAACAACTGCTTAGCCTCATCAAGATCATTGGCAAGAGCAAGTATATAACGTACAATATCATCAGACGACAGGGTCGGTTTTTTGTTATCGCCATTTGGGTAATTAGCATTTGCCAGATTACCACTAATTGCAATACCCGCCTTATTCATCCCTTCAAATGCAACAAGATAGTTTGGCGGATCGTTAAGCACATTATTTACAGTAATAAACTCATGTTTAACCTTCCACTTATAAGGTGTTCCGGGTTTATCAGGTACAAATACCGATTTTATCGTCTCACCTTTTTTGTATACAGTTGTATTATATACCGATGCAACACTGTAATCTAATGTACGTCCGGTTACAACACCTTTTTTTGTCTTTAGCATAAAGGCAGTACAACCATTAGACACACTATACGGAATAAATGTTAAACAGGTAATTATACAACAAACCAATAGTAACGATCTCTTTTTCATAATAATGATGTTTTAGTTAAAGTAACTAATAAACGTATATGATGTAAAATGGTTTGAAATTAAAGCAAGTGTATATTTCTTTCAGTCAGTATTTTATTGGTTTTGTCGCACCAAATACCAGCTTGTACTTCTCCAATATGTGCTTTCTGCAATAAGAACATACATAATCTTGATTGCCCTATTCCTCCGCCAATAGTTGGTGGCAGCTCTCCTGAAACTAATTTGTCATGAAAATCAAATCTTAGTTTATGTAACTCCTCTTTTATCTCTAACTGTTCTATCAAACTCTCTTTAACTACTCTAATACCCATTGATGATAGCTCCATAGCACACTTTAAGGTATTATTCCATACAATAATATCGCCGTTTAATCCGTGTTTCCCGTTTTTTGTAACTGTACACCAATCGTCATAATCGGCAGCTCTGCTATCGTGTGGTTTACCATTCTTTAGTTCAGCTCCTATACCAATTATAAAAACAGCTCCTTTCTCACGGCATATTTCAAATTCTCTCTCTTTTGCTGTTAAATCAGGATACATATCTAACAAATCTTCAGAATGTATAAAGAATATATCTTTTGGTAGAGGGTATTGCTTAAGTGCACTATTTCTTTTGTATACCTCAGATTGGGTTCTTTTTAATACATCATATATCTTATTAACAGCATCCTTTAAATACGATATCTCTCTGTTATCTATAGAGATAACTTTCTCCCAGTCCCATTGATCTACATAAATAGAGTGAAGATTTGTAATCTCTTCATCTGGTCTTATAGCATTCATATTTGTATACAAGCCCTCACCTGAGTTAAAATTATATTTAGCCAATGCATATCTCTTCCACTTTGCAAGAGACTGAACAACCTCAACTCTTTTATCAATTCCGGAAGCATAAAACTCTACAGGTTTTTCAACGCTGTTTAAATCATCATTTATTCCGGAATTAGCAACTACCATCATAGGTGCAGAAACACGAGATAGATTTAGAGACTGTGCTAAATTATTTCTGAAATAGTCTTTTATAAAATCAATCTCTTTTTGAGTTTGTTTTAAATCTAAATCGGACCTGTAATCAGAAGGCACCTCTAATGTTGATTCTTTGTACATAATAATTTGTTTGTTAAAATTTGTGATACAAAAAAAGGCCGATACATTTTTGTATCGACCTTTATATATTTAAATCATGGATTGACTTTAGAATACGATACAATAATAATAGTAACTCAAATTATTATTTGAATTATTGTTAATATTATTATTGCGATTTAATCTCATTCTCTACTCCTTGTTTATTGTGCAAATGTACTAAATATGGTGCAAAGTATATAATGGGTAAACCAAATATTTTATCCAGTGCTATAGTTTAATGTATACAAAACAAGCCGGGCGAACCCGGCTTCTGATCCTGACAATATATGTTCAGGATAATAATAATTGTATCTGATTATGCTATTTTCTGTTATTTATAGAGGAGTTATTTCTCCACTTTCGCATCTGGTAGGAATATGCTTTCTGTAAGTTGTAGTATTTCCGCAAGCATCTTTTGCTGTAACAATTACGTCAAATCCGTAAGGGCCATCAATAGGATCAACAAATATTGTGGTTGCACTACCTGTATATGTATTACCACCAACATTAGGGATAACAATTTTACCTCCACCAATTTTCCATGTATACTCAACAAAATTACCAACTGCATCAACAGTTATCTCACCTTTTGTGCAACCAAAGGTTTGTACATGCCATAAACCTCTGATATAACCTGTAGTTCTTTCAGATAGTTCATCGTTGGTTGTTATAGTTTCATTCTCTTTTACAACCTTCTGATCCTGTGCAAAAGCACCAGTAAAAATCACAAGCATAAATGCTATTAGCGTGATATGTTTCATAGTTTCAAAAAATTAAGTTTATAAATGTTTATCGAATTAAATATATATAATAATATTTAAAAGAATAGGTATAAATAATCATTTTAACATTAATTTATCTTATAATATTAAAATATGCATCTGTTAGATGGTAAATATATATGTCTGTTACTATCTGTATTATAATATCTGAGTGCCATGTAATATAGGATTTGTGTAGTTGTATCTGATTTGTTTTCTATTATAACAAAGTAGCTGTATGAGATTTTTTTGTATAACATGTTAAAACTACTTGTTACGTATTATCGGGTAGTTTTGCGTTAAAAAGAGGCATGTACTGTTGGTAACTTTACTATAGTAAATAACAACCGGGCGTTACCGAAAAGCCAAAACAGAGTAGGGTACTATTTTAAAGTTATTAATTATGGAAAAGACAATTGAATCAAAACACGCTTACAGAGTAGGTAAGTGGTTGCCTGAAGATCAGTTATTCCTTGAGAACTGGGTAGCAAAGATAATTACAGAAGCAACAGAGAAACCAAAAAAGTTAGATCCTGTAATTGAAGAGTTTAAACAACTTATAGAGAACGATTCGGAGGTCTATATGTTGTTTCATATGATGTTTAATCAGGTACCTCATAAAGAACCATACAATAATACCCCTACCGGAAAACCACAAATACGCGACTATAAACACTTTTTGCAGGTACTTAACCATATGCTTACCACAGCACCTGAATTTAATACAACAGGTCTTGTAGGATTTCCTATTAATGCAATACTTGACTGGCCTATGGGTACAATAGGCGGGTTTGCTGCATTTATTAACGACAAGATAAACAACCAGTTTAAGAATGTGCTGAACAGATGGCGTGACTTTTTGGAGTCAGAAGGTTCTCGTTATGTATTGAGTAATGATAACTGGCTGAGCCCGGAAGCAAGAGAGGCATGGCATCAGGATTGGTTTGTATGGAGTCCGGAAGCTCCTTATGGTGGATTTAGTTGTTGGGACGACTTCTTTGTGCGTGAGTTTAAAGAAGGATTAAGACCAACAGTCAGTCCTGACGATAAGAATGTAATTGCTAATGCATGCGAATCGGCACCATACAGAATAGCTCAGAATGTTAAACTGGAAGATAACTTCTGGATAAAAGGACAGCCATATTCATTGAATCACATATTGAATAACCATAGATATACAAAACAATTTGAGGGAGGAACAATATATCAGGCATTCCTTAGTGCGTTGAGTTACCACAGATGGCACAGTCCGGTTGATGGAGTTATTGAAGATATTGTACCTGTATCCGGTACATACTATTCTGAGATACTATCAGAAGGATTCCTTAACCCTAATGGTCCCGATCCGTCAGCACCAAACGATTCACAAGGATACCTGAGTGAGGTTGCAGCAAGAACACTTGTATTTATTAAAGCCGATAACCCTGCTATAGGTCTTATGTGCTTTGTATCAATAGGAATGAGCGAGGTATCAACAAGTGAGGTTACTGTAGAGATTGGTCAGCACGTTAATAAAGGCGATCAGTTAGGAATGTTCCACTTTGGAGGATCATCACACTGTTTGATATTCAGACCTGAGGTTAACCTGAGATTCGATATGCATGGCGAAGATCCGGGACTAAACTCAAGCAATATCCCTGTAAAATCACGTATTGCTGTTGTAAGATAGCCATAACAATTTTAACTAATCCGGAGTTCGGATTCAGATACGGACTCCACAAACATAACACTTATGAAAAAGATTTTTAATATAAACAGACCAACACCCCAAACGCTTGCAAAAGAGTTTAAAGACAAAACAAGATGTGAGGCACCGCCTAAAAGTAAGATATATACAACCGATGGGCTTTCGCCAGTAAGAGCTATTGCAGAGTTTGAACCAATGGGAGGGGTGCTTATTGCATATCCTGGAACAGAGAAGCAGCCAAACGATCATATACAACTTCCGCCATACGGTCCGCGTGCTTTTGGTATACCTAATGAACTTATTGTACGAATGCAACAGGCAGATACATCAGAGCCTGTACACATATTTGTTATGTGTGCCGATCTTGATCAGAGACCAAAGGTAATTTCTGAATTAAGCCAGACTGCTATTAAGCTTGATCTGTCATTTAATCCTAAACTAATTCACTTTGTGCCATGGGATACAGACTCTTTCTGGACAAGAGATTATGGCCCATGGTGGATTGAGAACTATGAGACAGGATACTATGGTATAGCAAAACATCTGTATACATCGTTAGGTGGAGGATCTGTAGGCCTGGTTGAAGGTGCAGAGAATGTAAATCCAAGAGAGGGGTCAGGAATATTCAGACCAAACGACGATTACGGAGCCGATAAACTTGCTGACTTTCTGAATGCACCAATACGCAAATGGAACAATGCAAAATGGACTGATGGTAAAGAGAAAGGAAAGGCAAAGTACACTACACTTGATCATATAAAAGAGAATAACTGGTTTAATACCGGACTACTTAATGTAGGCGGAAATTACATGGTTAACGGAAAAGGAGTAGTAGCATCATCGTATCTGGTTGCAACACAAAACGAGTTACCTGTAGATCATGAGAAAGATCTTACAAAACCAACCAACAATGTTATTGAGGAACGTATGAACTACATACTTGCGCAGATGAATAAATTCATGGGAGTAACAAAATACCATGTGTTAACAGATCCTACAGGAACATACATTGGTCATATAGATTGTTGGGGAAAGTTTTTGGCACATGATAAGGTTCTTATAGCAAGATCAGAAGATCCGGATATAAACAAGGCATTTGACGATATAGCAAAATCTTTTAAAGATGATGGTTTTAAGGTATACAGAGTTATGTGTCAGAACCGCTATGTACCTGTTGCAGATAATCCGGCAACAACGGCAGCATATACAAACAGCCTTATACTTAATAACAGAGTATATGTACCACTGTCTGGTAAAGGTTATGAGAACTATGATGAGGCTGCAATCAGAGCATACGAAGAAGCGCTACCGGGTTATGAGGTATACGGAATAATTGGTAAACCTGATTACCCTTGGTTGGGTACAGATGCTATGCACTGCAGAACCAGAGCAATACCACGTGAGGTAGTTAATAACTGGCTAAAAAGTCAGGGTATGAATATTAGTGATGCAAAGACAAAAACTAATGTTGTACTAAACAACGTAAGATAACAGTTACAGAGCTGTTCATTAGGTTACAACTATGTAATAATCTGTTTATAACCAATTGAATTATAATTGATTCTACTTGATCTTGTATTGGTTAAGACCTATAACTAAGAAAGATACATTGTAAAGAACCTGTGTTCAGCTCTGTTTTAAATTTTAGTAATTATGTGTACAGGACTAATTATTGGGAAAAAGGCAACAGAAAACAGTGTTGTTCTTATAGCCAGAAATGAGGATAGTAGCAAGGTAAACTGGGATAAATGTCTTACATACAGAAACAACCCGCAATACTATCCTGCAATTGATAATCCGTATGTAAATAACGGAGAGTGGACACTGTCAAATGGAGCAGTAGTAAAGGTGCCTGAGAATAATTTTGCATACAGTTCAATACCTGACTCACCAAGTTGCAGTAATGCTGCAGATACGGTAAAACAACGATTTGAGTTTGAGGCAAGAGGTATAAATGAGAGAAATGTTGCAATTTCGGCTACCAACTCAATGGAGGATATTAGTGATCGTATAAAAGAGCTTGATCCGTTTATAAAAGATTCAGGTATAGTAGAGGCTGTAATTACAACACTTATACTTCCTCAGGCAGAATCGGCAAGGCACGGCGTTGAGTTGCTTGGTGATTATGTAAAAAGCATTGGAGCAGGCGAGGGTAATGCTATACTGTTTGCAGATATTTACGAGGCATGGTATATGGAGATTGCATCGGCACATCACTGGTTGGCAGTTAGGGTACCGGATAACTCATATATTGCTGTGGCAAACGGATTACGTATTCATGATATAGATTTAAAGTCAGAAGATGTATTACACTCCGATGGTCTCTATGAGTTTATTGAAACAAACCATCTGCTTGATAAGCCAGACATAAATAATCTGAACTTTGCAAAAGCATTTGGAGCACTTGGTAATCCTTACAATACCGACAGAGTATGGCTAATGCAAAAACTGTTAACTCCATCGCAACCGCAGGCGACACGGCTTGAGCAGTACCCGCTGTTTATGAAACCGGATAGTGAAGTATCTGTAAAGAATGTGATGAACATATTAAGATCAAACTATAACGATACAGTGTTGCAAGACATAGCCGATAGAGCAATTGGAGTAGACAGAACTATTGAGAGTCATATTATAACACTTAACAGCAAACTGTCCGATAGTTTTAAAGGTGTAATATGGCAATCAATATCGTCACCTTTAGGATCGCCATACATGCCGTTATATACTGTTCTTGACAGAATACCGGATGACTTTACTCTGCCTGAAGATGCTTATGCACCTGTAAAAGCTTTCTGGGCATTCAGAGCTCTTCTGGCACGTATGAATGTATGTTCAGAAAGTGTAAAGAGAGATATAACAGGAATGTGGCATGTAATGGAGAACGGCTTTATTGCCGACTATAACCACTTTGTAAAATCGGCAACTGATAACGATGATGATATAAGGAGAGCAAAACAGTATAGTATCAGTGCATTAAACAGATCGTATAAAGCTGCAAAACAGGCGTACGATAACCTGACAGAGATATCTGTTCAGCAAAATGTAAATGTAAAAGATGTTGTAATGTAGTACTTTATATAGTGAGTAGCTACAGGTTTCTGATTGATAATATATTAGTTGTTTAGCTGAAAACTTGGGAATAACCAGATTGATCAGAAGATTCTGAACTCCGTTGATATTCCATTAACCAATGCGGTTATTAATATCATACGGAGTTCTTATTTCTGGTTTATTGTATAGTGTTTAATAATTCTGATAAAATAGATTGCTTATCAACCCATTTTGCTGGTTATCTGCTGGTTCGAACTGATAGCTCGGACCGACCCCGTTTCATTTCCGGAGGTAGTTTATTTTATGGATGTCTGTTTTAGTAGTTTGCTTAGATGTATGGATATTATGATGTTGGGATATTGCAACGGGCAGGTGTCCGAGCTTCAAGCTCGAACCAGCAACTGAGTAGCGATCTCTTAGCGTAGTCAGAAGAGGATTAATGAAGACTAATATTGTGATTATAGAGGAAAGCTGTATCATGAAAACATATCTCGCTTAGAGTAGAGCGGACGAATTGCGGTTATTAATATTATACGGAGTTCTTAGACCGAGCCTGTTTCATGTATTAAAGTAGTCTGCTTTATGGAGGTTTGTTTAGTGTGTGGGTATTATATGATATTAGGATATTGCAAATGGTTGGTGTCCGAGCTTCAAGTTCGAACTAGCTTGGTAGTGTAATAAAGACTGATATTATGATTATTGAGGTAGGGTGTATATAAAAACATATCTAGCTTAGAGTAGAGCGGATGATAGGTTTTTACATCTGTATTGCAGCGAGTTGTATAACTAAAACTTTTAAGATCGAAATAATAATTAGTTATTTATCAACCCATTTTGCTGGTTCGAGCTGATAGCTCGGGCCGAGCCTGTTTCATGTATGAAAGTAGTCTGTTTTATGCAGGTTTGTTTTAAGTAGTTTGTTTAGTGTGTGGGTATCATATGATATCAGGATATTGCAACGGGCAGGTGTCCGAGCTACAAGCTCGAACCAGCTAGGGGAAAGTAAAAGATACTTTACAATTGAGCTTGGTTAATTAATAATAGTATGGGTAAATGCACAGAGATTTGTAGAAACAACTGTTATTGTTAAAATCAAATAACATTATCCAAATTTGTAAATGGCGTCAATACTTCTGTCTATGATAATCAATAGATAAAATAGGGCTGGTAATATAAGTTATCAACCCTATTTTTAGTGTAAATATACAAGATCAACATTTACAAAAACATCAATCGACTACCCCACTTGAAGGATTAGCATTTCCTTTAACTCTATTTGTCGAATTAGAACTTCCTGAATCTTGATTCTTTCCTTTAGGATCTAATGATACTGGTATTGTCCTCACTGGTCTAGCTTGATTTTTTTCTTCACATATGTTATCACCAATAATACTTTTTTTTATCGGTTTATCAGCAGGATCATGATTTCCAATTTTTTTCCAATCAAGATTCGTCTCTTTATCTCTAATACTCATCTTTTTATATTTTTTAATGTGTCAATAAAATTACAATTTTTTATGTCTCCTTCAAGTTTTATAACAGATCCATTATCAAATACTTTTTCTATTTTAATGCCACTATCTGTTGTTTGTCTTGATTTTGCTTTGCTCATGTTAGATATAGTAAAGAAAACAATAAAACTTATTCCTAAGAATAATGTAATTATAACAATGATATTTAGAATACTTATATGATTATTATCTGTTATTTTATTACCCTCTTCAATATCAATAATTCTTTTTTTTATTTGAGCTGCCGAAATATAGTGAGCTATGAATCCTACTAATATTGTTAAACTAAAAAAGATTAATGATAAATAGTATATGGGTAGGTGAATAGAATCCTTTATAGGTACTATATCCTTTAAGAATGTAATACTGATAGCTAAAGCACCACTACTTATATATAATGCTTGCTTGTCAAACTTTTCAATACTATATCCATAGTCATCATATAGGCTATTGATATAATTTTGTTTTACTTTTTCTAAATCCTCCATAAACTATTGTTTAGTTACACTATTTATCCAATAAGCATATATAAATACACTATCCTCATTTCCTCCACCATCTCCTCCTTCTGCACCTTCTTTTAAAAAATACCATTCCACTTCTCGGGCAATATCTACATTCATTGCTTTTCGAATTATCGGAGCACAAAAAGGTGGATTCATATCAACATTATGTTCTTTTAACCTTCGTTCAGGATCATTGGTAATTCCAATATACCAACCTCTATATGTGGAACAAAAACATCTTTTTATATGCTTTATTATGTCATTAATAATAGTGTCATAATCAAGTTCTTTAGTCATTACTTCTCCTTTCTTACACCTTTAAATTTTGTTCCATCTGATTTAATATCCATAAATTGCCCATTCTCTGTATTCCGTTTGACATATTTACCATTTTGTGGATTATAAACTTGCGAGCGTTTTTTTACTGCTCCATGTCTTTTATTATCGCTAGGTTTACCATTTGTAGCCATAATCAAATTTTAAATTAATCAATATGTTTTAACGTATATTACGTTATACCCGATTAAGTGATCAAATTATATACCAACAATATTGAGTCATACAATTAGATCACATTTGTCATGAAATATATAATATATAGTGACAAAATGACACTTTGTTTGTATAAACAGCTATACACTTTTTTGTTACCCATTTAGCAGGTTCGAGCTGATAACCCGAGCCTGTTTCATGTATGAAAGTAGTTTGTTTTATGCAGGACTGTTTTAGTAGTTTGCCTAGGTGTATGGATGTTGCAATGGGCTAGTGTCCGAGCTTCAAGCTTGAACCAGCTAATTGTTGTTGTAATGAATACAAATCTGAATTAGCTTATTGATTTATAGCTTGTCTATAGGAAAAATTTCCGGATAGCCATAAAAGTTTGCTGCGCTACTATATTTCCAGTGATGTGGTTCTGATACAAAGCCAGATTTTACAGGGTTATAGTGTATGTAATCTATTTTCTGATCTATTACCTTATTGCTCCATAGCTCAATCGGGTGGTTGTTTTGTTGCCAGAATTGACCTTTTTTTACATTGCTGTTTCTTTTTCCTGAGAGATAGAACAACCATAGTAACCAATTTCTCCGGCTCTCTTTCGGGTTTTCGGCTATCATCTTTTGTAGTTTTTTTGATGTGTATGTTTTTAGCTCTTTAATGAGTTGTCCGGGATTACTGTTCTTAGCTCTGAATATTAAATGTACATGGCTTGGTAGTATTACCCATGCAAATATCTCCATTCCTTTGTTTTTACGACTATATTGCAAACTTTCAGCAATAGTCCACAAGTAATCCTCTCTTATAAATATGTCAATCCAGAAAATTGTAGCAAAGCTTACAAAGTATATTCCATTGGGGTTATGAAACTTGTATTTACGGCTCATATTGTTTTCATTAAAGCTATTATACTAAAGGTAGTTATTCTAAATTATAATAGTTTTGCTTTTATATGGTTTTTAATGAATACAACCCAATCTGCTGGTTCGAGCTGATAGCTCGGACCGAGCCTGTTTCATGTATGGAAGTAGTCTGTTTTATGCAGGTTTGTTTTAAGTAGTTTGCTTAGATGTATGGATGTTATGATGTCGGGATATTGCAACGGGCAGGTGTCCGAGCTTCAAGCTCGAACCAGCGTAGGGTCAAAGTAGTCAGCGAAAGCGATACTCGCCAATGTTTGAGCCAAAAGTAGACGGCGATAGTGATACTCGCCAATGTTTGAACCAAAAGTAGACAGCGATAGTGATACTCGCCGATGTTTGAGTCAAAAGTAGACAGCGATAGTGATACTCGCCAATGTTTGAACCAAAAGTAGACAGCGATAGTGATATTCGCCGATGTTTGTCAAAAGTAGTCAGCGTAAGCTTTGTTAGTGATTTGTGTTGAGTGTGGTTGATGACTCTCGAAAAAATATCTGAGACGTTAAACATAACTTCTAACCAACGTTTATATAATTTATTGTGCTTATATATTTAATATGTCTGAGTAAAGGGTTATTTTAGGGTACTGAAAAATGTATAGTACTATTTTGTCACATTGAGCGGAGTCGAAATGTGACACTTAGATATATTAGAACAATTATAAACAGATAAGGATATGAGTTTATTGAATATAGCAATCTGTCAGTTTGATATTAAGTGGGAGGATAAGGTTACAAACCGCAGTTTTATTGAGCAGCAGGTTGAACAGCTAGCAGATGGTACAGATCTGTTTGTATTGCCGGAGATGTTTACTACCGGTTTTACTATGAAATCGGATGCATTTGCTGAGACGATGGATGATGATACTGTAAAGTGGCTTAAAGAGCTTAGTAAAAAGAGCTCTGTTGCTATTATGGGTAGTATTGTTGCCCGCAATGGCGATAACAGGGTTAACAGAATGTTGTTTGTTAAACCTGATGGCACGGTAGATTATTACGACAAAAAACATCTGTTCAGAATGGGAGAGGAGAATGAGAACTATACTGCCGGAACTGAACGTAAGGTGTTTGAGTATAAAGGTATGCGTATATGTCCGCAGATATGTTATGATCTTAGGTTTCCGGTATGGAGCCGTAACAGGAACGATTATGATGTACTTGTGTATGTGGCTAACTGGCCAAAGAGCAGGAGAGAGGTTTGGAAGGCTCTGCTTATGGCACGTGCATTAGAGAATCAGTGTTATGTTGTGGCTGTAAACAGGGTAGGTACCGATGGTATGCAGCTTGATTATAGTGGCGACTCTATGATTATAGATTATAAAGGATCTATTATAGCAAGAGCTGTACCGGATAAGGAGGATACAGTGCAGGGCGAGATAAATAGTGAGGAGTTGGAAGATTTCAGAGAGAAGTTTCCGGCATGGAAGGATGCTGATGATTTTATATTGCAGTAGTTTTTTAACTCGCAATATTTGACTGAAGATATGTGTAAAAAATAGAGGTGATACAAAATATATCACCTCTATTTTTTTATGTTGTTTATCTGTTACCAGATTTTTGCTCTTGACTCTATTGGCAGGTGCATTGGGCTGTTCTCTTCAATGCTGAACGCCTCAATAAACTCAGGCATGTTTGGTAGTGGCCCGTTTACTCTGAACTTACCAAGTGAGTGTACATCCTCTTTTGTACGACGAATAATCTCTGCATCGCGGATGTTCTGTGCCCAGATATGTGCATATCCAAGGAAGAAACGCTGTACAGGAGTAAATCCGTCATATCCCATATTGTCTTTATACTGCTTTGTTAAGTAGAATGCCTCAAGTGAGATGTTAAGACCACCAAGATCGGCAATATTCTCACCAAGCGATAGCTTACCATCTGCATGCATATCGTCTATTACAACAAAACCGTTGAACTGATCAATAAGAGTTTGTGTTCTCATCTCAAATCTCTCTGAATCTTCAGGAGTCCACCAGTCATGCAGGTTACCCTCTTTGTCATACTTTCTTCCCTGATCGTCGAAACCGTGAGTCATCTCGTGTCCTATTACAACACCAATAGCTCCGTAGTTTACAGCATCGTCGGCCTCCATATTAAAGAATGGTGGTTGAAGTATAGCAGCAGGGAATACAATCTCGTTCATTCCCGGGTTGTAATATGCATTAACCATTTGTGGTGGCATATACCACTGTGCTCTGTCAACCGGCTTATCAATTTGCGACAGGTAGTACTCTTCATTAAACTTGTTTGCTCTAAGAACATTCATTACATACGAATCGTCTTTAACCTCAAGTTTAGCGTAGCTTCTCCATTTATCAGGATATCCTATCTTAACAGTTATACCCTCTAACTTCTCTTTAGCTTTAGCTTTTGTAACAGTATCCATCCAGTCAAGATTGTTTATTCTTGTACTAAACGCAGTTCTAAGGTTTGCAACAAGCTCAAGCATTCTCTCTTTAGCTTCCGGTGGAAAGTATTTAGCAACAAAAAGCTGACCAATAGCTTCGCTAAGAGCACCGTTTGTAGATCTAAGTACACGTTTCCAACGTGGCTGAATCTCATTGGCTCCCATAAGAGTTTTACCGTAGAAGTTGAAGTTGTTGTTTACAAAATCCTCACTTAGGTAGGGCGATGTTGAGTTAATAAGCTTCCATGTAAGGTAGTTTCTCCACTCGTTTATACCTGTTGTTTTAATAAGGTTGTTCATACCATCAACAAACTTAGGCTGCTCAACATTTGCAACTAACAGATCCTGTAATCCAAGTTGAGTGAAGTATGCTCTCCACATAAAGTCAGGTGCATTTGTTATAATATCATCAACCTTCATTTTGTTATAGGTTGCTTTAGGGTCTCTGCGCTCAAGACGAGTCATTGATACCTCAGCAAGTTTTGTCTCTGTCATCATAACAGAAGCAGCCATTGCTTCAGCATCAGTATCGCTGTTTCCTAAAAGCATAAAAGCCTCTTTTACCATTGCAAGGTATGCTTTACGCATATTTTCAGCTCTCTCACCCTCTGCAAAGTAGTAATCTCTGTCTGTAAGACCTAGACCTCCTTGTGAGATGTGTGCAATAACCATCTCGCTGTTTTTCTTATCCTGCTCAGGATACAGATTAAACAGAGCTGAGATACCGTGCTGGTGGAATGTAGCAACAATACCTGTTATGTCTTCGGTATTAGTAATACCGTAAACTTTCTCAAGCATTGGCTTTATAGGAGCGTATCCCTCTTTGTTAATCTTTTCGGTATCCATTCCCATTTTGTAGAATGTACCAATCTTGTTAGCTATAGGATCTGTTTGCTCTCCTTTTGCAGTGTTTTCAACCAGTTCCTTTACTTTCTTTTGCGATTCATCAGCAAGTACATCAAATGATCCGTGTCTTGCTTTGTCTCCCGGAATAGGGTTTTTCTTAAGCCATCCTCCATTTGCATACTGATAGAAATTCTCACTAGGATCGGCAGTGAGATCCATATTCTCTCTATCAATACCTTTTGGTTTTTTTGTTGTATCGGTGCAACCGACAAAAGCAACCATTGTGGATATAGCTGCTAATTTGATAACGTGTTTCATATTAAATTAACTGTTTTGTTTAGGCTGGTATCCATTTTCTGGTGGAGTTTATGGATACCTGTAGCCTGTTTTGTTTCGTTTTTGATATTTGTATTTGTTAATAGTTTAATAGCAAAATTAAATAACAGAAAGGAAATTCTGCAAACTTTCCTTAGAATCCAGGCCTATTTTTTTCCTTAGTCTTGATCTGGAAACCTTTACACTGTCGGGGCTTTGATACAGAAGCGATGCAATATCTTTGGTATTCATGCCAAGTTTAAGGAATGTACATAGTTTTATCTCAGCAGGAGTGAGGTCCGGGAACTTCTCAAGCAGTGTTTTTGTAAAGTTACTGTGTACCGACTGGAAGGTAATATCGAATCGTTGCCAGCTGTCCATGCGTATTCTTGCATCTATATCCTGAATAACCTTATTTATCTCTGCTTTGCTGTTGTCATCGTCAAGCGAATCATATACGTTTTGCAGTTTTTTTGTTATCTGTATGTTAAATTTGTTTGACTGTATAAGATAGAGAGTATTCTCTGCAAGTTCTCTGTTTTTTGTCTCAACAATTGTTTTATGGTATTGTGCTATTGTTAATGCAGAGTGTATTCTTGCAATAAGCTCAACCCCATCAATAGGTTTTCTGATATAGTCAACAGCTCCGGCTGCAAGGGCTTTCTCAAGGCTGGTTGAACTTAGCATAACTCCTGTAGACATAATAACAGGTATATCTTTTGTTGTCTCCTCAGCTTTTAATTTGTTTATTAGTTCAAGACCATCCATTCCGGGCATATCCCAATCTGTAATAATAATGTCCGGAACAATCTTTTTTGCAAGTTCAAGACCTTTATTTCCGCCAAGTGCCTGATAGATTAAGTAGTCGGGGTGACTCTTCTCAATCATAGATATTATTACATTCAGGTTAGTTGCATGATCGTCAATAATCAATATTTTATTGTTTTCCATTTTCCAGGATTTTTATTAGTTGGGTATATTCGTTTTCGTTACAGGTTAACAGGGCTCTGTTCATGTTCTGAATCCACTTATCAATATTTATTATATCCATATCTTCAAGATCCTTAATAATCTTCTTTACATGTGTAATAGAGTATACATCAAGATCTTTTAGCATGGTTATGTTTTGGTTAAGTGTTTCGTTATTTGTGTAGTTAAGCTCAAAATCCAGATTGCTATGGTGTTCAGGTTGAGGCTCTGAGGTTATCTCTTTTTGTGCAATGTATGGCAGTGTAAACCAGAACGATGCTCCTTTATCGGGTTCTGACATAACGCCTATCTCGCAATTGTGCGCGTTTACAGCCATTTTGCAGAATGCCAGACCAAGCCCCGTAGATTTTATTGCTCCGGATTTAATATCTGATACCTGTTTGTACTTCTCAAATATCTTCTCCTGATGTGCAATCTCAATGCCTATACCATTATCGCTTATTATAATCTTAAGCAGATCTTTTGTCTCTTCAATTGCATCAATCTGTATCATACCGCCGTTAGGTGTGTATTTTACAGCATTTGTTACAATGTTTACAATAACTCTGGTAATAACATCTTTATCTACATGCATAATGTAGTCGTTATCCAGATTACTTATAAAGTGAATGCCTTTCTGGTTTATAAGCTGTGCTGTTTCGTTATATGCACTGTTTACCATCTCATTAAGTGAATAGTTGCCAATTGAGATAGCCATTTTAGTCTTCTCATATTTGAATACATCAAGAATGTTAGATACCAGATTAAGCATCATTTTACCCGACTGGTTTATAGATTCCATCTTATATTCATCCGGTTCCTCTTCAGAGAAGTTTATTATTGTGTTAAGTGGATTTTTAAGATCGTGAACTATCATACCAATCATATCTTGTTTGAATTTATCAAGATCAATTAGTTGTTGATTTACATGATACAGTTCAGATGTCTGCTTCTCAATTTTTCTTTTTTGAATAACTATAAGATCGTTTTTATCTTTTAGTGTTTTATATGCTTTCTGCTTTGTCTTATATATTTTATATGTATACCATGATATTATAATAAGAAGCAGCATTACCAGCGATATTATTCCTACAATAACGCGTTGTTTGGCAATGGTGTTTTTCTGTATAATAGTGTCTTTGCTTAGTAGTTCAATAGCCTGATCTTTTTTCTCTGTCTCGTACTTTGTTTGTAGTGTGGCTATATTCTGGTTATATTCATTTGTATAAATTTTCTCTTTAAGGTCGGTATGTTTTTTATAATACTCAAGTGCCTTTTTGTAATCCTTACTAATAATATATGCATCGGCAAGCCCGCCGTAACTTATCATAATAAGTTTATTGTTCGATAGTTCGTTTGCAATGTCCAGACTTTGAGTGAAGAACATCTTGGCGTTGTAAAAATCGTTCTGCTTAAGGTACAGAACTCCCAGATTGTAGGCAGTATTAGCAATACCAGATTTGTCCTGAATCTCTATACGGATCTGCATTGCTTTCATATAGTTTGAGAGTGCCTTGGTAAACTCAGACTGCTTATTATATATAATACCAATATTCTCAAACGATGTTGCCATTCTGTCTTTCATACCAAGAGCATCACTTATTTCAAGCGATCTGTTGTAATGGAGTAGAGCGTTTTTATAGTCGCCTATCATATCGTATATATTACCAATATTATCTAACGATATGGTAATTCCTATACGATCATCAATCTTCTCTTTTATTGATAACGACTCTTTGTAAAGTTCAAGAGCTTTATTATACTCTCTCTGTATTTTATATATGTTACCAATATTGTTGAGCGATAACGATACGCTCTTCTGGTTATTTATTGCACGGCTTATATTCAGACATTTAAGGTAGTGGTCAAGTGCCTCATCGTAGTTTCCTTGTATCTCTGATAGTTCTCCTAAAGCATATAGCGCTTCGGTCTCTCCCTGAAGGTTATTGCTGCTTTTCATCAGATTAAAGGCATCCATATAACACTTAAGGCTTGTTTTATAATCGCCGTTTAAGCGTTTTATATTACCTATGTTAATCAGTGTATTTGCAACACCCTCGTAGTTGTTCAGTTTCTTAAATATATCTAATGATTGGTTGTAGTATATAGTTGCCTGTTTCAGGTTACCCAAGTGCTGATGCGATATACCCATTACGTTGTAGCATTGCGCTATGCCTTTCTCGTTGTTTATTTTTTTGTCGGTATTTAACGATTTCTCATAGTACTGTAATGCTCTTTTATGGTTATTCCAGTTGGCAAATATGAGCCCCAGATTGTAGTTTGATACAGCAATACCTTTTCCGTAGTCAGACGATTTAGAGGTATACAGACCCTGCTGATAATATAGCAGAGCTTGTTGCCTTTTGCCCGAATAGAAGAATGCTTTTCCTATATTATTATAAGAATCGGCAATTTTTGTCTGGTCGTTCAGTAGTTTTCCTATCTCAAGACATTTGAATGCAATGTCAATATTGTCCTGGTCAATAACCGACCAGTTGTTTTCAAGCTCCTTTATCAGATTATTATATTCTATAGTAATTTGTTCAATATCAATATTGTGATGTTGTGTTTGAGCAGATGAATGTACTATATATATAGTGATAAATAGTAATGTAATTATATTCCGTAGTCTTAGCATATAAAGTTAATACAGGTTTTTTTCTTAAAAATAGCAACTATTTTAACTATACAAATTACTAATTGCCAAAAAAATACTAATTAATTAAAAAAAACTGTGCAATATTGTTATAGTTATTCTATTATATTTTGTAATTTATGCTGTTACTTTGTATGTTCGGAGTTGTTAATCTACGTGATTAAATTATTTGAACAAGTTTATAAATTGTAATACGGAACGTTATGAGGAAGTTGATGACAGCGTTAATGTTGATTGTAAGTTCATTATTTTGTGTCGCGCAGAACAATATTGCGGTATTACTCTCTGTAGATAAAGAGAGTTACCTTATAAGAAAGAAGGATAAGATACAGGTTACGGTACCAATGTTTTTTCTTACTGGCGATAAGGTAGAGGTAAAGAGCGGTAAGGTTGTGATATTAATGGGTGACGGATCAGAGAAGATTCTTCGTAAAGGCGACAAATATATATTCAGATCTAAGAACAGAAGTAGAACAACAGTTGAGTCAGAATATGTATTTTCTAAGATTAGTTCAGAAAACCATGTAGATAATATGCAGACAACCTCAGCTTATAGTCTGAGGAGTAATAATGTGTTGTCTGTTTTTCCTTTATCGTCAAAGGTATTCGATCGGGAGAGCTCATATATATTCTGGAACAAGAATTTTGAGAGTATGAATTTCAGGGTTTACAATCTTGATTCTGACTCACTTGTTTTGGAAAAGAAGATTGCAGGAGAATCATTGTGTCTTAATAGTCTCCCAATAGATAGTCCTGGGGTATACTACTGGGTTCTGTCTGACGACAGTAAGGATATTGAGAAGATTGGTGTTATCACTTTTGTTGATGATGCAGAGAAGCGTAAACTGAAATCATATAATGATAAATCAAGATTAGGGCTTTTATCGGCGTATGTACACTACTCAGAAAATGAGTACTGGTTTCAGGCTATAAATATAATTGATGAGGCAATAAAACTATATCCGGATGACGAATTGTTTGTACATATCAGACGGAGTATTACCAAAATGTAGTATGATTATTAGGTTGAAAAATTATTGTCAGTTTAATTATTAGAACAGACTAAATATTTAACTTTGTCAATTATAATAAAATAAGAATCCTATTTATACTGATAAAAGAGGGGTTAGCTGAGTATTATTTGTGGTCTAATTGAGATCTGCTACTGATATTCTGATTAACTTGATTTTATATGCAAAAAAACAGAATTAAACATATGAGTATTGGAATTATTGGTGCTATGGAGGAGGAGATAAAACTTCTTAGAAGTAGCATGACAAATATTACAGAAGAGAATATATCCGGGTTTGTATTCTATAAAGGTATATTGGGTGGCACAGAAGTTGTTTTAACATTGTCAGGAATTGGTAAGGTTAAAGCAGCAATGGCAACTACCCTGCTTATAACAAAATATGATCCGGACTATATAATTAATACAGGATCTGCCGGAGGATTAGTTACAGGGCTTAAGGTGTGTGATCTTGTAGTATCAACAGAGGTAAGACATCATGATGCTGATGCAACTGTGTTTGGTTATGAATATGGTCAGATTCCTCAGATGCCTCCGGCTTATATTCCATGCAACAAACTTATTGATGTAGCAGAGAGTGTAATACATAAAATGGAGAGCGTTAAAGTTCATAAAGGACTTATTGCAAGTGGCGATTCATTTATGAGTGATCCGGCACGTGTTGAAGGTTTAAAACAACTTATGCCAGATATATATGCGGTAGAGATGGAGGCAGCGGGTATAGCGCAGGCATGTCATATATTTAATAAGGAGTTTGTTGTTATCAGGTGTATATCTGATATTGCCGGTGAGGGTAACTCAAAAACGTACGATGAATTTTTACAGGAGGCAGGTCATATATCTGCCGAAATGGTTATTAATATTATAAATGCATTAAACTAAAATATTATGGAGAAGATACCAAGTTTTACAATAGACCATATAAAACTACCAAGAGGAATCTTTGTATCGCGTAAAGACAATGTTGGAGATTCTGTTATTACAACATTTGATATAAGAATGAAGGAACCAAACAGAGAACCAGTAATGGGTGTGCCTGAGTTGCATACTTTTGAGCATCTTGCAGCAACATTTCTTAGAAACAACGATGAGTGGAAGGATAAGATAATTTATTTTGGCCCTATGGGATGTTGTACAGGAAACTATTTGTTGCTTAATGGCGATTATAAATCGGAGGATGTTGTTGGCTTAATGCAGGAGATGTTTGGCTTTATAGCAGACTATTCAGACGAGGAGATACCTGGTGCTACGGCAAAAGATTGCGGAAATTATCTTTGTAACAACTTGCCAATGGCAAAGTATGAGGCAAAAAAATACCTTACAGAGGTATTAAATAATATAAAACCTGAAAATCTTACATATCCTGAATAGATAATATTTACAGGCATTTAAGCCCATGAATTAGGTTGCGTAAACTTAATTTATGGGCTTTTTTTATTATTATGGTTTTTGTAAAATGATATATTGTCATATCTTTGGGTTTCTAAATTTATAACATTTATGGGAATATTATCTGGTTTACTCGGAACATCAGATGAAATGTCGTCAGAAGCGTTAAATGAAGAGCTTAGTGGTTTTCTGGTTGAAACTGAGCGAATAAGATATGCCTGTAAAGCTATAAATAAGAGATTAATATTTACGAATAAGAGGCTTATTATATACTCAAATTCGGATGATGGTAGTGGTCAGGTACAGTACAGCTCTGTTCCTTACCAGAATATTGGTAGTTTTGATATGGAATATGGCGAATTTCGAAAATCTGAATCAAAGATTATCCTTTATTTATTATCGTCTGGTAGAGTTGAAGAGGTTTTTTTAGACAGCGATGTTGATGTGAAACAACTGTATAAGCTCTTAAGTGAATTTATTTTTTTACTTTGAATAAACTTTATATAACAAATAAACTCTAAAGGTTTAACTTAAATTTTATTTAACATGTCTATTACAAGAGGAACATCGAGTGGTCCAATGATACTAGGTATCATTGGTGGAGTATTAGCTTTACCTGCAGCATTGTGTGCAGGAGCGTGTGGTGCAGCAGCAGGAGCAGTAGCTTCAGGTGCTATTGACCCAAGTATGCTAGATGGATCAGAAGAGGCTACTATGGAAGCAGCAGAGACTATCGCTGCAGCATCAACTGCAACAGGTAGTGTTTTCATGATTCTTGGAGTTATTGCAGCTATCATCGGTATAGTTGGTGGAATTATGGGTAAGAAAAACCCTTCACTAGCTGGTGGTCTGTTAATCGGAGCTGGTGTACTTTCAGGTGCATCTATCTTTGTTGCTAACTTCTTCGCATTAATAGTTGCTATTCTATTCATCATTGGTGGAATTTTAGCTTTTACTCAGAAGAAAGAGGTAATTGAGGCTTAATTTGTATGTACCAATACTTAGAATTTTTTGGCGTTAGCATACCAATGTATAACCTTATGATAGGTATTGGTACAATATTCGGTTTTTTATCTCTTGATAAGGAGATAAAAAACCGATCTATTGGTATTTTACTGGATCGTAGAATACACTACTCTATAATAATAGCTCTGTTCTTTGCTTTTATTGGAGCAAAGATGTTTGAGATGTTCTATCATGATCAGGCATTCACAATAGATAATTTTATGAATGGTGGCTTTACCTTTTTGGGAGGCTTTGTTACCGGGTCAGTAGTCTATTTAATATCCCTTATAGCATTTAAAATTAAACTGAGTCTTGGACTCAATATTCTTGTGCCATCAGTTGTGGTAGCACATGCATTTGGGCGTATTGGTTGTTTTTTAGGAGGATGCTGTTATGGTCACCCAACCGATTCTATTACCGGGGTGTGTTTTCCAGAAGGCTCTTTAGCCGATTCTCATTTCGGACATGTACATGTTCACCCTACACAGTTATATGAATCTGCAATGGTTTTTGTTATCTTTTTTCTGGTACGAAGTGTTGTGAGATTTGAGAACAGACTCTCTGTATATTTTATTGGTTATGGTATTGTAAGATTTGTTCTGGAGTTCTTCAGAGCCGATGACAGAGGTAATCTGTTTGGTGATATATTCTCTCCATCGCAGATAATAAGTATAGCTCTTATAGCAATAGGAAGTGCAATAATTGTACTCAATAAAAGATCAAATCAGGTTCAGATTTCAGAGGTGTAGGTAATCACATATTTTATGTCTTTTGCCAACGTTTAGTGCGTTTATATCATTTAGATGTATTCTTTTTTTCCATTTACTAACAAATAATCACTATTTGTTTTAAGTTTGCATCGCCTTTCGGCACTATATTATTTAATTGTTTACTAAGTATATTTTGTTTTATACTGTTTAACTGTAGCTAGTTAAGCAATAAATAGTGTAATGTAATCTGCACTATTCTATTAACTATATTTGGTTAACATATAACTATTATTTTATATAAATAAACGGGTAAAAGGATGTCAGTAAAAAGGTTTCAGCCAAAGCCAATGTACTACTTTTTGTTGTTGCTTACAGTTGCAGCAGCATTTGGTTTTCAGAGTTGGAGAACTATGTTCAATAACTTTGCTGTTGATGGTATAGGGTTAAATGGGTTTGAGGTTGGTATTGTGCAATCTGTACGTGAAGTGCCGGGATTCCTTGCTCTGTTGGTTATATTTCTTTTATTACTGTTTAAAGAGCATAGATTGTCTGTATTCTCAGTAATGATTATGGGAGTAGGAGTTCTGCTCACCGGATTTTTTCCTTCGGCATACGGTTTGGTGTTTACTACTGTAATAATGTCGGTGGGATTTCACTATTTTGAAACTACAAATCAGTCGCTTACATTGCAATATTTCTCAGCCGTTGAGACTCCGCATGTGTTTGCAAGACTTCGCAGTGTATCGGCACTTACCAATATTTTTGTAGGTGTTTTTATTTTCTTTATGTCAAAATGGTTCTCATTTAAAACCAACTATATAATAACCGGAGTGGTATTGGTTTTGGTTGCAATATATGCACTTACAATGAAACCTGCCGAGAGCGGGTTGGTACCACAGCAGAAAAAGATGATTCTGAAAAGAAAGTATTGGCTTTTTTATTTGCTAAACTTTTTATCAGGAGCCCGCAGACAGATATTTGTTGTTTTTGCGGTGTTTATGTTGGTTCAGAAATATGATTTCTCTGTAGCAGAGGTATCAATATTATTTGTACTGAATAATATTATATCGTACTTCTTTAATCCGGTAATAGCAAAAGGGATAAATAAATTTGGAGAGAGAAAGATGTTGAGCATGGAGTATATAGCATTAATTGCTGTATTTATAGGCTATGCAACTATTGAGAACAGGTGGATTGTAGCGGCACTGTATATTATAGATCATATATTCTTTAATTTTTCAATAGGTATAAAAACATTTTTTCAGAAATATGCCGATCCGCAGGATATATCGCCATCAATGGCTGTTGGTTTTACAATTAACCACATATCGGCAGTAGTTATTCCTGTGTTGGGTGGTATTTTGTGGCTTGTTAACTGGCAAATACCATTTATTGCAGGGGCGGTATTAGGTGTTGTTTCTCTTGTTTTTGTACAAAAAATTCCGTGTAAAAGCAGGCTGTAAAGGTTTGGAAAATCCGTATGTTATACAACATGTTTCGTGTGGTTTTACTCTGAAAAGCGCATGTATAGTAAGGATGCTTTATGTTATTGTAAATAAAGATACTAGGGGTGAAAAAATAATCACGGTTTTATAGTGTGATTTCTAATAAAAAGTTGTAATTTATTTTTCGAGAGCAGTTTAATAATGTTAGTTGTTTTTTTGTGATTAGAGTGCTAAATGCACTTAATTTTAGGTTTAATTTTTAGGGTATATAAAGAGTCAGCCACTGTGAAGTAGCTGACTTTTTTCTTTTTATCCTTTTCTCTGTTTATCTATATTGTTACATTTGGCTTGCTTTATTAAAAAAATCTATAAAAATAATTTATTAAGGTATGTATATAAAAAGAGTTGCATTGAGTTTGGTGCTGGTTTGGTCGGTACTTATGGCTGCAGATGCCTGTACAACGGCAGTTATTTCAGGAAAGTATACAAAAAGTGGAAAGCCAATATTATGGAAACTGAGAGATACAGAACGATTCTATAATGAGATTAAGTACTTTAAAGGTGAAAAGTATAAGTATATGGCTCTTGTAAACTCAGACAAAACTGTTGATACAGATGTTTGGGGAGGGTATAATGAGACTGGATTTGCGATTATGAATTCAGCATCGTTTAATACAAACCTTGATAACCCAACTGATTTTAAAGATCAGGAAGGAGTGATAATGAAAAAGGCTCTTGAGGAGTGCGCTACACTTGCAGACTTTGAGAAGATGCTTAACTCATTACCAAAACCAATGGGGTTGAATGCAAATTTTGGCGTAATTGATGCTAATGGCGGAGCAGCATATTATGAGACAGATAATAATGGTTTTATAAAGTTTGATGCTAATGATCCGGTTGTTGCACCACACGGATATATTATCAGAACTAACTATTCATTTACTGGTAAGAAAGATATTGGATACGGTTTTATAAGATTTGAGACTGCCAGTGAGCTTTTTGCTGAAGCAGATGCTAAAGGAGAGATAAATGTACCAACAATACTTAATGATTTTTCTCGCAGCCTTAAACATTCACTTATGGGTGTAGACTACTCGTTGAATATTCCTGCAAATTCAAAGCCTGCTTGTTTTGTAAATACCGGTGATTTTATTACACGTCATGGTTCTGCATCAAATATTGTTATTGAAGGTGTAAATAACCCTAAGAATGCTGATCAGACAGTAATGTGGACAAACCTTGCCTTCCCTATGACATCTGTATCTATTCCGGTTTGGATGAACTCAAAAGGACACCTGCCAAAGGTACTTAAGGCAGAGAAGGATGGTAAAGCACCGCTTGCAAAGTACGGAATGAGACTGAAGAAAGCTTGTTACTCTGTTGAGAGATCGGCAGGATATAAGTATATGGATCTGGCAGCATATGCAAATAAGAGCGATGGAGGTATACGCAAATTTATTGCTGATACAGAGAAACCTGTTGTTCTAAAAGCAGATGAGATGTCTGCACAGTGGGAGAGTAAAGGAAAGCTAGATAGTAAACAACTTGTAGATTACTACAACTGGCTTGATAGCTATATTGTTGATGAATACGAAAAATATCTGAAGAGTCAGAACAGATAACTATAGAAATATCATATATTTTTTCTGAGGCAGCTCCATTTAAGGAGCTGTCTCTTTTTATCAGAGACTTTGGAATAATCAAATGCCTCTGTTTTGCGGCAAATATCGCTAATATTTGTTATTTTGTAGTCTGTTGCAACAAACTACATATTTATTCAGAGATTATTGATGAAAACAGATAAAAAGCTACTTATATACATTATTGCAATTTGTGCACTGTTCTGTTCGTGCGGAAGAAAAGATTATCAGCATGCCGGAGAGGTATTCAGATATAACGAGTCAAAAGATATTCCAACACTTGATCCTGCATTTGCGAGAAACCAGACCATTATATGGCCTACAAATCAGATATTCAATGGGCTTGTTCAGATGGATGAACAGATGAATATTGTACCATGTATTGCAAAAGAGTGGACTGTTTCTGATGATGGACGCATATACACATTCACATTAAGAGATGATATCAGTTTTCATAAAAACAGTGTTTTTGGTATTGATAGTACACGTATTGTAAAGGCTTCTGATTTTGTATACTCCTTTAACCGAATAATTGATAAAACAACTGCTTCGCCCGGAAGATGGATATTTAACAGTGTAGACAAAGGTGTTGCAGATAATGGCTTTGAGGCCGTAAATGATATAACATTAAAGATATACCTGAATAAACCATTTCCGGCATTTACAGGAATACTTACCATGAAGTATTGCTCTGTTGTACCACATGAAGCAATAGAACAGTATGGCGATTTGTTTGGTGAGCATCCGGTAGGAACAGGACCGTTTATGTTCAGAAAGTGGAGGAGGGGAGAGAAGCTGATATTAACCCGCAATACAAAGTATTTTGAAAAGGATAGTAGAGGTGTCAGGTTGCCATATCTTAGTGGTATAGCAATAACATTCATAAATGATAAACAGAGCGAGTTTCTTGAGTTTTTGCAAGGGCGTATAGATTTTATATCGGGACTTAGTCCGGCAAATAAAGACGAGCTGCTTACACGTACAGGTAATCTGCGAGACAGGTATAATGGAAAGGTAATAATGGATAAACTTCCGTATCTGAATACGGAGTATCTGGCATTTCTGAATAGTGATGAAGATAAATCAGTAAATCCATATGCCGACAGTAGAGTCAGAATGGCTATCAATCTTGGATTTGACAGGGTAAAGATGATGTTGTATCTACGTAATAATATGGGAACCCCTGCAATAAACGGATTTATCCCAAAAGGATTACCATCATATAATGCCAATTACAAACCATATAGTTATAATTACGATAAAGCTGCTGAACTACTAAAAGAGGCAGGATATCCTGAAGGTAAAGGATTACCGGAACTGGTTCTGCACACTACCAGCGATTATGTTGATCTGTGTCAGTATATACAACATCAGATGTCGGAATTAGGAATAAATATGAGTATAGATGTGATGCCCGGAGCAGTATATCGTGAAAAGATGGCTAATGGCAATCTTGGCTTCTTTAGAGGATCTTGGATTGCAGATTATCCGGATGCAGAGAACTATCTGTCGTTGTTTTACAGTATTAATGCATCGCCAAACGGGCCAAACTATACCCGATTCAGAGATTCTGATTACGATAGTATGTTTGATAACGCTATAAACGAAACTGACAGAGACAAGAGGATAGAGATATACAGAGAACTTAACAGATATGTGTCTGAGAAATCGGTTGTTGTTCCGTTATATTATGATCAGGTTGTAAGATTTTATCATAATAATATTGTTAATTTTGTCGGCAATCCATTAAATAACCTTGATCTTAAAACAGTAAGGAAACAATGATATTAATAGCAGATAGCGGATCGTCAAAAACTGACTGGATGGTGATAAACGGTGAAGGTCTTGTAAATAGCTTTCAAACAATAGGGCTTAACCCTTATTTTACCGATAAAGCTGTTGCTGCTGATAATATTAGTCAGATTGTAACAGAATCGTTACCTGCTGATAAGGTCTCGCATATATACTTCTACGGATCGGGTTGTGGTTCAGATGAGAGTGTTTTATTTATCAAGCAGATACTTAAAGCGCAGTTTCCATTCTCTGAGATATTAGTTAATACCGATCTGCTTGGTGCAGCAATAGCTCTGTTTGGTAACAATAAAGGCATTGCTTGTATTCTTGGTACAGGTGCTAATAGCGGATTGTATGATGGTAACAATATTGTAAGCAAACAGATATCTCTGGGGTATGTACTTGGAGACGAAGGATCGGCTGCGGTTATAGGTAAACGATTTATGAGATCTGTACTCAGATCAGAAGCACCTGAGGATATAATGAATCACTTTTATAAAGAGTCAGGACTGAGTAATACAGATATTATTACAAATATTTACAGAGAGAAGTTTCCGAACAGGTTTTTGGCACATACCATAAAGTATATGTTACCATTTAGGGATAACGACTTTGTTAAAGAGTTGGTAAAAGATGAGATAGATGCCTTTTTTAAGGAAAATATAACTAATTACCCTATAGATGTTCAGATAGGATTTGTTGGCTCTTTAGCGTGGTTATTTAGCGATATTGTAAATAGCGTAGCATTAAAGTACGGATATAAAACGCCAAAAATACTCCGTTATCCTGCAACGGAGTTGGCAGAGTTTTACAAAGAGCTTATTAGCACCAAATCTTAGTAAGTTCTGATTTCAATTTTAACTTCTCAAAACGCTTAAGTGTAGATAATTTAGGCTCTCTGTCTTTATTTCTGAGAGCTTTTATATATGCATCAAGCAGTAATAACTCATACAGATCAAAACCGCATATTGCTATAATTGACATAGCCTCTGAAAAATACGTATCAACACTTGATATACTACTCTTACTATGCATACCGCTGTATTTTATTAGCAGAATGTAGGCATTAAGTATATTTATATAACCGTCGGTGCTGGATAGTGTATCGGGTACGCTATCAAGAAAATCAAGATCGTCTTTTGTTGGTTCTTTACCATTATTAAAGTCGCATACTATCTTGTATATATATGATTGCACATACCTGTTTGGTAACTCCTTGTTTTTAATACTTGTAATGTTTACCGGACTGTTACTTATTAGCTCCTCAAGTTCTCTGAAGTGGTTACATAGCAGCAGAGAGGGGTATAAGAAGAACTCAAAATCGGGCGAATGGTATAATGATGCATCTGCAACATACTCATTTGCCATATCCTTATATTCAGATAATCTTGACAACAGCAGGCTACTATCTTTATTTGTCATGTAGTTGTATATAAGATTTGCAGATAACCATCTTGCAATAGAGAACGGGCTGTAACCAATCTCAAGGGTTACACTATTTAACCTCTTAATGCGCTGCTTTACCTCCTGAATATTTAACGATAGTATTTCAGCCTGAATAAGCATAGACTCTGCAAATATTATCTCTTCACCATCTTCGGCATACTTAGCATACTCCTTCATTTGCACATCGTATGACTTTAGCAGAAAGTTAAGGTCAATAAACTTCTCAAAATAGAACTTTCTGGCTCGCTTTTGTCTTGCATAAACAGGTATAAGAGCATTACGCATCTTTCTGTTATGTCTCAGGCATCGTCCTACGGTATTGGCAATAATATTATTATCCAACGATCCCTTACTCAGTGTAAAGAACTTCTCAAGTGTGTCAATGTCACTATCCTTATATGCTCTCTGATAAAAAAGGGAGAACAACGATGGTAATATCTCATTATCCTCATAGTACATCTCAAGATCCTTAAACAGATCAAAATCAATACCGTTATTATCTTCAATAAGCTGATTAACTACAAGTATCTCAAACAGATTCTGGTGCGATATATAAACATACTTTGTAAATGTGTTGAACCTATTCTCGCGCATCTCCTCTGTAATAATACCAAAAGATAGCATCTCATCATAAGCAGCAAAGTAGTTTCCGCCATGCTTAAGATTTATAGGATACATGTTTTTAATATCGCGTTTCTTTGCAGATGTACCATTTATACCATAGTTTGTAATCTCGGCAATAGCAAGTAGTATATCAACCTTCTCGTCTGCAAACTCAGAGAAGTATATCTGCGATTTCATAAACTCCAATAGCAGATCAAGTGAACTGTTTATCATACCTACTGTCTGAGGATTATATATACTTGTGTATAATTTCAGAAAGTAAGGGTGCGATATAGTCTCCTTTAATGTCTGATCAAGTTCACTAACCTTTAATCTGTCAACGGACTCCCGGTTTATTGTAGAGTCAAAGAATTTCTGTATCTCTTTTCTTGTTAACGGAGGTACATTGGTTTTATCATCTATATTGTGTTGCAGGTTAACCCCAAACCATTTATCAGATATAACCTTTCCGGCATTAATAATCATCGATGCACAATTGTCCCAGGTTGAGTTTCTTGACGATACAACAAGTTTAAACCATTTGGTATTACCCATCTGGCTAACCATCTGTATTATCTCAAAAAACAGCTTCTCAAATCTGGTTTTATGAAACGATATCTCATCAAGTCCGTCGATTATAATAATAAGTCTGCCCCTTATGTTTTTAGGATTAGAGTACAGATAATTGAACAGATTCTCGCCAAAATTACTCCCTAAAACCTTCGATATCCAGTCCATGATATGAAGTTCTTTAGGAATCTGAGCAGTTATTGTAGATGTTTTAAGAAACAATACAATATCGTCGTTATTCTTTTTAATATGATTATCGGCCCATTGTGTTAGTATAACAGTTTTACCAGAACCACCTGGTGCAACAAATCCTGTTGCTATATAATCGCTGTCTACAAACTTATTCAGTTTTGAGTCGGCAAATTGTCTTGGGGCAAAGTCTACCAGATTTATACCTGCAATTGCCTGAATTGAGCTAATAGTCTCCTTGCTTATATTACGGGCTCTTTTGTATGCTTTATCCCATATACTATAATCCTCAATCTGATCCTTTATATTCAGATTTACCTTATAATCTTCCCAATCGTTATAGCCAATGTATTGCGATAGTATATTCAGAGTTTCTAGAGATGGTTTTGATGATGCTCTTAACAGACCGAAGCATCTTCTAACCGTTGTTTCGCTCAGAATATCACCAGTATCTTCGCTGATTAGTATAGCCAGATTCCGGCAATCTTTTGAATTCTCAATTCTCCTGCCATATTTAGTTTCTACTTCGCTTTTTAACCGGTCTATCATAATAAATCTGTTTTTTGGTATGGTAAAAGTACTAAAAAAGCCTTTTTAAAAAAATGATACAAACCAATTGTATAATTGAAATTGTTAGATTAAATTTGGAGAGCATGAAACATAGAGGCTCAAATTTTATTTAAGAGCAAGATAGATTTATTACACACTGTAAACTAGATATTATGTACAAGTTAGTATGGAAGAAGACTATATCCTCAATTTGTAGGATTAATCTTATTGGCGATCTTGGATATGTTTTGGAGTCGTATACGGCATTCAAATCAAAAGATCTTCTTATCACAACAAAAGCAGTTTTTAATAATATTAAAGCGGAGAAGGCAGAAATACTGTTCTATGGCAACAATGGTTTTGCACATAATGCAAAATGGTTGGTTGAATATAGTGAGTTGGTAAACGATTTGCAGATAAAGCTTGATAATGCTGAAAATGGTTTTGGGGCAATATACGCTAATTTTAAAGAGTTAAAGTGTATACCCGGACTGGAGTTATGTAATGATGATGAAATTTCAGTAGGACAGGAGGTAGTTGCAATTGGTGCCGGATTGCATAATAATATTGCTATTAACTCAGGGGTTATATCATCTATGTATATTAAAGATGATGATAATGTTTGTCTGGATCATAACCTTAATTTACCAAATTCATTTAACGGAGCTCCGCTTATAAACCCTTTGAATAACAGAGTGGTTGGTCTTGTTGTAAATGAGGAGTCAGATACTGCAAAGGTATACAAACAGCTATTACGATTAGCTAATGACAATATTCGTACCCTGCAGATGGTTGAGGAGAGTTTTGAGGTTGACAATGTTGATGTTGTGCAGACTCTTCAGGTTGCTCAGCAGCAGATAAAGCAGTTGTCAAGAACGCTTTATATGAAATCAAGCTCAGAAAAAGCATCGGCAATTGATATTAAGAAAATAGTATCTGTTGGAGATTATAGTAATCTGGACGAGGTTGTGAGAGCAAAAGATGATAAAGTGAAGATCAGGTTTTTTACAAAAAAAGACTCGTCTCTCATTGTATAAGTAAAATAGAGTTAATCAGAGGTTGTCTTTAGAGACAGCCTTTTTTTTCGACAAAATAAAAGGTTATACCATATGTTTACAGATTGGTATAACCTTTTTTACTTTGGTTAAAGTATATTGTAAACTTTATGCCTTCTTCACATATAGTTGTCCGGCCTCATGTTTAACTATTATTACCTTTTCGTCTTTGTCTATAAATGACTCCTCACAGCATGCATCATATATATCGTTATCTACAGATACCTTACCGGAAGGACGAAGAATTGTATGAGTAACAGCCTCTTTACCAACCAAAGGCGATAATTCAACTGCATTTACCACAAATCCCTCTTCGCTATCTTGTGTGCTGTCAAGTATAAGTCCCGCAAATCTGGTTGCTTTATACATACGCTTACTAATTAGTATTGAACCTATTAATGATAGTACTGTAGACGATGCAACAAGAAGTATAGATTTTAGCAGCTCCTTCATACCAAGGTTCATATCTGTCTCAAATATTATATTATCTATAAGTGCAAGAGACAGACCAAGAATAACAAGTATTATTCCGGATATACCAGCAATACCAAATCCGGGTAGTACAAATATCTCTACAGTAATGAGGGCTATTCCGGCTATAAACAGAAGTATCTCCCAGTTCTCTACCAAACCTTCGAGATACAGAGGCGCAAAATACAGTAATGCAGCCAGTACAGCAGCACCCAACGGAAATCCAACACCTGGTGTCTGAAGTTCAAAGTATATACCACCAATAATAATCATAACCAAAAGTCCGTGAACAAACGGATTTACAAGAAGGCCGATTATATTATCAAGAACGGTAGGTGTATACTCTGCCAATTCGTAATCAGTTATTCCTGCCATCTCAAGTACCTCAGTATAACTGTTTGCCTTTCCTTCGGCATATCCGTTCAGAAGAGCCTCATCTGCTGAGAATGTAATTAGTTTTCCGGTATCTATAACACCTTCAATATAGGTACTCGGATCAACCATTGCTTCAGCTATTGCCGGATCGCGATGCCACAAATATGTGGTATCGGTTCCCGATATTATTGTATCTTTTCCGTGCGATTCTGCTGTAGATCGCATATGACCTCTCATGTACGATTGATACTTCTCTGGAACCAGATTCCCCTGACCATCAACTACCGATGCTGCACCAATACTACCACCAGGGCGTATATATATACTATCGGCTGCTATTGCAATAAGTGCACCTGCCGATGCCGCGTTATTATCGATAAATACCAGAACTGGTACCGGAAAATTAAGTATCCGGGTTCTTATAGAGTCTGCTGCATCAACCAATCCGCCATAAGTATTCATATGAATTAATACATAATCGGCGTTCAGCTGTTTTGCTTCGTTAAGGGCATTTGTTGTAGTTCTTACCACCGGAGGAGCGATCTGCTCTTTTATATCAAACTTATATACAAGTTTCTTCTCAGATCTCTTTTCCTGCGCATATACCATAGTACTAATAAGTACTGCAACAAGTAATAAGGTAGATTTTATCTTCATCTAACGAGTTTTTAAAATTGTGTAGTTATCAAATATAGTGATATCCGCTTAATATTGTATACAGATAAAGGCTATAAAAAGACGACATTGTTAATAATTCTGTGTCAATTGATAATTAGTTTCTCCAAAGTTGCTGGTTCGAGCTTGAAGCTCGGACACCTGCCCGTTGCAGTATTCCGACATCATATAATATACATACATCAAGCAAACTACCTAAAACAGATCTCCATAAAACAGACTACTTCCATACATGAAACAGGCTCGGTCCGAGCTATCAGCTCGAACCATCAGAATGGGTTGAATTCATTAGAAACCAGATAAAAGCAAAACTATTCTAACTCAGAATTATTACCTTTATTATAATAGCATTAATAAAGACAAAACCGTTTCTGGCGTCTATATTGCAGGTGGTTAGTAATATTTATCTACTATAGATAAAAATGTGATAGAAATTAACAATCAACTCATCTGGAAGGTTTCTATGCGATAGAAATCAACAATCAACTCATTTGGAAGGTTTCTATGCGATAGAAATTAACAATCAACTCATTTGGAAGGTTTCTATGTGATAGAAATTAACAATCAACTCATCTGGACGGTTTCTATGTGATAGAAACTAACCCACAAATTGTGAGAGCATTTCTTTTTCGTAGAAACTTACACACAAGTCAGTGAGTTGGCTTCAAGATGAAATTAAATATTCCCGCAGATTATTTTGTTATCTCCCTTATTTATTTTAAGCTGTAAAGTATCGTTTTACTAAAGATGTTATTTTTTGTGGTCACGTTTTCTACGTTTCTTTAGCCTCTCTTCTCTTATTTGCATCAATTTCTGCTTTCTGAAATCGTAATAAGAGTTTATGAACCCAAGAAGTATTCCAATACCAATAATAACATAGAATGTTGTAAATATTTTTCCAAAATCGGTTTGCGGTGACAGATCTCCGTAACCAACAGTAGTAAGCGTTATTACAGAGAAGTAGAACGAGTCAATCCATCTCCATCCCTCAACATAGTGATATATTATTGTACCTGAAAGAACAGTTAATCCTGCCGATATTGTAATAAACCTGTACGCTTTAACCCTGTAGAAGGCTGTGAATGTTCTAATAAGATGTAACATAGTAGCTTAATTTTTATCTGTTACCAATCTCCTGCCTGTTTTGCGTCAAGATCAGATATAGTGAGTTTTAACACAGTAACCATATCAACAGCCTTGCTATTGTAGCTGTTATCCTCTTTCCCGTGATGTCTCATAATAATATCCAGCCCCTCAATTTTTCGGTCTCTGTCCGTAACAATCTCAATGGTTCCGTATCCAATTATAGATCTGTACTTTGTAGTCCATTGGCAGGACACCTCTTTTTTAATTACCTCAGGATGATAATCAATCTCAAAACATACCTTGTTGTCTCTTTTTATAAGATCAATCTTCTTTCCTGTTGCTGCACAATGCATGTACAAACAGTTGTTACTATATCCGTAATTCATAGGAACAATATACGGAAACTCTTTGTCGTGAAGTGCTATACGGCAGATGTTACTCTTTGTAAGTATCTGGTTAATTATATTCTTATCCTCAATTCTTCTCTCTTTACGCCTCATATGCTTAAAGTTTAGATTAGTATATTATTTTGAGCAAGCTTTGTAATAAACAGATGCATAGCATGTTCCATATCGGCAGTTTTTTTGTATACAATATCATTTTTAAGGTAGTTTAAAACGGTATTGTTGTCAATTACGCTGTCTGTATGAAATGTCTCAACTGATTTTTCAAAGGATTGGTTAATATCCTTAAAGCAGTTGTTTAGGGTATCAATGGCAGATTGTGGAATATCTTTATTAGTTATCCATGCAGCAAAAATGAATGGTAATCCTGTATGTTTCTTCCACTCCTCAGGCAGATCATATTTATATTTGAAACGTTTCTCAGTCTCAAATACTCTGTCGCCAATAACAACCATTCCTTCATTGTCTTTAAGCATAGAACTCTCAAATCCGGGTTTGGTATCAACCCAGGTAAACTCTTTGTTAAAATGCTCTTTAGCAAGCAACTTCATGAGATTTACCGATGAGCGTGACTGATAATCAAGATATATTGTATCTATATCTTCAATAGGAGAGTTGCTAAGCATTGCTACTGTATTAACAGCACCATCGGCTCCAATACAGTAGTCGGTTATTATCTTCCCGTTCGGAATATTACCTAGCGTAGCAACAGGAATAAGTCCTATATCTGCTTTGTCTGCAACTAGTTTACGTGCGCATTCGGCAGGATAATCAACAGTTAAATCAAACAGTGGGCTGTTTAACCTCTTAAGCAGATATAGAAAAGGGTATGTGTTTATATACGATACCGCTGTAATCCTTATTTTATTCATTAATAGTTATTCTTTCTGAGTTAACCAGTTTTTCTGTAGCAATAGTACCTGCCATAACACTAATCAAAGATGTAAATCCGGCAAGTGTTGTTCCAATATATGGAATAGCAAGCGTAAGAGTAAACACTGTACCATTACCTATAAAGGTCCATCTGTTACGTTTACCAAACTCAATACTATCTCTAATTGTATATCTTTTTCGTTCAAGACTGTAATCTATAAATGAGAATCCGTAATAGTATGCCGAAATAAAAAACAGTACAAATGGAGCAAGAAGTCCGATAAGCGGAATAAGACCTACCAGAAACAATACAATTGTCCATCCCATCTCTATCATAATATTTCTTAAGGCAATAATAATACCTCTACCAATATCGTTCATAAAATCCTTGAATGATACCTTGTACTCCTGATTATATAAGTGTTTCTCGGTTTTTTCTGATAGGTGTGCATAAACAGGCGAAAGAAGTGTAATAATCAGATATCCACCTATAAACAGATACATAAAAAAGAATAATAATTTACTCATAAGCCAGAATAGCCCGCTTAATATCTTTTCAAGATAGTATAAAAAGCCTGTAAGATCTCCATCAAGACTGAGTAGTCCTTTAATGTATTCCCAGCTAGCTTCGTATAAACTACCAGATAGCAGGCTCATTACATATACCAGAATAATATTAAGTATTATCGGAAATATAAGATAAATAGCAAATTTACGTGTGAACAGTAATTTTATGGCCTGACCATAACTATCTGTTCCTATTCTGATTTTTGAGAGTTTGTTGTTTTTCATCTGTTTATTTTTTCTTTTCATTTGTCAGATGAAACTTAGCATAATAACTATTCTTGTTTGTGAATGGTTATTCTTATGCTTAGTTTCATGTGTCTATATTTTCTTTTCAGTTGTTGCGCCAATACCGGACTGTTTGGATATTCGCGGTATTGTTTAATTGTACACAAAAATACATTAATGTTTATATTATCCGTAAAAAGAGACTAACAAATAGAGTAAAGGATTAAGTATACTCTTTTGTTTGGCTTCTTTTTTCTAACTTTGTAACAAAACTGCATTAGATATGGATTTGACAAATTTAACGGCTGTATCGCCGATTGACGGACGTTATAGAGGTAAAACGGATGAGTTAGCTAAGTATTTTTCAGAGTATGGGTTAATCAGATACAGAGTTCTTGTTGAGATTGAGTATTTTATTGCCCTGTGTGAACTGCCATTGCCACAGCTTGCCGATTTTGATAAGGAGCTGTTTGAGAGTTTACGTGATATCTATCGTGGCTTTACTGAGGAAGAAGCTCAGAAGGTTAAGGATATTGAGTCGGTTACAAATCATGATGTAAAGGCTGTAGAGTACTTTATTAAAGAGAAGTTTGATGAGTTAGGTATTGAGAAGTATAAAGAGTTTATACATTTTGGTCTTACTTCGCAGGATATTAATAATACCGCAGTACCTTATTCATACAGAGATGCAGTTAATGAGGTGTACTACCCGCTGCTAAATGAAGTAATATCAAAGCTTGAGAAGTTATCGGAGGCATGGGCAGATGTACCAATGCTTGCACGCACGCATGGTCAGCCAGCTTCACCTACAAGATTGGGTAAGGAGTTAAAGGTTTATGTTGATAGACTTAATCAGCAACTGAATCTGCTTAAATCGGTTCCATGTTCGGCTAAGTTTGGTGGTGCTACAGGAAACTTTAATGCTCACCATGTTGCTTATCCGCAATTTAACTGGGTTGATTTTGCAAATAGTTTTGTGCGTCAGAAGTTAGGACTTGAGCGTTCGCAGGTTACTACACAAATTGAGCATTACGATAATTTTGCAGCAATATTTGATAATCTTAAAAGGATAAATACAATTATCATTGATCTTGACAGAGATTTCTGGACATATATATCAATGGAGTATTTTAAGCAGAAGATAAAGAAAGGAGAGGTGGGATCATCTGCAATGCCACATAAGGTTAATCCTATTGATTTTGAGAACTCAGAAGGAAACCTTGGTGTAGCAAATGCAGTATTGTCGCATCTGGCATGTGAACTTCCTGTTTCAAGATTACAACGTGACCTTACAGACTCAACTGTTTTAAGAAATATTGGTGTTCCCATGGCACACATTCTTATAGCATTTAAATCTACTCTTAAAGGTTTAGAGAAGTTATTACTTAACAAAGAGGCATTTGATGCCGATCTTGAAAAGAACTGGAGTGTTGTGGCAGAGGCTATTCAAACTATTCTACGAAGAGAGGGATATCCTAAACCATACGAGGCACTTAAGGAACTTACAAGAACAAATCAGACTATTAATCAGGAGTCTATAAGAGAATTTATTAACGGACTTAATGTGTCTGATGCTGTTAAAGAGGAGATGAAGAAGATTACACCATCTAACTATACCGGTGTTGATCTGTAGATAATATTTTAAACTAAATATAAGAGGTGTAGCTTTGTTGCTGCACCTTTTTTAGTATATCAGATATTAATATGGCAGAGCCGTTAACCTGTTTCAGATACTTTCTTTACCGATAAAATGGTTATTTCTGCCGAAATATTTGATTTTTATGCACAGGTTAAAGTTTTATAGTTTAGTTTTGCAAATACGTTTATTTTTTTCCTGACAAACAAAAGCTATTGCGTTTTAGCTATAACCAATTAGTATATGTATTGGCTCAGTCAGGATGCGTTTGAAATCTTTAATCAGATATATTTTTTACTTAAATATAATAACAGGCCTGATATATAACCTTAAACAGAGTTGATGGCTTGACTAAATTAATGGAAAACAAATTATTACTATATGAAGAATATTACTAAAATATTAAAGTATATTAAACCTTATAAAACCACTGCGGCAATAAGTATACTGTTTACTATTATACAGAGTATTGCAGCTATATTCTCAATGGCTATGGTTATTCCGTTTCTGAGAATACTGTTTAAGATGGAGCAGGTTGCATTAGAACCGGTTAAGTTTGAGTTTGATTTTGATACAGCTATTGCATGGTTTAACTATAATGTAGGAAAGATTATTGAAGAGAGTGGTCCTATGCGCGGACTTATGCTTGTAATAGGTCTGGTTGTAGTATCATCGTTTATTAAAACACTATCGTTTTATATATCAAAAGCAACAATGATTCCTATACGTGCGGGTATTGTAAAGGATATCAGGAATAAGATGTATGAGAAGATTACAAGACTACATCTTGGATATTTCTCAGAAGAGAAGAAGGGAGATATTATATCACGAATGTCTCAGGATGTTCAGGAGATAGAGTTATCTATTATACGTTCGTTAGAGCTGTTGTTTAAGAACCCTATACAGATAATTGTGTTCCTTGTAGGTATGATAGGGATCAGTTATCAGCTTACGCTGTTTGTATTTATTATGTTGCCAATAAGCGGATTGATAATTGGTCGTATTGGTCGTTCATTACGTAAAACGTCATTCAAAGGTCAGCGCCGTATGGGTATAATAATATCGGTTCTTGAAGAGACTCTTGGCGGATTACGTATTATTAAGGCATTTAATGCTGAGGATAAAATGAACAGACGCTTCAGAGATATAAATAGTTTCTATACACGTATCCTATCTAAGATATTCCGCAGACAAGAGCTGGCAAGTCCGGCGAGTGAGTTCTTAGGAACAGTTGTAATGGTAATTGTATTGTGGTTTGGTGCAAGTATGATATTTGGTGAGGGCGGAAGTCTTACAGGATCTCAGCTTATAGCATTCCTTCTTATATTCAGTCAGATAATAAATCCGGCAAAAGCAACATCAACAGCATATTATACGGTACAAAAAGGTCTTGCTTCGCTTGAGCGTATAGATAAGGTTCTGGATACAGAGATTCCTATTACCGATCCTGAGAAGCCGGCAAATGTTGAAGGGTTTGAGAACACAATTGAGTACAGAAATGTATCGTTTAAATATCAGGACGAGCTTGTTCTTAAGAATGTAAATCTTACAATAAAGAAAGGGCAGACAGTAGCTCTTGTTGGTCAGTCAGGTTCAGGAAAATCTACAATGGCCGACCTGCTACCACGATTCTATGATGTTGTAGGAGGGCAGATTCTTATTGATGGAGTTGATATAAGAGAGATGAAGCTTAAGGATCTGAGATCGTTGATGGGTAATGTGAATCAGGAGCCTATATTGTTTAATGACAGCTTTGCCAATAATATTAAGTTTGGTAACGACGATGCTACAATTGAAGAGGTTAAAGAGGCTGCACGCATTGCCAATGCCAATGAGTTTATAGAGACATCAAAGAATGGATACTATACAAATATTGGCGATAGAGGTGGTAAGCTTTCAGGTGGTCAGCGCCAGAGGGTAAGTATTGCAAGAGCAATATTGCAGAATCCGCCAATAATGATTCTTGACGAGGCTACCTCGGCTCTTGATACTGAGTCAGAGCGTTTGGTTCAGGATGCAATTATAAAGCTTATGAAGAATCGTACATCGCTTGTTATTGCGCACAGACTGTCTACAATTAAACATGCCGACGAGATATGTGTTATGCACGAGGGTGAGATTGTAGAGCGCGGAACACATGACGAACTTGTTAAGATTAACGGACACTACAAGAAGTTACATGAGATGCAGATAAATTAATAAAGATTAATATATATCTAAAAACTCCGGTTAAATGCCGGAGTTTTTTGTCTATCTGTTGCAGATTTTAATATTTATTAATCGGGGTAATTTGTCTATTGGTTTATATATTTCTACAATTGCAGGTGTGGTAATAGAGTTAGGATATACACCTTTTGAATTGCAGAAGAAACTGTAATTTATACCGGCAACTATTTGCATAGCCACCGCTACTGGTTCATATTTTGCCCCCACAAACCCCTCAAGAGCTTTGTTGAATATCTTTATCTCATCGTCGTTTATTTCAGCTCTGTAATCGGTATAAGCTCCGGTTTTTAATGTTTCCATAATAGATATCTTAAGTTGTTTACATGTGTAGTGTAAAGCTATTACCGATACCTGTATGATTATAGAGGGGAAATACCTGTTTGCGTGGTAAGGGGGTATATACCTGAAATGTTAATAGAGGTAAAAAAAATGCGGAGTTTTAATGTCTCCGCACTGTATTATATATGAGATATAATCTTTATCTATTTTACAGCAATAGTCTCAATTTCAACCATTACATCAAGTGGTAGTTTTGCAACCTGATATGCTGCTCTGGCAGGTTTTCCGTTAGGGTAATATCTTGCATATACCTCGTTCATTGCAGCAAAATCGTCCATGTTTTTTAGTAGTACAGTCATTTTAACAACATTGTTAAATGAGTATCCTGCCTCTGTAAGAACTCCTTCTATGTTCTGAAAAACCATCTCAGTCTGAGTCTTAATATCAGCTTCAACAAGTTGTCCGGTGGTTGGGTCAATAGGAAGTTGACCAGAGATGTAAAGTGTTCCGTTTGCTTCAACAGCCTGGCTGTACGGACCAACAGCAGCTGGCGCGTTTTTTGTCTCAATAACTCTCTTCATTGTATGAAATTATTTTATTTTTATAATAATTGCATTTTCTTTGTGCTTCTCAAAAATAGTTGTTTTTAATTTAATTAGCGCGCAATAAACTATTTTATGCATATTTTAATAATTGATAATTACGACTCGTTTACATACAATTTGGTTCATTATGTTGAGCAGTTTGCCGATAAGGTTACTGTAATACGCAATAACCAGCCATGGAGTGATGTAGCAAAAGAGTGCGATAAAATAATGTTTTCGCCTGGTCCCGGATTGCCATCAGATGTTAAATCTATGTACGATATTCTGGATGAATTTGGGGAAAGAAAACCGCTGCTGGGGATCTGCTTAGGACATCAGGCAATAGCCGAATACTTTGGCGGTAGTATATTTAATATGGATAGTGTTCATCATGGAATAGGAATAAAAACCACTGTTTCTGCCGATGATTACCTGTTTAATTCGTTGCCAAAGGAATTTGTATCAGGGCGATATCACTCATGGGCTGTGTGTAAATATGATTTCCCGGATTGTCTTCAGATTACAGCAGTGTCAGACGATGGAACAATAATGGCACTAAAGCATAAGATATTTGATATACGGGGGGTGCAGTTTCATCCGGAATCTGTGCTTACCGAATACGGAAAAGAGATTATAAAGAACTGGGTACTACAATAACAAAACAGGCTGTCTTAAAAAAGGCAGCCTGTTTTGTTAAAAGATCGTTATTGTTAGAACGAAGAGTTGTCATACCAACTTTCGCGTTTAGACAGCTTAAGGTCTTTAAGCATTGCTGACTTAACATTTAACTGGAAACTAAAACTCTTAAAACGTCCCATAGGAATCCAGTTCAGACTCATCTGCCAACAGTGCAGATCACGCATTATGTTTACCTGAGTATAAGTAAGCTTTTGCTCTTTAAAATCCCATCCACTGTTTAATGCAACATTCCAGTTAGGAGTAAGCTTTATGTTACCATTAAAGTTAAGTGTTTGTGTATATTTATCCTCAAAATCCATAATACTCTGCGAAAACTGCTTTCTGTACGATATATTGTACCTTACTCCAAAACTCCAGTCTACATTAAAATCAACATAGGTATAGTATTGATTCATCATCTGTTCATGATCCTTATTGTCGGTATCATAAGGGTTTCTCTGATTCATCATGCCTGTAACCATAGGATTCTTTAGATGCATGCCCCTTGGAGGTTTATTACCTGTATTGTTGTTACCTTTCTTATCCTTTTTGTTCAGCCCCAGTTTGGTTGGGTCAAGGTTGAAATCCACATTCATACTAGCGTTGGTAAGTCGTGCAAGTTTACCGCTAACATTTACCTCATAATCTTTTATAGTATAACCGGTCTTCTTATCGTAAGAATAAGGGTCAAACGATGCATTAAAGCTAAGGTTTACAAAGTTTAGTATGTTTGTGCGTCCTGATAACGATATCTTACTTAAATTAAGCGAATCGGCTAATAGGTTGTAGCTTGTATTAAGGTTCAGACTCTCCAGTAGTTTAACCTTTTTGAATCCGGTTACGGTATCCTTTTTACTCCGCACCTTCATCTCAAGGTTGTTTGCCCAGTTAAAAGTTATATTGCCGGCTGCATTTTGTCCGGGTGTTCCGTAAATACTACCTTGGTACATAGAGTATGTTTGCTCTGGGTTTACAGGATCTGTAGCATAGTACTGATTGAATCCGGGTGTATAACTTGCTCCAATTGTAAAGGTTGCCATGTGTCTTAGAGCCTTTATAGGGAAATTATCTCCTTTTGTGCTAAAGAAACCGTAAACCCTTGTACTGGCCGATATACTCATGCTATACTGCGATAATGAATAGAACCCCGGAATGGTATCGGTAATTACAGTATCTCTTTTGGTTGAACCTTTAATGTAATTTGTTTTATATTTGTTGAATTTCTTTGTATAGAAGAAGCCTGTATAGTTCAAACTTGGCGAAACAGTAATGTATTTAAGTAAATTAAACGATGTAGATACTGGTATTTGGTGCTTCATACCATTTCTCCAATCTTTAATACCTTCAGATGTGAAAATAACATTCTCTTTTCCGGCAATTCTGTTATCAATATTTAGTGTATAGCTTGTGCTTATCTTCTCGTACCATCTCTGTTTACCAGATCCGTTTTTTCTCTTAAACGGAAACTGTTGCCTTACTCTGAACGATATTGTTGGCAAACCAAGAGTCATTGTAGAATCAGAGAAGTTCTGGGCATGATTCAGGTTCATATTAAACGAGAATGGTGTTCCTGCCCATGTTTTAGCATACGATATACTTGACTGAGCTGTATTCTTCAGGTATTGATTAGGATCTCTGTTGTTAAGTTTATTGTGCGATGTAGAACTAAAATTAACATTTGCAGATAACGTTGTTCCGGGTCTTGCCTTTGGATCTTGCGAATGCGTCCATCGTACACTCCATGTTTTAGAGTCCGGAGTGTCGTCCTCATCGTCTATACGATACAGACCATAGTTAAACGATAAATTACCATTGTATTTGTAATTTACTTTATATCTCGAATTTGCATCAATATTCCATGATCCTTTTGAGTAATACGATCCTCTTACTGCAAGATCATAATAGTCGCTCAGAGCAAAGTAATATCCTCCGTCTCTGAAGAAAAAACCACGCCTGTTCTCCTCACCATATGTAGGAAACAGAACACCGGATTTCTTATCTTTACTCATAGGTATAAGTCCGAATGGCAACCACGCGGCATATATTGGTATATCCTCAATAACCAGATAAGCAGGACCAGTAACAATCTTCTCATTAGGTATTGCCTTTGCTTTTGTAAGTCTCAGATAAAAATGAGGATGATCATGATCACAGGTAGAGTATTTACCTCCCTCAATGTTCATATTATCGTTAGGCATCTTTTTTAGAGTATTACCGTGCAGAGTACCTTCTCCCTGATCAGTCATCATACCTCTGATAAGAGCCTTTTTTGTATTAAAGTTGTATGACATACTATTCATCTTGTACTCCTGATTCCCCTCTTTAAAGACTGGTTTCTGGATCACATTACCGGCAGAATCAAGTATTCCTTCAGCATAAACCTCTTTAGTTGTTTGGTTTATGGCTATATATCCGGCGCGTAACTCTATATTCTGATACTTTACAACAGCCTCATTATATAAAAAAGCTTCATTTGTAATAAAATCATTAACAATAGAATCTTTTGCGTCATATATAATAGGATCATTAAGTGCCGCTTTCTTTTTTGGCACTCTAATTGTATCAACCTTAACCTGTTTAACAGAATCTGTAATTGTGTTTTGTGCCATGATCTTGTTGCTTGTAAGGCAAAGACCAACAGAACTCAATAACAGAACAATTAAAAGCGATGCTTTATTTTGCAATTTTATACTATTTTTGTGTTATACAATTTAACCGAAATTTCAGCAAAGATAAAACAATATTGAGCAATGCAAATACTTTTTAATGGTACTATGTACAAATATATTTTAATAGCAACTGTCTATCTTTTCTGTTATTCCTCGCTGACAGGACAAACAAAAAGCGTGCCTGATTATGTGTTGAAAAAAGTAGTTATTGATGCCGGACACGGCGGAAAAGACCCCGGAGCTGTAGGAAAGATAGTTTATGAGAAAGATGTGGTGCTTAGTATAGCGCTGAAACTTGGAGACTTAATAAAGAAGAATTATAAGAATGTAGAGGTTATATATACCAGAGATAAGGATATATTTATCCCACTGCATAAACGAAGCGAGATAGCGAACAAGAACAAAGCCGATCTGTTTATATCTATACATGCCAATGCTATAGAGAACAGACCAGATGTGTATGGAGCAGAGACTTATACCATGGGAGTTAACAGAGAGAAGAGAAACTTTGAGGTGGCAAAAAAAGAGAATGCCGTTATTACACTTGAGAAGGATTACACTACAACTTATCAGGGATATGATCCAAACTCGGTAGAGTCTTTTATTATGTTTGATCTTTTGTCTGATAATTCTCAGGAGAACAGTTTGCGATTTGCCAGTTATGTTCAGGACGAGATGGTTGAAGGTAATAAACGATACGACAGGGGTGTTAAACAGGATGCATTTATTGTACTTATCTTATCGTCTATGCCAAGAGTGCTTGTTGAGGTAGGATACCTTACAAATAAAAAGGAGGAGAAGTATCTGGCATCAAAGAGAGGGCAGAAGGAGTGTGCAAACGCTATATATAAAGCGTTTAAGAAATATAAAACTGATATGGAGAGGTTGAGTAACTTTACCACGGTAGAGAGAAAACCTGAAGCCGAGGCACCGGATATATATTTTAAGGTGCAAGTTGCAACATCTCAGGTTGATCCACGTAAAGATTCAGTATGGTATGATAGGTATCCTGATTTTGAATATTTTAAAGCAGGAACATCATTTAAGTACACAATTAAAAAGGAACGCGATTATAAAAAGATTGTACGTATTGCTAAGGATGTAAGAACATATTTTCCCGGAGCCTTTGTGGTTGCAGTAAAAGAGGGGAAGCTTATACCCGTTAAACAGGCAAGAAAGGAGATGATAGGATATGACTATTAGTAAAGAGGCAAAGATAGGAGTAGTAATAGTACTTATTATAACGGCATTTATAATGGGTATGAACTTCCTGAAAGGCAAGAATGTATTTGATGGATCAGATATATATTATGTAAAATATAAATCTATTGATGGTTTAGTTGTATCAAGTCCGGTAACATTAAACGGACTTAAGGTTGGACAAGTAGAGGATGTAGAACTTGATTACAATAGCTTTGTTCTTACTGTTGAGATATCTGTTAAAAACGATGTGAAATTACCACAAGGATCAAAAGCGGTTATATATAATCTGGATCTTATGGGTTCTAAAGGTATAAAACTTGTAGCTTCAGATAACAGAAGTGGGGTGCATATAGGTGGAGATACGCTTGAAGGAGCGGTAGAAGAGGATCTTACAACACAGCTTAAGAATGAATTTTTTCCGTTAAAAGGTCAAATAGCATCTACAATTGAGGCGTTGGGTCAGACGTTTACATCAATTAATGGTGATGATGGCAACAGGTTAAAGGTTCTTATTGCAGATCTTAACAAAACGCTCAATAGTCTGAATTCGCTTTTGGTTCAGAGCAAACCTAAGGTTGCAGGAGTATTAACAAATGTTGAAAACTTTACCGGAAACCTTGCGCAACAGAACGAAAATATTAGCGAAATTTTATTGAATTTAAGATCGCTTAGCGACTCTTTAAATAGCTCAGATATTAAATCGACAATTAGTAATGTTGATAAGTCGTTTGCTGAATTATCAACAGTATTGGCCGATATAAAAAAGGGCAAAGGAACATTAGGACAGTTGTCGCAGAACGACTCGCTGTATATAAATCTTAATCAAACAATTATAAATCTGGATAAACTAATTGTTGATCTGAAGGAGAATCCTGGCAGATATGTTAAGGTTTCGGTATTTTAAGGTGTAAAAACGGCTAACCCTAACGGTTTGAGCGGGTTTCAAAGAATTTTGATTCTAATTTCTTTGTTGTCAATGTTTTGCAGAAAAGTAAAAAATAATTAACAGGATAAAATTCATAAAATTAAGCAGTTGAAAATTGCCAAGCTTTTTTGTGTTTTTTTTTAAAGAATATTATGTTGATATTTGTGTTACTCAAAGCAAAACATATTATCACAACAACCAAAAATTAGCATGAATAAAGATCATAACACTGTATGGCGTAATTGTTTAGAGATCATTAAAGACAATGTATCGCCGATCAGCTTCAGAACATGGTTTGAGCCTATCGTGCCCGAAAAACTCAATGGTGATGTATTAACAATACAGGTTCCGAGTGCTTTCTTTTATGAGTACCTTGAGGAGCAGTATATTGATATTATTGCCAAGACGTTGCGTAAGGAGATAGGAGATACTGCAAAGCTTGAATATAGCGTTGTGATGGAGGTCAATACTGTAGCAAGTAACAATTCAAGGACTGTTAAGTACCCAACAAAGAACCAAATCGAAATTAACAAAGCGCCGGGGATGAAACCAGAGAATGCTGGAATTAAGAACCCTTTTGTTATTCCCGGTATAAAAAACCTTGATATCGACCCGAATCTAAACACAAATTTTTCATTCTCTACTTATGTTGAGGGTGACTGTAACAAGTTGGCTAGGTCTGCAGCAATTGCAGTCTCAAAACAGCCTGGAGGGACGGCATTTAATCCTTTCTTCCTGTACGGAAATTCCGGACTGGGAAAAACCCACCTGGTTCAGGCAATAGGAATGGAGGTAAAAAAGGCTTATCCCGAGAAGAATGTTTTGTACCTTAGTGCAAACAGATTCATGACCCAGTATACCGAAGCGGTACGTAACAACAACATCAACGATTTTCTGCACTTTTACCAGATGATAGATCTGCTTATTATCGATGATGTTCAGGAGTTTGCAGGTAAAGCAAGTACACAGGATACTTTCTTCCATATCTTTAACCACCTGCATCAGAGTGGTAAGCAACTTATCTTAACATCAGACAAACCTCCGGTTGAGCTACAAGGATTGGAGCAACGTCTTCTGTCGAGATTTAAGTGGGGGCTTGCAGCAGATATTCAATCGCCTGATTACGATACAAGAATAGCTATTCTTAAGCAGAAGTCGTATAACGACGGAATGACAATTCCGGAAGAGGTAATTGAGTTTATAGCAACAAATATTACAAGTAATATCAGAGAGCTTGAGGGGGCGCTTATCTCGCTACTGGCACAGAGCACTCTTAATAAGAAAGAGGTTACCCTTGAGCTGGCAGCACAGATTGTAGACAGACTTGTTAAAAATACGCGCAAAGATATATCTGTTGATTACGTTCAGAAGGTGGTTTGCGAGCATTTTGGTCTTACATCAGAGCAGCTTAAAGCTAAAACTCGTAAGAGAGAGATTGTACAGGCACGTCAGATTGCAATGTACTTCTCAAAGAGTCTTACAAAATCATCGCTATCGTCAATTGGAGCGCAGATAGGGGGTAAAGATCATGCAACAGTACTGCATGCATGCAAAACAGTTGCTAACCTGATTGATACCGATAAACGATTCAAGCTTCATATAAACGATATTGAGAAGAAGCTAAAGATTTGATAAAACAGATTTTATAAAATAAAAAAAGCAGGTTAATACTAACCTGCTTTTTATTTAGTTATACTTTATATAACTTTATTATCAGCAAAAAGATATTTAAGTGTAAATTGTATTTGAGATGAAACGAAGCATGAGTATGTATCATGTGAGTTACGTCTTACAAATTTGAAGAAAACATATAAAGGATGAAAAGATTACAGAGAGTAGTACCTTTTGTTTTTGCTATCGCTATTTTGTTGCTTAGTGCATCATGTACCACATCAAAACGCAGTCATAGAAAATACAAAAAGGTTAACAGAAAAAGAGCTAAGGCTTGTAAATGCTCATATCACAATATCGATGAGCAAAAGGATTATGTAGTTAAAGGTATATGATCTGGATTATTCTTACAGTATTGTGCTCTGTTTTTATCTTTGTTCTGTTCAGGGCAATTGGCGAAAACAGAGTGCCTTTGATATACCCGATAGTAATTAACTACTTTGTTGGTGCTCTGTTGGGTATTGTTACACTTAGCGATATTAATGGTGTAATAACAGAAGGAACACCATGGATGGCGGTATCAGTTGGCATTGGTCTGCTGTTTATCGGTAACTTCTTTATTATAGGATGGGGAACAAAAATAGTTGGTATCTCCCTGTCGTCGGCATCGGTTAAGATGAGTCTGCTGATGCCTGTATTGTTCTCTATAATACGTTATAATGAACCTGTAACCGAATATAAATTAGCCGGAATACTTCTTGCGCTAGGCGCGCTCTTGTTTATCTCAATTAAGAAAGGGGAGAAGAGAAGCGTAAGCAGAAAGGATTGGTATGTTATTCCTGTACTGTTTATTGGTTCAGGATGTGTTGATACATCAATAAAATTTGCCCAGAGCGAGTTTCTTTCAGGCTCTGATTTTGCCGGATTTAGCGGTTTTGTATTTCTTTTTGCCGGACTATGCGGTATTATACTTACAGCAGTGTTGCGTTATAAATTCAGCGGTTTTCTCAATAAACGTGCACTTATATATGGTCTGCTTTTAGGTATGTTTAACTTTGGGGCACTATACTTCTTTATAAAGGCTCTGCACTCAGAAGTTTTTGATACATCAATAATATTTGGAGTTAATAGTATACTTATACTCATATTTACTGCAATTGTAGGGATACTTTTCTTTAAAGAGAGACTTACAAAATTGAACCTTGCAGGTATTGGTTTAGCTATAATTTCTATCTTTATCCTTACAACAGTATAAGATAAAATGGAGGATACATATAAAACACTGGATAGTAATTCTGAAGGATTATATAAAGAGAAGGGGAGTAAATTTATAGCTTATGCATATCCAGTTACATCAGAAGAGCAGATTAAAGAGATTGTTGCCGGATTAAAAAAAGAGTACTACGATGCCCGCCACCACTGTTTTGCATTCAGGCTTGGCTCAGATGGTAAACGATACAGAGCAAACGACGATGGAGAACCATCCGGAAGTGCGGGCAAGCCAATATACGGACAGCTTCTGTCATACGAATTAACAAATGTACTTGTGGTTGTAATACGATATTTTGGAGGCACAAAACTTGGTGTTCCGGGGCTTATCAGAGCGTATCGTGAGGCAACAGTAGATGCAATTGAGAGCAACACCATAATTGAAAAAACAGTAGATGTAATATTCAATATAGAGTTTGATTATCTTGTTATGAATGATGTAATGAAGATAATTAAAGATCTTAATCCTAATATAGAATCGCAGAGTTATGAGATGTTGTGTACTATGCGTCTGTCTATACGTATGAGTGAGTACGATCAGCTTATAAACAGGCTAAAAAAGGTAACCAGCCTGAGAGTATTAGATGAGGATGAATAAATAAACAATTTGTTTACATAATTATACATTTTCTTTTTAAGTTCGGTATAAGTTTTTATATTTGTGTCCCAGTTATACACTTCAAAACTGTAGTAAATGAAACGAGTGTTGTCTGTCTTAAGACTTAATCTGATAACTGGAATCCACAATCCGGTTAAAAGCACTCTTCATTTAATCATTAAAAAATTTTATTCGGATGAAAAATAAGAGCTTGGTATCGATCAACGATTTTACCAAAGATGATTATCTGCGTATTTTGGAACTTGCAAAGGAGTTTGAGAAGAATCCAAATCAAAATCTGTTAGAGGGTAAGGTTGTTGCTAGTCTGTTTTTTGAGCCTTCCACACGTACAAAATTGAGTTTTGACACTGCTATTAGCCGTCTTGGCGGACGTATAATTGGTTTTAGCGATGCCAGTAGTTCAAGTACCTCAAAGGGTGAATCATTAAAAGATACAATAATGACAGTAGCAAACTATGCTGATCTTATTGTAATGCGTCATCCGCTTGAGGGTAGTGCACGTTTGGCAAGCGAGGTTTCAAGAGTACCTATTATTAATGCCGGCGATGGTGCAAATCAGCACCCTACACAAACACTGCTTGATCTGTACTCAATACAGAAAACTCAGGGAACTCTTGAGAACCTGAATATATTTCTTGTAGGAGATCTTAAGTACGGAAGAACAGTTCACTCACTGCTTATTGCAATGTCTGAATTTAATGCAACATTTAACTTTGTTTCGCCACCAGAACTACGCATACCAGATGAGTACAAGCAGTTCCTTGATAATAAAGGGCTGAAGTACTATGAGCATACCGATTTTGAAGGTATTCTTCAGAATGCTGATATTGTTTACATGACAAGGGTACAGCGTGAGCGTTTCTCAGACCCTATGGAGTATGAGAAGGTTAAGAATGTGTATGTATTAAAGAGCGATATGCTTGAAGGAACTAAAGATAATATGAAGATTCTTCATCCGCTGCCAAGGGTTAATGAGATTAGTGAGGATGTTGATACCACAGATAAGGCATACTACTTTCCACAGGCATTAAACGGGGTATACGCTCGTGAGGCAATTATTGCATCAATATTAGGACTTAAGTAACTGGTTGTATAACGTAAAAATAATTCAGACAGATGAAGAACGAAAAGAAACAACTGCTTGTTAGTGCACTTGAAAACGGAACAGTAATTGACCATATACCTGCAAAATCGTTGTTTAAGGTAATATCTATTCTAGGATTAGACCATGTTGATAACCAGATGACTCTTGGAGGTAACCTTAATAGCCAGCGTTACGGGAAAAAGGCTATTATAAAGATATCTGAAAAGTTTTTTGAGCAGGACGATATAAACAGAATAGCACTTGTTGCACCAGAGGCAAAACTTAATGTAATTAAACATTACGAGGTTGTTGAGAAGAAAGAGGTTCAGGTACCAACCGAGATTGTTGGCATAGCAAAATGTGTGAACCCAAAATGTATAACCAATCATCAGAATGTAGATACTAAATTTACAGTAATACCAAAAGATGAGATATCATTAAAGTGCCACTACTGCGAGAAGATCACAGATCAGGAGCACCTTGAGCTACTATAGAGAACAAAAATCTATGCATAAAGATACTGAAGGCATAACCTATTTATGGGTTATGTCTTTTTTTGTACCTATTCTGCATTCAACCCATTTTGCTGGTTTGAGATGATAGCTCGGATCGAGCCTGTTTCATGTATGAAAGTAGTCTGTTTTATGTAGTTTGTTTAGTGTATGAATATTATATGATATCGGTATATTGTTGTGGGCTAGTGTCCGAGCTTCAAGCTCGAACTAGCGTAAGGGTTCTGAGTAGCGATCTCTTAGCGTAGTTTGAGGAGTAATAATAAAAGCTAATATTATAATTGTTGAGGAGGATGTATAAAGAAAACATGTCTCGCTTAGAGTAGAGCGGATGATATGTTTTTACATTGGTATTGCATCGAGTTGTATAACTAAAACTTTCAAGACCGAACCAGCTATGATGTTGACAGAGTTGTTGTTAGAAACGAATTTATGATTTTTTTTGGTAAGAAAATAACTAAATACAAATTTCTGATATTTGGATTTATAGCTCGTCGATAGGAAAAATCTCTGGATAGCCATAAAAGTTCGCTGCGCTACTATATTTCCAGTGATGTGGTTCTGATACAAAGCCAGACTTTACAGGGTTATAATGTATGTAATCTATTTTCTGATCTATTACTTTATTGCTCCATAGTTCAATCGGATGATTGTTTTGTTGCCAGAATTGACCTTTTTTTACATTGCTGTTTCTTTTACCCGATAGACGGAATAACCATAGTAACCAATTTCTCCGGCTCTCTTTCGGATTTTCGGCTATCATCTTTTGTAGTTTTTTTGATGTATATGTTTTAAGTTCTTTTATTAGTTGTCCTGGGTTACTGTTCTTAGCTCTGAATATTAGGTGTACATGGCTTGGTAGTATTACCCATGCAAATATCTCCATCCCTTTATTTTTACGACTATATTGCAAACTTTCTGCAATAGTCCACAAATAATCTTCTCTAATAAATATGTCTACCCAGAAAATTGTAGCAAAGCTTACAAAGTATATCCCATCGGGGTTATGAAACTTGTATTTACGGCTCATATTATTTTTGTTAATGCTCTTATAATAAAGGTAATAATTCTGAGTTGGAATAGTTTTGCTTTTATATGGTTTTTAATGAATTCAACCCAATCTGCTGGTTCGAGCTGATAGCTCGGACCGAGCCTGTTTCATGTATGAAAGTAGTCTGTTTTATGTAGGACTGTTTTAAGTAGTTTGCTTGATGTATGCATGTTATGCAATGTCGGGATATTGCAACGGGCAGGTGTCCGAGCTTCAAGCTCGAACTAGTGTAAGAGTTCAGAGTAGCGATCTCTTAGCGTAGTTTGAGGAGTAATAATGAAAGCTAATATTATAATTGTTGAGGAGGGATGTATAATAAAAA
>JAOARD010000003.1 GCA_025210735.1 Bacteroidales bacterium
GTATTATCCATATACTTCGACAGATCAATTGTTGTTAATCCATTTGATATTGTAAGATTATTATCAGATAACTTCAGATCCTGCGCATCAGTATTATCAAGGTACTTTGCAAAATCAACTGTTGATGCATTGCCTGATATAGACAAGGTATTTCCTGTAAAACTCAATGCCTGAGCATCGGTATTGTCAATATATTTAGACAGATCAACAGGCGATGTACCATTAGTGATGGTAAGACTGTTATCTGTAAGTGTCAGGTTCTGTGCATCAGTATTATCAAGATACTTAGCAAAATCAACCGTTGATGCATTGCCCGATATAGATAGCTTATTATCTGTAAAACTCAATGCCTGAGCATCGGTATTGTCAATATATTTAGACAGATCAACAGGTGTTGTACCATTAGTAATGGTAAGACTGTTATCTGTTAGTGTCAGGTTCTGTGCATCAGTATTATCAAGGTACTTTGCAAAATCAACTGTTGATGCATTACCAGAAATAGACAAGGTATTACCTGCCAGACTCAACGATTGTGAATCGGTATTATCAAGATAATCTGTTAATTTCACATAATTAGATTCAGAAAGATATAGTGTATCTCTCACTATAGATAATGCCTGATTACCTATTGCTGTAAATTTAGATCCTCCCCATACATAAAGAGCATCATCATCCTTGTCAAAAACCATCATTCCCTCATCGGTATCAGTTAACGAAGCCTTAAATGTATTACGATCGGCTGTTGACATACGCGATACCATAAAACCTTTATCTGACTCGCCAAGATCAAGCGATGCATTAATATTTGGAGTTGATGTACCAATACCAACCGACAATCTGTCTGTTGAGGTTAATCCGCCAATAACCATACTGTTATTCTGATTAAGAACAGCACCATAACCTAGAGCAATTGAGTAGTTTCCTTTTGCCTCTGAATTAGCTCCAATAGCAATAGCTTTACTAGATAACGACTCTGCGTTAGAACCTAAAGCAATACCAAAATCTCCGGTAGCACGCGTATTATAACCTATTATAGTAACATCATTATTATCTGCATCAGATGCAGCACCAATAAATGTTGTTCTCCAACGCTTAGTATTATTATAATCTGCCCAGGCACCCATACCTACATTATCTTCACCCTCTCTGTTTGTGAATCCGGTACGATAACCTATATACGTATTCCTGTTAGCATCATTTGTATGGTTTGTTCTGTTATTATCCCATCCGGCATAACTACCAACAAACGTATTATATCCGGCATGTTCCGTTGCAGCACCAGCAGCTGCACCAATCATTGTGTTATATTTTCCGGCTCCAATATCAACTCCGGCAGAATCTCCAACAGCAGTATTCTTATAACCGCTCTCAACGTCCCATAACGCCTCATTACCCACTCCGGTATTCTGATACCCATTCTCAATCTCATGTCCTGAAGAACGACCTATAAATGTATTCTTATATCCGGTTGACTGACCCGTTGCCGAGTATCCTCCTTTTCCGGCATCCTCTCCTATATAAGTATTTCTGTAACCTGTAGAGTTATTTAATCCGGCCTCCTCACCAATAAATGTGTTATCATCGGCAGTATTAAAATAACCCGATTTAGTTCCTATAAACGTATTGTCGCCATCAACAACATTTGAGTAACCAGAAAAAGCTCCGATAAATACATTATCAAAACCTATTGTGTTATAATATCCGGCAAATGCACCTAAAAAAGTTGCATCATCTCTGGTACTAAATCTACCCGCATTATAACCAAGCAGGGTCAGATATCTGGCTGTACTATTTTCATATCCGGTAGAGTCTCCAATATAGGTGTTGTAATCACCTGTAGTGTTTTTATCTCCGGCTCCTTTTCCCATTTTCAAAACTCCTGTTTGTGCATTTACACTAAACAGAGAGAACAAAAACATAGCTGTAAATAATAACTTAGTAAAATTTCTCATAGGCGTATATCTATTTAATATTTATCTATCCAAAACCTCATGTATAACAGAGGGTAAAAGAATATGATCATCTATTTTTCAAACATCACACATCTCAAAAATAGATAAAAAAAACTTCACGAATCCAATGTTATAACTGAACATATATTTTTTTTAGTTCATCTATTTTCAACAGGTTACATTATTACAATTACTATTTAAACAGTATCGGTACATATACCTAACAGAGGTAAATTTTATCGAATCTGAGAAAATGTCAACATAGAATAATCAACAACAGACAAACAGTATTTGTTCTGTGTTATAAAGAGTAATATTTTTGCAAAAAAATTCTCAGATTCAACAAAATCATTACAAAACATTATAAATTTGCACCGCAATTTAAAAAATGAATTGACGGGGGTGCCTTAATACTAAGGGCTGAGATTATACCCTTAGAGACAGTTTAAATTTGTTTTGGAATTTTTTATCACTAAAAATTGAAGGATAAATTTTAAACAGTTTCTTAACCTGATCCGGGTAATGCCGGCGTAGGTAAGTTAATCTTCACTCCTCATTTTATTTTAATATTGGCTTTGCTACATTGTTTAACATAAACTGTGCAGACACACATTTTAATTACTGCATGGTAAACTTTAATTTATAATGAGAAGAACACTTTTAATTGTTTTTACACAGCTGCTTGCTATAATTAGCATTGCCGCACAAACAAACCTCTCAATAAAAGGAAAGGTTACAGACAACAACGGAAACGGACTGCCCGGAGCATCGGTTGTAATTAAGGGTACACAAAAAGGAGTATCTGCAAATAAAGATGGTTACTATGTAATTGAGAAAATTGCTGCCGGACAATACTCTCTTAAAGTATCGTTTCTTGGATACGAGACAAAGATTATTAATGTAGATCTCAACTCTAACAAAACTATTAATGTTGTATTAAACACATCATCAATTGCTGTTCAGGAGGTTATTGTAAGAGCTACAAGAGCCGGAGACAACACGCCTGTTGCTTTTAAGAACATAAAAGCAGAGGAGATAAAGTCTGTAAATATCGGACAGGATTTACCAACACTGCTAAATCTGACACCATCAATGGTTACCACATCTGATGCCGGAGCAGGTATTGGCTACACAGGTATAAGAGTAAGAGGTAGCGATGCCACAAGGGTTAACGTAACAATAAACGGTGTACCTGTAAACGATGCTGAGTCGCACGGTGTATGGTGGGTTAATATGCCAGACATTACATCATCTGTACAGGATATTCAGATACAACGTGGTGTTGGAACATCAACAAATGGTGCCGGAGCTTTTGGTGCTACAGTAAACCTGCAAACAGAGAGCCTTAGCAACGACCCTATGGCTGAGTTCAGCCTGTCTGGTGGTTCGTTTGGAACACATAAAGAGACTGTAAAGTTCAGCACAGGACTGGTTAATGAGAAACTTGAGTTCTCTGGTCGTCTCTCTAATATTAAATCAGACGGATATATCGACAGAGCATCATCTGATCTTAAATCGTACTATCTTGGAGCAAACTACACAAGCGGTAAAACACTTATTAAAGCACTTGCATTTGGTGGTAAAGAGAAGACATATCAGGCGTGGTATGGTATAGATAAGGAGACTCTTGAGAAAGACAGAACATTTAACCCTGCGGGCGCTATATATGGTGCCGATGGTAAAATAAAAAGATTCTACGACAACCAGACAGATAATTATCAGCAACACCACTCACAACTGCATGTATCGCATCAGTTTACTGATAATATAACTGCAAATATTGGTCTGCACTATACAAAAGGTAAAGGTTATTACGAGGAGTTTAATCAGGATAAGAAGTTCTCTAAGTACGGTTTGAGCGATGTTGTTATTGGCAGCGAAACAATTAAATCTACCGATAATGTTACAAGAAAATGGTTAGATAACGACCTAATAGGATCTATATACAGCATAAACTATAAGAGCGATAAACTGAACATGACACTTGGTGGTGCATACAGCCACTACTCAGGCGATCACTTTGGTGAGATTACATGGGCGCGTTACGCTGTAAATATTGAGAAGGATCATAAATACTACGACAATGTTGGTAAAAAACGTGACTTCAACACATTCCTTAAGGCATCATATCAGGTTATCAACAATCTGTACCTGTTTGCCGATCTTCAGGTACGTAACATCAACTATAAGATAAACGGTCTTGGTAAGTACCAGCAAAAACATGATCTTAATGAGTCGTGGACATTCTTTAACCCTAAGTTTGGTGCATCATATAAGCTGGATAATAACCACTCGGTTTATGCATCGTATGCAATTGCTCACCGTGAACCAAACCGCGACGACTTTATTGACGCTCCTAACGGAAAACCTAAGGCTGAGAAATTAGAGGATTACGAGGCTGGATATCGTTTTGTAACCGATAAGATAAACCTTAACCTGAACTACTACTATATGCAGTATACAGATCAGCTTGTACTTACAGGACAGATAAACTCTGTAGGATCGCCAATAAGAGAGAATGTTGGTAAGAGTTACCGTACAGGTATTGAGGTAATAGCAGCTATCCGTCCGTATAAATTTGTTGAGTGGCAACCAAATTTCTCATTCAGCAAAAACATGAACAGAGATTACGTACTTGACAACGGCGATGGTACTGTAAGTAAAAAAGGAGATACTGAGATAGCATACTCACCTTCTGTTATTGCAGGTAGTAACCTTAAGTTTATGCCACTAAAAGGATTATCGGCAACACTACTTACAAAACACGTTGGCAAGCAGTATATGAACAACTACGAGCTTAAAGAATCTGAGCTTGATGCATACACTGTATTCGATATAAATATCAACTACGCTATTACAAAAGTAAAACCATTTGATTCTATAGAATTTAGTTTACTACTTAACAATATATTCGATACTAAATATGAGAGTAACGGATATATGTGGGGAACATCTCCATACTACTTCCCGCAGGCAGGATTCAACTTCCTTGCAGGAGTTACAGTAAAATTCTAAACAGATAAAACATATACACTGGGGGTGGTACGCTGTACTACCCTCTTTTTTATAAAGCAAGGCTCTGTTTAAGCAACTATTTAACTATGTTTGTACAATTATGATTGAGTGGATAGAACAAAACTATATTGAACTGTTTGCAGCAGTAAGCGGATTTATATATCTCATACTTGAGATAAGAGGTAAACTTTGGCTATGGCCTTTCGGGATATTAACATCAGGTGTATATATTTTGGTATTCTACAGATCTGGTATATATGCCGATATGATTCTGCAAGTATACTATGTAGTAGTAAGTATATACGGATGGATTCACTGGATTAAAGGAGGAAAATCAGAAGATAAACCAAAACTTCCGATATCGCGTATTACAAAATCACTCACCATAAAACTTGCTGTTATTTCGGTTATATTATGGTTAGCTTTGTGGTATATACTTAAAACATTTACAAATTCAGAGATACCTGTTCTTGATAGCTTTACTACAGCATTCAGCTTTGTTGCAACATGGATGCTAGCACGTAAAATAATTGAACAGTGGTGGGTATGGGTTGTTGTTAATGCTGTATCGCTTGGTCTATACATATACAAAGGTCTGCTTCCTACAACAATACTTTTTGTTTTCTACACATCAATGGCTGTGATAGGATATTACGAATGGAGAAGGGAGTATAAAAAACAGAAGTAATGAACAGTACAGTAATACTTGCAAACGGACTATTCCCTACATCAGACAGATGTTTAGATATACTTAAAAATGCCGGATTTATTATCTGCTGCGATGGTGCTACACAGAAACTTACAGCAGCAGGATATAAACCCGATATAATTATCGGCGATCTTGACTCTCTGGCAGATGACATAAGAGAGAGATATGCAGATATAATTCACCATATACCAGATCAGGATACTAACGATCTTACAAAGGCGGTTATGTGGGCAACAAAAAACGGACATAATAACATAACCGTACTTGGTGCAACCGGACTAAGAGAAGATCACTCAATAGGCAACTTCTTTCTGTTAACACTATATGCAGAGTGGTGTAATATTAAAATGGTAACCGATTACGGAACTATATATAATCTGTCCGACACAAAAACATATGAGACTAAACCCAAACAGCAGGTGAGTATATTCACTACCCAACCCGATACAAGAATAACAACAGAGGGGTTAAAATATCCGCTAACCAACCAAACCATACCAATGCCATGGCAAGGAACTCTTAATCAGGCTCAGGGAGATAGAATAACAGTAACGGCAAGCAAACCGGGAGTACTTATCTATATTCTGGATTAACAATAACATAAAGCAAAAACATAGGTAGATATTCTTATAATTATCTTAAATTTGCGCCAGAACACACATTCACGCAACCGACTATTATGAGATCTCTCTTTACTGCATTACTATTGCTGTCAGTTACCATACTGTATAGCAATTACCCCTACAGATACCCGCAATTCAGATATAAAACATATAACAGTGCATTTAAAACAGTAGTTTCGCAATACAATAGTAATAAGTGGCAACAGGCATTACACACAATAGACTCTGTTCTTAACACCAAAATAAACAGCAACGATAAACTCCTGTTTTGCAATACAAAAGCAGAGATTCTGGCAGAACACAAAAGAGCCAACGAAGCTATAACTGTTTTAAGAGATGTAAGAGAGAAAACAACAGAAGACAAAAATAATCGGGAATATATAGAGAACTATGTTTTGGAATCGAAAATACAGTTTCAGTTAAAAGATTACAAAACATCAATAGAGGTTATAAAAAAGATAGACTCTTTACTTACCGGAAACAGAGAGTTAAGATCTGTAAGGGCTCTATCGCAATACGATCTTAGCCAAATACACATGAAATTGATGGATATTAAATCGTCAAGAGCTGCTGTTGAGAGAGGTTTGAAGATAATTGATAAACCTGAAAACAGTTATGAGAAAGCACTCAGATATTTTCTGTTGGCAGAGAGAGCCGGACGAGAACAACCTTATATAAAAACAGAGAACTACAGAGTTGCATCAGAAATTCTTACAAACAGTAATCAGCAATCATGTTTCCTGAACTATCTCTGTATGCTAAAAACAGTTATACAGTACGCCCAGTACGAGAAAAATATTAAAAAAGCACAAATAGCAAGCAGAAAAACTCAGCAATTCATAAATAACAACAGCTACTCCGGTGCAAAAACATACCCATTCTACATTGCTACAGGAGTTACATTATATAAATTAAAAGATTATAAAAACTCAGAGATAAATTTCAATAAAGCCAGAGATATAGCTGTATCATCGTTCGGAGATAATAGTTTTGAGACTCTTTTGGCCGATACATATCTTGGGCGTTTAAACAGATATGCAAAAAACTATCAGAAATCAGAGAACCACTTCAAGAGTGCCCTCCATATTGGTAAAACAGGATGGAAAGGCGAAAAATTTCCGAATGAGTTCAGACTATACGGAGAGATGTCTAAACTATACTCTGACTGGAACAAACCATATAAGAGTCTTGAGTTTGCCAATAAAAGATTAAACTACTACTATACCGATAGTATAATTGATGTTAACACTGTTATACCAAAACATAAAAAGATTAAAGATATAAGCTACTACCGTACTCTGCTTGAGAAAATTCAGGCATACAGATATCTGTATCTAAAAACTAACAACGATAAATATCTGAGATACGGGCTTGAACACTGCAAACAGGCAGATCATATACTTAATATAATCAACAATAAATCTATATCAGAGAGAGCCGGGCTTAAAAACTCAGCAAGAATAAAGGTTATAGCATCGTATGCAATGTGGTTTAACCTTAAACACTACAACAAATATAAAGATGAAACCAGTATTAAGAATGCCCTTTATCAGACCGATAAAACACTAGCCAACTATCTTAAATATGAGTTGCGTTGCCGCACAACATTCCCCGATAAGGTTACTGAAACAATAAAAAAAGATATAAGAGCACTTGAAAGTAAGATGTACTACTCAGATAATAAGAGAATATATCGTGACTCTATTCTTACTTTAAAAAACATGCTTGTAAATAACACATATAGAAGATCTGACAAACGCAGGATTATAAAAAATATAGACTCATGGATCAACAATATTAATCCGAATACAATACTAGATAATATAGACAAAAACACTGCGATATTCATAATACAGGATATGCACTTTATAAATGAAAAAACAGATAAAATTAATAATCTGAAAAATAACAAATATATATCTGTGTTCTATGCCGATAACAATAGCATAAGTTATAACATGATTGACTCTACAAAGAGTGTAGAGAGAGATTTGAAGCAGGCAATAAAAGCTATAAAAACAATAAACAGTAAAAATACCGACATTCATATGAGAGAACTGTCGCGCCGGATTATATATCCGTTTGCCGACAAATTAAAGGATAAAGAGAACATTGTATTTATGATTGGTAACAAACTCTCTAAAATACCATTTGAGGCTATGTACCTGAATGCAGAATCAGACAAACAGCTACTGAGTTACAACACATCATACAACTACTCGCTTGCACTCTATCTTAAAGATGAGGCTGCAACAAACAGCAACAATATACTGGCAATAGCACCTGATTTCAGCAGTAATGGCAAGGTATCAGAAGTACGTAGCTACTGGATAGACGACAGTGATAACAAAAGAGGCAGAGCAAGAACATTAGCAAGTCTACCTATGGCACAGGAAGAGGTAAAAGAGATAAAGAACATCTGCCAAAACAGACCAAAACTGAGTTATAAAACATTAACAACAAATACATCAAAGAGCAGTATTATAGAGCTAATGCCCGATTATGATATTATACACTTTGCCACACACGGGTTTGTTGACAAAAGAGACTACAAGAACTCAGGACTATTCCTTAACAATACCGGAAACAACAGTCTGCTGCACCTTAACGAGATATACAACCTAAAACTAAATACAAACCTTGTAGTACTTAGTGCCTGTAAAACCAACATTGGTAACACAGTAAATGGTGAGGGCAATATGGCTCTGCCACGTGCCTTTAAATATGCCGGAGTAAAAAACATTATAGCATCGTTATGGAATGTGAACGATAACAGATCTAAGAAATTTATGACAATGTTCTACAAAAACGTTGTAAACAACAACATGACCTATGCACAAGCACTAAAAAAGACAAAAACAGATTGCAAAAACGCTGGCTACAAAACCATAGACTGGGCAGGCTTTGTGCTTATTGGTAAATAGTGGACAGGATTTCAGGATGACAGGATAAGGACAAGATTTCAGGATTACAAGATTAACACACAACAACAACCAAAGACCAACTAAAGACCAGCCAAAGACCAATAACCAATAACCAATAACCAAAGACTAACAAACCAACAGCTAAAGACCAGCCAAAGACAAACAACTAAAGACCAAAAACCAACAGCCAACAACTAACATCCATTTTCACCCTGATTAACTGCTATTTTATACACTTCACATAACTATTTTACACAGCCATATAACCACATCTTAAATTTGCGACACCAGATACATTTAGTATCACACTATTAAGTCAATAACACTAATTTAAGATAATATGAATTACCATAAACTTGGTTTCATCGCGCTGCTAAAGATTATTATAATCACAAATGCATATACAAAACAAAATACCGATACTACATCCTTTCCACGATTCGAGAAATTTCCGGTTTTCAACATCAACTACCAATACAGCAGTGGAGGTTACAGAGGATTTGCAGCAATAGATGGCTCGCTGAAATATCCGTATGCCATTAAACCTGATCTATACCTGATTACAGGAGCTAACTACTTTTTAAACAGATGTAATATAAACGACGATCTCTATATAAACAACACCAACCTCCACTCTATATCGCTAAGTATAGGAGTAATAAAACCTATAACAAACAGATTAAATATACTATGTCTGATAAGTCCAACAATAGCATCAACACTTAAAAGCACTGTAAGTAATAACGATATATTCCTGCAAACCGATCTTATTACAACATACCGGATATCTAAATCAACAGAGGTGGGAGTTGGTTTATCATATTACCGAAAAATGTACAACAATAACAAACAGGTAATATATCCATTAACTACAGTAAAATACAACAGGAACAATATCTATATATCAGCAACACTACCTTCTGATATATCAATAAAAATCAGAAAAAAGAAGAGAGATATGGGTATATACGCAAAGTATACCGACAAATTTTACCATAGTAACTCTCCTCTGCTGACAACAGATACAGATCTGCTAAACTTCTCACAAATAACTGTAGGACCAACATACACATATAAAGATTGGAAAGATATGCACATAAAAATATATCTGGGGTTTGTGGTGCATAGTAAACTAAAGGCATTCAACAGGTTCAACAATAAGATATCAGAACACAAACCTTCCGGAAGTCTTATTTTTAATATAGCTTTACACATTCTTAAATAGATAGTTACCATTTATAAGAACACAGAGAAATGAACATATTAAACCTGCCAAAATACAGCATTAAATCAATAATAATAAGAGTTATTGGTGTTACAACAATTGCTGTAGCATATATGCAAATTCTACTATATATTCTTAATACCGAAGGATCATTACCTGAATACCTGACTCTGATACTTGGCTTCAACATATTAATGGAGGTTAATATTATACTTAACAGTATATATGAGAAGATATTCCCGCTGCCAAAAAAACTATCGCAAAGAATGTTTGTAAACTTTATTATTGGTATAGTACTTCTCATATCTCTGTTCTTCGGATTAACCGCTCTTATCCCCTACCATCTTAAAGCAGAAAAAGAGGTATTCTACTTTAATCTGGGTATAGGACTTATGCTTATGAATGGGATATCGTCCAGATTAATACTGCATAGCATTACAAAAAAACTGTTTCAGTCGCAAAATCAGATAGCTAAACTTAAACAGGAGAAACTAAAGATGGACTATATGTTGCTACAGGATAAACTGAATCCCCACTTTCTGTTTAATAACCTTACCGTACTTAAATCGTACATATACCATAAATCTGATGATGCTCTGCCATTTATAGAAGATTTTACCGATGTGTACAGATATGTTCTGCAGAGCAACAATAAACAACTTGTTAATCTTGAAGAGGAGATGGAGTTTATACACTCATTTATCGATCTGCACAAATCAAGACTCAATGAGGGACTTATTGTAGATATATCTGTTGATGAACACTACAAACAACATCAGATATCGCCACTTACACTTCAGCTACTGGTTGAGAATGTAATTAAACACAACATTGCCAGTAAAACACATCCGCTTGAGATAAAAATATATACCAACAACAACTATATAACTGTTGATAATAATATAAGAAGAAAAAAGAGCACATACTCTACTAAAACAGGGCTCAAAAATCTGATTAACAGATATAGCTTACTCACTGATAAAAAGATTATATTAAACGACGACGACAAACGTTTTATTGTTAAAGTACCACTACTGTAAAAGCATTACAACATGACCAAAATAGTTATACTAGAAGATGAACAGACCATTAGTAGTTTATTAATATCAATGCTTAAAGAGCTCAGACCGGAATGGGAAATTACAACGGTACTTGAAGGTGTTGAACAGGCTGTTGAGTGGTTCAGTAACAATCCGGCACCAGATCTTATATTCATGGATATACAGCTAAATGATGGTATATGCTTCTCAATATTCGATCAGGTAGATGTTAAGAGTAAGGTTATATTCACCACAGCTTATGATAGTTATGCAATTCAGGCTTTTGATGTAAACAGCATACACTACCTGCTAAAACCAGTTAAGAGCAAAAAGCTTGAAGAGGCTATAATTAAGTTTGAATCGTCACTACATACAGATGCAACAAATGAGAGTCTGGCATATCAGAACATCCTGAAGGCTATAAACATGGATAAAAAAAGATACCGCTCAAAGATTCTTATAGAGGCAACAACATCATTCTACCATATATTCATTCACGATATAGCATACTTCTATATACAAGACAATATTTTATATGCTGTAACCTCAGATCAGAAAGAACATATTGTAAATTACAGTATCGGAAAAATATCAGAACAACTTGATCCGGAAACATTCTTCAGAGCAAACCGAAGCACCATTGTAAACATAAAATTCATATCGCAATTTGAGAACTACTTTACAGGCAAACTAATTGTAAAACTGGTACCCCCATTCAAAAAAACAATAGAGATAAGCCGATTAAAAGCAACAACATTCAAAACATGGATGGGTAAATAAGGAACAGGATGACAAGATTACAGGATAGCATGATTTCAGGATAGCATGATTTTGGACAGGATAAGGACAGGATGACAAGATAGCAAGATTACATAATGACAGGATTAACAGGTATAAAAGGTAAAAGACAAACTAACCAGTAACCAAAGACAGGTCATAAAACTTTGCCATACAGTTTAAAATCCTCTGTTTTATTAGTAAATTAATATGTATCTAAAATTGAACTAATATGCATGTAAGTGATTTGATAGAAGAAGTTATAGGTGTTGGTTTTAAGGTTCACAATACATTAGATAGTGGTTTTCTTGAGAAGGTTTATGAAAAGTCTATGCTAATTGAGTTCAGAAAGCGTGGAATAGTTGCAGAAAGACAACGTAAACTTCAGGTATTTTATGAAGGTCATAAGGTAGGAGATTTTTATGCAGATATAGTTGTTGAAAACAAGCTTATTCTGGAACTAAAAGTTGTGCAGAGCCTGTCTGTAGCGCACGAAAGACAATTAGTAAACTACCTTGTAGCCACAGGTATAGATGATGGTCTATTAATCAACTTTGGACAATCAGTAGAAGTTAAACGCAAATACAGAATATACACACCAAAAAAATAATCCATTTACAATCATCAGTATGCACAAAATTTAATGTCAAAATCATGTCATCCTGTAATATTGAAATCCTGTCAAAAATCATGTCCACAATCCTTAAATCTCGTAATTCTGCTATCCTGTCCTCAATCATGTCCCACACTTGACATATATCACCATACAATATTCTGTTTAAAACAAGTTGTTTATTAACTTCAATTATGTTCTATGGTCGACCAATTAAATAAGAACATCTATTAGTAATCTTAAATTACAATTAATTATGAGAATCTTTGATTTATTTAGAGTTACCGGAATTATTGGTATTGTTTTATTTGCGTTAACTGTATCATCGTGTGAGAAAGAGGAGAATCAGGTTGTAAGCCAAGAGAAGGTACAGGAACCCCTTTCTTTTAGTACTACATCATCTGGTTCCGATTCTGTATTTCTCCATAACCGACCTCCTGTAGGAAATCCATTGTATACTCCAAGTAATGAGGCACAGTGCGTAGCTTATGCAAAAGGAATTATGGATGGCGGTACTGATTACAGCCCTATGTTCCTGTTCCAAAAGACAAAAGAGGTACATAGTTATTATGGTTGTAATGACAGACAAGGATTTAATCAATGTTTGACTATACTAAAATACTTTGGTGTATGTACAGAACAGACATTGCCATTCAGCGACTTTATTTCTGATCCTACAAGCCCTTTTTACAACTGTACGGGAACAATACCGCAAGTAGCATTAACCGAAGCTTCTAATATTGTTACCCCAACACTTGACTTCACCTTTTATAATTGTGGGCATGAAAACAATGCATATATTAGGACACAATTGCAAAATGGTAAACCTGTAATGGCATATATCAAACCCGGTGATCAATTCATCTTTTATAGAAGAGGTCTGTTTACAGGAAGTACATCCTGGAATTATGCTAATAACCAAATAATTCCTGTTACAATAGTAGGCTTTGGTAGAACAAGTAATACAGCCACAAATGAACTATATCATGGTGATGCTAGTGGTACAGACTACTACTTAATAACCCCTAATTGGGGTACTAACTGGGGAATAGATGGTTATATGTTACTTAAAGCTACTCCTGGCAACACAGGATATGGACCCGACATGTTCCCTTACATTGGATATTGGACTATAACAAACTAACACAAAACACGGAGTGTCTGATACAACAGGCACTCTCTGTCTTTAAAGCCCAACTATTAATCCATATAAGCCTGACTGAGCAGTTAACCATCAACAACTATCTACTTGACACAAACCCAAAACTCAACAATAAAAATCATGTCATCCTGCAATCATGTTATCTTGCAATCATGTCAAAATCATGTCATCCTGAAATCATGTAATAATGTCAATAAGTAAGAGTATCCAATTTTATATCATTTTTAACTCCCCCTATTTAAAAAAAGGAGTCAACATATAAGTTTTCTGCAACAAGAGCTATATTATTATCTCCATATGCTACCTAGCTGAGAAGTTGTAATAAGTTTTCAATGGCAGTGAGTAAATAGTTAACAACTTATGCGTATTTTCAGCTATATGAACAAAATAGTCAACTACTTGCTATAAATTTTCAGTATCATCCAGAAAAAAGTCAACATCTTCCACAATATTATCAAATACAAGGATAATATTCTCAGCACTATCCATAAAAAAGTCAGGTATTACCACAATCGTAACGAGGTTTTCCACTCCCGGAAGTTATCAACTAAGTTGTACAAGCCCTCGACTATTTTTAGCAAATCCCTGACTATATGCATCCTCTTCTTGACTATTTGTGTTCTTTCTTTAAAAAGGTAATGTAACTGCATAAATATATAATTACAGCAACCATAATTGATGCAATAATTACTGTACAGACTCAAACAGTGGTTAATACTTTTGAACTTTTAATTAGCAATAAGGTATTAATTGTAAACCTTATGGAGCAAAAGGATATTGTGACATACTCATAAAGCACCACTATACCAGACCCTATTCTTTATTTCAGTTATTCTTTTTACTGGAATTTTGTTCTTTTTCTCTGCTCCCAATAAAAGATTGCTTTTGTTCTCATTAACTAAAGAGAAGTTTCTTTACCAAAGGTCCTTCTGTAAAGTCATCACTTCTGATCACTATCTCTGCATTTACTTCACATTCTTCATCAGCTAACACATACAGGTTACGATTAAAAACATCCGATATAGATGAATCCTGAGATACATTTATATTAGATTTATTAAGCATAGTAAACGATAACATATCACTAAAAGACACTCCATCATAAATATATTCTCCGTTAGTAATAAGGTCAGCTATTACGAGATTATTCCTATCTCTCAACACTTCAATTAAATCATCTTCTCGAAATAATTCAAAATCACTATCTTTGTAAACCTTCAACTCCACATCAAAACTTATAGATTTATTGGATTTATTTATAATTTCAATATCAAAATATCTTATATAACCTTTAAACCCTATCAACTTACTATTATCAGAATAACGTAAGTATGTATTTATTTCTATATCGTCCTTTCTATCAATTTTTGTATATCTATTTCTATAGATACTTTCAAAGTCTGACCTATCAAGTTTCCTTGTTGTAGATCCTGCTCTTATAAAGCCATCACCTTTTTTAAATACTTGTGCATTAGCAGAACCATTTGTGTCTTTTCTAAAAAGATAAGGTCTTGATCTGTTATTAAAAATTCTAAAATACGCTAATTTATTCCCTTCGTATTCGAAACTTTTATATTCAAAATTGACCTTTGGTTCTATATTTTCTAATACAAATTGCTGGTATGAAGCTTCATCTGTTAATTTTTCCAATTCATAAAAGCTTTTAGCCATTCCATTCTCTTCTACAACTCCAACAATTATATATTTATCTTCATCAGAAGGATGGTTTGCAAATGCAGATATATCTTTTAATATCTCATTTTTTTTATTATGCTTACCTAAAGGATACTCTTGTTGTTTGTAATCAAGATTAGATCCTTCTGACTCATACTTTATTATATTATAGAGTTCTCTTACATTCATAGACTTTAGTTTACAATTATTTACGTTTCACTAAGAAGCTTATTTTCATCTTACTTCTCTAAACTATTTCAACCTTTTGTGGTGAATAGTTTCTCAATATCTTTCAAGTCCTTTTCCATTTTAAATACATTGTCAAAATCGCTGAGGCGATTCATAAGGTGTGCCAGTTTAAGAAGCGATTCTAATGATATTTTTCCGGTACTCTCAAAGCGTTTTAAACTGCCAAGTGAAACACCAGATCGTTCTGCCATTTCGGCTTGAGACATTTTTAGCTTTTTTCTTAAAGCTCTATGTCGTTCTGCTAAAGCTTTACTTGTATCGTTTGGTGTTGGTAATATAGAGTACATATCAGATAATATATTAGCCAATATTACAAAAAAACAACCATAATAGCTAATATTTTAGCCATTATATCTTTGTTTATTTAAAGAGATTTAAACACTATTCTGCAATCTCACTATGATACTAACAATATAGTAATATTACCCAACATTTTATGTATAAAACTGTAGTCAGAAGAGGAGTTTTTTAACAGAAAAGCCTGACTGTAATATATTTACAATCAAGCTTTTGTTGTTTTTTTTTGTGGAGCTGGCGGGCTTCTCTACGCCCTTATAAGTATCTTTTTATCTACACTTTAGCTCTTGTCTTTTTGTTTCAGTTATTCTTTTTGCTGGAATATTATTATTGAATTATACTTTTAATCAATTCATATTTTATACTAACGTTTACTACTTAATGAATCTGAATTATTCAACTTTATCCTATGATAATGCAATTTACTTTTCAACACTTGAATCTTTGAATTACATATAGCTATCTGGTTCTCCAATGAATCAATACTGTTCAGCTCTATCTTAATCGTATCCAATCTATCTTTTAATACCTGAATATTAAGACTATCCATTGCTAACTGCTTTTTGAGTACAGTCATTTCAGATCCACTTGATTTATTTGAGTTATCACTAAAAACTGAGTACAAAAAAGATCCTAAAGCTATAATAGATGGAATCAAAATAGTCATTAACTGCTGCTTTATTAATCTTGTTTTATTTTTCTCATTCGTTTTCCTCTTGTTTTCACTAACTATAAATTCTTTATAATCAATAAAATCTTGACCATATCTAGTCAAGAAAGAACAATCTTTATTAATAGGATCTTGTTCAACCAACCTAAAAGAAATTGCGGTATTAAAAACTTTATGTGGATCTACATTAACATTAAGCCATTTACTCCTAAAATTCAAGAACTTAATAAGGCTCATAAATCCTCCACTTTTCTTATATCTAGATATAAGATCTTCTAATGCCTCTATTTCTTTTTCCGATAATTCTAAACTCATACATCAAGATTTAATCATCAACTCTCTCAAGAGTTTGTTTTGTTCTTCTTTTTCAGAGATTATTTTATCCTTGAGTTCTATCTGTTCTCTAATCATCTCAAGTTGTGTTTGCATAGAGTTTATTCTCTCCTGTAGAACTGCCAGTTCTGATCCATTACCGTTCTTTATATCAGCTATCTGATTTCCAGAGCCCATATATCCAACGTTTGAATCTACAGACAAATTTTTTTGCTCTATCTTCTGCTGACTGAACTCACCAGTAATAAGCCATCTTGCATCTATATCAGGGTTCATCTCAAGAAAACCATTTATAAACTTAAGAGTTGGCAACTGTTTTGCATGGAATATATTACTTACAGTTGCCGAACTCCCTAGATCGCGTAGAATCAAATGTTTTTGAGTAATCCCTCGTTCCTTGCATATTACCGCTATTCTATCTGCTATACTCTTATACATGCTAACTATTTGGGGTGTATTTTACTTCTTTATCAGCTCTTTTAATAGAGATATCTGCTCTTCCTTATCTTTTATTATTTGATCTTTTAGTTTTATCTCTTTCTTCAGATAACTATTCTCTACTACAATATTGTTATCAGCAGTTGTACTACTTACTGAGGAACCTATATTCATGCTCCCTACAGTACTCTTATTTGCTACATTGGCTTGAGATTTTCCGTCACCAATAAGCATATCTCCTTCTCCTGTAATTAACCAACGTGCATCCAAATCAGGAAACATCTTAAGAAACCCAAACAAGAATTTGTTATTCGGCTGCTGTCTACCATGAAAAACATTACTTATTGTCTGTGGACTACCCAAATCATGCAATATCAAATCTTTTTGCATGATTTTCTTTAATTTACAAAAATCTGATATTCTTTTAGTTATATCTTCAATCATAATTAAATACAGGATTTCATCTCTTAAATATTGGATATTAGATATGAAATCATTTACTTTACAAAAGTTTACAAATATTAACAATGCTAAAGTAACACTTTGCAGTTGCTTTACAAATATTAACAGATAATTAAAAATGATTACAAAAGATGAATTACAGAAGCTAAGAGATGAATTACCTTATGGTTGGACATCCATTATAGCAAAAAAAACAGGCTTTACAAGAGCCTTTGTTTCCCAAGTCTTAAGAAACAAATCATTTAACGCCAAAGTAATAAATGAAGCTATCAAGCTACGTGACGAGACAAGAGAAGAACTTAACAACATCAAAAACAATCTGTAATGAACGTAATCATCCCCCCATACCTAGAACAGTTCGCTATAGAATTATATGTACACGATAATGATGTTAAAGCACTGTATAATGGAAAAACAATGTATTTTAACGAACTACCCGTTTGGGCTATTGATATAATTACAAAAGCATTGCGAGATGACACAAGAGCCAATCTTATGTTATCCGCAATGCACAATACCGAGAACAAAGACACTCTGTTAAAAGAGTTTATCAAGTGTAGATTCGGACAATTCAACTATACACCAGATTTAACTGAGGATGGATTCATGGAGCCTGATCCTCCAATATGTTCAAAAATTCTGTCTGGTTGTCCTGGATTTGGAATAATATGTAAAGTACCAGGAAACTTAACCAGAAAGGAGTATGTAATTGTTCAGAATGTGGTATCAGGATTAAATGATGCTGAAATAGCTGATAAACTTAAGAATAGCATTGCAACAATACGTACCCATATGGGCAGAATATTCAAAAAACTTAATACATACAACAGAGCCGAATTACTAAAATTCGCTTCTGACAACAATATAAAATAAGCGTTCCCCAACGCCTTAAGTAAATAAAATTAGACCATGTGCAAGAAAAGTAATCACTCTGTCTATATAGACAGAGCAGATAGTGAATATAGTATTCACTGTTTAGATAAGAGCGATCTCACACTCTTATTCACAGCTTTTTCAGAGCTTCAGAACCGTGCTTTTTACAGCAAAGAACAGAAGCTGTCAGAACCAGAAAACAAAAGAGTAAAGAAACTTAAAGCCATTATAGAAAATGAGATACTTAAGCATTGATATTGAGACTACTTCAACGGATACAGAGTCAGCAAAAATCATACAATTTGGTTGTGTTTTGGAAGATACAACAAAAAATATACCTGTAACTGAACTTCCGAGTTTAGAGGTGATAATTAATCAACCATACAAAGGTGATCCGGTTGCACTTGATATGAACCAGGCTATATTTAACAGGATGCCTGCAGAAGGTATATCACAAGGAATATTCCTGAGAATCTTCACTGAGTTCTTAAAGAAAAATGATTTTACAATAAAAGATGGTAGGTATGAGGTTATATGTGCAGGAAAGAACTTTGGCTCTTTTGATATGCAGATCCTAAACAATATTCCCGGATTCAAAACCAAGTTCAGACTTAAAAGCAGGATACTAGACCCTGCAATACTTTACGTAGATAAAAACGATACAGATCTGCCTGACCTGTTAACATGCCTACAGCGCGCCGGAATAGATAAAATAGTTGAGCACACGGCAAAAGCTGATGCCAGAGATGTGATTTCTCTGATCCGGAAGAGTGGAATTTTTACCAGAAAAAACTGTAACTGTGTAACTCTGTAATTTAAATCTTTATGTATATAGAGCAAAAAGATATTTTGTCCGCTACAAATGGTGGGCTTGACATTATTCTACACTACTATCCACAAGCTCAAAAAGCTCTTGAAACCTTCAGAAAAGAGTTCAAGATACGTGACAATGAAAAAACTGCATCGGCACGCATAAAACAGCTAAAGGATGGTAATTGGGTTGTGACAGATTTTGGAGACGAGCAGAAGCCTCGTAACGGAATTCTGGTGTGTATGAAGGAGGAAGGAATAGAGTTTAAAGATGCTCTTAAATTACTTGCTGAAAGATATGGTATTAATGGTGTTAAGAGTACAATAAACAGAGCTGAATTTGAGAAAAGGCCGGCTACGCCTGAAGAGAAAGAAGGATCTTACTCTTTTGAACTTAAAGAAGAGATCCCTAAACATGAATTTGATGTATTAGGACCATTTGTAACCAAAGCTGTAACTGATAAGTTTAATATATACTCTGTTGTGAGTTTTACTCAGATAAAAAACAGAGAAGCTCTTATTACCAGATCAACCGATACATATCCAATATTCATGGTTGATCATGGAGATTGGAAAAAGATATTACAGCCACTTAATCCGGACAAACAGTTCCGTTTCCGGTATTTTGGAGAAAAGCCAAAAGAGTATATAAACGGACTTGATCAATTAATAGCTGCAAACAACAAGTTTGAGCAAAAACAGCTTGATGATCCTATAAGAAAAGAGGGCGACAAAATAAATAAGTTACCTGAAGTAATTTTATGTTCTGGAGATAGAGATGCCTGGAATGTTGCAGGCATGGGATATAATGTAATTTGGTTGAATTCAGAATCGGCTAAACTTACAGGATCTGACTACAAAAAAATTATGAGCTGTGCTGAAGAGTTTTATAACCTCCCAGATATTGACTCTACAGGTGTACGTCAGGCTATAAGATTAGGATTACAATATCTGGACATAAAAACTATCTGGTTACCTGAAGAACTCAGAAAGTATAAAGATCATAGAGGTAACCCCAGAAAAGATCTAAGAGATTTTATTGAGGTAAATCCTAAGAATAGTAAAAAACGTTTTCGTGAGTTGCTAAACGCAGCTGTTCCATGCCGATTTTGGGATGAAAAAGTTTCTGATAAAGGTATTAAGTATGAATTTAATAGTATTCAGGCATTATATTTTCTGAAGTGTAATGGATTTTATAAGTATAAAACTCCGGCATCACAAACAGGCAGAATATTTATTCATATAAGCAACAATATTGTAACAGAGGTAAGAGCAGAGGAGATATGTGACTTTGTTAATAATTTTCTTGAGAAACGATACTATCCGGTTGCACTCCGAAATGTGATTATGAACACCAATAAGCTTGAACAGAACCTGTCAAGGTTAAAGCCTATTGAGCTTGATTTTGAAGACTCAGATATGTTATCACAATATATCTTCTTTAAAAACAAAACTATCAAAATCACCGGAAACGAGATAAAGGATCTCAAGCCGGATTCAGTAAACAAATTTACCTGGGACGATGAGGTATTGGATCACAAGTTTGAAAGAATTAACAAAGCTTTTACAGTTAAGTACAGTAAAGATCTTGACGAATTTGATATAGATATACATCATAAAGATTCGCTATTCTTCAGATATCTTATTAATACCTCCAGAGTACACTGGAGAGATGAACTTGAAACAAATCTTCCTATTGAAAAGAGAGAGAGTTATCACAAAGAGTATCATTATGAGATAGCCGGACCAAACCTTACAAACGAGCAACAGAAAGAACAGAAGCAGCACCTGATTAATAAGATATTCTCTATAGGATATCTATTACACAGATATAAAGATCCTGCGCGCCCCTGGTGTGTATTTGCTATGGATAATAAAATAAGTGAGAACGATGAGAGTAACGGAAGATCCGGAAAGAGTATCTGTTATAAATCTGTCCGTAAATTTATGAAGTCTGTAACGCTTTCCGGAAAAAACCCTAAGCTTACAGAGAACTCACATATTTACGAAAGAGTAACTGAACATACCGATTATGTGTTGGTAGACGATGCTGATCAGTATCTCAACTTCAAATTCTTTTTTGATGTATTGACGGGCGAAATGATTGTAAACCCTAAGAATAATAAGAGTTTTGAGATTCAATTCCCTGATGTTCCAAAGTTTGCTATAACATCAAACTATACTCCAAGAAACATCGACAGTTCTACAGAGGGTAGGCTGCTATATACTGTATTCAGTGATTATTATCATATGAAGAGTATGCATAATGATTATCTGGAGACAAGAACAGTACGCGATGATATTGGCAAAAACCTATTCTTTGAAGATTATACAGATAAAGAGTGGAATGCCGATTATAACTTCTATCTGGAGTGCATTAATTTCTATTTATCAATACCAAGTCCTCTTAAAATTGAGCCACCACTGGCCAATGTAGTTCTAAGAAACTTACGTACTGAAATGACAGAGCACTTCAAGAACTGGGCAGATGTATACTTCTCCAGAGAAAAAGAGGATAGCAACCTTGATACGTTTGTGGATAGAGATGACGCTTTCAAAAACTTTGAAGCTGTGAGTAATACAAGAGGATGGACTACTAATAGAATTACAAAATCTCTCCGTGCCTGGGCAAAGTTTACCGATTATGTAATAGAACTAAACCCGGAATGCTTTAAAAACAAACAAGGTAGGATCATCAGAAAATCAAGATCTAAAAACATGTCCGTAGAGATGATATACATACAGACAAAACCAATTGAAGAGACTCAAATGACAGATAACAATAACTATAAACCAGTAACCGATGTTAAACCATTTTCTCAGTAAAAGATTAAAACCTTTTGCTAAACCGGAAACAGATATAGTAGAATATCTTGATAGGGTCTATTTGTTCCTAGATAAACTTGAGCCCGGATCTATGGCGACTGTATCAAAACTGGCAGATGCCGAATCAGCAGATTTATTCATAGAGTGTGTAAAGCTGTTTATTGAGGAAATAGGTCAGAACATATCATTTACAGATAATACATTTTCCCGATTCATAAAGGGAGAAGAAATTGATTATAACCTTTTTAAAACGAAGAAATATGATTGAAGAAACAACCTATTTACAAAGCGACCTACAGAGTGGAAAATGTAGGTGTTGCAGCGAAGAGTCACACGAGATCCTGATCGGTGATGGAAGATGCATTGATTGCATTGAAGAAAATAAATTTTTTGAAATGACAATGAAAGGGGCATATAATGAAAAAATATAAAATAGAAGTGACCAGAACTGATGAGTACGAAATAACAATTGATGAAAATATCTGGAACGAAGAAGAGCTTAAAAAGTGGAGTTCTGTCTTTAGCGAAGTAGAGGCCCCAGAAGACTTGGCATGTACTCTTGCTTTAGATACAGCAATTCAAGGCAGCTTGGAATTTATAGAAGGATTCGGAAGAGTGAAAACTCTAAGTGATGGCAGTGTACGGCCTCACTTTGAAGGATTCAAAGAAGTTCCTGAAGAGAAATATACAGAAGGGATAACCCTTGAGATAATTTCTGAAGGAGAACAGAGAGAAACAGAGGTTACTGAGTTAGAGGAACCATAAATATGTTACAAAACCGGAAAGCCTTGTTTGTACGACTACAAAGGCTTATGTAAAGATAGTTATTAACAAAACGTATACTGAGATGAAAAGGACTATCCAAATAGATATAAAGGGTTTTAATAAAGAGAATAACGACATAGTTGAGTTCAACTTGATTATAGCTGGAAGATCCTGTAGGTGTTACATGCATGAATCAAACTATCAAGCATTAATGTATGATGGTGTATTTGTCAGGGATGGAAAATCTTATGATTCAGCGGGTGTTTTAAATACCACAAGAGTTTTTGAAGAAAAAGTATAAACATGAGCACTAAAGGAGTTTTAACCAGACTACAAGAGCTTAAAAGACTTGCAGAGATGAAAGATGCAGATCTTCATAAAACATATGAGAAGATCTCATCAGAAAAACAAAAGAGTTACAATCAAAATATCTTCCTGAAGATGGAAGAGTACATTAATAATCTTGACAACACTGGTAGTGTCCGCTATTCTGTGTAAATGGAATTTTTAAAATAATGATGATAATGATTGGCTGTTGAATTTGTTGTTAACTTTTAGAGCTTTGCTCGTTAAGAAAGTTATCAATAATTTCAATAGCCTTTTCAGTTACCTCTTCATCCTGTCTCCAAATATAGCTATAAACTGACCATATACAATCCCCCATTTTCGAATGGGCATTGTCCATTTTTTAGTTACCTCAATTATAGCCAGATATACTGATTTTTTTACAGCATCATCTGTAGGGAAACTCATTTTGTTTTTTGTATACTTTCTAATTTTACCATTAAGATTTTCTATGAGATTTGTTGTGTATATTATTTTTCTAATTTCTAATGGGAATTCAAAAAACACAGTAAGTTCTGTCCAATTTTCTCTCCAACTATCTATGGCATACTGATAACGCTCACCCCACTTCTCCTCAAATCTATCTAATGCATGCAATCCTGCTTCCTGATTGGGTGCTGTATATATTTCTCTCATATCTGCTGTAAAAGCCTTTCGATCTTTATATGATACGAATCTGCAGGAATTACGTATTTGATGAACAACACATATTTGTGTTCTTGATTCTGGAAAAACACTGTTTATTGTTGATGTAAAACCATTAAGATTATCAGTGCATGTTATTAATATATCCTTAACTCCTCTTGCTTGTAAATCCGTCAACACAGACATCCAAAACGATGAACTCTCTGTCTTTCCCAACCACAGACCTAAAACTTCCTTATATCCTGATGTATTTAATCCTACAGCTATATAGATCGCTTTATTTACAACACGACTATTATCTCTTACCTTAAAAACAATTGCATCCATCCACACTATTGGATAAACCTCTTCTAAAGGCCTGTTTTGCCATTCTATGGCATCTTGTTTAACTCTGTCTGTGATTGTTGAAATTGCTGTTGTTGAGATATTAATATCATATATCTCTATTAGTTGCTGTTCAATATCAGACACTGTCATGCCTTTAGCATACAAGGATATTATCAATGTTTCAATTCCTGGTCGGTTCTTTTTGCGCTTGGGTATTATTTGGGGTTCAAAAGTACCATTACGATCACGAGGAACATTGATATCTATTTCTCCAAATTCACTATTCAACTTCTTATTACTATAACCATTACGGCTATTTCCTGATAGATCGCCTTTCTTATCATTTTTGATATAACCAAGATGATGATCCATCTCTCCTTTAAGGATCTGTTCCATTCCTCTATTGAAGACGCTCTTTAAGAATCTATCTAATTCTTCTCCTGTTTTAAATTGATCTAAAAAATCTGACTCTAATAATTCTTCTTTACTTATCATGTTACAAATATAAATAGGTTAATTCTTTTTAACCCATTTACACAGTTTCGGGGACAGTGTCACAACACTATAAACTCACTTGAAGCATTTATTGCTGAGAGGGATAAGTAAAGTCATAACATTACTACTAACACAATTAAAAAGAGACATTTTAATTTAGAATCTTTTATTGTGTTAGTATTTTAGTTTCTGTTGAAATATTTATGTTAATTATTAGTTTATCCATTCGTTATAATCTATGCTTGGCAAATAATTTCTCATATTAATTAATGATATTAACATCCCTAAAGGTGTTAGCTCCACCTTATCAAATCGATTATCTTCTATCATCTTAATAACCTTAAATAGATTTGGTGCATTCTTCTGAATATCTTCTTGAATATCACTTTTACTAGAATTTTTATAAATGCCGGGATAGTCAAGTTTAATTTTATTATAAACATCATTTCTCCCTATATGAAGATTTGACAATATACCCAATGACTCCATATAACCTATTAGAACCTTATTATTAGCAGGTATACTATGAGTTTCTATTATCTTTTTGTAAAATTCCTCTGTTTCTGATATTGACTCACTCACAACCATCCTGATATTGAAAAAAGAAAAAAGAAATGTCAACATATTAATACTTTCTAATGTTAATTTAGGAATAATCTCTACAGCCTGTTCTGAAATAATGTTTAAAATATCAGTATTACTTTTAAGTAAAGATGTAACCAAAGTTTCAGAAAGTAAATCCAAGTCAATTTTTTTACCTTTTCTTGCAGCATAGCTAATAGAATTATTTAATATATACTGTGTATTTGGATCTTTAAATTTATTAAAATCAACATCTTCTAATCGCCTTTTTAATGACTCATCCAAATGCTTTTCATATTCTTTTAAATTCTGTAAAGCCTGCTCTTTAGCTTCTTCCAACAATTTGGGAAAATTTTGTTTAAATAAATCCAGAACTATATCACGTACATCACTATATGATATACCACAATTTACATTACCATTTATCTGAATACCTGAACTTCCATCAGATATTTTTTGCCTTTGACTCATAATATTAATCTTTTTTAAAAAAATTATTAATATCACCTCCTACTTGTATTCCTGTAGAATTATTATTAATCTTTTGTTTCTGCTTTACATATTTTTTTCTGCCTCTATTAAAGATAAATCCTAAAACAGAAATACCAATTCCAGAAAAGACCCACTCTTTCTCTTCTATAAAAAATTTAATCACGTCATTCATATCTATTTATTTTTATTTTTTATCATACTATGCCTTTTGTATTTATTATCAATAATTTCACTCTTCATCCTCTCATCTATAAATTTCTGAGATCTACTATACCAAAATAGAAAACCTAAAAAAGACAACATAATACCAAAAGTAATCCCTACAGTTTTATATCTATAGAATCTATTAATCTTCTCTTCCATATGAGAAATAATTTTTTCTTCATACCCCATCTGATTTATATTATTACCTATGCTTTTTAACAATAAACTTGTTTCATCATTTTTAAGCATCTCTATTAATAAATGCTTTATACTATCAGACTCCTTCTTATAGGACAAATATTTTTTTTCTATATACTTAATATCATTTGTTACATTAAAAGTGTAATTTAAATTATCTTCATTCGCATTTATTTCATCTTCAATCATCTCTAATAAAATAAAGTCCTTTCTCATCTTTTTATCCAGATAATTTATTTCATCCTTAATTATAAGTACATTTTTATTATGATCAAGAATGTACAAATCCAACTTATCAATCATATATTCAGGATAAAAGAAAAAAACCATAGCTATAAATATTCCTGAAATAGCCATAAACTTATATAAGTTATCAGTCGGTAGGTTTGGTATATTCATATACTTTACAAATTAATACAACTACTTTACAAAAGTAACCTTTTCATGTTTATTTACTATACTCTTCCCTTATTACTTAAGCGGCATTTTTTCCAGAGGCTCTCCTCTCCTTTTACCTCTCCTCTTTTACCTACTAAAAAAGTGTATTTCTGTAACCAACTCCAAAACCTTTTAAAAAAGAGTAATTTATAAAGGTTACACTTTTGTTACATTTTTTTTAAGGTTACACTTTAAAATGTAACTAGTATAACTCTAATACACAGTTACATTTTCCTAAATGATCAGTTACAAAATAAAAAAATATAGTGTATTTAGTTTATAAGGCTATAAAACAAGTATTTAACCACAACAAAATACATGGTTACACTTTTACACTTTTTTCGTGTAGAAACTACAGATACAGAGAACACATTTGGTAGATAAATAAAACGTTTATAAATTAGACGTTATATTTTTACACCAAACTATATCAATATGAAAAATACTTTTTTTAAATACACTATGATAGTATTACTATTAATACTGTATGGTTCTACTAGTGAACAAGCATTTGGTAACGAGACAAAAAAGAAATATGAAACGGAACTTAATAATACAAAATCAACATTTGAAAAATACTTTCCATATGTCAAAGACTCTTTAAGTGTATTAGCTTTGTTTCTTGGCATCATCTTAACATATCCTTTACTACGCAAAAAATTAGTCGAAAATCACATAACAAATACACTTCAAAGTATTCAGGATTCTAATAGAAAGGTTCAAATTGAATGTCAAAAGCTAATTGATAAATACACACCATTAACATATTCTAATTATCCTCTTAGAAAATCAAATATCGACAGTCTATACAATGAGATCCGAAATCTATATTATGAATCACAAAAATCAAGCAGTGATATAGCCACTATTCTATTCTATTTCAAGAACACTCTCCAAGGAGTACTAAAGCATTATGACCATGGCAGAAACCCAATAATTTCTAGTGATTTATCCAATTTTACGATATCGATATTATATACTCTAACAGCTTATTCAAGCAAAGTAATCCAGATACCAAGATCAACGAAAATGGTTCAAAAAAAAATTGTAAGTAAAAGTATAAGGAAATTCGTTTCTAATTCAAATAGGAATCAATATAAATACTTTAGTCAAGGAGTTATACATGACCCTAGAACTTCTCACTTAATAGTGTTTTTTGATAGAATCAAACAGACAAAAAACTCTTTAATAAAACGTTCTGCTTTTAAAATATACAACAGTTATAATCATATATTAAACACTCTATTCTTATATAGGATTTATGTTCCTCCTATTTTGGAGTATAAAAATGGCAGCTCATTAAATTTATTCCTAATAGATTTCAAGTATAGAATACCATCTGAAGATGAGGTAGTTGAGTTAACTTATACAAATTTAAATGATTCAGATCGTTTTATAGATAGCTTGGATTTAAAAAAAATTAAATATCAGTTCGAAGATGCATATATAAAAGATTCCAAGTTTAAGTTGAATCCTATAAAGGTCACTAAAACATGTATTGAAACAATAACTATAGAAGTTAAAGAGCATTATTTAGAACTTAAATTCAATAGCTTAAAGAAAGCTATAAAAACAAAAATGAAAAGTGAATTCAATAAATATGAAATGTTAGATTAAATAATACAAGGTCATATTTTTATTAAAAGAGCATCAAACATTTGATGCTCTTTTCATTTAATCTACAAGTAAGTTTCTAACCAATCAATTATATTAGTTATAATACCCCACTTCTCCTCAAGATATATTATCATGTATAATAATCTATAAACTCTATAATATAGAGCTTTAGCAACAAACCTCTCAGATTCACTGCTAATTTTTTTTTTATTTATCATAATACCTCAGGATTTGAAGGGTGCTCAGCCCTGTTGAGAGAAAAAAGAAACTACATTCATTAAATAGAGTTTCTTAAAAAGTCGTATATTTGAAGTGCTAACACATTCAAAATATATACGATGATTTCATATTGCAATTATTTCATTAAGATACCTGAGAAGCGGCATATGGGTGATGAGTCCCTAGACTTTCTTCATCGTAAGAATGTGTTAGCAGTGACCGCTTCTTTCGTTTTATACAATTATGCTAACACAAAAGAGTCGAACAACAATATGTACGAAGTATAGTAGTACTGTTGAATTAAAGAAGGGAGGTATAGAATGAGTAACACCTATACCGATTATATGGAGTTTATCCAATCTGCATATAAGAATCAGTCGGCTGATCTGGAGAGGATCTGCCAGAACCTTGATAAGGTTTATTCCGAATTAAAAGATGCCAGGCAAAAACTCACTAATCTTGGCAACTTATCATATGATGACTATCTTCAACAAAAAAGCAATCATGAAAGAGATATTAGATGATCCTGTTATTAACAAGGCTGGAGTAGCAACTTTGATATTTCCGGATCTTAAAGACAATGCTGAGAAGGCCAGAAAACGATTAGTTGGCCGATTAAACGGCAGTGGTAAGTTCTCAGCTGAAGAGAAAGAAGCTCTTCGCAACAAGCTTCAGGAATTATTAAATAAAATTGAATCTGAATAAATATTTTTAAATTCATTTTTATTTAACCGTATAAGTTTATACTTTTACATTGTTCAAATGTAATAATGTAAATGAAGACCCTAATCACGCTTACAGAGTATAATAATGCATATTTAAAATACATTTTAGGGGATTCATTAATAATAAGCGGAAAACTGAATCTAAGCGACGTTATTACCTCTTTATTAACCAGCCGGAAGCCTGAAGGGTATGATTTTAGGGTGACGGAAATAGTGCTTCCGGCTTGGTTAAATATTGACACAGAAAAATACAGATATATAAGCTGCTCCGGCTTAAAGGTTCTCAACAAGTACATCAATTCACATTTAGAGAAAGATTTTCATCTCTATTTAGATATTATGCGTAACAAAGTAGACATTAAGAGTGCTATCTGGACCTTTATGGAAACTAGAGAACTGCCCTTAACAGATAAGACATATGAATTTCTGAAGAAGCGAGAATTCAGATCAAGAGAAAATCTTAAAAAAAAGTCAAGATGTGCAGGAAAATTTTTCTCTTAATTGTCCCCTGCGTGTCCCCAGGTGTCCTTAGTTGTCCCTTATTGTCCTTAGTTGTCCCTAATAAGATTGATTCTAAATAATTACAGATATGATAACCGGTGTTAAAGAAATAAAGTTTGTAGATCCTCAAGACGGCAAGTTAAAAACTCTAAACTCCCGACTTGAGAACAATACATATGAATACTCTTCAAAAAAGACTAAAGCAGGAGAACTTATAAATGAGAAAATTACTGGCGAAATAGTTTGCGATAAAGATAAGTATGATGATATATTTAATACTCTGGCTAAAAATCGTACTGTATATGTAATTACCACTATAAATAATAAGTATATATTTGTGGGCACATCATATAGTCCGGCAAAGTTTTCTCATAAATATATTGCTTCAGGATTAGCAAAATTTCAGGGCTATAAATACACTATTGAGAGTGAAATACCACGTGGTTGAATCAAGACCATGTCCTTTATACAAGTTGAGTTAGTAAATACCTTGCTGTTACTACAAAATAGTAATTAGTAAGGTATTTTTTTATGAGATATAGTTTCATCAGTTCAATTCTTAACTCTCCCTGGCAGATTGAGGCAACAACTTTAGCTGGAGTAACTCCTATTCTGTATGGTATGCTTAATGGCATAGCTTTCGAACCGGAAGCTGAAGCAATGAACTCAAAGCCATACAAAATATCAGCCAGCAGTGAAGAATATGAAGGAGAAGAGAAACGTGTAATAAATGTATTGCCAGTAAGAGGTGTAATATTAAAACATGATGCAGAGTGTGGTCCTCGCGGAACCCGAACTTTAGCAAACAGATTATTGAATGCCGATGCTGATAACTCTGTTATTGGCCACATTATGGTTATTGAATCCGGAGGTGGTCAATCTGTAGCAGTTCCGGAACTGACAGAAGCGATGCTGAAATGTACAAAACCAATTGTTGTCTGGGTAGATGGCATGATGTGTTCAGCAGCTATGTACATAGGATCCTATGCTGCCTATATAATTGCTTCTCGCGAAATGGACAGAATTGGCTGCATAGGAACTATGATAGGTTTTGAGGGTAGAAAAGCTAACTCTGAACATAATAATGTAGTCTCTATTAGATTGTATGCAACAGAGTCTACAGAAAAGAATGACGAATACGAAGAAGCCCTCAAAGGTAATTATGAGATCATGAGGCAATCTGTTCTTGATCCGCTGAACGAACAGTTCACTGCGGACATAAAAAAGAACCTACCAAATAGTTCAGAGAAGCACCACAAAGGAAAAACATTCTTTGCAAAGGATGTTTTAGGAGAGCTTATTGATGATATAGGCGAATTCTCTGTCGCTATAGATAAGGTTATAGAACTATCTGATAGTAATACTCAGCAACAAAATTTAACAAATATTGATATGAAACAATTTTCGTTTGTTAACGCCGCTCTTGGCGTTAAGGAGCTTCACAGCTCCGATGGTTATTTTGCGATGAACGAGGAGCAGCTTGAAGCCATAAATGAAGCACTTGGAAAGATGGTTACAGCAGGCAACTCATTAAAAGAAGCTTTAAAAGCAAAAGAAACTGCAGAAAACAATCTTGCAATTGCTCAAGGAAAAATAGCACAGAAAGATGCTAAGATTAAAGAGCTTGAACAAAGCTCTGGTGCCAAAACCTCTACTATAACTAAAGAGACAGACACAATCTCTAATAGTAATAATGAAGATAAAGGAGCTGAGACTAATGAAGAGGCTTATGCTTCATGTATGGAATTTTTAAATATGCAGGAATAATGGCTGAAGAATTATCACAAGAAGAATTAACAGAAGAGTTAAAACAAACAGGTAATAAGTATAGAAAAGAGTTGTTAATGATGCCTGTTGCTAAAATAAGCGACACTGTTAAACATATGACATTCAGAACAGGTGTTCGGGGTAAAGAGACTATTGGTAAAGTCACCACTGATCCTGAATTGGGTCCATACAAAACATACCGAAAAGCTTCAACTCCTGATGATCCAACTTTAAGGGAATTAGAGACTTTTTTAGGTGATGTAGTTGAAGAGTTTGATCCTATCAAAATGTCCAGAACAGTATTTGGTGGATCTCTTAGTCAGGATAAAAAAGAGATGCCAATCTCAAAAGCCATAGCTATGAGTGAAACGGCTAAGATTGGAGAGAAACTTGCAAAATCTATATTCACTGCAAAAAGAAATTCGGCAGGAGATAAAACAAAGGATCTATTTAACGGATTTGTTACTATTGGAGATAAAGAAGTAACTGATGGGAATATTAGTTCTGCAAAAGGTAATTTCTGTGATCTGCCTATTCTAACTGAAGATAATGTTGTTGATTATTTGATGCAGATGTATTTGGATTCTGCGTCTGAAGAACTACAAGATCAGAAAACAAAAATGTTTCTTCCTAAAACTATATATAACCTTTATAACAAAGGGTATCAGAATGATTTTGGTTCATCTCCATTTAACAAGCAATACAAAAAGACATTTCTGGAAGGAACTGAAGACACATGTGAATTAGTTCCTCTAATTGGTTTAAGAAAAACCAATAGAATCATACTATCTACAAAGAAAAACATGCTTGTTGGTGTCGATCAGAAATCACAAATGGAAAAGGTTAGAATCAGAGAAGTAGACAATCCTAAGTTACTACAACTATTTATGATGATGTACTTCGGGACTGAATTTGAGTCTATAGATCCTGAAATGTTATGCTACGGAAAAATCGCAACCTCTTAAAAAACTAAGATATGAACTTCGAAAATTTAGAATGGACAGATGGTAAGGTTAACCATAGTGGTATCAAAAGCATTGCGTATTGGATTCCTAAAAGTTGGATTCAAGCACATCCCAAAATACCAGACAAACCATCAACAACAGCTGATGAGATTAAGCTTAATGGTGATTATGTCCTAGAAGATGGGAAGAACTGGCTTACAATCTATACAACCCAGGGTAAAGGTAAAGTCACCTTCGAAACTCTTGGTGAAAAGGATTGCAAAATGTTTACTAATAAAGGGAATCTCAAATACCCTGATATATCTACAGAAGCAAAAGCTTTTGCTAAAGGGACTGTAAACAGTAACTGCGTGTTTGTGATACCTCAGCCTGGCAATAAGTATGTTGTTTTAGGTGATGAAGAGTATAATCTAACAGTAGATACAAAGGGTGATTCCGGAGATGCTCCTGGTTCCGACAAAGGATTAACCATTGAAATATCTGCACCTTGTGTAACTCCATTGCCTGAATATACAGGAGAGATAAAATTGAAAACAGGAACTCTTGATTGTGAAGACGGTGTTTTTAAACCAACAACTTCACCATCACCATCTGAGTAACAAACGGGGCTTTATGCCCCTTTAACTCCCACTTAATATGAGTAATAAAAACGAAATAACAGAATGGCTTGAGATTCCTGATGAAGATAAAGTCTTTGCAGAAGGTTACAAACTATTCTGCAAATATAGCCGAAACAGATCTGTAATTAATTTCCTTGCCAGGAAACAGAGAATGAGTAAGCTTGTCTACGAACTTGACAAGATGAAAGATTGGGAATTAAAAGAGAAAAAAGTCATTTCAAAACCTCTGTTAAAAGTTATTGAATCTTCTGTTTCAAAGACAGAACAAAAAGAAAAAGATCCGGTAAAGGAACAGAAAAATGTGAAGAGAGAGGATCTCCCTGAAGAGTTAAAAGAAGTTTTCGATAAGATCTCTGAAGCATATAAAATCATGAGAGCCAAACATGAAAAGTTAAAGCTCTTAACAAATGATATTGATAGATCTGATCTCATAAAAGAGATTCATGATCTTGATGACCATATAACCGAAGGATGGAAAACAATTGACAATTTTGTGGAAAACAAAACTGAAAATACAGATACTAATTCCCAAACAGTTAATACCACTCTTGACCCTAAAAAAGTATCCAGAGATAGAAAGTATATAACTCAAGGATTAAAAGATCTCGAAAAGTTGACTGGTGAAGAGAATCAAAAGAAACGAGATGGAAAAATTCAAGAGATGAATAAGAGGTTTAATGACCTGCTTTCCGGAGGAGAAAACTTTGCTGATGAAACTATCGAAAAATTAAAGATCTATGGAATTGAAATCAAATGTTAGTACTCCTTTTTTTGGTTATAAAGAGAGTATTGATGTTCTCATAAACATGTTGGGTTATACAGGAAGAGCTGATGTTATTATCAGCTCTTTTGCAATATCTGATTATTTCATATGCAGGTTATCTGAGTTGAGAAATAGAATAAAGCATTTAACTGTTATTCTTGATTTCTCAGTTTTGAATAACAGTTCTCTGTTTATGTTTCTTGAGAATATTGCGGACAAAGTATTCTTTACAAATAATCACAGCAAAGTTATTCTATGTAGATCCTATAGATCTGCTGTATCTGTTATGAGTTGTAATGCTACACATAACGATAAAAATGAAGCAGGGATAATATCTACAGAGCCAAATTTGGTAAACTTCTTCAGTGATAAGATTACTAAAGTTATAAAGGAGGCTGCTGAATGGAATTAACAGAAGAGGATCTGGCAAGACTTGAAGAGTATGCCGGGTTATTTCTTTCTGTTGATGAGATTGCAATTCTATTAAGTGTAAATGTAAAAGACCTCAGAATAGAATTAAAACGTGACAATAGCGAAATAGGCAAAAGATATTTTCATGCAAAGCTTATGTCTCAACTTGAGATAAGAAGACAGGTAATAAATTTTGCTAAGAAAGGAAGCCCCCAGGCAGAAAACTCTGTACGCGAATACATGAAAAAACAAGTACTAAGCGAGAAATAAAAATGAGTAAGCCACATACACTAGATAAACTAAAAATCGCACTATTTGAAGGCAAAAAGGATGGACTTTCTGAAAGTGACCTTAATGTTTTAAGACGCTATAAAGCAGGATTTACAGCATGGCTTGACGAACCAACTATGCGTGATAGTGAAATGAGAGTCTTTCTCATAGCTAATTATCATGTATCAGAAAGTCAGGCTTACAGGGATATTGCAAACCTTAAGTTCTTGTTAGGCAATGTTCGGAATGCAAACAAGGAGTGGCAAAGGTATAAAGTAATTGATATGCTTGATGAAGCTTATAACCGCGCGAAAGAGGCAAATGATGTAAAAGCAATGGTTATGGCTGCTGATAAACTTGGTAAGTATACACAGCTTGACCAGAAGGATGATGAGGTTATGCCGTGGGAAGAGATCATTCCACAAACATATGAAGTAACCAGTGATCCATCAGTACTTGGCATTACTCCTATACCAAATCATAGAAAAAAAATTACAGATCTTCTAAAAAAGTACTCTGACGATATAGAATTTGAGGATATGAAAGAATACAAAGAGCTTGAGGAGGTTGTAAATGAAAAATAAACAATACTTTAACGAAGCTCAACAAAACATAATGTATACCGGAGCTCATACAACTGTTGTTGTTGGAGGTAGACGTTTTGGTAAAACACATGGTGTCAGAGCTCCGTGGTTACAACGTAATTTTCAGTATATGCCCCGATCTGCTGGCGGAATTGTTGGAACATCACTACAGCAGATAAAAACCAGAACTCTGCCAGGAACTCTTCAGGCATTAGAACAATTTGGCTTTAAAAGAGATGTTCATTATTATGTAGGTCATAAACCTCCACGATCTGCAGGTTTCCAAAAACCGCATATAAAACCTATATCATACGATAATGTTTTATCCTGGTATAACGGCTCCATTTGGTATATGATATCACAGGACATCAAAGGATCCTCTAATTCACTAACACTCGATTATATTGATATTGATGAAGCTAAATTCGTTGATTACGAGAAACTAAAAGATGAGACTATTCCTGCAAATGGTGGTTTTAAGGGTCATTTCTCTCATTGTCCATACCATCATTCAATGCTAATATGTAGTGATATGCCAACTACAAAGAAAGGTTCATGGTTTCTTGACTACAGAGAAAAGATGAAGATTGAATTACTTCAGGCTATTCACTCATTGTTAGTAGAAAAATACAACATAGAAAAAGAAGGCAAAGTTACTGCCTACAAAAAAAGACGTTATAGAGAGATTCAATTACATCTTGCTAAACTAAGATCTATTACAGTATACTATAAGGAGGTATCTACAATTGAGAATATACAATTACTTGGAGAGAAGTATATCAAGCAGATGAAAAGAGATCTTCCACCTTTAATATTCCAAACATCAATACTGTGTAAAAGGGTTACCAGATTGAAGGATGGTTTCTATCCCAGTCTAAGAGAATCTATACACTACTATACAGCTTTCAATAACAGCTATCTAAGTGACTTAGGTTACGACTTCGAAAAATTAAAAGTTGGCAATATGGGATGCCGACAGGATGGTGATATAAATCCCAAAAAACCATTATTGATTGCTTTTGACTACAATGCTAATATAAACTGGCTTGTTGTTGGTCAGGTTGATGGCATGAAAATCAAAATCCTAAAAAGTTTCTTCGTTAAATACGAACGAAAATTACGTGAATTAGTAGATGACTTTTGTAATTATTATAGATTTCACCCAACTAAAGAAGTGGTTTATTACTACGATAGCACTGCTATTGGCAGTAATTATGCCGTTAGTGACGAGGACTTTGCCTCTGTAATATGTAATCAATTTTACAAAAATAAATGGCGCATAGCAAAGGTATATATGGGGAATCCTGAGAAACATAGGCAGAAACACTTAATGTTAGATCAATCATTAAAAGGTCAGAAATACTTAATTCCACAAATAAACAAAGCAAATAACGAAGCTCTTATTCTGGCCTTAGAACAGGCTGGTGTTAAAATAGGACGAAACGGATTCGAAAAGGATAAATCTAGAGAGAAGCTTGCTGAAACAGAAGAGGATAAATTAGAACACAGAACTGATGGAACGGATGCTTTTGATACTTTGCTATTGGGGGCTTTCTTGTTTGGTTGGAATCATGGCTCAGGAATTATTTCGCCTACAGGCTGGGTTGGTTAAATAAGCTTTTTATAACAAATATTTTAAACCTCTTTTTCATAGAGTTACTTAAAATATATGTTGTAAAAATAATCGAAGGAGTAAAAGTACCGGGGGTGAGCGCATGCTGAAGGGCTTTTACACCTTATTCCGCGCACTAACCTATCAATACATAGGTTAGTGTTTAAATCACTCTTTATCATTTTTTATCGGCTCTACCTGAAGGTTACTAAACAGGTGACAAATTGGAAAAAATTCGTATTTGTGTTCATCGTCTTTCTCTTCTTCTTTCTCTTTTTGGTCTTTGTATTTTCCCTCTCTGGGTTGTGCCCATATAGTAAAAGATTTAGAACCTTTTTTCACTTTATATCCCGTTTTTCTCCATTGAACTAAGGTTTTAAACTCCTCCGCTCCTTCTGTATCATACATATACTTTAACAGCATATAATTAACTGTTCTACTAGCCCAAAATAGCTGTTCTGTTATTGTTCCTGCATCTTCCTGTTTCTGCTTTTTTAATGCTTCTGCTTTTCTGCTAAGTTCAGAAAGTGCAATTCTTTTCTTTTGCTTTTCGCTTAACTCTTTACTCATAATATTAAATCAAGATTGATTGTTTCAAACTTCTTTTTTTTAGCAGTATTGGTTGTTGTTGGTTCCTGTGATTCCTGATAGCGATAAACTTGTTTATCAGAGAAGAGATATTTTAAAGGGCAATATCTTATTTTTTCAAACTTCTTTACAACTTCTACAGGTTGCCCCCAGATAACAAAAGCGCTAGACCCTTTTATAATTGTATATCCTTCTTTGGTCCACTCTTCAAAGGTTTTAAACTCAACCTCCCCGTTAAGGTTGTAAATCTGATGCATTAGTATATAGTTTATTGATCGGGTACGCCAAAACGTTTTTAAATCTTCGCTTTTTGCACTCTCTATTTTTTCTGTTCTAAGCTTTAACGCTTCATTAGAAAGCCGTTTAAGCTCTTTACGTCTATCTAAAAAATTCATAATTAAAGGAGTTTAGAGGGGTTTCCCCCTCCTGGGTGATTACTTGATTAATTCTTGTTTAAGTGCTTCGATTTTGATATCCATCTTATCAGAGATAAAGAGTAAAAACTCTTTTATTAAAACAGGATTATTAATTGAAAAAATATCCTCATTTCTATAGTCATTACTTCCTTTCGATGATAATGTAAGGTTGTACATATTAGTTGTAAAGTCGTCAATTTTCCCACTCTCATCAATTATAGTAACATGACTATTTATTGAGTCCTGCCAACTTTTAAGCTGTTCCGACTGCTTAACAAGATTCTGTTTTTCTCTAAAGAACATTACTTGCTCTTCATAGGTTTGCGGAATCTTCAAAGCTTTGCTTTTGTCGTTGTTTTTAGTCTCTGTTTCTTTTTTGGTAATCTCTAAACTCTTTTTGTTCATCGTTTTAATTTTTAATGTGTTAGCAATACATTTATCTTTTTCTTTATATAATAAAGATACAAAAAATATAGCGAAATCGCTAATATATAAAAACATCGACAACACCTCCCGTTTAAAAAAAACCAAAACACTGATAATCTAACATATAAGGGTATGAAATAAAGGGAATTTTCCCATTTTTCTGTCGTAAGACCCCGCCCCGCCCTGTCTAGTTTTGGTAATTACCATTAGTATAAAATCGTGTTATATGCAGGTATTAGATTGATTCTAAATAAGAAAAATAATTCAGGTAATTACCAAACCGCCTCGGGGGTGGCATCGTGTGTAGGCTGCTTCGGCTGTCCTTTAAGCTGCTAAATCCGATTACCATATTGTAAATAAAAACATATGGTACATGTAGGTCTGATACATAAGCTCGTGGACACAAATAACAAGGAGTTCTCAATCTCCTTTGTTTCTAAAGAGGGTGAATTAATAAAAATAAAAAAGTGTGTCTGTACCAGCTTTTACAGCAGTGGTAGAACAATGAATATAAAGATCTTACCTTCCAATCAAGTTATAACAATAAGAAGAGCATCTATTGTTGAGTTCAATGGCGAGGAGGTATTCTTATGATAAATGACAATATAATAGATATAGGATACCTATCTGAATGCAAGGCTGTAATTATGCAGCAAAGTAGCAGGGAGATATTTAAAGAACCTGAATCCTCAGTAACTATAGGTAAGTATACCGTATGCCCCTGGGGAAAGAACAATGATCTTCCTCAACAAGTAATGAAGAAGATAAAGAAGAGTGAGGTTGTTAATTCTAATTTATTATTCAATACTCTTGTAGCATATGGACAAGGCATTAAACCTGCCAAAAGAGTTATCAAAAAAGGTAAGACTACCTATGAGGATGTAACAGATCAGCAAGTTCTTGATTTCTTCGAAGAGAATGATATTACCGGGTGGTGGCTTGAGTCTTGCACTGATATGAAAACATTCTTTAATGTTTTTCCTGAAGTAATACTTAGCAATGATGGTAAGACAATTACTGAATTGTCCCATAAAGAAGCTGTGTACAGTCGTTGGACTGTAATGAACAAAAAAACAGCACAGATAGATTATCACCTATACAGTTCAAAATGGGATGATTCTCCTTCTGAAGAAAATGTTGAACCGACACCTGCATTGCACAGAAAAAGGCCTCTAAAAGATCTTAGAGAACGCATTGAAAAAGGATCTAAAGACAGGCGTTTTGTAATACCGGTAACCTTTCCTACACCAGGTAAATTATACTATTCAGAACCTGCATGGTGGAGTATCTTTGAATCAGGCTGGTATGATTTTTTAACGATGATTCCTGAGTTTAAAAAAGCTCTATTAAAGAATCAGATGGCTGTAAGATTTATAATATACATCTCTGACAAATATTGGTCTGAGCTCTTTCAGGCAGAAGGTATTGATGTTACAGATAATGATGCTGTTGTAAAGAGAAAACAAGAGGAATATGATAAGTTCAACAAATTCCTCTCTGGAGAGAAAAATGCAGGCAAAGCCATTGTTGCTTTAAAGAAGTTTATGGCAGCAGGTAACAGTGGAGCTTTTGAAAAATATGTAGAGATAGAACCTATTAAAGGTGATATTAAAGGTGGAGAATATATAGAAGACAGTGAAGAGGTTAGCAATATTGTTAGTTATGCAATGAGTGTTCACCCCTCTCTGATCGGCAGCACTCCAGGAAAGAATAAAGGATCCTTCTCCGGCACAGACAAAAGAGAACTCTTTATGATAAAGCAGGCAATGGAAAAGCCTTTCCGTGATAGAATACTAAGAGTTCTCACTGTAATAAAACGCTATAATAATTGGCCTGAAGATATTGTCTTTATGGTTCCGGATATAGAGTTCACAACCCTTGATGAAAAGAAAAACGGTAAGAAAGAAGTTGAAAAGGAATAGATATGATAGAGTTCAGTATTGATAATATGAAAAAGATTATACCTACAATATTAGGTGATAATGCTGATATATATAAAGATGAGTTTGACGATTCGTCAGAAACTATAAAGGATGAAATTATTGGTGACTCTTTGTTCGAATCAATAAGTGAAGATCTCACTTTGCAAAAAAAGACAGAAAGGGTAATCTATCTTAAAACCTTCCTAAATAGAATACCAGAATTAGATCTTGTATTAACCGATGCTGGCTTTGCTGTTGTAGGTAATAAAAACTACTCTCCTGCAAGTCGCCAAAGAGTTGATAAGCTAATAGAACAGATAGAGAAGAAGTATGATAATAGTATAGAAAAACTATACACTTATTTAGAAAAAACAGAGAAACATCATGAAAAATGGAAAGATTCGCCTGCTTACTCAATACTGTCAGATGTATTTATTCATACACTTAATGAACTTAAAAGACATGTTTCATTTTCAGGATCAAGAGCTGAATTTAAAATGTTAAGAGCATCTATGATCAACTATCAGAAGATCTACCTTGAGAAAATAATAAGTACAGAGTATTGCGAATACCTGTTAAAAGGTAAAGATTTAGATGATAATGATACTGAGGTATTAGAGTTATGCAAGTTTGCAACAGCAAATTACGTTACAACAAACACCATTGAAGCAGAGATATACCAAGCTAGAATAAAAGGATTACTCAATAAAGCTGATAACTATCCTATTTATAAGGAAAGTGAACTGTATGCAAAATTACAAGTAAAACCTTCAGTAAACTTAGATAAAAGCGTAATTGGATTCGGATGAAAAGAGTAGATATAAAAGTTTGCAACTGGAACAATATTACCGATAAACAACTTATCAGAATTGCAGCATTGTTTCGGGAACAACCAGAAGAACTCACTTTTAATGTAAAAGCCTTTATGATACTAACAGATCTAAGGCTCATGCGCAAACAAACAATTATTGATAAGGATGGGTGCTGGCGATGGTTTAAGGATTCAAGAAACAAGAAGATCCTTATCAATCTTGAAGAGATCAATTGGGTTATTAAAAAATTCGATTGGCTTACTAATAGTATTCAACTTCCGAATAACATTAAAACTATTGGAAAGTATCGTGGTACAGATCGTAAAATATATACTGTCACTTTACAACAGTATCTTACTGCCGATATATTCTATAATGCATATTCTGTTAAACAGAAAATTATGTTTCTAAATAAGTTTGTTGGCTGTCTGTATCTAAAAAAAGGAGAAGTATTTAATCCTGAATCAGTAAACAAATACGGAAAAAGATTCATGTTTAAATCTAATAACGTTAAAACAGCTGTTTACTTATGGTTTACCGGAGTTAAAGAGTTCTTAAAGAATAAATATCCTAACCTCTTCAGCGGTGCTGATGATGCTGAACCAGGGCAGGATCCTTCAGAAATATTTCTGAACACACTATCTTCTTTGAATGATGGAGATATTACTAGAAACCCTAAATTATTAAACTCTCCGGTTCATGAAGCTTTTAAACAACTAGATGTTAAACTTGAACAAATAAAGGATTTAGAGAATGTTTGATTGTTATAGCTATATAGAAAAGAAGCTGCCTGTTATTATCCCTGATGCCGGACTAAACTCTGTTTCCGGATTAGGCGAATTAGAGGAGCTTCTTCTTGAAAAAGTAAGAGATAAAAAAGACATAGAAATATGTGTTGAGGATATAGACTTAGGTAACTTGGACTTTAATGAAGGATTTACAAATGTCGGTTATTTCTCTTTTTATGTACTTGTTAAAGCTACTCTTAATAGTGAATCAAGACGTAAAGCAAAAAGTAAAGCTCTTACAGAAGGTTTCAAATTGTTAAAAGAAATAAATAAAGATTCTAAGGAATACGACTCTCCAACATATGGACTTGACAAGAAAAAGATCAATTATATTGGAGTTGGTCCTGTTGCAGAAAACTACCACGGATATCATATGTCATTTATAATAAAAAATGAGATAGGATTATGAACGAGAAAAGCCAGGAACAATTTCTTAAAGAGTGGGCACAAGTTGTTATAAAAATGTGGGAAGGCAAAATGAATGCTTTAGACATATATGACACAGGAGTACTATTTAACTCTTTTATAAATCACATCATGACTGCTGCAAATGGCGATATATCAAAGATTGACTTCATATTCAAGGAATATGGCTTATACGTTGACATGGGAGTTGGTAAAGAGATAAGCAAAGGCAATGATGGAGATCTTAGTGATAATGCATATTTTGATCACTCTACGCAAAGTTACCAGATGAAAAGAAAAGCAAAGCCCTGGTATTCGAAAGTGTTCTTCAGAGAAATTATGAAGCTAAAGGAGTTCTTAGCAAAATACTACGCAAAAGAAGCTGCTTGTTTAATTGCTGAAGGAATTGAAAGTGCATTTGACCAAAGATATAATAAACAATCAAAAACAGTTAGTTCTCTTCGTACTGTTGCATACAGAGATAGTTCAAATGCAAGAAGGCGTAAAAATTACCTAAAGAAACAAATGGGTGATAAATTCAATGATATAAATAGAGGTAAATAGCTGTCCTTTATCCTTTAGTACTCTAAAAATATATTGCCTAAAAAGTAATATATATGAGTATTCACGAAGAAGCCAAAGCTTCAGTGTATTTAGACGGGAAACAAGCTGAAAATGAACTTGAGAATTTAAGAACCAAATCAGACAGACTTGAAAAGAAGATGGCTGAGATGCGAGAGAATAATGATCTTGCAGGATTCAAGAAACTTGAGAAAGAATTAAAAGCTACTAAGAAACAAATGCGTGCTCTTAACCTAAATGTATTTGATTTAGACAGAGTACTTAATAACCTATCCGGAGCTTCAATCGATGAGCTTACAAAGGCAAAGCGTAAACTAAACAGACAGATAAGAAAAGCTGGTCGCAATACAACAGAGTATGCAAAAAAGAGTGAGCAGTTAAGCAAAGTTAAAGCAGAACTAAAGCTCCTTAATACAGAATACAAAAAAAATACATCTCTGGCACAACGAATGACTAATTCGTTTAACAAATATTGGGGAGTATTAGCTGTAGGTATTGCATCATTAACAGGAGTTGTTTTATCGTTTAAAAAGGCAATAGGGATATTCAATAACTTTGAAGAACGGGTAAGTAATCTTTCCGCTTTAACAGGTCTTACAGGAAAGAAACTTGACTGGCTATCCAACAAAGCTAAAGAGACATCTGTAGCAACAATAGAGGGTAACATACGAATAAAACAGAGCGCAGATGCAATTGTCGATGCATATACAAAGGTAGGATCTAAACGTCCGGAACTTCTGAAGAATAAAGAAGCTCTTCATAGTGTTACTCAAGAAGCAATAATATTATCTGAAGCAGCAAAAACACAACTTGATCCCGCCGTTGGAGGACTTACAATGGCTATGAATCAATTTGATATAGGAGCTGAAGACACAAGAAAAACTATCAATGTTCTTGCTGCAGGATCTAAAGCTGGTGCTGCTGATATCCCTTATCTGACCGATGCAATGGAGAAATCCGGAACAACGGCTCATATGATGGGTATCAAGCTTGAAGGTTGGACTGGAGTAATTGAAACAATTGCACCGTTTTATCAGGAAGCATCACAAGCAGGTAACTCTTTTGATAAAGTATTACTTAAGATGAAAGAGAAAAATATCGGATATAAAAACGGTGTTTTTGATATGAACAGAGCACTTGAGGAGCTTAATATTAAATTTAAGAATGGTCAAAGTGCTTCATCAATATTCGGTGTTGAGCACTCAAAAATGGCTCAGTTACTCGTTGATAACAGATCTAAGATAAAGAGTTTTGAGAATGCTGTTACAGGAACAAATACGGCAATTGAACAGGCTTCGATAAACACAAATAACAATGCCGGAAAACTTGCCCAGGCTAAAAATAGATTTAGTCTTGTTGCTATGGAACTTGGTGAGAAATTAGCACCTTCTTTTACTTTTAGTACTAATGCCGCCAGTTATCTAATTAAAGCAACTGTAGAGCTTATAAAGTGGTTTGCCGAATATAAGGAGATAATAATCCCGGTTGTTACTGCTATTACATCATATGTGGTAATTACCAAATTACAAACTATGTGGACTACCAGATTCGGTACAGCAACATTGATCAGTACTATTAAACTCAAAGCTCAAACTATCGCATTAAAAGGAGCTCGTGCTGCTGGTATTTTATTTGCTGCTACAAAAGCGTTATTAACAGGTAATATAAAACGTGCTACAGCTGCTATGCGCCTTTTCAACATGGTTTCAAAGATGAATCCATATGTACTTATTATAAGTTTAATTGTAGCTGCTGGTGCAGCACTTGTAATGTATATTAATAAAGTTAATTCAGTTACAAGAGCTCAAAAGGAATTGAATGCTATAGAGCTTGAGGCTAAAAAAGCCATTATTGATAAGAAACTTAAAATGGAAGAACTTATCAGGACTGCAAAGAATCAATCCTTAAGTCTTGAGAAAAGGAAAGAAGCTATTAAGAAGCTGAATAATTTAGCTCCTGATTATTTAGGTAATCTAACTCTTGAGAAAATCAACACGGATAAAGCAAAGAAATCTATTGATGAATATATATTAAGCTTAGAGAAAGCTGCTCGCGTCAAAGCTGCTCGTGATAAACTTTCTGAAATAGATGGGGAGCTTTTGGATCTTCATCTGTCAAACAAAGGTGCCGAATTAGGTTTTTGGGATGTGGTGGAAGCATCTATAACGAATTTTGGAAGTGTGGGAGGTATTGGACTAAAAGCTGTAGAAAAGTATAATGAAAAAGAAAAAGAGCTAATAGAAACTAAGAAAGCTCTTATAAAACTGATTGATGAACAAACTCACTCTGAGAATAAATTACAAGAAAGTGGAGGCTCAGGTGGTGGTGGTGGATTTAATGGTATAGAAGACGAACTTGCAAAACTTGAACAACTTAATAAAGCTCGTATTCTTCAGATCAAAAAACAGTATCTAAATGAACTATTGACAAAGAAGGAACATTCTGAAGCACTTTTGGCTCAGGATATACTTTATCTTACAAAGAAGCTTGAGTTATACAAAGCAAAAGGCGAAGATGTATATGATATCGAGAAGCAGTTAACAGATAAATCTATTGCGCTAATGGAAAAGCGCAAAGATGCAGAAAAGCTTATAAATAAACTGATAGCCGATTTCAATAATGGTCTAAAAAAAGATGAAGAAAACTTTAAAGTTGATGATCTCGATATTGATTATGAAGAAGATGTAAAACTCGGTGAAGATCTTGATAAAAAGAACAAAGAAGACTCTGTTAATTTAGCTGTAAATGGTTTATTCTCTACAGAACAAGCCCGCTTCGACTACCTTAAAACTCTTCGGGAAAATGATGTTATTAATGAAGAGGAGTATCAACAGGCTCTTATTGCAATTCAACGTCGTACAGCTGAAGAGAGAAAAGCTATTAACGATGCTTCATTTCAAAGTATAGGTAATATGCTTGAAGCTCTCAACAATATGTATGAGGGGCAAATGAATGCAGAACTAAATGCTGCCGGAGACAATGAAGAAAAGAAAGATGAGATAAGAAAGAAGTATGCCAGGAAACAACAACAAGTTGCGATTGGACAGGCTTTCATTGCAGGATCTATGGCCATAATGAGAATTTGGCAAGGGCATATAACAAATAACCCTGTTGTGGATAAAGTAATAAAAGCAGCTCTTTCTATAAGTCAAGCAGCCTTAACCGCTTCACAAATACAGAGAATCAAATCTCAACAGTTTAAAAGTGGAGGATATTTAGAGGTTATTGGAGAAGATGATAACAAAACTTATAATTCAGAATATCGGGGTATACAACGTGGTTATTTCTCCAGACCAACATTGTTGGTTAGTGAATCCGGAGGAGAGTTTGTAGCCAGCAATAAAGCTGTAAACAATCCAACAATAAAGCCTGTATTAGATGTTATTAATATGGCTCAAAAAACTGGCACTGTAGGTTCGCTAAACCTTCCAAAAGCAATATCTACAATTAGCTCTAAAGCTTATAAAGATGGTGGCTATAGTGAACAATCTGTTACATCAGATAATTACCAATTCTCTAATAGTGACATTGATATACATAGTATAACAGAGGCTCTTGAGAGAAACAATATTCTTATCGATAAGCTAATGAAAAAGCTTGATCAACCTCTAAAAACAGAACTACCTCTTTACGGACGAAACTCGCTCTCAGAACGTCAGGCAGAGGCTGATTATATAATTAATGGTATTGACAAATGAATCTAAAGATCATAATAAATAATCTGGAACTGGATCTTCCGGAAGATTTCCGGTTTACTCTTGTGCAAAAAACACAGTTGTTTGATACTGATAAAACACCTCAGGCAATAGCTGTTGACATAAATGTTTATAGTACTCCTGTTAATGATGTTGCATTCTCATATTTCCGCATGCTCAACTCGTCATTTAATCGTAAAGATAAATTACCGGCAAAGATCGTTGCCGGTGGTTGTGTTTTAATAAATGGTTATGCACATGCTAAGAAGTATAAAGATGGTAATTACTCTGTATTTATTAAAGATATGACACGTGAATTATCTGAAGAAAATGTAAAAAGGAAAATGTCAGATTTTGCATTTACACAGAGATATAAACGAGATAAATATACCTTTGACAACTATCACTTAGGACATCAATATGCAATGTTTCCGGTAAAAAATCCTGATTATTTTAAAGAGGTTACATCTGCTCAGATATATAACTCAAGAACCTTCAATACTCAGGCTGTTAACTTAAATGAGAATTTTAATAATAATTGTTCCGGAACAATAAATTATTTTGATTCTTCAGCTAAGATGTGGAAATATGAAGGTAGGTTCATTAATGCAGGACAGCTCGGTTCAGGCTTTGCTCCTTATGTTATATCTTTCTTTCCATATGTAACATTTATACTCAGAAATATATTTGAATATGATGGTATACTGATGAACTGGGGAATGATTGGAGAACGCCCCTGGAGAGAAATGGTGATGTATACAAATACACATCTATACTCTAATAAGAGTATATTTCCGAACTGGGATATTAATGATTTTATAAAGTCGATACAGAACTTTGTTAATATCATTTTTGTAATCAACAATAATAAAAAGTGCTGTGTATTTGATAAAAGAGAGATAGTAACTACTCAGGCTGACAAGAACTGGACGCAATTACTAGTTTCTGATATCGATATTGAAACTAATGTTGAAGAGTGTTTTGAATTAATATTCAAAAGAGATAATTCTGATAGAAGCTCTAGCTATTTAGCTATGAATTTTGTATCAGATAATTCTGAACATTTAAAGGATCCTGTTAATACATTAAATGACTTCAAATCTCTTAATCCGAAATCTAAAGAGATTAGGTTTGTAAAGGACGAATACAGGTACTATCAGTTTCTGGTAACTCAACAAGGTAAAGATCTTGTTGAAGAGTATAAGGCTCTATCTTTCGGACAGGATATAAAACGTCCGGACAAACCAAAACAGATAAAAACATCCATCTCGTCTACAGCTAAAGAGGGAAGTATACCATATACTCAACAAGATGGTAATTCTCTATATTATGATAATGCTGATATAGGAATGAGAGTTCTGTTTAATCATGGACTTCGGTCAGGATCTCCATCCGGAGGAACTTACCTTGATGGTCATTCATTATACCTTGATGGTGAAGATGGCCTTTTTGAAAAAAGATATAAGGATTGGATTTTATTTCTTGAGAGTTCTACGACGATAAGAGGATTGTTTCAACTACCATTATCAGAGTTGAATATTGAGAATCTTTACAAAAAGAAAAAGATAAACGATACAGAGTTTATTATCGAGGAGGTTGCTACAGAAATATTCCTGGACAGGATTGGTTTATCCGATATCAAAGCTCGTGCTGTCCTTTAATACAGAGCTATTACAATATATTTTTATTAAAAAAGATAAATGATAACAACAGAATTATCATACTCAAGAACATTAAGTTTTGAAGGTGAAATAACAGAGTTTAAATTCAGAATTAGAGATATTTCTCAAGACTTCTCTGACAAAAAGCTAATCGTTGAATTGTGTATTGATTCATCAACAACCTTTGCTAAAATAGCAATTCCTTTTTCTGAAATATCAACAACTATCACTGTCGATATTTCAGAATACTTAAAGGGTGTTAGATGTGCAAATGTAATGAGAGGACGATACAAAGAGGTTGAACCTCAATATATCAGAAATCCTTTATATAATAGAGATAACAGCATTAGTATTTATTCAACTGATAACCTATCACAATATTATGTAAAAGCTTATTGTATTGGTATAAAATCCGGTATAGAAAATACTTATGCATCTATAACAGGAGGACCATATTTTTTAATGCGGGGCGGATCAGAAGCAGATACAGATCTATCAACATTTCTTAAGTCTCGTTTTTTTACAAACAGAGACACCTTCATAAAAACTACTTTGGGTGCTCCAGAACTATTATATTACATCAATCAAGAAGACAAAACATGCTTATATACATTATCTGTAACAACAGATGATAAAACGGTAATTACAAAATCAAATTATGTAAGCAGTTATAATATGATAACAATTGATGTTTCTTCAGAATTTTTACCTGCAGAAACAAAAAGGTATGAAGTAAAACTAACTCGTGATGATACAATAATTGATAGAGTAATCTATAATATAGATCTTCTTGATACACCAACAATATTATTGTTCGAAAATACTTTAGGAACCATTGACACTATTGTCTGTACAGGTGAAGTATCTAAAAAAGACTCTGTAAAAAACAAAGTCTATAAAAGGAATAAATCTGAATATGTGAACCGAGCAGATCCTGATAGTTCTATTAATATTAATACAGGATATCATAAGATTGAAAACAAACAGTTACTGGAGGATCTTATACAATCTCCAACAATCTATATATACGAAAACAACAGTCTGTATAGGTATAATATTACTGAAGGAAGCATTAACAGTAATACTAAAGAAGGATACTGTTTTGCAGAATTAAAATGCCAAAAATCATCAAGACATAAGATTAAAGGATCTGCTCCAAACAAGCAGATAATATTCTCCGGATTAATTGCACAACGAATTTTTAACGATACAACATTAAAATCATGATAGAAAGTTATAAACGTAGTTTTGAGTTAGAAGAAACAAAAGATTATAAAGATCAAAAGTTATCAATTGTTGCTGATTCCTCTGATTTACCAGAAGCAAAAAAGATCTTGGTAAAAGAGTTAGTAGAATTCATTTCTAACGAATCAGTAAACAATATTAAACTATTTGTTAATTGTATTCCTCAACTTAGAATAAGGATTGAGAGGTTGAATATTCACTTTTTATATGATCTTCCGGAATCACTCAAAAAGCTAAATCCACAAATATGGTTGTTTAAATACAGTCAATACTCTTCTAAGAAAAGAGGTAATAGATGGGCGCATCCCCCAACATTCGGATCTGACAGAAGCGGATCATGGTATGGAGGCGAAAACAAAAACGGACTACAGGCGGTCACTGAATTTCCGTTAACGCATCTTATATCTATGCGTCCGGAACATTGGTTTGTTTCAAGAGAAACGAGCAAACCATTAACTGCTGCTGCAAGCAATGGAGGTAAATACGATAATATTTGGAAGTATAGTGATATTGTATGTAATAGAAAGAAGAACCTTGAATCATTGAAAACAGAAGCATTTAAGTTCGCTATAGTAGTGAACAATCCATTTGCAACTAAAGCGTCTGATAACCCATTTATAATAGGTCCATTATCTGAAGTAATCTCACTAAAGGTTCAGAAAGTAAATAAGAGTGAGAACCCTGTTAAAGCAAGATTTTCACTTCATACTGAAGCAATTCGTTCGTCATTTATTTCAGCCAAATATTAATTTATTATATTTGTTCCAGGCTAAGGCTTAATTGTGTGAACCTTTTGGTTATCGCAAGGCAACCTGATCCTTTTGGATATTGTACCGAAAGCCTGAACCAAATACCCTTCGGGGTATTTTTTTATTTCCTAATATTTCCATTATCAAGATGTTATAACAAAAAACCCTTTGAAAATATAGTATTATTACTATATTTGTTATAGGTGAATATGCTCTGGAACAACCTATTTGGTATCTTATTCACAACATGAACCACATTGGTAATTGACTGAGACATTAACCTGCACCCTTCGGGGTGCATTTTTGTCCTTTATCAAACATCCCTCAGCATATATATTGTTCATAAAAAAAGATATGGCTTATAGAGATTTAAGTTTATTAACACCAGAAATGCGTCGCAAGGTTCTTCTGGTAAAACAGGAATGTTTAAAAAATAAAGTTGAAATACTATTTTACTGTACATTAAGACCTTTGGATGAACAAGCTGTAATGTATCGTCAGAGTAATTCCTTTGCAAAAATAAATGCCAAAATAGCTGAATTAAGTGTAAATGGTTTTGGCTTTCTCAGCAACATTATTATAGATATAGGAGCTCAGCAAAATACAAAATGGAAAACTAATGCATGCCCAGGAGAAAGCTTTCACAATTATGGTGAAGCTGTAGATGGTGTTCCAATTGTAAATGGACGTCCTGTATGGAACTATGAAGAAAACCCTAGAGTTTGGGATATATATGGGAAAGCTGTAAAAAATGCAGGATTAGAATGGGGTGGTGATTGGAAGAAAAAAGATCTTCCACATGCTCAATTAGCAAAAGGTAGCAATCCCCTTGAGTTATACTCTCCAGAAGAAGTTAAAAAGAAACTCACAAAGCTAAAATTGTTATAATCATGGAGAAATTTATCATAAAAGCAGGTACAATACTATCATATATTTTTGCCGCTATCTCATGGAATACTGTAACGCAGATATTAGCTATAATCCTAACTCTATGCATGATATTCTATTATATAATGAAGGGACTTAATGAATACCTAACTAATAAGAAGTTAAGGGAGATCAAAAAGAAGAACAAAACTAACTAATTATGAAAAAAAGATTTAAAGAAACCGGGTTTGGTAAGTTCTTGAATAAGGTAATAAAAAAGGTACCAACCATTGCTGGTGATGTTTTAGAAGTCGCCACTTCTGGTAATCCCGTAAAAACCGCAATTAGTAAAGTTGGAGATCTTCTCAAAGGTAGTTCTGAATCTAACGAAAAGGCAAAGGAGTTATTAGAAGAGTTTGAAAGGTTTAAGCTTTCTTGGGAAAAAGAAATGTACGAGCTTGACATTAAACTATTCTCTATGGAAGTTGAAGATAGAAAGTCTGCCAGAGATAAATATATTAACTCCGATACAACAATTGCAGATAAGCTAGCTGTTAGTATTATGGGTAGAAACATTGTCTTTATCTTTTGTTTAATCGCCTTCCAGATCCTCTTCTCAGTTGGAACTGTTTTATTCCTTCTTAATCAAGTAGAGGATCTTCAAGTAGCGGTTACAATAGGAACATCGCTTGGTTCTGTTATAGGTGGAGCTGTAGGAACTGTTGTAGGATCTCTATTACAAGAACGTAATAGCGTTGTTGGTTTCCATTTTGGTTCTTCAGCTGCGGTAAATAAAAAAAGAGAGCCTTAAAAGCTCTCTTTTTTATATCGGTGAAGGAAAGTTCTTTCTTACCTTATTGTTTCTATCCCCAAAATGCCTACGAATATAGTGCTGTGTACTTGTCAGTTCAGTGTGCCGTAATTGTGACATTAGCTCTGATATAGTTGCACCTGATTCTAACAAAATACCCGCTCCTGTATGTTTCATACTGTAGAACTTATAATCTTTAGATATACCGTTCTTATCTCTTATCCTATTAAATTTTTCACGCAACGTATTAACTCCATAATGATTTGGTCCTGGCCTTCCGCCGTTGCCAAACACATAAAATTCATGATTGTAAAGTTCCAAATCATAAACGTATCTACAAAGCTCTATGAGTTGATCCGGTATATCAATTGTCTCTGCCCTACCTGTTTTACTGTGAGAAGGATTTACCCACAATAAACCTTCATCCAAATTAAGATCTTTTATCTTTAAAAACCTTAATTCATAACTAGGTCTTAAAAAGCAATAGTAAATAAACATACATGCCAGGAATAGTTGAGGATCTGACTCTTTTATTATTTCAAGTATATTCTTTAAAACACCACGAGGAAATGGCTTAGCTGATTTATCAACAACTTTTGACGGATACACAATATCATATACCGGATTTACAAAAACTACTTTTTTCTTTCTTAAATATTTAAAAAAGTCAGATAAATTAACCTTATATTTTTCAACTGTAGGTCTTGCAAGTTCTCTCTCTTTAATTAAGAAATTAAAAAACTTTAAGATAATTCTATTGTCTAATGCAGCTACGTCATAATCTCCAAACTTATTAACCTTAAGCCAGGAGTTAAATAGTCTCAATTTTGACACATAACTCTCATAGCTTTTCTTCTTCAGTTGTGATTTCTTATATGTTAGATAATCTGAAAGGAAATATGTTACTGATTTTGCCGTTTTTTTACTTCTACCTGTCAATTTAACATCCTGATGATAGGCTATTTGATCAACATAAACTGCATCCCCACGACTCCATGGGTTCCATCCTCCAGCAAGTTTTTTTGTGAAGTCTTGAATAAGGGCTTCACCATGTTTTACTTTTTCTTCTTTAGTCCTTAATACCTTAAATCCCTTTGTACACTTATAAGGCATTAACTTACCTGTGAGAGGATGTTGAACCGACATAGAAACATACCAGTTTTCTCCTTTTCCCTGAACTAGTCTTGGTAATTTATAAGCAATTTCTCTTTTCATTCTTGTTATCCTCAAAATGTTCCCCAACGCCCTGTGAATAAACCAATAAACAAAAAAGAAACTTTTTAACCGAAAAAACCCGATTATATTTTACTTATTATCAGGTTTTTAGCGGTTTTTCGTGGAGCTGCAGGGTGACGCAACACCCTTGTAAACCTCTAAATATCCGCTACTTAACTCCTGTTTTTTCTTTTCAATATGTTTTTCATCAACTGAAATCCATATTATTTTAACTGTTTTAAAATCAGGCAGTGAAAAGAAACTACCTTTTTCAAACTCTGAAAACCCTATTTAAAATATTAATTATCAGAATTTTAACAATCTTTTGTGGAGCTGGCGGGCGTCGAACCCGCGTCCAGAAAAGCAATAAATATGCTTTCTACATGCTTAGTCATGTTATTAATTTTCGAGAGTAACCTGAGAACTGACACCCCAATTACTCCTTATCTTCAAAAGTTTCGCAAATAATCCGAAGCTTATTATCCGCTAGCCCGAAGTTGATAGCATCTCTGAATCGGAACGGTATCAGGCATCCTTCCGAGAGATGTCTTGTCCTGGCAACCTTGTGCCGGGATTAAGTCTAATCTACTATAATTCGATTAGGCAGCAAGAGCGTAATTATTTTCGCCAATTAAAAAGTGTATGACCCTTTTTTACGGGATGTGTCATCTGTCCCGACATGCTTACATACCCATTAAACTCCCTGTCAAATCCAAGTCAGCCCCGGTATGTAGGGTGCAAAAGTAGTAATTCTTTTTAATTTACATCTACAATAACCGTGCATTTTTTATCTCTTTTCATCTGTTTTTTTTAACCGTTTTTCTTGACATTTATATTTTATGGTTGTAAATTTATTTTAGAACAATTAGATGAACATTTATGAAAATATTTAGAACCACCTTAAAATCAATCATTATCCTTGTCTTTATTTCTGGTTTTATAACAGGTTGCGAAGATAATCCTGTAGAGTTACCTAAGAGCGAGATTCTGATGGTAAATAGTTGCGATCAGGAGGCTTTTATTTTTGTAGAGGGCGAAGAGATTGCTGTTCATACAAAGTTAAAGGGAGGAACTTTCAGAAATATATCTGTTGATCTTTTAAAGGATGAGAGTACCGGAAAATACATAGCACGCGATATAGTTATTGTTGCCGGACATAACGGTGCTAAGGTTGTTAAAGCCACAATTAATGTAAACGATAACGGTCTTAAGTTTAAAGTAAGTTATAACTGCAACGAGATTGTTGTTGAGAATATTTCGAATTCGCCAGGCTAACTATTTCAAATACCTGTAATATTTTTTGTTCAACATACTCTGTTACGGGTTAATAAAAGGGCTGCAAACATTGGTATCTTTATGCATAGGTTGGGTGATTAGTTGTTTATATATCAAAAAATTGCAGCCCTTCCTTTTTTTCACAGAACTTGTTTTTGTTGTTTATATATAATGCCTATTAAAAAGGGGATGTTGTTCAAGACATCCCCTTTTGATAATAGATAGATCATAATGTATACCTTACCTTACGCAAGGCATACTTAGCAGTAATATCTATCAGATTTTAATTAGTTTCATACGTTTTGTGCTGTTATCTGTTCTTACAACAACTATATACTCACCAACAGGTAAGTTATCTATATTAAGCACTGTTTCTGATGCATTATTACCTTTTACAGTATCATACATTACTAACTCTCCGGTAAGGCTATATACAAATATCTCAGCATTTATAGTTGCCATATCTGATATTGTAACAGTAACCTTATTAACAGCAGGGTTAGGATACATTGATATCTGATTATCGGCAGCCTCATCGGTTATTGATGTAGCCTTCTGAACTGTAATCTCAAAAGTCTTCTCAATAAACAGTCCTCCGTTATCTGTTGCTTTAACTTTAACACTCTCTTTAGCATCAAGATTTGTTGCATCAGCTTTTGTAACAAGTTTATTGCCCTTAACCTCGAACTTACTATCGTTTTCAGTAATTACAAATGTAAATGTATTAGCTGCATCAGGATCGGCAGCAGTTAGTGTACCAACCTCGTATCCTGCTTTTGCACTACTCTTAACCTCTCCGTTACTGTTAAATGTAATATCTGTAGGGGTTTCATTTACATCTGTTATGTTTATTGTAAATGCAGCCTTAACCTTTGTTCCTTCAGAATCTACACCAACAATACTGATATCGTACGATGCTTTATCCTCAAAGTTAAACTCAATCTTACTCTTAAGTTTATCGCCATCTATTACAAAGAAGTCGTTTATTTTATTGCCATCAAATGAGTATGTCATGCTCTCACCTGCGCCACGTGATACATCTGCAACAAACGATCCTACAACTGTTCCTGCTGCAACGTTCTCTGCTATATTATCAGATGATAGTGTTATAGCCTTAAGTGTTGCTTCATTTACATCTGTTACGTTTATTACAAACTCTTTCTCTGTAAACAGACCATCGTTATCAGTAGCTTTTACTTTTATAGTGTAGCTGCTCTTTGTTTCGTAATCAAACACTGCTTTGTTAACAAGTTTTCCGCCAACAATTGCAAACTGATTGTTATCTGCAACACCGTCTTCTAACGATAGAGTAACAGCATCGCCTGCATCAGGATCGGTTGATGAAAGTGTTCCAACCTCTGTATCTACAGCACTGTTTTCTGCTATCTCTTTTGCCGATAGTGTAATATCTCCAGGCTTCTCGTTTACATTGTTAACTGTAATTGTAAAGTCTGCTGTATGTGTTCCTCCGTTTCCATCGTCAGCTTTTACCTTTATATCAACAGTTGGATATGTCTCAAAGTCTATATCTTTTGCTGTAATAAGGTTATCTCCGTCAAACTTAAATAGTCCGTTTGGATTTGTAAGAAGCTCAAATGTTACATCGTCGCCATCAAGATCGCTATAATCTAATGTAGCTACTTTTGTTCCTACAGCTACATTCTCATCTATTTTGTAATCTTTACCATGAGAGAAAATATATGGTTTATCATTTACATTAAGTATTGTAATTGTAAACTCCTTCTCTATCTTATGTCCTGAAACTGTTTCGGTAACAGCTACCTTAATTTTCTTGGTATTTGACAGACCGTTTAGATAGTATATTTTAGCCGCAACAAGAATCTTATTTCCTGATATCTTAAATTTACCACCTGCATCGCTAAGCAGTTCGTATGTATAAGCATCTCCTGTATCTTCATCGGCTACAATTATATTTGCCACCTCTGTATCAACAGGTAGTTTCTCATTTACCTCAAGTTCTGACAGGCTTATATCTGTTGGTATATCATTGATATTATCAATAGTTATGGTCAGCTCTTTTACAAGATACTCACCTCCTTTATCTGTTGATCTTACCTTAATCTTATACAGATCTTTATTCTCCTTGTTGAACACAATTTTTGAGCATAACTTATCGCCAATAATTACAAATGCATCTTTGTTATCAGATGTATTGTCTATTGTGTATGTAAATGTATCGCCTGTATCAGGATCAATTGTTGATAGTGTACCAATCTCGCTGTTTACAGCCATATTCTCTGCAATATTTGCAGGTGTCAGCTCTACATTTGTTGGAGTTTCGTTAACGTTATTAACATTAATTACAAACTCTTTTGTCCACGATTTTGCATTATAGTTTATATCAACCTTTATTGTGTAGCTGATAGCATTCTCATAATCCAGTGGTTTATCTGTTACAATAGCTCCTGAATTTACAGAGAACAGATCCTTATTAGGCGAATCAGCAGCAAGTGCCGCAGTAAATACAGCATCTGAAGGTGCTCCAAGTATAGTTATATCTCCAACTTTGGTTCCTGCAACCTTATTCTCATCAATTACATTGTTATCTAATACCGGATCAGCAACAGTAGTGTCATCCATATCAAGATCGGCAGTTTTACTACCGGCAATTGATTTATCGGTTGCTTTGTAGCGTACATACAGCTCTCTTGGTCCGTTCAGGTAAAGTTTTGTATCTGTCTCTATATTCTGCCAGTCTTTACCATCAATCTTATACTCCATTTTATCGGTTGCTCCAACAAATGTTGCTGCCAGACCTGCCTGATCTGATACCGATACAGCCGGTGCATCTGGTTTGTACATTGCTGTAATGTATGAGTCGGTTTTAACACCATTAATTACTATTGGCTGATCAGCTGCAAGCATTAATCCTTTGTTGTTCCAAACTCCTGTTTTAGGACAATCTGCTACATATAGTTTAGATCTGTCTTTTCCATTAATGTTTATGTTAGTCTGATCTATACTGATGTTTACATCGGTGTTGGCATACACTTTATCGGCCTTTATTAACCATGCATTAACAATTGATTGCGATGTAAGTGCAAGGCTTGCTGTTTTACATGCCGACACTCCAACCTTACCAGAAACGCTCTTTACGTTTGGTACTGTTACTGTAACTGTAGCAAGTTTTTTCTCGCTGTTTACAGGGAAAGCAAAACTCTGCGATGCTCCGTTTTTAACATCAAACATCTTATATAGTGCTCCCTCTCCGGTATTTGTAAAGTAAGCGTTGTTCTCTGTAACAAATGTTGCATCAGCACCTAATGTAATACTGTTATATCCCAGATTTATAACTCCTTTTGTAACTGTAAACTTTTTGTTAATTGTTGCTGTCCCGAATACATCAACTCCGAATGCATTATCAAACTTAACTGCTGTAAGATCTCCAACAACATCAAAGCGCTGCGATTCTGTGGCATTTGATAGTGTAATCTCTGAATCGTTACCTGTAACAATATCTGATCTGCTTCTGAAATCGTTCTCTACAAATACCTTTGTATTGTCAAGGTTAAGTGATCCGCCATCGTTTAGTATACCTCCTTTAAGAATCATCTTCTCAACAAAGTTATCTCCAACAACAGTATTAAGACTTCCCTTTAATATCTCAAGATCGCCAAGTATTGTAACTGTTTTGTTGTTTGCCTTCTCATCAGCATGAATCATATTAATATTCTGTCCCTCTGCATTAATAGTAATTGCAGGTAAAGTCATACTAACATCATCGCCCGATGCAAAGATATAACGATCAACATCATCACCTTTTATAAAGTTTATCTTTCCTCCGGTTATTCTTGATGTTGAACCATCCATCCATCCACCTTGATTTATTCCGAAACTACCTTTAAGGTTTAGTGTAAATCCTTCTGACATATAGCCATTAACATCAGACAACGAGAATTTTACATCTCTTGCATTTATAGTTCCTCCAAGCAGTCTGATTGTTCCTTTAGCCCATGTACTAGTGTAATCGCGTCTTATATCATTACAGTTTAAAGTACCGCCCTCAATTCTGAATATACTTGTTGCACTATTGTGCAGATCTTTAGCAACAGTAATTGCACCGTTGCTGATCATTATAGATCCTTGGTTTATTATATTATCTGATATATCGCTATCGCCTCCATCAAACATAATAGTTGCTCCTACTCTTACTCTTAGATATCCGTTTACATCAATATCAGTTGTTACAAGAGGAGATCTTGGAGTACCACCCGGAATTGTTACATCACAATCTGTTGGTACTTCATTTGCATCCCAGTTACCTTTCTCGTTCCAGTCATTAGATACAGCTCCGGTCCACAAACCTTTAACTTTAGCATCAGCATCTACATTCACTGTATAGTCCTCTGACGAACCATATGAGTGACTACCAAATGATGATGGTGCTTTGTTATACATTCCTGTTATACGCAGAGTAGTCTCTCCTAATTTAGCATCGGCCGGTACAGTAATATCTCTTGAAAGTACTCCTCCGCCTTTTAATCCGGCAAACTCATACTTATCTGTTGTTGAATCAAACCATCCATCACAGTTCCAGTCAATCCATACAGTGTAGTAGTATGTATAGTTACCATGGCTTACATCAAGTGTCATTGTGTATGTCTTGTTTGGCGCAACATCTGTTGACATTGATGTAAAGTCGTTATACCCTTTATTTGGCCGTGCAGCACCATTGTTTATAGTATGAAACTTAAAGTTCTTTATAATTTTTTCACCACCACGGTATGTAATAGGCAGATACTCTCTTTTACCAAGTGTTGTTCCTTCTGTTTGAGGAATTGTACCTGTTGTAAGGTAATCAATAGAGGCTCCCTCATTGGTATATGCAAATATCTTGAAGTAGTATTTTGTACTGTTCTTCATATTTTTAAGTACAGCAAACTCCTCACCTTTCTGTATCATTTGTGAGTTAGCTCCGTTATCTGTAACACCATCGGTTGGAGCTGTTATATCATCATAACTTGTTTCGCTCCACTTGATAAGATATCCCCAGGGAGTAAGTCCTGTTTTAGCATCTTTCCACTCAAGAGCTATCCATGTACTAAGCTCTCTGTTAACAGCAAAGTCTGTTGGCTGTGCTGTTGGTTGGTCATATAGTGTCGAGAATTTCTCTACATGTCCGTACGACAGTCCATACTTGTTCTTAGCAAAAGCTCTGAAGTAGTAATCTGTGTTCTTATCTAATCCTGTTACAGCTTTCTCAAAATCTGGTTTCGATAACTCAACCACCTCTTTTATATCATCAATTGTAGGTTTGTTATGTTTTGCAATAACAAATCCACGTTCTGTAAGTGCCGAGTATCCATCAGAAGGCAGCGTTGCAGCAAGTGTTACACCATCAAATTTTGGTGTATGCGATCCGTTTGTATTTACATAAGGTTTACCCTCAACAAATACAATTGAGTAGTCCTCTACCTGACCATAATACGGGCTGTAACATCCGCTGTTAATATCCATACTCTTATAGTCGCTGATTACTCTCAGACGAATCATCTCGCCCATTGTTACTGCATATGGGAATGTTAACGATCCTTTATACTCATATTTAAACTCATCAGAGTAAATAAGACTCTCTGTATCTTCAAACTTACCATTACGGTTTAAATCGGCATATACTCTTACACGCTCAGGATTTTTTCCTGTTTTTACTGTAAAATCGTATGAATGTCCCGGAACAAGGTTTGTAAATATGTTGGTAAAATCCTTGTATCCTCCATCCTCTACTGCTGTACCCGAACTGTGTATTATATCTTTAAGTATAAATGTACGTATACCCAGTCCGAATGCATTAGACAGGTTTTGTGTAACAGGTTTACAGTCAGCATCTGCACTTTTGCTGTATACAGTAATGTAGTTATCTTTTGTCTCTTTTCCTGTACCATTTGCATTTGTTGCATCAAGCGATACTGTATATTTACCTGCTTTAGTATATTTTACTTTCGGATTCTGTGAGCTGTTTGATGTACCGTCTTTATATTCAATATCTGACGACCCAAAGTTCCAGCTCCATGATGCTGGTCCGTACTGCGACTCATCTGTAAATGTTACTACAGACAGAGCCTCGCCAGCAATTATCTGTTTTGGCCACGCTCTGAAGTTCGCTACTGCTGCATTTGTACATCCTTTAACATTGTAGCTCTTCTCTACAGGATCGTAATCCTGAGCCGATACTGTTACAACTGTCTGGTATTTGTTGTCTATTGCATCAAAGTTAAGTGTTGCAACACCTCCTACAGCATTTGCTTTAGCAATTATCTCGCCATTCTGAACTATTGTAACCAATGCATTTGCAGGCACAACATTGTTTATTGTTAGTGTTGTTGCTCCACAGTTTATATCAGCAGGAAATTGAGCCGCTGCTGCCTCAGGTTTTTTAACCCAGATCTTCATTGCAGGGTCGCCAAAGTAGTGAAATAGTCTGTATGTATATATCTTATAAGATTCGTTTGAATCCCAAGTCTGTGTCATACGTACCAATCCCTGATTTACAACATCTCCCATTGTACGGATACTGTTTGCTACACCTGATGGTCCCGGGTTTGGAATACCTGAACCAGTTCCGAATACAGGTATTATACCCGGATTTGGCCATATTGCATCTACCATACCCAACGAAAAACCATCGTTGTTACCACTAAGGCTATAGTATGCTGCACCAACAACTCCTACGGCTCCACCACCTTCTTTACGAAGAAATTTCTCTGCAAAACACTCTGGTAATCTGAACTCTCCGGTATGACAGTTTATTGAGAATACAACAGGCAGTTTGTCGCCGTTTGTTAACGCATCAATATGGTTTGTAAGAAATTCCGGGTGTGCCCATCCTGTTCCTCCTGCATATCCATGATCTCTGTGGAACAGGTAGAATTTACCAGCATTTATTGAGGTTGTAATTTCATCTTTACCACCATTCCAGTTAAATCCGTTTTTTCTAAGTAACTCATCAGGTATCTTCTCTCCTTTTGAGTAGTAACCCTTATTCCAGTTTGTTGGTGTGTTGGTACTCTTTGTATAATATATGCGCTCAACATCATATCCTCTTCCGGTAATATAGTCGCGTATATCTTCTGATGTATGACAGAAACGGCGTGCTGCATATCCATCAGGAGCTTCGTATCTGGCAACATCCTGAAACTGTGCACAGTTTACTCCATTCTGATAGAAGCTTGCATCGCTTACAGGATTCTTCTCGTAGTTTACAATCTTATCTATTACTACGTTTGCCTGCTCAGGGCTCTTTACAGATATACGTCCGTGTGCCATATCTGGTGTGTAGTCACCTGCCCCGTCCATACATGCATAGTACAGGTCAGATGCATATGTCTCTCCATCTATCTGAAGATCCTGTCCTGGTACATGTTCGTTATCTCCTATGATAACAAAATAGCCTGGCTTTGTACTCCAGTTTTTGTATCTGCTGTGTATAGCTTCCATAACCTCATCAGAGGTCCACGAACCCTTAGATACAATATCAACCGAGTAACCTAACTGCGATTTCCATGTAGCAAGTTTACGTGCAGCAGGCATGAACCTGTCTATTGTTACAATGATATAGTCTTTTGAACCATCATCTGCTCTGCTTACCGATCTTTTTACAGATACACTCTCTTTGTTAAGAATAAAGTTACTGTAAGGTGTCTTCTCGTCAGAACGTTGATTAAACTCAACAGACTTACCGTTGTAGTTTACACGGTATACAATCTTAGAGTATACCCTCAGTTTCTTTGTTATGGGGTTAAACTGTACCGGACGTACCTGAATTGTTGCCATTGGCATACCCCTCATTGTCTGAACAGACAATACATCAGCTATCTTAGCCGGAAAAAACGCATCTGTACTGTAGAGTTTCTCATCTCTTTTAAATTCCGGATCAGGAACTCCTTCAGTATCTCTTGCAGGTTCAAGAGCCGGATGCACATAGTACCCTGATACTTCGATAAATTCCGACTCAATAACATCAACTGTTACATTTACTCCTTGCGGAACTGCAATAATGTCGTTTCGCATAGGCAGTGCAGGAGCTCCTGTCTGTCCCATTTTCCCGAAACCATAGATGTGCAAATAGTTATAGGTATCGCTTCCCCTTTTCTGATCTGATACCATGGCCCCTTTAAAATTGTATCTTACCTCAAGATACTGGCCTCTTACATCGTTCACAACCCTTGTGGGTTTAATAGCCTGAGCTCTGTCAACTGCACCTGTACTCTGCTTTGTAAAAGGCAGATATCTGTTCTGCGCATTTACAAATCCAATAGTAAAGAGACACAGAACGAGTGACAAAAACCCTGCTCGTAAAGATTTTCTCATAAAATTAGTTTGTTAATAAAATGTTTTTGTATTACAGAGACAATTATGAATCTGTTAAAGATTATTCATAAGGAAACTTTTTTTGCAAACTTCAGGTTATAGAATTTAACTGTTGATTATTATATAATCTGTATGTGTTATAGTTTAGTTTCTCTGATAAATGTTCATAACAAATTCTATGGTCTCCAATATCCGAATATTACATTAAGAGTGTATATTCGTCGCCAAATCTAACAAACAAAATATCAAATTGAACAAACAATTATGTATAAATTTGTATACAATATGGGTATTTTTGTCTACAATATATCTACAACCACCACTCTACAACTCACGCAAAAAAAAAGCGAGCGTATAAAACGCTCACTTACAATCATATTTAAAAATAAGTTATAAATCTCTATTTCTTGTTAATAAATGCTGACAGGTACTTATAATTATTTGTGAGATGACCTTTATGGGTTATTGTTGCATCCGTTATCATTGGATTTTCAAAATCAGTAATCAATGTTGGTATAACATGTTTTAGCAACGATTCTCCAAAATCTTTAGATCCGCTACGCGGAAGTTCATTTGGCAGGTTGTCAACAGCCATCACTGTTATATTATCTCTGTTTGTAAATGAGAACTCCTCCATCTCTGTTATCGGGTTATATCCGTAAAATGGTTCCTCAATTGTTGAAGCTCTTAATGTAGATGGTATAGCCCCGTCCATATCGCAACTTACATCGGCAATAACAGATATATTAAAGTCGTCGTTTCTCATCTGCTCTTTTGTAAAGAATCGTGGCGATCCGGGCTCCCAGAAGTGGCATGCTACAAGTATATCGCACTCTTTTGCAAAAGGCATAAATGCCGATTCATAATTCTGTTTATTTTTAAGAAAGTCAAGAAACGAGAAGTCTTCACCATCTTTATGTTTAGCATAGTATCTGGGACCAATCATTGCCACAACAGGTTCCTTAAATTTTTTATACAGAAAATCTTTGGCAGATATTATTCGTATGCCAGTGTGCGACAGAGTTTCTATTGCACCATGTGCAACGCGACCCTCTCCGGTAATAAGTATCTTTAATCCCTCACGAAGTTTTACTAGCTTTAGTCCTGACCATAACTCATCAAGATCGTGACATTTATATGCAGGTTTCAGGTTAAATGTGTCCTGCCTGATTCCACTTGCCATTAAAGCATTATATGCTCCTACAATTCCTGCCCAGCGTCCAAATGCTACCAAACGCTGCCCTACCTGACTTTTAAGAAACTCATAATCGATAAATGTAATGTTTTTTCTGACCATCTCACGGAGCAGGTTTCTGTTGTGTTCCTGACCTTTTGCCACATGACCAAAAAACAAGTACGTTTTATTTGGTATCAGAGCTGATACATCAACCTCTTTTATCCCCAAAAGAATATCGCAGTTACTTACATCATCGTTCATCTCTATACCAAGATATTTATACTCCTCATCGGAGTAACATCTTACAGTGCTGGGTTGTACCACAACCTTTACATCAGGGTATTTTTTCTCAATCTCAAGAACCTGAGAAGGCGACAAGGGGACTCTTCTGTCTACCGGAACCCTGGTCTCTCGGAGTATTCCAATCTTTATCTGTTTCATGCGTATATTAAAGTTTTAATTGGTTCCTACAGTATCTTAACGCTTAAAACAGAATATGGTTTACTCTATCTTATTTAATTTGACGGGAATAATTATATGATTTATATATGAATAGAGGAAAGGGATATGTAATTAAACAATATCCCTTTCTTATTATATTACAACAAACTACAAAATTGCCGAAATTTTACTCTACGTTTAATACATCTTTAAATGCCGACTTAAATGTATCTTTAGGAAGTGCTCCCATTGCCATTTGAGGTGCTCCATCTTTTGGTACAAACAACAACGATGGTATACTCTTAATTCCAAATGCAGCCGATAGCTCCTGTTGCTCTTCTGTATTTACTTTATAGATTTTTAATTTTCCGTTGTATTCCTCTGCAAGTTCTTCAAGTATTGGAGCTACAGTTTTACATGGTCCACACCAATCTGCATAAAAATCTATAATACACGGAAGATCTCCTGAATATTCCCACTCTTTTTTGTTTACATAATCAAATACCTTCTCTTTGAATGTCTCTACTGTTAAGTTCTCAACCATAATTTTATCGTTTATTTATTTTAAATATTTAGATATATAGATATCAACATTTATACCAAACCTTATTTTAAAACAAAATAGAGACAAAATTGATCAGAAATAGTAATTTTGTCATCTATTTAAATAATTAATGACATATTTTCATGATAAATCATCTTACTAACCCGGTATTTAAAACAATCTCTGAAATTGTTACAGAGGCTGATACTCCAGCTTTTGTGATAGGAGGATTTGTAAGGGATGCTATACTAGGCAGACCCTCAAAGGATATTGATATTGTTGTACTGGGTAGTGGAATTGATCTGGCAAAGAGTGTTGCGGAGAGACTTAAGCCGAAACCATCTGTCAGTTATTTTAAGAATTTTGGCACTGCCATGATAAAATATAAGGATCTGGAGATTGAGTTTGTTGGTGCAAGAAAAGAGTCATACAGAAGAAACTCCAGAAAGCCTATTGTTGAGGATGGAACGCTTGACGATGATCAGAAAAGAAGAGATTTTACAATAAATGCACTTGCAATTCAGCTTAATGCAGATAATTACGGTAAGTTGGTTGACCCTTTTAATGGCGTAGAGGATTTAGATAGTAAAATAATACGTACTCCTCTTGAACCAGATACTACTTTCTCTGATGATCCGCTAAGAATGATGCGCGCAATACGATTTGCTACTCAACTTAATTTTAAGATTGAGGATGAGACTCTTAAATCTATAGGCAGAAATGCGAAAAGAATATCAATTGTTTCTGCAGAGAGAGTTATTGACGAGGTAAATAAGATGGTATTGAGTCCTAAACCCTCAATTGGTTTTAAATTACTGCATGCAACAGGATTATTGAATGAGATATTCCCTGAGATGGACAAACTTAAGGGTGTTGACTCACAGAATGGATTAAAGCATAAAGACAACTTCTATCATACACTTCAGGTTCTGGATAATGTAGCAGATAAATCTGATAACCTTTGGCTACGTTGGGCTGCAATATTACACGATATAGCAAAACCACAAACAAAGAAGTTTGTTAAAGGCATTGGTTGGACATTTCATGCACATGAATTTGTTGGAGCCAAAATGGTTCCGGGAATCTTTAAACGATTAAAGCTACCGCTGAATGCAGAGATGAAGTATGTACGTAAACTTGTTCAGTTACATCTCAGACCTCAGGCACTTGCAAAAGAGGTTACAGATTCAGCTGTAAGAAGATTACTATTTGATGCCGGAGATGATGTTGATGATTTGATGTTGTTATGCGAGGCTGATATTACATCGAAGAATGAAGACAGGGTAAGGAAACATCTTAATAATTTTGAGAAGGTAAGAGAAAAACTAAAGGAAATTGAGGAGAAAGATCAGATCCGTAACTTTAAGCCGCCAATTAGTGGTGAACTCATTATGGAGACATTTGGTCTTACACCATCAAAACCTGTTGGTGAGATTAAGGACTATATTAAAGATGCTATTCTTGATGGTATAATAGGTAATAATTACGAAGAGGCTTACGAACTGATGATTAAACGGGCTAAGGAGCTTGGCTACGATCCTGTTTAATATACAGATCAATAAATACAGGAAGGTGATCGCTAAAACCATCGTTATATCTGTAACCAGAATATGTTGATTTTGGTTTTGTTCCGGTGTAGCGCTCATCTTTCTCTAACAGATAGTTGTAACTGAATATATTAAATCCAAGTTTAGATACCTTATAGCCTTTGTCTGAATTAAGAAGCGATCCTGAAACAATTATCTGATCAAGAATGCTCCATACACCTCTGTATTTATGTGTTCCAAGTCCGTTCTGTTTTACTGAAAGGTTATATAGTGTTGTATCAGAAAAGGTATAATCCGGAATTTTGGTATGCAGCGTTTCAGACAGGCTTACATCTGATGGTTCGTCATTAAAATCGCCCATTATAACAATTTTACTACCACTATTTACACTGAATATTGAGTCGGTTTTTGATCTGAGTATTGATGCTGCTCTTACTCGTTTATATCTTGATTTCATCTCTCCTCCTCTTCTGGATGGCCAGTGATTTACAAACATATGTACGGTATCGGTTTTTTCTACCAAAAACTTAGCGTAAAGTATGTCTCTTGTTGTAAAGAACATCTCTGTTGGTAAATCAACCTTTATAAATTCAGAATAGAGTAATTTAGCAATCTCTTTGCGGTAAAGCAGAGCTACATCTATTCCTCTACGATCTGGCGACTCTTTATGCACAGCACTCATCTCAAGTGCCGATAGAGGTGTATTATATATTAATTTATTGAGTGTTTTTCTGTTCTCTATTTCGCAAAGTCCGATAAACGATACTTTCTGCCACTCACCAACGGCGGCAGCAACCTGAAATATTCTGTTTACCTTTTTATAGTACCGTGACTTATTCCAGTAACGAGAACCATTTGGCATAAATTCATCATCGTTTGTTAATGAATCGTTTTCTGTATCAAACAGGTTCTCTACGTTATAGAACATTATTCTATGACGTTGTGCATTGGTATTAAAAGCAATTATTATAAAGAGTAGTATCAGCAGACTACTCCTTATCTGTATTAAAGTATTCATAAGCTCCTAAATCGGGTAATCCATCAGCCATACGTGATCTTCCTAACAAATCAAGCGGGATATTACTGCCTGTATTAAGATCTCCTGCATCTTTAAACGGAGTCTCTTTTCCAAGGTAGTAAAATCCATCTTTTGCATTATAAAACAGTTTATTAACATCATACTTTGTTTTATCAATACTGAATGATGTATTAGTAAACCAGCTATCTATAAAGTTAGTTTTACTGGTTACTTTAATAAAGTTATTCTTAAACTGTACACTCCCAATTGTTGCTGTTGCAGATACTGTCATTTGGTTAATACCGCTTCCGTATATTATATTGTTTCGGGCATCTATAGATATATCTGAATATCCCGATTCATCAACATTAGCTCCTATTCTAAATGCTGCATATCTGCTAAAACCAACGGTGCAGTGAACAAACTTATATTTACCTCCTCCGCGTAAATAAACAGCATTTTCATATGAGTCGGAAAACAGGCAGTTGTATGATTCTACTTCAGAACCCAATACATCCAGACCATTTTTTAGTGTAAACTTAACCTCTGTATTGTTTAAGACTGCTTTTACTCCGCTCTTTAGTTTATTTATATGTATACCGTTTTCAGAATTATACAGTTTAAGGTTACTTATATCAGCTCCTGACGATACATCCTCAATAAATAGTCCTCCCCAAAGTCCGGGTTTAGTCTTGTAGAATTTCTCTAACCTGTCGCCCGAAAATATAACAGGTTTATCAACCGTACCATCAATATCAATTGTTCCGTATACTGTTAATCTGGCATTTTTATGAAAATATATGCGTGTCCCTTCTAGTATCTGTAACTGTTTAGTTGTATCAACAACAACATTACCATAAAACAGGTACGGAAGATCTCCATCCAAAATCTCTGTAGTCAATACCTCGTTATTTATTAACGTTACGTTTTGTCCCCAACTAATTATATCAACATCCTGACTATATCCTCCGGATTCAAATAGTATAGAGTCTTTTACTATAAATGGCTCTTTTGATAAATTTTCCGGCAGTGTAGATTCTACCATTATATATATACTATCACCTTCAGGTATCTCAATATTATTAACTGCATCTGATTGTATTCCGTCAACCATTATTCTGTATGGTGTATTCCCGCTACGTGCCAGTTTTATTCTATCAAGCAGTGCTGTACCTGACGATTTATTATAAACTTTAAGATAGTGTGTAACAGAGCCAAATTTTGTAAACAGAGTATCAAACATTACTGTATCTGACGAGAATTTTAAATTAAGATTGCTGCCTGAAACATAATGCTCTTTTTTACAGGAAATATAAAGAACTGTAAATAAAACTAATATTATGGGTATTATTTTTTTTCTCATATAATTATCAACGTAATAACCTTTTTTATATTTTTAGAACTTGGATAATAGTCAAAAAAAAAGCCATATGCAAATTAATAAGGCTAAAGCAGGAAACTTAATTGAGATAATGTATTTAAACATAGCCACAGAGAAACAGATGTTGAAAGACAGAATGAGTGGTTGGGGTCATATAAAACATAACCAGGACAGTATCTCTAAACGTATTAGCGAAGGATGTGTTCTTACTGCCAGCATATTACAATCGTCAGTAGGTACCCTTATTTACGATCTTAATTTTAACACCAGCGAGTCGTCTGTAAACTTTCTGGGAAGAAAACCGGTATTTATTGAAGGGTTATTTATATATCCCTCATACAGAAATAAAGGAATATCAACAGAGCTTATTAAAAGGCTTCATGAAGAGGCTGTTATAAATGGCTACGACTCTATTGCTGTTAGTGTAGCTATTGAGAATACTAAGGGCTTCTCTTTTTTTATGAGCAGGGGTTTTGATGAGGTTGGTATTGATAATATGGGATTTATATATCTTGAAAAAATGATATAAAAGTGAAAGCGCGTTGCAATGCAACGCGCTAAACAAACCACATACTAAACCTAAATTAAACTAAAAACTGCGAATATTTTTTATAATATAAATAGCGATTCTAAATCTCCTATTGAGTCTGCTCTCAATAAGCCCTTGATATTTTCGAGATATTCATATACCTTCTTTACACTTGATGAATCTGAGTCTTCAACCTTTACCTCAGTGTTGGTTTTTCCAGTTGCTTTAGTATCTGAACCAACTCTTCCTACAGCATCCATATACTTCCATCCAGTCATCAACAAATCAGGATCAAGAGAGAAGTCTATATCTGAACTAAGAATAAACTCTGGTAGAAAATTTTCTGCCTCAATTCCCTGATAATGTCTGTTAATTACTTTTATTGACTGTGCAGAAACCATTTGTGTTGCAACAAAGGTTAATAGCAATAAACTTAAACATGTTCTTTTCATTTTGGTAAAAGCAGTATAAAACATCATTATATAGGGTTTATTAACAATCTATTTTACTATACATTAAATCCATTTCCGTTCTCTGTAACAATCTTGCCATCAAATACTTTTATCATTCTTTGGGCTTTCTCTGCACATTGCATAGAGTGTGTTACAATTATCACTGTTGTTCCTTCAGCATTTATATCGGCCAGTAAGTTCAAAACCTCATCTCCGCTTATCGAGTCAAGATTTCCTGTTGGCTCATCAGCTAATACCAACATGGGCTTTGTTACAACAGCTCTGGCAATACCAACTTTTTGTTGTTGTCCTCCCGAAAGGTGCTTTGGATAGTTATTCCGTCTGTGCAGAAGTTCTAATCTTGCAAGAATATCTTCAACACGTTTTTTTCTCTCCTTTGCAGGTACTTTAAGGTACAAAAGTGGCAGCTCTATATTCTCAAATACAGTAAGCTCATCAATAAGATTAAACGATTGAAATACAAATCCAATACTCGTTCTTCTAATCTTTACTCTCTGTTTTTCACTATAATTTGAGACATCAACGCCATCAAAAAACAAGTCTCCGGATGATGAGTTATCAAGTAAACCTAAGATATTAAGAAGTGTTGTTTTACCGCATCCTGACGGACCAATAACAGAAACAAACTCGCCCTTCTTTATCTCAATATTAACATCTCTTAGGGCAGTAGTTTCTACTTCCTGATTGTTATAAATCTTAGATATGTTAACTGTTCTAATCATTAAAGCTTGTTATTGCGTTTTGTTAATCTAATTCATAATAACCGTGCCACAAAACAATTATATCTGTTTATCAGTATTTTAACGATTTTCGTCAAATAAAAAATTGTTCTTTTTGATACATCATGTGTGCGATTCCGAACATTTATTACTATTTTTATAGAACATTAATTAAACTTTTACCTCAAAAAACTATCACAAAGGGATAGCTAAATTTATTTTTATGACAAAGAAAGAAGGAAAAGTACTGGTTGTTGATGATAATGAAGATATATTATTTGCCTTAAAACTGTTGTTAAAGCCAAACGTTGAGATGGTTCATACAACAAGTAACCCTAAGGAAATACCTCAGTTAATAGAGACCGGTGATTTTGACGTTATACTTCTTGATATGAACTTTACTCAGGATGCTATTAGCGGAAAAGAGGGTTTTTTCTGGTTAGAGAAAATTCTTGAGATAGATCCTGAAAGTACTGTTGTTTTCATTACAGCATATGGCGATGCAGAAAAGGCTGTTAAAGCTATTAAAGCAGGAGCTTCTGATTTTATACTAAAGCCATGGCAAAATGAGAAACTGATTGGTACAATTTCTTCTGCAATCAGATTAAATAAATCGAAGCAAAAAAGTGAAGACCTTAAAAACAAACAGATAGCTTTCTCTGAAGCTCTTGATCAACCATTTACTGATTTTATAGGTCAATCAGATGAGATGCGTCAGGTATTCAATACTATTAAAAAGGTTGCCAATACTGATGCAAACATTCTTATTCTTGGAGAAAACGGAACAGGAAAAGAACTTGTTGCCAGAGCTCTACACAGAAACTCTAACAGAAATAAAGAGATATTTATTAGTGTTGATCTTGGATCGATTAGCGAGACCCTTTTTGAGAGTGAACTTTTTGGTCATGTAAAGGGTGCATTTACTGATGCTCAGAAAGATAAAGCTGGACGATTTGATATAGCCTCGGGAGGAACACTGTTTCTGGATGAGATAGGTAACCTGTCATTGCCTCTGCAAGCAAAGCTTTTAACAGCTCTTGAACGCAGAGAAATTACTGCTGTTGGTTCAACAGAGGTAAAGCCTATTGATGTACGCCTAATATGTGCTACCAATAACAATCTGGAGGAGATGATTACCGAAGGAACGTTCAGACAGGATTTATTATACAGAATAAATACTGTTGAGATACATCTGCCTCCTTTGAGAAAAAGAACTGATGACATACCTCTGCTTGCTGACCATTTCATAAAAATTAATGCAAAGAAGTATAAAAAAGCTGTTAAAGGAATAAGTGCAGCTGCTATTAAAAAACTTAATCAGTATTCATGGCCCGGAAATGTTCGTGAACTTCAGCACGCTATTGAGAGGGCAATAATAATGTGCGAGGGTAATACTCTTATGCCTGATGATTTTATTTTGTCATCCAGACAATCAAAATCATCAAGTGATATAGATCTTGACTCATATAACCTTGAAGATATAGAGAAGAACATTATAAAAACTGTTCTGAAAAAGTATCAGGGTAATATTACACAAGCCGCAACTGAATTGGGGCTAACCAGAACATCACTTTATCGTAGAATGGAAAAGTATGATTTATAAAAACTTTAGAATAAATATTATATTCAGAATAGCTCTGATGATTGTTAGTATTGCTGCACTGTTTTACACAGCAAGTCAGTTTAATATTATCATCACACCTATTCTTATATCTATCTTTATTGTTATTCAGATTGTTTCAATGATTAATTATGTTGATAAAACCAACAGAGATCTTGCAAACTTTCTGGAATCGATAAGGTTTTCTGAATTTACCAGAACGTTTCATATTGAAGGTATGGGACAATCGTTTAACGAACTTAGCAAAGCTTTTAATGACGTTATTCAGGAGTTTAAGAAGGTAAGATCAGAGAAGGAGGAGCATTTTCAGTATCTGCAATCAATAGTACAGAATATTGATGTCTCTATTATTGCTTATCAGAAAGATGGTACAGTTGAAATGGTAAATAAAGCTGCAAAGAAACTCTTTCAGGTTAACTCAATGAAGAACATTAACGTTCTCTCTAAAAAGAGTTCAGAGCTTGTATCGTCACTAATAAATCTTAAACCCGGAGAAAATACACTTATTAAAATTCATGAGAAAGATGATATTCTTCAGCTTGTTATTTATGGTACAGAGTTTAAGATTAACGACAGAATAATAATTCTATCTACAATAAAAAACATTCAGAACGAGCTTGAAGAACAGGAGACTGAGGCATGGCAAAAACTTATCAGTGTTCTTACTCATGAAATTATGAACTCTATTACTCCTATTACATCACTATCATCTACTGTTGAGGGTATGATTAGAACTGCCAAAACAGAAAAACAAGAAGACCCTGAAAGAGTTGAAATTTTTGATGACGAGACTACAGACGAGGTTCATATGGCTCTTAAAACTATCCATAAAAGAAGTTCAGGTTTACTAGACTTTGTAAATACATACCGTAATCTTACACGTATACCAAAGCCTGACTTTAAAATTATGCCTGTAAGAGAGTTGTTAGAGGATCTTCTGCCTCTGTTTGAAGAGGAGGCTAAAACACTTGGTGTTAAAACCTCTATATCAGTATCTCCTGACGATCTTAATTTCTCTATTGATACAAACCAGATAGAGCAGGTTCTTATTAACCTTGTAAAGAATGCTGTACATGCTCTTGCAGATAAAGATAATGGTGTTATTGAGATTAACTCATTCCTGAATCAGAGAGGAAGAGTTACTATTCAGGTTATTGATAACGGAAAAGGAATTTTACCTGATGTACTGGATAAAATATTTATCCCATTCTTTACAACAAAGAAACAAGGTTCTGGCGTTGGTTTAAGCCTGAGCCGACAGATTATGAGGCTTCATGGCGGATCGATAAATGTACATTCAGTGATTGATGAAGGAACTACATTTACGCTTACGTTCTAAATTTTAATCTGCCATAACAACAATACTTATCCAAGATATTTGATACTATATCAAAAACGATTCTTCCTGTGAAATTAAGTAGTCAACCTGATTTCACAGGAAGTTTATATTATCTACTTTTGTGCGATTTTTTAAAACACTAAAAACACAAAAGAGATGTCATTCGTAACAAAAGAGAAGTTTCTCTCTGGAGATTGGCTAAAGGCCTACACTTACCTTATACTGGGTAGTATTATTTTTGCTGTATCAGATGTAATGTTTATAGTTCCTTATAAACTTGCACCAGGTGGTGTATATGGTATAGCTACAGTTTTAAATTCCCTTTTTGAGTGGAAAATCAGTTATTGTACCTTCTGTATGGAGATTCCTCTTGTTATAATTGGATCTATCATATTAGGACCACGATTTGGTATTAAAACAATAATAAGTATTGTAACTATTCTTACCACAGTGTGGGTTATGGAGACTTTTCTTTGGGTAGGATATCCTAAAGCCATTGATGATCCTATGCTTAACGCTATTGTTGCCGGAGTATTTTATGGTATCTCTATTGGTATGATTTTTAAGTCGCGTGCAACATCGGGTGGTTCTGATATTATTGCAATGATTATAGCTAAATACACTAAACTTTCATTAGGTAAACTTGTAATGATTGTTGATGGTATTATCGTTCTTTTCACCCTTATTCAGCCTACTGAAGATGGTTCTATTGGATGGGAATTTGCTATATACTCGCTTATTGTAATATATATTGAGGGTAAGATTATCGACATGGTTGTTGGAGGAGCTAGTTACCACAAAACAGTAATGATTATCTCTGATCAGTATGAGTCTATTGCAAACAAGATTAAAACAGATCTTAAACGTGGTGCTACAATCTTTAAAGGAGAAGGTGCTTACAGTGGCGACGAGAAAAAAATGGTATACTCAGTAATGAGTCGTAGAGAGATTGAGATTCTTAAAAAACATATTAACGAGGTAGATAAAGATGCCTTTGTTAATATTACTGAAGCTCAGGAGATACTTGGTAAAGGGTTTAAGTCATTGAATGATGACGAAGAGTAGAAAACTCTTATCATTTTATAAGATATTAGCACTTCTGCTTTGCAGAGGTGCTTTTTTTATAGATTGGATTACAGCAAACGGTCTTTTCATGTTTATCTACAGCTTATTTGCAGGCAGTGTCCTCTTAACCGCTCTGTTTGCTAAAATGGTTGGTATTATACTCCTCCGGTCTCTTTGCTCTTAACAAAATTGTTTCTGGTTTAATCCTAAAATCAAACTCATCTATTGCCCTGAACCACGACAAATAGTTATCAAGATACTTAGTTGCTACACCATTAAATCTGGACATCCACAACTTTAACTTATTTTGATAGATCAATATGTTATTAATATGTACAATATCCTTCTTTTTCAACTCTCCTTTTGATATACTCAGAATTGCATGTCTTACCTTATTATCTCTGGTATACTTCAAATATGTCTCTTTATCAAGAGAACAGAAAAGAGAATCTTTACTTATCAGATTAAGTAATTCCGGTTTGATTCTTTCGGCACCAAATTTATGATAAACATTATCAAAGGTATTTTTTCCTCTATCGCGACAAAACAGAGAAAATACTTTCATTACCGAAGGAATATATTTAGATGCACCATATCCTCTCTTTCTGGCTTTTCGCTTCAGAGTTCTACTTCCCTTATCTGACCATGCAAATGTCAACTCATTTACCTCAACAATACCTGACAATACTTTGGGTTTAATCACAGTTTCATTAGCTAAAAATCTATGACGCCAACGAAATGATGTTGTTTTATTTACTCCACATTTATCAGCAGCCATCCGTATACTCATTCCTTTTTTAATGCACTCTGCATATGATAACCACCTTCCTTTTTTGTGTAAATGAGCCAAAGGTGTTCCGGTAAGTGTATTAAATGTACGTTTACAACTCTTACATTTATAGCGTTGCAAATCATTACGAATTCCCCACTTACTCAATTGTAATGATTTACAATATGGACAAGAGATGTTTTTGCTGTCATCATTCAATAATCGAGATACAAATTTTACAGAATCACGTTTCTCTATTACCGCTTTCAGCTGATTGTAGTGCTTTGTATCCAACTTATCAACCAACCCTATCAACCTCATAATTTCTGAATGTTTCATAGTTCCGAGTTTTTTCTTGTATACGATTCCAAATAAACATAGTTACACCCAAAAATCATACAGAGCGGAACCGCACCTACCTACAACAATCAAACTATCTGCAAAACAACAACCATAAAACCCAGCATAAAAAAAGGCCTTCGAAAAACGAAAGCCTTTTTTGCAATATTATTTAAGGTCTTATTTAACCTCTTCAAAATCTACATCTGTAACCTCATCATCAGCTTTTTGCTGTTGCTGCTGTTGTTGCTGACCAGCTCCTGCATCAGGACCTGGCTGCTGCTGTCCGTTAGCTCCTGCTTCCTGACTTGCCTTATACATATCCTCTGATGCAGCCTGCCAAACCTTATTAAGTTCTTCTGTTGCAGCATCAATAGAAGGTATATCCTGACTCTTATGTGCCTCTTTAAGTTTAGCTACAGCATCCTCAATAGGCTTTTTCTTATCTGCTGGAAGCTTATCACCAAACTCCTTAAGCTGCTTCTCGGTCTGGAAAATCAGACTATCAGCACCATTAAGTTTGTCAATCTTCTCTTTTGCAGTTTTATCTGCCTCTTCGTTGGCTTTTGCCTCGTCTCTCATTCTTTGAATTTCATCGTCTGAAAGACCTGATGAAGCCTCAATTCTAATCTTCTGCTCTTTTCCTGTTCCTTTATCTTTTGCAGAAACGTTCAAGATACCATTAGCATCAATATCAAAAGTTACCTCAATTTGTGGTACCCCTCTTGGTGCTGGTGGAATTCCATCAAGATGGAAACGTCCTATAGTTTTATTATCGTTTGCCATAGGGCGCTCTCCTTGCAGAACATGAATCTCTACTGAAGGCTGATTATCAGCTGCTGTAGTAAATGTCTCTGCCTTTTTTACAGGAATTGTTGTATTAGCCTCAATCAAGCGTGTCATAACACCACCCATTGTCTCAATTCCAAGTGAAAGCGGAGTTACATCAAGTAGAAGTACATCTTTAACCTCTCCTGTTAATACACCACCCTGAATTGCAGCACCAACAGCAACAACCTCATCAGGATTAACACCTTTTGATGGAGCCTTACCAAAAAACTCCTCTACTACTGCCTGAATTGCAGGAATACGTGTTGATCCACCAACAAGAATAACCTCGTTAATTTCTGAAGCTGAAAGACCAGCATCTTTAAGAGCCTCCATACATGGAGTTTTTGTAGCCTGAATTAGTGAATCAGAAAGCTGCTCAAACTTAGCTCTTGTTAACGATCTTACAAGGTGCTTTGGTATACCATCTACTGGCATAATATATGGCAGGTTAATCTCTGTTGACGTTGAACTTGAAAGCTCAATCTTAGCCTTCTCAGCAGCCTCTTTCAAACGCTGAAGAGCCATAGGGTCTTTTCTAAGATCAATATTCTCATCGTTAATAAATTCCTGAGCTAACCAGTCAATAATTACCTGATCAAAATCATCTCCTCCAAGATGAGTATCACCGTTTGTCGACTTAACCTCAAATACACCGTCACCAAGCTCAAGAATAGAGATATCAAATGTTCCACCACCAAGGTCAAACACTGCAATCTTCATATCGTCATCTTTCTTATCAAGACCGTATGCTAAAGCAGCAGCTGTTGGCTCATTAATAATACGACGAACTTTAAGTCCTGAAATCTCACCAGCCTCTTTTGTAGCCTGACGCTGAGCATCATTAAAATATGCTGGCACAGTAATTACTGCTTCTGTAACCTCTTCTCCTAAGTAATCCTCTGCTGTCTTCTTCATTTTCTGAAGAGTCATTGCTGAAATCTCCTGAGGAGAATATTTTCTACCATCAATCTCAACACGAGGTGTATTATTGTCGCCTTTTACTACTTTATAAGGAACACGACCTATTTCCTTTGCGGTATTGTCATACGACTCACCCATAAATCTCTTAATAGAGAAAATTGTCTTCTCCGGATTTGTGATAGCCTGACGTTTTGCAGGATCTCCTACTTTTCTCTCCCCTCCATCTACAAAACCAATAACAGAAGGTGTTGTTCTTTTACCTTCGCTGTTAGGAATTACCACAGCCTCATTTCCTTCCATCACTGAAACACATGAGTTTGTAGTACCTAAATCAATACCTATTATCTTGCTCATAATATCATTTATTATATAATTATCATTTTTGTATCAACACCCTCTTTATATCAATCATTGTGCCACCACAATTTTCTGAACTTTTGTGTCAGTTTTTGCCAAAATATACCGTCTAAGAATAGTTTTTGCATGTCATATTGTGACAAAGTGTCGCAAATTTGAATTTTAAATGACATAGTTGATATAATATTTTATCAATGTAAATATTATGTTAATGCAATTTAGTAGCTTTGCACCATTAACATAAAGAACATATGTCGGTTCATTCACACATAAAAAAGGTTACAACTCACGTATTAAGTGAGATGAAGATGCGAAATGAGAAGATTGCAATGCTAACTGCATACGATTACTCAACCGCAAAAATTTTAGATGCAGCAGGTATTGATGTCATTCTTGTAGGTGATTCTGCCTCTAATGTAATGGCGGGTCATGAGAGTACATTACCTATTACTCTTGACCAGATGATATACCATGGTACATCAGTGGTACGAGCAGTAAACAGAGCTTTGGTTATTGTTGATATGCCATTTGGTACATATCAGGGAAACTCAAAAGAAGCTTTGGCATCTGCCATAAAGATTATGAAAGAGACAAGCGCTGATGCTGTAAAACTTGAAGGTGGTTCTGAGGTTATAGAATCTGTAAACAGAATTCTTTCAGCCGGAATTCCTGTAATGGGTCATCTGGGCTTAACACCACAGTCGATACACAAATTTGGTACCTATGCTGTAAGAGCTACAAAAAAAGAGGAGAGCGATAAACTTATTGAGGATGCTAAGCTACTTGAAGAAGCAGGATGTTTTGGTATAGTACTTGAAAAAATACCAGCTGAACTTGCCACAGAGGTAGCAAAGCAGGTTAAGATTCCTGTTATTGGCATTGGTGCCGGAGGAGGTGTAGATGGTCAGGTACTTGTTGTACATGATATGCTTGGCATTACACAAGAGTTCTCTCCACGTTTCTTAAGACGCTACCATAATCTTTTTTCTGAAATTAACGGAGCTGTTAAGAATTATATAGAAGATGTTAAATCATTTGATTTCCCGAACGAAAAAGAGCAATATTAAATAATGGCTATTACACAAAAAGATATTATATACGAGGACAATCATATTATTGCCGTAAATAAAAAGTGCGGAGAGATTGTTCAGGGTGATAAAACAGAGGATTCTCCTCTTGTTGAGGATGTAAGAGAATTTATAAGAAGAAAATATGACAAACCCGGAAATGTATTCTGTGGATTAATTCACAGACTTGATCGTCCGGTTAGTGGTGTTGTACTTTTTGCAAAAACGAGTAAGGCACTTACACGTATGAACAAACTCTTTAACGACAAAAAGATATCTAAGAAATATTGGGCTATTGTAAAGGATAAGCCACCTGTTGAGGAGGAAACTTTAGAGCACTATATTCTTAAGAATAGTGTTAAAAACAAATCATATGTATATGACTACGAGAAGAAGAATTCTAAAAGAAGCAGTCTTACATATAAAATGATGTACGGATCAAATAACTATTACATGTTAGAGATTGATCTTCATACCGGAAGACACCATCAGATACGTGCTCAGCTGGCATCAATAGGGTGTCCTATAAAAGGCGATCTTAAATACGGTTTTGCGAGATCTAACAAAAACGGTGGTATTGATCTGCACGCAAGATCAATAGAGTTTGAACATCCGACAAAAAAGGAACCAATAAAGATTATAGCTCCGCCACCCGCAAAAGATAATTTATGGAAAGATATTCTTGAATCTGTTGAATAGGTTTTTACCTATTCAGCAGATCCCCGTCAAAACTAAACGGAAGTAGTTGTTTTATACTATCAAAAACTAACACCTTGTTTTTACTTGCCAACAGAACTCTTATATTCGATTTCTGTCTTATCTCACTTTCAAGAATAACCTGACGACATGCACCGCATGGTGTTACTATATCTTCAAGTATTAACGAATTCTTTTCTGCAAGAATAACTATTGTGTCAATAGCTACGTCCGGAAAAGATGAGTTTGCATAGAATATAGCTGTTCTCTCCGCACAAAGTCCGGATGGATATGCCGAATTTTCCTGATTACTCCCCAATACAATTTCACCATTCTCTAATAACAGTGCTGCCCCAACATGGAAACCTGAATATGGTGCATATGCTTTTGATGCTGTATCAACAGCCTTATTAATTAGTTTCTTATCAGTTTCTGATAACCCCTCTGTACCATCATATTCACAATACGAAATAGAAACATCTAATCTCTTCATATGTCTAAATTTTCATTTCTATACACAAACTGTCTGTTAATTTAAACTCCATTTTATAATAAGAGTTCAAAAAAGATTGATCGCGCATTTCAATTCTATCTTTGAATTGTAATATATAACAATGATCATTTTAATAAAATGCAAAAAATAACAATCACTGTTTTATCACAAAAACAATACTATCAGTAGCATTTGATGCCAAAAGTAAAAAAAATAACTGTTCAATTATTAACATTGGATAGGATAGTTTACCTTTTTGAGGGCAAATAATGGTTTTTTTGTATTTTTAGACGCAAAATAACTAAGGAATGACATCAAACAACAGATTTTATACATTTATAATTGCTATAATTATTATAGTACTCCCGTTAAATGCATCTGCAAAGAAACTAACCAGAGCACAGTATATTGATAAATACAAAAAACTGGCACAAGAGGAGATGAAACGCACTGGTATACCTGCCAGTATAACTATAGCACAAGCTCTACTTGAATCAGATAATGGCAACAGTGTACTTGCCAGAAAATCAAATAACCACTTTGGCATTAAGTGCCATAAAAGTTGGAAAGGGAGAACTGTAAGACATGATGATGACAGAAGAAGAGAGTGTTTCAGAAAATATGACAGAGTGTACGACTCATATAAAGATCACTCTAACTTTCTTGTAAGCGGAAGAAGATATGCCTTCTTGTTTAGCTACAAATCAACCGATTATAAACGATGGGCTAAAGGTCTTAGAAAAGCTGGGTATGCAACTGATCCTAAATATGCTAAAAGACTTATTAAGATAATTGAGGATAACAAACTTTACCTTTTAGATAATGGTATATCGCATACTTATGCCAAAACCAGACCTACAAAAAACAGTAGTACCAGAAAAACAAAAAACATCAGAAAAGTTAACAAACAGAAGGTGTATGATGATGATAATTTTGAGATTGATATATACAAGAAACACAGAAAAGGGGTAAGAAACAGAATAAAATTTATTGTTGCCAAAAAAGGCGATACATTCTACAGCCTTGCCAAAGAGTTTAAACTCATGCAATGGCAATTATATAAGTACAATGAGCTACCAAAAGATTACATACTTCAAGAAGGCGATCTTTTATATATTCAACCAAAAAGATCTAAAGCAGAACATGGCAAAAACTATCACGTGGTTAAGCCGGGAGAAACAATGCATATAATATCTCAGATTTATGGTATTAAACTGAAAAAGCTATATAAAAAGAATAATATGGAGGCCGGAACAGAGCCTGAGCCGGGAACAAAACTATCGTTAAGAAAAAACAAAAAGTAAAGTTTCAGGATTTTACTTACTGATAATAAAACAAAAAAATAAGGTGTCAGAAAAGAGACACCTTATTTTTTTATCTACATCTGTAGCTCTCTATATCTTTAAATCCTCTGAGGAAATCAGAAGTATTCATTCTGCGTTTACCTGCCGGTTGTAACGATTCTACTTTAAGAAAACCATGTTTTGCCGCAATCTTAAGCTCACTCTTCCCATCAGATAATATTGTACCTATCGGGCAGGTATGAGCCTCTTTAATAATAGCGGTATCAAAGATCTTAAAACCAATACTTTTTCCTGCCAATGACGAATAAAACTCTGTCCATGCAGCAGGATATGGTGATAATCCTCTTACAAAGTTATAAACCTTATCTACATCATTATCCCACTCAATACGACAATCATCCTTAAAAATTTTAGGAGCATCATTAAGCACTGTTTCACTATTAATAACATCGGCCTGTGGTATAGGATTTATATTATCCTCCTCTATAAGATCAATAGTCTCACAAACCAGTCCAGCACCTGTACTCATTAATTTATCGTGATACGTACCTGCTGAATCAGTATCCTCAATAGCAACCTCATACTGTTTTATAATACTTCCTGTATCAATCTGCTTGTCAAGAAAAAATGTAGTTACTCCACTCTTTTTCTCACCATTAATAATAGCCCAGTTAATAGGTGCTGCTCCTCTGTATTGTGGTAAAAGAGATGCATGCAAGTTAAATGTACCAAACTCAGGCATTGCCCAAACCACTTCAGGCAACATTCTGAAAGCAACAACAACTTGTATATCAGGTTTAAGTTCTTGCAACTGCTCTAAGAACTCAGTATCTTTCATCTTAGCAGGCTGCAATACCGGCAAACCTTGCTCTACTGCATACTTTTTAACTGCCGACGATGCCATCTTCTGACCGCGTCCGGCAGGTTTATCGGGTACAGTAACTACCCCTACAACATTATAGTTGTTCTCAATTAGTTTTTTCAAAGACTCCACAGCAAAATCGGGAGTACCCATAAACACTATTCTTTTCTTACTCATATAATAAAGGTATGTGTTTAAATGAAAAGACCACCATAATGTGGTGGTCTTTTTAATTTTTTATTAATCTAAATCGCCAAGCTCATGCCCCATCTTATCTCTTTTTGTTTTAAGATAAAATTCGTTATGCTCATTGGCTTTTATTACAATCGGAATATTCTCAATTATCTCAAGACCATATGCCTCAAGACCTTTACGTTTAATCGGGTTATTTGTAAGAAGTCTCATCTTACTTACACCAATCTCTTTAAGTATAGAAGCTCCTACGCCATAGTCACGCTCATCTGCCTCAAATCCAAGACTGTGATTTGCCTCAATAGTATCTTGTCCCTCTTCCTGAAGTTTATAGGCATGCATCTTGTTAAACAATCCAATACCTCTACCCTCTTGGTTAAGATAAACAACAACACCTTTACCCTCTTTATCAATCATCTCCATTGATCTGTGAAGCTGATCGCCACAATCGCAACGTTGCGATCCGAAGATATCACCTGTAATACATGATGAATGCACTCTAACAAGTATTGACTCATCCTCATTCCACTCACCTTTTACAAGTGCAACATGCTCAAGACCATTTGATTTCTGACGGAAAGGAATAAGCTTAAAATTACCAAAATCTGTTGGCATCTTCACCTTCTGTCCTACATCAATAATAGTCTCTTGCTTAAGTCTGTACTTAATAAGGTCTGCTATTGATATAATCTTAAGGTCAAACTTCTCAGCAATAACCATAAGCTCTGGCATACGTGCCATTGTTCCATCCTCATTAAGAATTTCAACAAGGGCACCACCCGGTTTAAGACCAGCCAAACGTGTAAGGTCTACTACAGCTTCAGTATGTCCTGCTCTGCGTAATACACCTTTCTCTTTTGCTCTAAGCGGAAATATATGACCCGGACGTCCTAAGTCCTCTGGTTGTGTATCATCATTTACCAGTGCCTGAATTGTTTTTGCTCTGTCGCTGGCCGATATACCTGTTGTACAACCGTGCCCATTCAGATCAACTGATACTGTAAACGGAGTTTCATGAAGAGCTGTATTGGTTCCTACCATAAGCTCCAGATCAAGCTCTTGACAACGTGACGGTGGAAGTGGAGCACAAATAAGCCCTCTTCCGTAGCGAGCCATAAAGTTAACTATCTCTGGTGTTACAGTTTCTGCAGCAACAACAAAGTCTCCCTCATTCTCTCTATCCTCATCATCAACTACAATAATAACTTTTCCGTTACGAAGATCCTCTAAGGCTTCATCTATTGTATGTAGCTTAAACTCTTTGTTATATTGACTTTCAGCCATTTTGTTATTTTTTTCAGAATTAACTCTGCAAAGTTATAATTTGATTTTTAAAAAGCTGTATGCTTTTGGTAATATTACCTGTAAGTAACACTTTACTTCTTGAATAGTTTAATTACTTTGGTAAACATCTTTTTATACATCTCTGGTTTAAATAAGCCTGAATCGCTTGTTGCTTTATATGTCAGAAACAGACCTATTGGCAACAGAACAACCGATGCTACCCACATACCTTCTGCTACTGTAAGTGATCCCTTACGTGCCATTTTTTCTGTTGAAAGAGATATTATATAATACATAATAAAGAACACTACAGATATAACCACAGGCATTCCCATTCCTCCTTTACGTATAATAGCCCCAAGCGGTGCACCAATAAAAAAGAAAATAAAGCAACCCAGGGACAACACAATCTTTCGGTGCCACTCTATTCCATACCTGTTTACACGTTCTGTCCACCTCTTATACTCACTAATTTTAGTAGATATATTACTCTTTACTCCTCGTGCATCAGACAAGGCTGCTTCATATATTCTTGTTTTATCAAATAGTGCCGCTGAAACAAATGCAGTATCCAGATTAACAAGAATCCTGCTCTCCTCATAAATACTGTCAGGTTTCATCTTCGACATATAATTTATTTTAAGCAGGTTATCCCTAAAGCCATCCTTACGTTTCTGAAACTCATTATCTACTGAATCTCGCACAACAATTAACTGATCCATATTCAGCATCTCACTACTTGCCTTGAATATACTTTCATCTTTTCTGTTAAGACCAAAACCTTTAAGCTCAATCTGAAAATCCTGACGCTGAAACCTGTCAATACGTTGCGGATACGTTCTTCTGTCAATAGCTTTACGTCTGTCACCCTCTTTAGGCATCTCTTCATATATAGCCCCGCTAAAAAGAGTTAACACAAGATATTGTTTGTCGTCTGTCATTTTCAGATAACCTGAATCAGCTACAGTAACCTGTCCGTTTCCTTTATTCTCTCTGTGATCATACACCATTATATCGTGCATTAATCCTGTATCTTTATTCTTTTTACCTATACGAATATTAAATCCCTCAAGACTTGTAAAAGCACCCTCCTTAAGCTGTAACTCCGGACGTTGCTGCTGTATAGAGTATATCAGCGTACGCATTTTAAGGTTTGTATAAGGCATAACATAGTTTGAGTACAAAAATGCACCAACACTAATTGTAAACGATATAATAAACAGCGGACGCATCATACGCTGAAGCGATACTCCGGCAGCCTTTATTGCTGTAAGCTCAAAATGCTCTCCCAGATTACCAAATGTCATAAGCGCAGCAAGCATGTTTGCAAGAGGCAAACTCATAGGAATAAGTCCGGCAGTAACATACATTATCATCTCTGCCAATACAGAAAACCCCAGATCTTTACCTACAAGATCATCAATATATTTCCATAAGAATTGCAACAATAGAACCATTAGCGTAATAAAAAATGTCATAACTAATGGTCCTGCAAATGATTTTATAATAAATCTGTCTATCTTTTTCATCTGTCTGTATTCTCTTTTCAATGGTCAGATTAAACTAGTATTTATAATGATTCTCGTGTGTAAGAAAATCCTTTTATCATGCTTTGTTTAATCTGTTTATACTCTCTTTTACCTTGTATGATAAACCCCACATATAAATTAATGAATTATAGTATGGATTTTAATTTTAAAGCACATTGTATCCGCAACATTTTACAATACAACAATAGTTCCTTTTATCAACAGTTTATAATTAATTAACAATTATTAACTGAAACAAATAATCACTAAATGCTAACAAAGTAATTCTCTACAATTAAAAATAACGTAACTCTGTATTACAATACAGAACTATATTGTGGGCAAATATAAACAAAAGTAGGTTGGTAAAGAAAAGAAATCACACTCCTAACGAGTGTCTCAGTTCTGAGATTTGAGCATTCCACAACTCAACACTATCATCCTCCTCATAATCGTCTACAAAATCAGTAATAAGAAGAGCCTGCTCATTTGTAACTTCATCGCTCACTATTCTGAACTCAAAAAAGTCATCATCGTCATCCTCCCACTGAAACCGGATGTAATCATTATCTTTTTTCTCCAATAATGTTGCTCTTTGTTCAAAATCCTCCCAAACAAAAGAGAAGATATTCTTATCGGCAACTACATCGTCAGCAAACCACTCGGCAAGACCATAATCGGTACTTAGCCTGCTAAATAATATCTTTCTTGAACATCTAAAAGTATATTCCAGCTCTATCTTTTTCTTCATCCGGATTCTATTCAAAAAAATAAACAGGCTACAAGATATAAAAAATCACAATACAAAAGATATTGCACTACATCTTTAACATTATTATACTAAAGTATTTAGAACTAAAACCACTATTTACAGGCATTACAGACAAATATTAACACTAAACTTTTTTTACATTTTTGTTTGCAAGCAAATAAAAATGCTCTATATTTGCACTCGCTAAAACGGAATGGCGAGGTAGCTCAGCTGGTTAGAGCGCATGATTCATAATCATGAGGTCGGCGGTTCAAGCCCGCCTCTCGCTACTGAAAAAGAGAAAGTTATTACTACTTTCTCTTTTTTTATTGTTCCGAAACAAAATGTAATTTTGGTGCAAATATTTTTAGGAAAAAAGGAAAAATGCTCTATATTTGCACACGCAAAACTATGGCGAGGTAGCTCAGCTGGTTAGAGCGCATGATTCATAATCATGAGGTCGGCGGTTCAAGCCCGCCTCTCGCTACTGAAAACAGGAGATCATTAAACGATCTCCTGTTTTTGTTTACACATAACACTGATTACAAACGACTTACAACTCCCCTCTTTTTTTATAATTGTTTTTGGCACATGTTTTGGTACATTTGCATACAGAATATTAACATTTAAACAATCATATTATGAGAAGCCTATTACTATCTGTATTAATGTCTGTAATGTGTCTGGGTATATTTGCACAACCAGCCGTTAGATATGGAGACGGACATATAAAGAAGAATCACAAGAAAGCTGCCGTAGATAAAAAGCAAAGGAAATTTGAGAATGCAATGAACTATGTTGTTAGCCGAAAAATCTCTTCATCAGAACTTGTTGAATTATGTTCTACATTTAAGAACGAGGTTAAACGATATAAGATTGCACGTAAAGCATATAAGAATGTAAAAGATAAAGGTAACTACTTTAAGGTTTACGATCTGTTTACAAGAATGTCGCTTGCTATTAAGTTGTATCACAACACTCAGGCAAAATATATGGTAAACAGAAAAATTAAACAGAACAATGAGGAGGTTATTCTGCACGACGACAGAGAGCATGAACATATGAGCGACCCAGTAAATCCTGATATGTTTGATATTGACAACAACCAACCAATGAATAATACTGTTTCTGACAGAGAATATATGCACCATGTAAAGATGGTTAGTGCAATTGGTTTTAACTCTGAGAAACTGGAAGCTATTAAGAAACTTATTGATAAGCATAATTACACACCAGATCAGATTGCCGGACTTATTGAGAAGTTAAATATGGATGTTGACAGACTTAAAGCTCTTAAGTTTGCTGCAAAATATATACACTCTTCAGAAGAGAGATATGCAATGTCGAGACTACTACGTTACAGAGCATATATGAAAGAGTATAACGATTACCTGCTTAATATGAAGTAGGAGACAGAGATAAGGTAAAGGTAAAAAGGAAGGGCAACATGTTCTTCCTTTTTTATTATTTACCATTCCGCAAATTACTAACATCAGTACTATTAAATGATTAAAACAATTAAAAAGGCACATCTCTATATTACTATAATTTCAGTCATTACAATATATGCATGTAATACTAACAAGTCAATGAGTTACAGGACAGAGTTCAATGACACAAGCTCTGAACTAAGATCTGTTATTAAAGAGTTTATAGATTCAGTAGAGTGTAACGATAACTTCTATAGAGTAGATATCAACAACCTGTTCTATTTTGTAAAATTCTTTGAACAGGAAGATGATATCCTCTTTACAATTAAAAACAACTACTACTTTACTACCTCTGAACATTACAATGGTAACTTATATGAGAATGATACAACCAATATGTACTATTTTAAAGTGCACAACAGAAATATTGTTATAATAGATTACCCTAAGAGCAGTGGACACAATCTGTTTAGAAAAGACAGTTATAGAAATACTCTTGCAATGAATATAAAAAGAGATAATGAAGAACTCACTATGTCAGGAAATATACCATTAATAAATCCGGAGTTATTCAGAGCAACATATAGAATAGACAGTACAGATGGTTTAAAGCTAATTAAATTAGACTCTACAGTATTGGTTCATCCATATAATTCTGAATCTGATAGTTTTTTAATAATTGAAGACGAGTATATTTAAAGAACTTAAACTGTTTATTACTAATAAACTATGAGAAAAATTATAATTGCAATTTCCGCTTTAACACTTATCACAATTGGTTCAATAACATATCTGATAATATCAAAAACAAACTCATATATAAAACAGGGCAATATACTAGTTGAAAAAGTAGAAGAATACAAACAGCAGTATAACAAGCTCCCAAAAACTATAACGGACTTAAACATTAAAGAGAGTATGGGAACCGGTCCTTATTACGAACTGATAGATAGTACAAAATATATTGTATACTTTAACATTGGTTTTGACAACACCTTTATATACAGTCCCAATACAAAAGAGTGGATAGAGACCCCGTAAAGAAATTTGATTTAACAAGCTGCAAAAAAAGCAGAAACACCAATACGGTATGTTCCTGCTTTTATAATTACATACAAGTTTGCAGTAATTTTACTCTAAAATAACCGTTTTACTCTTTGGATATTTAACAGAGTACTTGATAATAATCTCTTTTGTCTCTTTAGGTTTTAGGTTTAGTCTCCACTGTAGCTTACCAGTATCTTTATTATACTCAGCATCAGATATCTCAATAACATCAACATCAATATCATCTAATGTCGACAGAGGTATCTGATCATATACATTTGTTTTTACATTGTAGTTCTTATTATTTCTTACAACAATCTTAAATGCCCGCTGCTCTTTCTTATTACCCCCAACAAACTGTGTTGATGTAAAATCGGTAAGTTTATCTCGCTTTATACTAATATTATTATCGATACCGAACGACAACGATAGCGTATCTGAAAACTCCATAGTGTTCAGCTCAGATTTACCAATAAATGAGTTCTCCATATATAGGTTAACACTACCCGACATAAGATCTGCCTTATACCAATCTGCTATTTTAGCAATAAGATATACATTCTCTGATAGTTTAGGTATAGATTGATACTCAAACTCAGCATCTATATCAGACTCTTTAAATGCAATTACAGATGTTTTACTATCTGAAAGAATAGTCTGTTTTGTATCTATAATATACTCTGTTGATGTCTCCTGTTTTGATGTTATTGTTAACGGAGCCGATCCTCCACCCTTACCTGTTGTAATAACAATAACACCATTAGCTGCTTTTGAACCATATAATGCTGTAGCGGAAGCATTTTTTAATGTCTTTATATTCTTTATATTATTGGGATCTATATGACTAATATCATTCTGAGGAACACCATCTACTACATACAGAGGTTTTGCAGAGGATTTTACGGAACCAATACCTCTTATTCTTATTTGAGACTTTGACTCTTGTACAGAATTTACCCCTGCCACCTGACCTTGCAACATTTGAGACACATCTTGTTTCTTACTACTCTTATAATATAACTGAGGGTAATAGAACTCCAAATAAGATGGCATTAATTCCGGTATCTGTGCCGATCTGTTTGTTTGTGCCGATGATAGTATAATATTAATACCCTTCCAGTCTATTCCGGTATTCTGCGTTACATTGGCTTTATATTTTACCTTAAGGGCTTTTCCAGAACCATCAAAGCGGATATCGTATGTAGGATACCAGTTTGCTCCGCTTACCATATATGCAAAACCCATATTAAAATTACCTGCTCGTTTAGCATCAACAGTAACAGATATAGTTCCTGACGGAAGATCAGATTTCTTATTTATTGTTCTGAGTTTATCTCTTAGTTTCTGTATCTCCTTATCGTACCTCTTTATAGCACGTTTTTTTACAAGTTTATCTTTCCTGTACTTCTCTACATTAGCATTATAGTGTGCATTCATCTGTTTAAACGACTCTGCACTAACACTCTTATCGCCACCTACAATAGATTTGTTTGAGTTAAGAAAATCAAGTTTATCATTAAGTATCTCTATACTCAACTGCTCATCTTCTATCTTATACTTAAACTGTTCTATCTTCTCTTTTATAATCTCAATATCCTTCTCTTTATCAAGTTTATTCTCGTAATCGGTACTCTGTTGTACATTAAGAATGGTATATCTGCCATCGCCATTAATGCGGATGCTCTCAGTATCTATATATGGCGATAATCCAGTAAGTTTTATCACTGATTTTCCGGCAGGAATTGTAACAGAGGTCTTTCGCATAATCTGCGCAGAATTCTTATATACTGTAACCTCTTTTATTTTAGATTTTACCTCACTGTTCTTTTGCGCATTTAACAACGGACTAAAACATAACACCATTGCAATAGTTAAAAGCAGTTTGTTCATATTTATATTTTTTAGTTTAGTAATTAATATGTCTCCAATAAACAATATATATATCTTTTATAACAAAACAATATAATTGAAACAGTAATAGTATCTCTGTAGTATTCTTTAACTATCTTGCACCAATATTTAAGACATATTAACGTGAGATACTTTATTCATTTATCATATAATGGTATAAATTACCGTGGATGGCAAAGGCAGATAAATGCACCCTCTGTTCAGGAGACATTTGAGAAACGTCTGTTCTCTCTGTTAAAGAGCAAACCTGTTGTTTGGGGATGCGGACGTACTGATGCAATGGTGCACGCATCGCAGTTTTTTCTGCATTTTGATACAGATAAAAACCTGACTGACGAGCTAAAGGTAAAACTAAATATGATACTACCTAATGATATTACCGTACACGATATAGTTGAGGTAGATAGTAATGCTCACGCTCAATTTGATGCTACAGCACGAACGTACGATTACTTTTTTCATACCTATAAAGATTCGTTTCTGAGTACAAGAAGTGCTTATTACAATATAGAGAATCTTAATACAGGGGCAATGAAAGAGGCTTGTAGTATTCTTATTAAAAGTTCAGATTTCAGATCGTTATGTAAAACACCGGACAAACACAACAACACTATATGTAAAATAGAAGATGCTCAGTTTTTCACCAATGGCAATGGAAGATACAGGTTTAATATAACTGCAAACCGATTTCTTAAGGGGATGATCCGTATTATAATGGGTTATATGTTAGATATTGGATGCGGTAAACTTACACCGGAAGGGTTTAACAATATTATAAATGAACGCAAACCACTTAGTGGTGTAAAACTGGCTTATCCGCAAGGTCTGTTTCTGTCTAAGATAGAGTATCCATACCTTAATATAGATACCACAGGTGAGTTTACAGATATGTTAAGATGTGTTGAGAAAAGGATATAAAAAATGGGGTATCGCAAAATGAACCAAACAGCGATACCCCGGTAAAAAACACAACAATCGATAGAATAGTATTAATTAGTAGCCTCTGTAATACCTCCGGTAATCTTCAGCAGACTAATCCAGCTCTCTATCAGATTAAACCTATTCCTGCTCTTATTAGTATTAGCATTCAGATATTCAATCTGAACATCTCTGTAATTAAATGAGTTTATGCTTCCTGCTTCGAATTTCCTTTTCGATAGATTTAGATTTGTTTCTGCTGCTTCCAGTTGCTCTGTTGCAAGTATAACCATCTCTTTACGTACAGCATATGTCTCAAACATCTTTGAAAGATCGTTCTTTAAGCTGTGCTCCATCTGATTTAGTTGTACCTCTGCAATATCCTGTTTTATCTTAGCAATCTTAACCGCTCTGCGCTTTGTTCCTCCTGAGTAGAGATTAAGACTAAGGGTAAATCCAAGATTAAAACCATTATATCCGGCTGTAACATTGTTTGGTACCCCTTTCATCTTTGAGTCAGAATAGTTATATGTGTATCCTGTATTCATAGATAAGCTTGGGTAGTAGTTAGCTTTTGCCGAACGCACCTCTGTTATTGCCAGTTCTCTGTTTATATATTGATTCTTAAGCGTAGCGTTGTTTGTGGTCATCTTATCCATCATAGCGCCAAGTGTAATATCTTTCATTGGCATAGTAAGCGAATCTGTAAAGGCATACACCTTATCCTCCTTAATACCCATCAGGAAGTTAAGATCTCTTATACTATTATTATATGTAGATTTTGAGTTAAGGTATGTTGCTCTGTCTTGCAACATTGCCACTTTACTCTGCAATAGCTCATATGATGTTTTTGTACCAGTATTATAGCTCTTCTCTGCACGTTTATATCTGTCTGACGATAATTCCATAATAACACGTGCCGCTTCTGTATTCTCTTTATCTAACAACACCTTGTAATATGCAAGCATAATACCCTGAATTGTATTCTCTATTAATATATTCAGACTACCTTCTGATAGTTTCTGAAGCTCCTCTAATCTATGTTTTGCTATACGTGCCGAGAATCCTTTAAACAGGTTAAGGCTCATTGAAACAGAAGGAACCACGCTGTTTGATGACTCCATCTGAGTATCGCCACTCTGCCAAAGATTATTCTGATTAAGATTAAAATTAAACACCGGTAGCGCTCCTGTATTACCCCAATGGTTGTTTATCTCTGAGGTTGAAGCATTCTGCTTTTCAACTATTACACCGTAGTTTTTCTCTAATCCTACAGATATTGCCCTGCTTAACGATAACTCTTCCTGAGCATTTGCCACTACTGCCGAAACCATCAGCAGTAGTGTTATTATATAGTATTTTTTAGTTGATATCATTATATATTCTCCTCCTCATTTTTAATTCTCTCAGCAACAACAACTGGCTCTATACTCTCTGGTGTACGTGCTTCTTTTCTGAACAGGTTTATTACCTTCAGACGAATACTGTTTCCGCATACAATGTATACCGGGAAGAACAGCATTATAAGTATTGTACCAAAGAATATTCCGTATGCAAGTGCCACAGCCATTGGTACAAGAAACTTAGCCTGCATACTTGTCTCAAGAATAAGTGGATATAGTCCTGCAACTGTTGTTAACGAAGTAAGAAGTATTGGTCTGAAACGTGAACGCCCGGCCTCTACCACAGCATCTACCAATTTCATTCCCTCTTTCATATTCTGATTAAACTTGGCAAGATATACAACGGCATCGTTAATAATTGTTCCTGACAGAGCAATCATACCAAATGCACTAAGCAGCGATATTGGATGTCCCTCTATTCCATGTCCCCAGATTGCAGCTATCCAACCTAATGGTATAACTATAATAATAAGTATTCCTTGGTAGAACGACTTAAAGCTACCCATAATAATGAGTACTATTATCAGGAATGCAATTGAGAATCCACTCAATAACTCTCCGGTCTCCTCCTGAGAATCTTTCATCTGTCCTCTGAATGTAAAATCTACCTCCGGAAACTTCTCCTTTATTTGCGGTAACACCTCTGTATTAACAATATCTGTAATAGGTGTTAATGGCTCATTAGGATTACGCTGATACGCCTCTACTGTTATCTCTCTTCGTCCGTTAAGTCTGTTAATTGCTACCGGACTTCTGTCAAGCGACAGATCGGCAAGGGTATGTAGCGGGAAAATACCAGATGGTGTAGTTATCTTCATATTCTCAAGCTGTCCCAACATCTGTCTGTTATCTCGTTTATATCTTACATATACACGTACCTCGTTCTTACCATGAACCAGACGTTGTGCCTGACCTCCAAAGAATCCCTGGCCAACTTGCGCCATAAGGCTCTGTTGTGTTAGTCCAAGTGCATATGCCTGCTCTTTAGGCAGAATGCGTACCTCCTGATTACCAACTCTGTTGTTATCCATTATATTGTACAGTGCTGTTATCTCAGATAACTGAGATTTGAACCACACTGTAGCAGCCATAAGTTGCTCCTCGTTACGGCTCAGTAAACTTATAGATACAGGAGCTCCCCATCGCGATGATGCTCCAACAGCAAACTTTGTTGCATCAGGAATATGTCCTATCTTTTTGTGGATTCTACGTTTTATCTCTGCCACAGACCATTGAACATCTTCAATACTCTTTAACAGAACAGCAATATTTCCGGCATGTGTACCGGATTCTGATCCGTTAAAGGCACTTCCGGTAATCATCTCAAGGAATTTAATAATCTCCGCATCTTCATTATACTCTTCTGTCATCTCAGCACTTACCTCTCTACATGCTACCTCAATACGTTTAAGATAAGCCTCAGTAATCTGTGTTGATGTACCAGGTTTAAGTGCAAGGTCTATTGTAAAGTAATCGTCCTCAACATTAGGGAAGAACGTTGTACCTATTTTTCCTCCACCAACAAGTCCGGCAGTTAACATAAGACATGCAATTGTAAATGCAACTGCTGCCCACTTATATCTTATCAGACGGCGTACAAACGGTACATACATCTTATCGCGAAATCGGAACAGGAATTTATCAATACCACCACGTATACTTTTAAGGAAACCAATCTCTTTTCGGCTATCTAAAACTCTTTTGTGCGACAGGTGACTTGGCAGAACAAATACCCCCTCGAATATTGACATTCCAAGACAAGCAATTACAACAAGTGCCATCTCAAACATCATAGACATATTACCTTTAAGTAACATAAGCGGAAGGAATGCTACCATTGTGGTTGTTACCGATGTAAATATAGCCGGCATAACCTCAAGGCTACCATCAAGTGCAGCACGTCTTGGCGATTTTCCTTTCTCAAAATGGGAGTATATATTCTCTCCTATCACAACCCCATCATCAACCAGTATACCAATAACCATAATCATACCAAATAGCGATATCATGTTTATTGTAACACCAGCCATGCTGGCAATAATAAACATACCAAAAAAACTTGCTGGTATACCCCATGCCACCCAGAATGCCAAGCGTATATTCAGGAATAGTGACAGGAACAGAAGTACAAGTATTATTCCTATAATTCCGTTATTAACAAGTATATCTAATCGTGATTTAAGTATTGTACTAAAGTCAAATAACATCTCCAGATGAACATCATCATTCTGTTCATTAAACTCAGTAATATAGTTCTCTATTGATTCTGATATCTCAATAAGATCCTCTGTGTTTAGTTTCATTATACTAAACTGCAAGGCAGGTTTACCATCAATATAGAATGCTGTAGGACTCTCCTGAAACTGATATTTAACAGATGCAACATCCTCTACTCTAATAACCGATCCGGCATTTGAGGCGCGTACAACAATCTTTTCTATATCATCTGGTTTAATTGATCGCATACGCGAAAGGATATTCATCTCCTCACGTGGATTACGAATTACACCACCTGCCATATCAAGATTGTTTGCAGCAACTGCTTGCCTTATATCTTCAAATGTTAGTCCGTAACGCGATAATGTCTCCTGATTTACCTCTATTGCTATCTCAAGACTTGGAGCACCACTTATTGTTATTTGCGATACTTTACCCGAGTTCAGAAGTTCATCCTCTACAATATCGGCACGTTTTTTCAGCTCAATCAGGCTCATATCGCCCGACATACTAAAGAAAGCAGCCGGAGAACGACGCTTTTGCCAGTTTACTATTGGCCTGTCTGCTCCACCCGGAAGGTTAGATATCCCGTCAACAGCATTTTTCACCTCAGTTAAAACACCTTCTGTTTTTACATCTTTCTGTACGGTAACTATTACATTAGACATGTTCTCAACCGATGTTGAGGTTGTCTCTTTAATGCCCGGTATTCCTCTAAGGGCATTCTCAATAAGTGTGGTAACTCCCTCCTCCATCTGTTTTGGAGTTGCTCCTGGATAGAACACACTTACGTTTATTGTCTTTGATTCCTCTTCAGGGAATGATGACTTCATCATTGATGAGTAGGAGTAAACTCCTAATACCAACAGAAGAACAATCACCATTCTGCCATAGAAAGGATTATTAATAAATGCTTTTACTATTTTGCTCATTGGTTGTTTTATATTTTTGTCTGGTATACACAATATAATTCCATACCTGCTACATTTGCAGCAGTTAAACCCGGATGATATTTAATGAGTTATCCGGGCTAAAGGTATCTGTATCTCTTTTTAGTTATTAGCCTCTATAGGACTAACTTTATCTCCGGCATTGATGTTTATAAACGACTCTGAAACTATCATTGTACCATCAGCTATACCTCTGACTATAACCTCATCATCGCCAATACGCATTATATCAGGTATAATCTGATTCAGTATACCATCTTTAATTGTATACAGCATTCCGTTTTTGTCAACAGCCTCACGAGGAAGTACTACTCCTTTATCGTTGCTCTGTACACTGAAGTTGGCCTTAATATACTCGCCTTTCATTAGGTCAGGATTATCAACCTTTACAAATACTGATACCATCTGTGTTTGAGTGTTAACAAACCCTGCAATACGAGATATCTTACCAATAGTATTAACTCCATTGTTGTTTATAATACGGCACTTATCGCCTACCTTAACAAGCTTACGATCCTGAACATTTACAGGTACATCAATCTCAAGCATATCTGTACGGATAATCTTACCAAGCATTGCACCCGGATTAGCAACTGCACCAACCTCTGCAGTACACTCTACTATAGATCCGTTAAATGGTGCTCTAATAGTGTGCTTTGAGTATGTGATCTCTTGCTGCACAATATTAAAGTAATCTGTAAGGATATTTCTTGATGCCATAAACACCTTCTCTTTATCTGTATCAAACTCCGGGAACTCTGGTAGTTTCTTATTAAGGTCTATAGCGCTAAAAAACTTCTGCCACTTCGGAAACTGATCCGGAAAGTCTATCTCAATATCCGGTAATATTCTCGACATATTGGTAAGCAAACCACTTTTTGCCGATTTAAGCGATGCAAGTGATTTTGTATCTTCAATACGTAATAATACATCACCTTTTCTGAAATTTTCGCCCATTTTAAATGTTACATTACCACGTTTAATAAGGCCATTTACCTCTGACGATACTGTAACAATCTCGCTACTCAACACACGACCTGTGTAAGTAAACTGATACTCTATATCAGTATTAGCAGCTTTTTTTACCTTAAGGTACTTTACAATCTCTTTGTTTTCCTCTTTAGGAGGCATCTTTTTGCTTCCTATAAGTGCATTCATACTAAATAATCCTACTAAAAGGATTCCGAAAAAAAGAGCTAACTGAATTAATCTTGATCTTTTCATCTGTTCATTTTTTTGTTTTCAACGGCCAGATGCAACTTTCCTTCTGCAACTATATTTGCCATTGGAGGTTTCATCACACTACACAATTTTACTAATCTGAACGCAAAACTAAATCATTATATTTTTTATATAAAATTAATTCAATAAGATAGTTAGATTATTCAATCAATATTTTTTTACTGTGTTTATTGAATAAATAAGCTCATTAATTGCGTTTACAGAGCTGTTTTATTGAAATTCTTTTCGTAGTAATATATCATTCATACTTTTGCTGTTGTAACACGTAATTACAGTTAATAATGAATAAGATAAAGCTTGTTAATACCAATACATTCAGAGAATCTGTCTTCTGGATTTTTCTGGGTGCATTCTATTTCCTTTTAGGATTCAACCACTCTGTTATGTTTGGTCTGGTAATATCTTCTATTTTAACATCCGGACAGATATTGGTAACCAAGGTAAATCATTTTTACTTATATCCTAAATACTATAAAAAAGATAATAGTCGCAAATATCTTATCTACAGCATAATATTTCTTTTTATTGTTGTATGTTTCTATACTACTATTGAGATTATTCTTGATAATCATAAACCACCAAAGGATGCAGAAGAAGATGGGGGTGCTCTAAGATTCCTGTTTCCGTTCTTTCTTAACTCACTTGCCTTTGGTATTGCTTTTGCAATTAGTCTGGCAATAAAGTTGTATGAGAAAGAGAAAGAGAACAGTATTAAGATTAAGGAGCTTCAGAAGACACAGGTAGAGACTGAACTTAAATTCCTGAAGACTCAGATAAATCCGCATTTTCTTTTCAATGCTCTCAACAATATTTATACTATCAGTTATAAAGAGGATAGTCTTGCTTCGCAAAAAATTCTGGATTTGTCTGACATGTTACGCTATGTATTGTACGATTGTAAAGGTGAGTCTGTAAATATAAATAAGGAGATTGAGTATATTGAGTTGTTTATAAACTTTCAGCAGTTAAAGACCAAAGAATCACAAAATATAAATCTTAGCGTTAATGGTATAAAGCCTCTTACAACTATATCGCCAATGATAATGATGCCGTTTATTGAGAACAGCTTTAAACACAGTAAAATCGACAAGGATAAGGATGCTTTTGTTAATATTGATATAAAGCAGACAAATGGTGATATCATTATTGAGGTAGAGAATAGTCTGCCAAATATTCCTCCGGCAAAGATGTTATATAACTCTGGTGGTATTGGGCTTGAAAATGTGAAAAAAAGATTAGATTTACTATATAAAGACAGATATGTACTTGATATAATCAAGACAGAGGATAAACATATTGTGAAACTTATTATCAGGTCTAATGGATCAAATTGAAAACAACATAAGATGTGTAGTGGTTGATGATGAGCATCTTGCCAGAGAACTACTTACCGATTATATAAGTAAGATTCCTAATCTTGAACTGGTAGCTGCACTAGAGAGCCCTCTGGAACTTATGACCACAGATCTGTATAAAGACGTTGATATACTGTTTTTAGATATTCAGATGCCGGATATTACCGGTATCGATTTCCTGAAGAGTTTAGCCCGACAACCAATTGTAATATTCACAACTGCATACTCAGAATACGCTCTTGAAGGATATGAGCTGAATGTTGTTGAGTATCTTCTAAAGCCTATTGCATTTCCACGATTTGTTAAAGCTGTTAAAAAGGCTGTTGAGATTGCTATAATAAGACGCAAAGCAACAGCATATAATTCACCTGTAAGAGAGATAGTAAAAATAGATAACGATTCAGATTCAGATAGTAAGAATTACATAATTATTAAAGCCGACAGAAAAATAAATAAGGTAAACTACTCTGATATAGTATATATTGAAGGTGCTCTGGAGTATGTTACTTTTCACCTGAAGAGTGAGAATATTACAGGGTTCTATTCTTTAAAAGATCTTGAGAAGACTCTGCCCGCAAATAGTTTCATGCGTGTACACAGATCATATATTGTTAATACAAAAATGGTAAATGCTCTTGAAGGAAATATCCTGAAGATTGAAGGTATAAAGATTCCTATTGGTGCCAGTTATAAGAAAAAGGTGTATAAGGAGATATTTGAGTAACATACCATGTTAAAAATAAACCTTTTACTAACAGCTTGTTTATAATTACTTAATATTTGCGTTTTACTTTTACAGTACAATTAAAACTAAGATATTATGTATTTCGACAACAATTTACAACTCAGTATTACTGAAATTTCTGGTAGGGTAAACGAATTGTTTTACAAGAAAGAGGCTGATGAGATAACTAAGGCTGAACAGAACGAACTTGACGAGCTTAGTTATCTGTATAATGAGGAAATAGGAAATCTTGATTTTGAGTATGAGCCTTTTTACTAAAAAGATAAATAGAGAGTTACCATTGCTGGTAACTCTTTTTGTATATGTAATTATTTACATTTCAGTTTTGATATTGTTGCTTCAGGATTATCAGATTTAAATACTGCACTTCCGGCAACTAATGCGTCAGCGCCACAATCTACAAGTTTTTGAGCATTTGTAGTATCAACACCTCCATCAATCTCTATAATCACCTGAGTCTGCTTACTTTCTGCAAGTTCTCTCAGCTGCTTAACCTTTGTGTAGGTATTCTCTATGTAGCTTTGTCCTCCAAATCCAGGATTTACTGACATAAGCAACACAAGGTCTATATCAGTAATTATATCCTCCAGCAACGAAACCGGAGTATGTGGGTTTAATGATACACCTGCCTTCATTCCATGCGACTTAATATTCTGTATTGTACGATGCAGGTGTGTACATGCCTCATAATGTACTGTAAGTATCTCCGCTCCCACATCTTTAAATTGCTTTATGTATCTGTCCGGATCAACTATCATCAGATGCACATCAAGCGGTTTTTCTGCTTTTTTGTTTATTGCCTGAATCACAGGAAATCCAAACGATATATTTGGCACAAATACACCATCCATAACATCAATATGAAACCAGTCAGCCTCACTGCGGTTTACCATCTCAATATCCTTATCTAACTCACCAAAATTTGCCGATAACATCGACGGAGAAACAATTGCACTCATAGTGTTTTTTTTGCAAAATTAGTTTAAATATCTACAACATGTAAAATATAAACAGCTCTTTTAATATATATTTTTTGTAATTTGCCTCTATAATATTAACTGTGTAAAATCGTTAACATAAATTACAGATATTATACTATAAAATGAAACGATAAAAAAAATATTTATTCGGCATTGTGCTTTTTTTTATACTTTTGGCGCTCATAAATTGAAACTATAATCATGCTTAATCATAAAATAATAGCAAAAACAATATCTCTTCTCCTTATAGGAGAGGCACTTTTTATGCTGATATCTATGTTTGTTGCCTTGTATCATAAAGGCAGCGATGTTAACGCTCATCTGATGTCGGCAGGTATTACTTGTGGTACCGGACTGTTAATTCTTCTGGCTGCAAGAAAACCATCAACATCAATTGGCAAGAGAGAGGGGTATATTATTGTTACATCGGGCTGGATTGTTTTTTCATTTTTCGGCTCTTTACCATTTATATTAAGCGGAGCTATACCATCAATTACAGATGCTTTTTTTGAGACTATGTCGGGGTTTACAACAACTGGTTCGTCAATATTAAATAATATAGAGGAACTGCCGCATGGTATTCTATTTTGGCGTAGTATAACTCAATGGCTTGGAGGTATGGGATTTATTGTACTATCACTTGCTATTCTTCCTATTCTGGGTATTGGTGGTATGCAGTTATTTGTTGCCGAAGTACCTGGGCCTACGCCTGATAAGATTCACCCAAGGATAAAAGAGACAGCAAGAAAATTGTGGGGTATCTATATTCTGTTCACTGTTGCAGAGACAATACTTTTATGGTTAGGTGGTATGTCGTGGTTTGATGCCGTTTGTCACTCTTTTACTACAATGGCAACAGGTGGGTATTCAACAAAACAAGATAGTATTGCACATTTTGATTCACCATATATTCATTATGTAATTATCATATTTATGTTTATTGCGGGTATGAATTTTACCTTGTCGTATTTCGGATTGCACGGTAAGTTCAAACAGATATGGAAGAACGAAGAGTTCAGGTTTTACCTGTTCTTTACACTTATATTCTCTGCAATTATTGCTTCAGGATTAATATTACTGCAAAATTTTGGCGTTGAACAGGGAATACGTGATGCTCTGTTTCAGGTAGTATCAATTATTACCACAACAGGATTTGGTACAAACGATTATGAATTATGGATACCTGTATTAAGTACTCTTGTATTAATAATGATGTTCTTTGGTGGTTCAGCAGGATCAACCGGTGGTGGTGTTAAAATTGTAAGGATTGTTCTGCTTATTAAGAATGGTTACTTTGAGCTTAAGCGTCTTATACACCCACAAGCAATTATCCCTGTACGTCTTAACAGAAGAGCTGTTGATCAGAGCATTGTTCATAACGTAATAGCTTTCATTATCTTTTATCTGGTTATTTTTGCCGTAAGTGTTGTAATTGTAACAATTATGGAACCAGATCTTGATACAGCAATAGGTGCTGTTGCAACAACTCTTGGTAATATTGGTCCGGGAATAGGTAGTGTAGGTCCAACAGAGAATTTTGCGCATCTGCATGATATAACAAAATGGTTTTTATCGTTCCTTATGCTTTTAGGACGACTTGAACTGTTTACAGTACTACTGCTGCTAACCCCATCTTTCTGGAAGAAGTAAAAAGATATTTATATATTTCTGAAGGCTGTCATATTAAATGATGGCCTTTTTTTTACCGTGATTTATAGAGGTAATGTAGCTGCGGTTTGGCAGGAAAACATGTTCTGTCAACGAAAATGGTTGGTATTGTACCTTTCTGGTCTCATAGCCCTTATCAACACTGTCTCAGTAGTGATTTCAAAATCAAATTCATCCATCTCACGGTACCATGACAGGTAATTATGCAGATATTTGGTTGCCACTCCTCTGAAGCGTACCATCCAAACCTGTAGATCAAACTGATATTTTTCCACATTCTTTATATGTACAACATCTTTCTTTACCGATTCCTGTTTAGGTATACTCAATACACCATGTCTTACACTATTCTCCTTGGTGTACTTCATATACACTGCCTTATTCTGACTACAAAACAGAGTATCCTTTGTAAGAAGTGTCGATAGATCTGGTTTTAAATTATCTGCACTAAATCTGTAGAAGATATCATCAAATGTGTTCTTACCCCTGTCTCTGCAAAACAGTGTAAATACTCTGCTCTTTGGTGGAATATGTTTTGGTGATTTATACCCTCTTTTGCGTGGTTTTCTTCTTAGTTTCTTACTCCCTTTATCAGACCATGCAAATATAAGTTCATTTACCTCAACTATACCTGATAACTTACCAGGTTTTATCTCATTTGCATTCTGTAAGAACCTGTGTCGCCATCGGAATGATGTATTCTTATGAACTCCACACTTTGCTGCTGCTTTTCTTATACTTAATCCATCCTTCAAGCATTTTGCATACTCAAGCCATCTGCCTTTCTTATGTAGATATGCCAATGGAGTAGATGTTAATGTGTTGAATGTTCTTCTGCACTCTTTACATCTATAGCGTTGCATATCGCTACGCATTCCCCACTTCTGAATAGATTGTGACTTACAATATGGACAACTGATATCTCCACAATTCTCATTTAGCAAACGTGATACAAACTTTATTGAATCACGCTTCTCTATAGCATCTTTTAACTGATTATAACTCCTTGAATCAAGCTTGTCAACTGACGCTATTAACTTAACAATGTTCCGTGCTCTCATGGTATTTCTGTTGGTATACGAGACCTCTCAAAAAAGGTTCAACCAAACTCGTGAACAGAACATGTATAAACTCCCTACATTCAATATACAGCCTAAATATCTTCTATATAAAACACAAAACTATATGCCCTCTTCCTACTCAAATTTCAACAACTACTTTCGCAAAAGCAGACCAATGAAATCTCCTTTTCTCCTCTGGTATTTTTTTTGCTATTGATACTGAAAGATCTTCTGAATAAAATCTATAAATCGCGTCAGCAATTGATTCCGCTGTAGGATCGGCATGCACTCCTGCGATGTTATCTTTTACCAGATCTGGTAACCCTCCTACCTTTGTAACAAGCATAGGTTTATTAAAATGATAAGCCGTTTGAGTAACTCCGCTCTGTGTAGCCGATCTATAAGGTAATACAACTATATCTGCAATACTAAACAGGTTTGGTATATCAGAATCTGGTATATAACCAGACATTATTTTTACTCTGTCATTAAGTCCATTCTCTGAGATATAGGTTCTATACTGATTTTCATCATCGTAAAACTCTCCGGCGACAATAAGATTTACATCCTTAATACGTTTATCAGTCATAGCCTGAAGCAACATATCAAGACCTTTATACTTGCGTATCAAGCCAAAAAATAACATATATCTGTTACTACAATCAACAGATAAATTTCTACACGCCTCATCTCTGTCTACAATATCTCCATACGTATCATATATAGGGTGCGGTGAATACTCAGAAGGAATAGTAGTAAACTCTTTGAGTTTATTTAATACATCCGATGATAATGCAATAGCGGTATCAACGTACTTAAAAAAGTACTTGCTAAGTACTTTGTCTCCTACTCTCTTTTCGTGCGGTAACAGATTATGCACAATAGCAACAATCTTTGCTTCAGATCTTCTCTTAAGCACTCTCATTACTGTACCCATCGACATTGCCATAAATGGTAACCAGAAAGGGACTATTACAATATCCGGTTTAAATTTAAGAATACTCTTTGCTGCTTTAAACCAATTAAACGGATTTGTTGAATGCAGCACACGTTCTATATCCAGATCAGGTTCTGAATCATCTCTATATTGGGTCTTTCCCGGAAAAAGAAATGCAGGATACTGCGATGTAAAAGTAAACACCTTCACATTATCTCCAGAATCAACAAACTCTTTCGCTAATCTCTCATTAAAAGCAGCAATTCCTCCTCTGAAAGGGAAAACTGGCCCCAATATTGCAATGTTTTTCAAATCCTAATATTTTATTACAGATTATTAATTATATCCTGTCTCTGTTTAATTATATCTGCCACTCTTTTATCAATTGGCAAAGTAAAAATATCTGATGTCAAATCATTAACATGTATCCATCTAAACGATTGACTTCCGTTTACAGGATCAAAATCGTACTTTTTATCGGATACTACAACATTTTCTTCATTAACAAAACGTGCCAGATAATATATATTTACAAGTTGCATTTTATCATTAAACAACACTGTCTGAAAAAAATCGGTTGTGTATAGATGATCTAACACCTCAATCTCCTCACCAACCTCCTCAATAATCTCTCGTTTTAAACAATCAACAGTTCCTTCGCCAAACTCCATAGCACCTCCGGGGAACTTTGTCATATACATATCCAGATGATACTCGTCACTAACAAGTACTCTGGATTTGTTGTCAACAATAACTCCATAAACTCTCAGGTTGACATTATTATCAGGTACTGAAAAAGTTTGCTGATTACTATTTATCATCATTCAGTATTGTATTAATCATTCCATAAATAAGTATTGAGGCTAACTTTGCAGTATGATTATCCTCATCAAAACGCGGACTAACCTCAGCAATATCAAAACTCAATAATTTTCCTGATTGAATAATATGCTTTATTATTCTTAATGTTATCTCCGGATGCAAACCAAAAGGCTGTGGTGCACTTACTCCGGGAGCAAAAGCAGAAGAAAATACATCAGAGCATATTGTAAGATAAATATGTTTATTCTTATAAATAAACTCGTCAACAGCACGTGCTATAGTCCCCCAGTTAGCTTCATATATATCTTTTGCAAGAAGGTACTTCACCCCCAACTCATCCGCGATATTAAACAAGCTTTTTGTATTACCATAACGTTGTATTCCTATAGGTAAATAAGAGAATTCTCTGTCCTCGTTCTTACACTTATCAGCAATCTGCCTGAACATTGTACCAGACGATGCACCATTATTATATGGTCTCATATCAAAATGTGCATCAAAGTTTATTATTCCCAGATCACTACAAACCTCATCAGATTTATCATCAAGATAAGATACAATGCCATTATAATGCCCAAAAGCAATCTCATGACCACCTCCAAGTACTATAGGCATCAGTCCTGTTTTCAATATCTTATCAACAACCTCTGCTAAAGCTCTCTGCGATGCATCCAGATCACCATCCAGACAATGAATATTTCCACCATCAAATATCCTGGCTACAGAACTAAAATTATCTGGCAGGTTAGCTAGTTCCTTTCTTATACTAAAAGGTCCCATTGCTGTACCAACGCGTCCCAGATTATTCTCAACCCCTTTATCGCAACTGAATCCGACAATACAGAATCCCTGCTCATCCTCATCAATTATATTATCTATATCCTTGGTAAGATCAATTCTCTCAACACTCTGATGCCACCTGTATGAATCCTTATCATTTACATCATCCACCCTGCCTTTCCAAAAATCAACAGGTATTGCGCTATAATTGGTACTCCACTCCATGTTATCACCTTTTTATTTAAACAGATTTCACGGTAATGGCAAAGTTAGTACTTTGATTGGTTTTAAAAGCCTTTGAAATTATAAAACCAAATACAACAACTTAATAAAAAAAATCTCAAACAGTGATTTACCTATTTGAGACTAATGTATATATCAACAACAAGTTATACATTATCCTGCTGTTTATATATCTTTTATATAAGATATAATATCCTGTGTATTATCCGGATGAAACCATTTTGTATTCTCATCCTTCTTAAACCATGCCATCTGTTTCTTGGCGTAATGTCTGGTATTACGCTGAATTAATCTTACAGCCTCTTCAACGGGGTACTCTCCCTGAAGATAACCAAACACCTCCTTATACCCTACAGTATTCAATGCATTCAGATCCTTAAACTTAAGCAGCGATTTTGCCTCATCAACCAACCCTTCGTCCATCATAATCTCAACACGTCTGTTTATTCTGTTATACAGCTCCTCTCTATCGCGTTGCAAACCAATCTTAATTATATTAAACGGACGATCTTTTATGGTATTGGTTCTGAACGACGAATATGGCTTACCTGTCATATGAAATACCTCAAGTGCCTTGAGTATCCTTTTCGGATTCTTTATATCTGTCTGATCATAAAACTCCCTGTCTACAACACGCAGTTCTGCACGTAAAGCATCAATACCCTCCTCATCTCTGCGTCTCATCAACTCTGCTCTTATTTCAGGATCAACTGTGGGCAAGTAATCAATTCCTTTACATACAGCATCAACATACAACATCGATCCTCCAACCATAACTGCATAATCGTGCTCTACAAAATACCCATCAAGAAAAGATAGTACCTCCTGCTCAAACATACTTGCATTATAATAGTCTGATACACTTTTTGTACCAATAAAATTATGTTTACATGCATCCAGATGATGCTGTTCCGGAACAGCTGTACCAATTGCCATTTCTCTGTATATCTGTCTGGAATCAGACGATATTATCTCGGAATCGAATGATTTAGCAATATCTATACTAAGATCTGTTTTTCCTATACCTGTTGGCCCAACAATTACAATAAGGTTCTTCTTCTTCAAAACACAAGTACTTTACAGATCGTAATCATCAATATTCTCAAATGTAATACCATCATCTGCATCAGGATCATCAAGATATGGATCATTAAGTATATCATCCAGATTATCACCACCCAAAATAGACTCTAACTCACCACTACCACCTTCTGGCTGACTAATCATTGACTGTTGTGGTGCATCACCAAAGAAATCAGAACATACAGGATACTCAGTGTCCTTACTCTCTTTAAATGTATCCAACAACTCAATAAAGAAGCTACGCTCCATAAGCTGATCAAAAGTATACAGCAATCTCTGTTTCTCCTCTTTAATAAACTCCGATAACAGAGCTACATCCATAACCACTGCTTCTGATTCAAACTTCTCATCCATCTCAAACAGTGTGAACTCCTGAATCTTCTCCCAATCCTCATTTGTAGTATAAAATGTTGCTATCTGTGAATTATCATAACCAAGATTTTTCTGTATAGCAAGATGAAAATCATAAAGTGTCTGACCATCCTTAATATCTATATCTCTATAAAAATCATCGTTCTCGTCCGATAATAATCTAAATCTGAATACCATATTATATATTTTTCTCTATATACAAATTATTAAAAATCGAATTACAATGCCAGTAATCTCTCCACTTTAAATTAAATAACTTATCACAGACATTGTCAATACCACTTATATTGCTATCTATACTATCATAATATTCATAATAGATAACAGACACAGGTGGCTTATTGTTTCTATCTTCCTTTATTATAACAGATTCAGCATCATAAAATTTCATCTTATTCATTAAATATACTGATCGGTTATAATCTAAATTGTTTGCATACCTGTTTGTGTTACACATCTCAGAATGCTTTGCCAAAGCAGAACATAACTTTGTAAAATCATAACCTTTTGGAACAAAAACCTTCCTAACATTGTGGTTTGATCTACCAAAATATGTAGTAATGCATTTCGCTAATCTATTTAAATCAGAAACACCCTCATTACCAGTCAAACAAACATCATTCTGATCAACTTTTTGTACGTATCCACCCTTAGCTTCTACTACTGATGCCAACGAACTGTTTATATCTCCTCCGTGCATATAAACATAAAAATCTGTTTTTGTCGCAACACTATCTAAAAACACAACATCATTAAATATATCGACCTCTTTAGATTTAAAATACTTAAAAAGTTCTTTATAAATTAATGCACTACCAGAAAGATAGTTTACCTGAACCAATACCTTTAGCTTTCTGAAAATTATTAGTGTTGGTAGCAGTTCTAATGGCTTAACCTCATTTACAATTATCAGAACACTCTTACCACTTAAATCAATATCATTGGTAAAATGCAGTAACTCTTTTATACTATCATTAGTAAAAAGGTTATATGTAGACATCATCGATTCAAGAATATTATCTAATGTAAAATACGGATTATAAATGCTCCATTTAGCAAACAATGAATCCTCTCCACTCTTAATATCCTGAATCATCTCATTAATTAATGATCCTGTTTTATTTAAATCAAAATGCATGGTTAACAAATAAGCGTGCGAATTTAACAATTCTTTCTGCCATTACATACCATTGTTAATTTTTATAAGCATAAAACAGTAATACTTTTAAACTATTGTCCATAATATACATCAAAATGCTGTCAGAAATATTACAACCAGAATTAATTGCTATTAATTGCTATTTGTAAATATCTTATGGTAAACAAATTAAACAAAAGTATTAATATATGAGATCAGGCGTACTATTAAAAGAGAATATTCGCATATCGTTACAATCAATAAGAAGTAATCTGTTAAGAACAATATTAACAATATTAATTATATCGTTCGGTATTATGGCTCTGATAAGTATACTTACAGCAACTGAATCGATAAAATCTTCAATAACCTCAGAGTTTTCTGCAATGGGTGCCTCATCATTTACAATACGAAGCAGAGGTATGAATGTAAATATGAATGGTAAACGTCTCAGACAAAAAAACTTCTCATATATATCATTCAAACAGGCAATGGAGTTTAAAGACAGATACACCTTTCCTGCATATGTTTCTGCCTTTACAAGACCTACAGGTACAGCTGTTGCCAAATATAAATCAAAAAAAACAAACCCGAATACACGTATTATTGGTACCGACGAAAACTATATAATTACAAACGGATTAGAGATTGATAAAGGACGTAACTTCAGTCTTAACGAAGTTAAATCAAGCAGATCGATAGCTATAATTGGTAACGATCTTGCCAATGAACTATTTGATAATGTTGATCCTATTGATAAGGTGTTTGCTGTAGGAGGTGCTAAATACAAGGTAATTGGTGTATTAAAAGATAAAGGTACCGCATTTGGCGGAGGACAAAACAGATCTGTTATTATACCAATGACAAACGTAAGACAATACTTCTCCTACCCAAGAATGTCATTTACAATTAATGTTATGCCTTACAATCCAATTCTTCTTGATGCTTCAATAAGCGAAGCTGAAGGTACATTCAGAGTTGTAAGAGGGCTAAAAGCCAGAGATTACACAGACTTTAACATAATGAAAAGCGACAGATTGGCAAAAATGCTTCTTGATAATATAAGCACAGTAACAATTGGAGCTACAATAATTGGTATTATAACTCTATTTGGTGCTGCAATTGGTCTTATGAACATAATGCTTGTATCTGTTACTGAAAGAACCCGCGAGATTGGTGTAAGAAAAGCTCTGGGTGCAAAAAACAGAATAATAAAACAACAATTCCTGTTTGAAGCAGTATTCATTGGTCAGATAGGAGGTCTGCTGGGTATTCTGCTGGGTATATTAATTGGTAATATAATAGCCCTGTTCACAGGTGGTTCATTTGTAATTCCGTGGGGATGGATGCTAATGGGATTCACAATAACATTTATTGTTGGTCTGTGTTCCGGATACCTTCCTGCTGTTAAAGCTTCTAAACTTGATCCTATAGAATCGTTAAGATATGAATAGATATATAAAATTCTAGTTTAATTTTGCGTGTTGATTATGATAAAAGCCACCTTTGCAACTGCGGGGTGGTTTTTAATTATATAGAAACTACTATAACTAATAATACCACTACAAAAAACAAAGGTCATACCCTTAAAAGTATGACCAATGCCCAAACTATGAAAAATAAACTTAACCTTGCAGGAGTTTACTGTAGAAACTCCACTCTATTAAACAATCACTAATAGTCTTATTAAATACCTCTTTCTGTATCCCAATTCTGAATATAATCGCCTACCTGTTTCAAAAACATTCCACCAAGCGCTCCGTCAACAATTCTATGATCGTATGACAACGATAATATCATCATATGTCTAATACCTATAGTATCGCCCTGAGGAGTCTCTATAACAGCAGGCTTCTTAACAATTGCTCCTATGGCTAATATTGCCACCTGTGGCTGATTAATAATTGGTGTTCCGGTAATATTACCAAACGATCCCATATTGGTAATAGTAAAAGTACCACCCTGTATCTCATCAGGCTTTAAAGAGTTATTTCTTGCTCTATTTGCCAATGAATTAACATCAGCAGCTAAACCTACAATACTCTTCTTATCACTATTCTTAATTACAGGTACAATTAAATTACCATTTGGCAGAGCTGTTGCCATACCAATATTAATATCCTTTTTCCTTATAATCTTATCGCCATCAACAGATGAGTTAACAAGCGGATAATCTTTTATTGCTCTTGTTGTTGCTTCAATAAACAGAGGCATAAATGTAAGTTTCTCTCCTTCGCGTTTTAAGAAACTATCTTTAACCTTATTACGCCACATCACCATATTGGTAACATCAACCTCTACAAACGATGTAACGTGCGGAGATACCCTTTTAGACATAACCATATGCTCACCTATAAGCTTACGCATTCTGTCCATCTCAATTATCTCAACATTACCTGAATGTACCTGTTCAGAAACAACCGGAGCCGATACCTTCTCCTTCTGAACAGAATCAGAAACCATATCAACTTTACTGTTAACAACCTTAGGCCCTGATTTACCTCTGTTCTCTATATATCGTAATAAATCATCACGGGTTATTCGTTGCTTATCACCTGTACCCTCTACTCTCTCAAGCTCAGCAATAGATATATCCTCTTTCTTTGCAATGCTTCTCACAAGTGGAGATAGAAATCTACCCGATGGAGTTCTGCTCTTTATCAAACCCGAAAACTCATCATCATCAACAGATGACTCTACAACAACACTATCATCTTTTTCAACTACAGGTTTATCTTCAGTTTTATCTTCAACAGTCTCTGGCTCATCATCGCCTACACCTGTATTTATAATTGCAATAATATCACCTACAGAAGGTGTATCTCCCTCATTAAACAGTAACCTATCTACAACACCATCGCACGGTGAAGGAATCTCTGAATCAACCTTATCTGTAGCTACCTCTACAATTGAGTCATCCTCTTCAACCTTATCTCCCTCTTTTACCAGCCACCTTGTAATTGTAGCATCGGTAATACCCTCTCCCATAGCCGGTAGCACTATCTCTTTCTTTGCCATATTATATGTAATGGTTATTTATTCTAAATTTAAACAACAACATAACAAAGAAACCAAACAAATGTTCTAAGGCTATTCTTAAAAACAAAAATAGCCGACTCATAAAGTCAGCTATCTCTGTAAATTATAAATATCCTATTATCTATTTCATCATCTTCTTTATAGACTCTGCAAGACGCTTTACTCCCTCTACATTCTGCTCTTTTGTAACATAGCTGAAGTTAATACGCATAGTATTCTTTCCTTCGCCATTTGCAAAGAAAACAGTACCAGGAACAAATGCAACGTTCTCCTCAATAGCAATCTTAAACAGCTCCTCAGCATCCATATACTCAGGTAACTCAAGGAAAAGGAATAATCCACCTTCAGGCTCTGTCCAGGTTACACCATCAGGCATAAACTCCTTAAGCGCATCAAGCATAATCTGTCTCTTCTCTCTGTAATCCTCTATAATACTCTTCAGGTTCTTATCAAACAGCCCTTTCTCAATATATTTTGCTGCAATCTTCTGATTGAATGGTGAAGTACATAAATCTGTAGACTGCTTAGCCATTACAAGTTTATCAATAATAGCAGGATGTGCTATAACCCATCCAATTCTGAAACTAGGAACAAATATCTTTGAGAATGTACCCAAAGTAATAACGTGTCCAGAATTATCTAACTGATATAGTGTTGGCTGAGCCTCTCCGGTAAAACGCAGCTCTCTGTATGGGCTATCCTCAACTATTAATACATCATATTTTTTAGCAATATCAATAATCTCCAGACGTCTGTCTTTAGGCATTGTAATACCAGCCGGATTCTGGAAATCAGGAATTATATAGATAAACTTTGGTTTTTCACCATTTGCTTTCATCTCGCTTAGAGTCTTCTCTAACCCTTCAGCACTCATACCCTTATCGTCAAACTCAATACCAACCATCTCTGCTCCATAAGTAGAGAATGCTGATAACCCACCAAGGTACGATGGTAATCCACAAATAATTTTATCTCCCGGATTTATGAAAATCTTAGGTAAAAGATCAAGTCCCTGCTGCGATGATGTTAATATAACAAGGTTATCCATAGTTATATCCAGTCCCTGAGCTTTATAACGGTCAACAAGAATCTCTCTCAATCTTGTATCACCCTCTGTTGAACCGTATTGTAATGCCTGAGCACCCTCCTCAGTCAACACCTCATTAGTTATCTCCTTTAGCTCCTCAATAGGAAAACTATCAGCCGAAGGCAATCCTCCTCCAAACGAGATGATTCCGGGACGTTGTGTCAGTTTTAATAACTCTCTTATCATTGAGCGCTTCATTCCTTTAGCACTATCAGAATAGATGTTCTCTAAATCGCTAATCATTATCTTATCCTCCAGGTTATTTTATTTTTCTTTTGATAGATTGTTTATTCAATAATTCTCAAATTTAATATTTACAAAGAAAAAACAACTATAATTTATCAAAAACAGTACAAAAAATCACCACAGATTATCTGTATAGCAGATAATTTAGCTGTTATAATAATGCTAAATAATATATTTTTTTTTGCTGATTATTAATTTTGAGATGCTAAATTTGCGTAGCAATTAAAATGCAGAATATCATGGAGAATTTAGATTGGAAAAACCTTCCGTTTGGTTACCAAAAAACAGATTATAACGTACGTTGCTACTACCGCAACAACGCGTGGGGCGAATTAGAGGTTTCGTCATCAGAGTATATCAACATACATATGGCTGCTACAGCTTTGCATTACGGACAAGAAGCTTTTGAAGGTCTTAAAGCATACAGAGGTGTAGATGGTAAAATACGTCTGTTCCGTTGGGAAGAGAACTATGAGCGCCTTAAGAACTCTGCAAGAGGAGTTATGATGGCAGAAGTTACAAAAGAGGTTTTCTACAACGCTGTTGTTAAAGCTGTAAAGCTGAATGAGCGTTTTATTCCACCACACGGAACAGGAGCTTCACTTTACATCCGCCCTTTCCTTTTCGGATCAGGAGCAGAGGTAGGAGTTAAGCCTGCTGAGGAGTACATGTTTGTTGTATTTGTTACTCCTGTAGGGCCATACTTTAAAGAGGGTTTCAAACCAGTTAAAATTGCTATAGAGAAAGAGACTGACCGTGCAGCACCACTTGGTACAGGTAACATTAAAGTTGGTGGTAACTATGCAGCCAGCCTTAAAGCTATTGTTAGAGTACACAAAGAGGGATACGGAAGTCCGCTATATCTTGATGCAAAAGAGAAGAGATATATTGATGAGATTGGAGCAGCAAACTTCTTTGGTATTAAAGATAATACATACGTAACACCAAAATCAGAGTCTATACTTCCGTCTATCACAAACAAAAGTATTGTTCAGTTAGCTGAGCACCTTGGAATGAAGGTAGAGCGCAGACCTATTGATGTTGAAGAGTTAAGTACTTTTGAAGAGGTAGGTGCTTGTGGTACAGCAGCTGTAATTTCACCTATCGGAGAGATTTGTGATCTTACTGAAAACAAATCATTAACCTTCTGTAAAGATGGTAAGCCGGGTGCTATGTCAACAAAAATTTACGAAACACTTGTTGGTATACAGTATGGCGAGGTTGAAGATCCGTTTGAATGGACTGAGGTTATCGACTAATTATTACAAATTGATATAATAAAAAAGGGATGTTTGAAACATCCCTTTTTTATTATACTTATCCCAGATAGGTTTTTAACAAACTACTGCGCTTTGTAGTCTTAAGGCGCTTTATAGCCTTCTCTTTTATCTGTCGCACACGCTCTCTTGTAAGGCTAAATGCCTCACCAATCTCTTCAAGCGTATGCTGTTTTTTACCACTTAAGCCAAAATAGTACTTAAGAATTTCACTCTCACGCACTGTTAATGTATCCAGCACACGATCAATCTCACAACCAAGAGAATCTCTTAAAAGTTGCACATCAGGATCTGAGGTAGCGGTATTCTGCAAAATATCATACCTGCTCCCCTCCTCCTCTTCAGAGAGAGGTGCATCCATAGATAAATGTTTCCTGCTCGATTTAAGCGCCTCCTTAACCTCTTTTGATGGCATTTCTAAGATATCTGCCAGTTCATCGGCCGACGGCTCACGCTCATACTCCTGTTCAAGACGCATAAAGGCTTTATTTATCTTATTAATAGAGCCTATCTTGTTTAGTGGCAAACGTACAATACGTGCCTGCTCGGCCAGAGCTTGCAGTATCGATTGTCTTATCCACCAAACGGCATACGAAATAAACTTGAAACCACGGGTATCATCAAAACGTTGTGCCGCTTTAATAAGCCCAAGGTTACCTTCATTAATAAGATCAGGTAAACTAAGCCCCTGATTCTGGTACTGTTTAGCAACAGAAACAACAAATCTAAGGTTTGAATTTACTAGTCTGTGCAGTGCATTATGGTCGCCCTCTTTAATTAAACGCGACAGCACAACTTCTTCATCTGCTGTAATTAAATCAACTTTTCCAATCTCACTCAGGTATTTATCTAACGACACAGCCTCGCGATTAGTAACCTGTTTGGTAATTTTCAGTTGTCTCATAGGGTTAAAAATTTTACTCCAGGGTAGTTTGTAAATGTTTTCAATATTTAATGTTATTACAAATAAACGTTTAATGAATATAGCTAAAATTTTTTAAACATTTGCAGTGTATAACAAACTTTTTTTCAATTTTTTCACCCATTTTTTTCCTTCTTAACTAATTAATCACTAATATTGCAGTGAGAGTTACGTCTAACTCTTTTTATTACACCAATGCACAAATTGATTTTTAACTGATTATCCAGAGAAGAAATATAATAACTCATTTTTAGATGTACGATATACTTGAATTAAACAAGAAACTTGTATCGGAACTAAGAGAGATTGCAGAAAATCTTAATATTAAGAAAACAGAAACACTTAAAAAACAAGATTTAATCTATAAGATCTTAGACCAGCAAGCTATTGTTGCCAGCGAGTCTCGCGGTAAAGCAAAGAAGAAAGAAGAGAAGAAAGAGGAGAATAAAGAGGCAACTCCTCAAACAACAAACAAGCAAGAAGAAAACAAACGCACTGTTAGACCAAGGATTAAAAAAGCCAGCGGTCCAGAGCTTGTATCACCAAAAAGAACATCTCAACCTGTAAACAAGGAAGAGAAAGAGCAGATTTATGAGCCACAAAAAGAGAAAGAAGAGAAACCAAAGCGTGCAAAAGCATCTGAGCTTAAGCAGCGCCCTCTTATAGATATACCAAAGGATATTACTCCTAAGGCTCAGCCAGAAAAGAAAGAACCTGTACGTCAGGAGAGACAGGAGAAACCTGTAAGAGCAGAGAGACAGGAAAGACAGGAGAGACCTGCAAGAGCTGAAAGACCAGAAAGACACGATAACAGAGGTGACAGACACGATAGAAACGACAGATACGAAAAGCAGAGTCATCGTTCAGACAGAAGTAATCAGAGAAACGACAGAGACAGACAACCGGCAGACAGATTCGATTTTGACGGTACTGTAACAAACACCGGTGTTCTTGAAATTATGCAAGATGGTTACGGTTTCCTAAGATCATCTGACTATAATTATCTGAATTCACCTGACGATATATATGTATCGCAATCGCAGATAAAACTATTTGGTCTTAAAACAGGAGATACTGTACACGGAACAATAAGACCTCCAAAAGAGGGAGAGAAATATTTCCCGCTTATTAAGGTTCTTGAGATTAACGGACGTACTCCTGACTATATCAGAGATCGTATTCCTTTTGATCACCTTACTCCTCTTTTCCCTGAAGAGAAATTTGCTCTATCAGGAAGAGGAAAAGATAATATATCATGCAGAATTGTAGACATGTTTGCTCCTATTGGTAAAGGACAACGTGGTCTTATTGTAGCGCAGCCTAAAACAGGTAAAACAGTTCTGCTTAAAGACGTAGCAAATGCTATTGTTCAGAACAATCCTGAGGTATACATGATTATTCTTCTTATAGATGAGCGTCCTGAGGAGGTTACAGATATGGAGAGAAGCGTAAATGCTGAGGTTATATCATCTACATTTGATGAGCCGGCAGATCGCCACGTAAAAGTTGCCAACATTGTTCTTGAGAAAGCTAAACGTATGGTTGAGTGTGGTCACGATGTGGTTATACTACTTGACTCTATTACACGTTTGGCAAGAGCATACAACACTGTTGCTCCGGCATCAGGAAAAGTACTTTCTGGTGGTGTTGATGCAAACGCACTTCATAAACCAAAACGTTTCTTCGGTGCAGCAAGAAATATCGAAGAGGGAGGTTCATTAACTATACTTGCAACTGCTCTTACAGAGACCGGATCTAAGATGGACGATGTAATATTTGAGGAGTTTAAAGGTACTGGTAATATGGAACTTCAGCTTGATCGTAAACTATCTAACAAACGTATATACCCTGCTGTTGATATTACAGCATCAAGTACACGTAGAGAAGATCTTCTTCTTGAGAAAGAGACACTTCAGAAAATATGGATCTTAAGAAACTACCTGACAGATATGAACTCTGTAGAGGCAATGCAGTTCTTAAGAGACAGATTGGTTAAAACACAAAGTAACGAAGAGTTCCTGATATCTATGAATAGCGATTAGATTTTCAGATGTTATAAAACATTTCAGAAGCCGGATGTGATAAATTATAATCACATCCGGCTTTTTTCTTTTAAACTGTAAGCAAACCAAGATATTATAGGTAATATATATCAACAAAATCGGGCGTTATTTGTACTGAAAATGAATTAGTCACGCAATTATGCAGTTATACAATATTTTTTATCTTTTTTATTAATTTTGCACTTCGACCGTAGAAAATAATATTGCTAATTAATAATTTTTAAGAGTTTAGCGAGATGACAAAGAAAAAAAACTTCATCACATGTGATGGAAACTATGCTGCCGCTCACATAGCATATATGTTCAGTGAGGTAGCAGCTATCTATCCTATTACTCCATCGTCTACAATGGCGGAGTATGTAGACGAGTGGTCTGCAAATGGAAGAAAAAACATTTTTGGAGAGACAGTTAAAGTTGCAGAAATGCAATCAGAGGGTGGAGCAGCAGGTGCTGTTCACGGATCGCTTCAGGCTGGTGCTTTAACATCTACATTCACAGCATCACAGGGATTATTGTTAATGATTCCTAACATGTACAAGATATCTGGTGAGATGCTTCCTGGTGTATTCCACGTTTCAGCACGTAGTTTAGCAGCTCAGGCTCTTTCTATATTCGGAGACCACAGTGACGTAATGAGTGCGCGCCAAACAGGTTTTGCTTTCCTTGCTACATCTAGTGTACAGGAAATCATGGATATTGCAGGTGTTGCTCACCTTGCATCTATCAAAAGCCGTATCCCATTTGTTCACTTCTTTGATGGATTCCGTACATCGCACGAGATTCAGAAAGTTGAGGCTCCTACAACAGAGCAACTTGCCGAGCTTGTTGACAGAGATTCTCTTCAGAAATACCGCGATAACGCACTTAACCCTGAGAACCCTGTTACAAGAGGTACTGCACAAAACCCTGACGTATACTTCCAGGCACGTGAAGCTTCTAATGGTTTCTATAACGCTATCCCTGATATCGTTGAGGATTATATGCAACAAGTTAAAGAGATCACCGGACGTGAGTATCACCCGTTTGATTTCTATGGTGCTGCAGATGCAGAGAACATTATTATTGCAATGGGTTCTGTAACAGACACTATTAAAGAGGTTGTTGACAGCAAAATAGCAAATGGCGAGAAAGTAGGTCTTCTTATTGTAAGACTATACCGTCCTTTCTCAGCAAAATATTTCATGAACGTAATTCCTGAAACTGTAAAGAGAATTGCTGTTCTTGACAGAACTAAAGAGCCGGGTGCTAATGGTGAGCCACTATATCTTGACGTAAAAGATCTATTCTACGGAAAAGAGAATGCTCCTGTTATTGTTGGTGGTCGTTATGGTCTGTCATCAAAGGATACTACTCCTGCACAGATTATATCTGTATTCAATAACCTTGAATTACCTGAGCCTAAGAATGGTTTCACTGTAGGTATAGTAGATGATGTTACATTCCTTTCACTTCCTCAACTACCAGAGGTGAGTCTTGCTGATGCAGGAACATTTGAGGCTAAATTTTACGGATTAGGATCAGATGGTACTGTAGGTGCAAACAAAAACTCAATTAAGATTATTGGTGACAACACAGACAAATATTGTCAGGCATATTTTGCTTATGACTCTAAAAAATCTGGTGGTATCACTATATCTCACCTTCGTTTTGGTGACAACCCAATACGTTCGCCTTATCTTGTAACTACTCCAGATTTTGTTGCTTGTCACGTACCAGCATACCTTGGACGTTACGAGATGATTAATGGTCTTAAGAAGAATGGTACTTTCCTTCTTAACAGTATCTGGGATGCTGAGGAGACTAAGAATCACCTTCCGAACAACGTTAAAAGATATCTTGCTGAGAACAACATCAGCTTATATATAATTAACGCAACTAAGATTGCAGACGAGATTGGTCTTGGTAACAGAACCAACACAATTATGCAGTCGGCATTCTTTAAGATTGCAAACGTAATACCTTACGATCTTGCTGTTGAGCAGATGAAGAAGTTCATTATTAAATCTTTTGGCATTAAAGGTGAAGAGATTGTTAATATGAACCATGCTGCTGTTGAGAGAGGATCTGAGATTGAGAAGATTGAGGTACCTGCTGAGTGGGCTAAACTTGAGGATGAAGCTGTTGTTAAAGATACTAACAAACCAGCATTTGTACTTGATGTTGTTGAGCCAATGAACGCACAAAACGGTGATTCACTTCCTGTTTCTGCTTTCTCTGGTCGCGAAGATGGTACATTCCCTGCAGGAACAACTCAGTACGAGAAGCGTGGTATTGCGGTTAACGTACCAGAGTGGGTAGGTAAAAACTGTATTCAGTGTAACCAGTGTTCATACGTATGTCCTCACGCTGCAATTCGTCCGTTCCTTCTTACAGAAGATGAGCTTAAGAATGCACCAGCAGATACTGAGACACTAAAAGGTAAAGGAGCTATTAAAGAGTACGATTTCCGTATTCAGGTTTCGCCTCTTGACTGTACTGGTTGTGGTAACTGTGTTGACGTTTGTCCTGCTCCAACTAAAGCACTTGACATGCAGCCTCTTGACTCACAAAAAGTTGAAGAAGAGCGTTGGATGTACATGCACAACAAGGTTGGATACAAAGAGGTATTACCAAAAGAAAAATCAGTTAAGAATTCACAATTTGCTCAGCCACTATTCGAGTTCTCAGGAGCTTGTGCAGGATGTGGTGAGACTCCATATATTAAGACTATCACTCAGCTTTACGGCGACAGAATGATGGTTGCTAATGCTACAGGATGTTCTTCTATTTATGGTGGATCTGCTCCTTCTACTCCTTATACTACCAACAAAGATGGTAAAGGTGTTGCTTGGGCTAACTCACTATTTGAAGATAACGCTGAGTATGGTTACGGTATGGCTCTTGGTGTTGAGAAACTACGCGACAGAATAGCAATGCGCATGGAAGCAGCTATTGAGAATGGTATCTCAGATACGGCTAAAGAGGCATTCACTAACTGGATTGATACAAGAAACGATGCTGATAAATCGCCAGCTGCTTCAGAAAAAGTTCTTGAGGTATGTAAAGGTGAGAACAACGAGATTGCTAATGAGATCCTTAATCTTAAGCAGTTCTTAATTAAGAAATCTGTTTGGATCTTCGGTGGTGACGGTTGGGCATACGATATAGGATATGGCGGACTTGACCATGTTATTGCTTCTGGTGATGATGTAAACATTCTTGTAATGGATACTGAGGTTTACTCAAACACAGGAGGACAGTCGTCTAAGTCTACTCCTATTGGAGCTGTTGCTAAATTTGCTGCTTCTGGTAAGAAGATTCGTAAGAAAGACCTTGCACAGATGGCAATGACATACGGATACGTATATGTAGCACAGGTTTCGATGGGTGCTAACCAGGCACAGTACTTTAAAGCTCTTAAAGAGGCTGAAGCTTATCCTGGACCATCTATCATTATTGCATACTCTCCATGTATCAACCACGGTATTAAAGGAGGTATGGGTGGTACTCAGGCTCAGGCTAAGAAAGCTGTTGAGTGCGGATACTGGCAGAACTTCCGTTACAATCCACTATTAGAGAAAGAGGGTCAGAACCCACTTCAGATTGACTCTAAAGAGCCGGATTGGGACAAGTTCCAGGCATTCCTTAAGTCGGAGCTTAGATACACTGCACTAAATAAGAGTTTCCCTGCTGAGGCTGAGGAGCTATTTAAAGCAGCGCAAGAGAATGCAGAGTGGAAATACAACCACTACATGCGTCTTGCAAATATCGACTACTCAAACAAGTAATTGATTAAATAATATAACCCAAAAAGGTCGTTCAGATATTGAACGACCTTTTTTTGTGGTATTTTATTATTGTGACATGGCATGCCATGTCACAACATTAAAATGCCAATACGCCATATATTATTCACTGTTTTACCCTGATAAACAGATATATTGTTAACGTAATATAAAAATATATTAACAATCTTGAATATGATTTTAAAACACTATCGCTTTTAAGGTATTTATCAATAATTTTCTTGTAACGACTATTATAAAGAAAGTAAAACCCGTTAAACCCCAAATTAACGGACCCTATTAATGCCAGATCTAAATTAGAGTTGGTTGTAATAGCCGGAATATCAAGCCACAAATAAATTGTAATAAAATTAAACTGTAACAAAACAGACATTATTATAACCGCAACAACACTAACATTTGTAAAATAGATCGATTTAAATGTCTTCTTAATAAATTCTGATAAATAGTAGAGATGATAAAACAACAAATTATACATAAATACCCCGGAATAGTTTTAACTGAATTACTATCAGCAAAAATAACTAACACTATATAATATACCAGAAATTACTGCAAAAACAGCATAGCTATTGAGGTCTAAATTAAATGTTATAATATCTGTTTTCCTGAATAAACCAATATTTTAACCTCTACACATAAAAAGAAAACAGAGGTGCAAACACACCTCTATTAATTACAAATTAAAACCAGAACAGATATTATATATCTGATATAAAATTATTTTCTATTAAATCTATCCCTGACCTTATTGTTCATATCCTTTATTACGGCTGTAATATCGTTATTGAATGATTCATATAGTTCAGGGTTTGCACCTGCCATTGCCGACAGGTAAGGCATAATAACCTTGTTAATAATATCTTTTAGCTCCTTACTAAGTACAGATGCTGGTTTCTCATTAACATTACTCTCTTTTATATCAATAACCTCTAACATTCTGCTGCTTACCATGTTGTTTGTCTCTTCAAGATTATCAACAAGCGCAGATACCTCCGGTATATTATCTACATGCCCCTTAACTTCATCAGATCTGAAATCACTTATCATTGCTCTGGTAAGTGTTGTCTGGTCATTAAGAGATCTGTGTACTATATCCAGTCCGTATCTGTCCAGAATATCCTTAAGTACAAAGGCACTGTCTCTGATATCCTCAGACCTTACATATGTTTTAGCTTTAATACAATAAAACAGAGCCCGATTATCCATATCGCGCATTAAATCATCTTCATTAGCGGCGGTATCGCCCTTTACCTCATTTAATTTTACCACAAGCATACTGGTAAGTTCATCTGCTTTACCCATATGCACCGACAGATAACTATCGGTTTTAACACCTCTGTTTTCCCAGATCTCCCGGATGTTACTACCTACTGTCTCTACTTCAGAGCACTTAGCTCTGGATGTTAAACTAGTCATGTTATTATTTTTTTGTAACTATTCAGTAGGTTGATATTTTGCAATTAAAGTCAATGCTTCAAAAGGATTCTTTGAATTTTTGATTGCAGTATCAATAATAGATCTCATAATAGCAAAAGAAGTAGCACCCTGAAATGATTTAAAAAATCCAC
>JAOARD010000047.1 GCA_025210735.1 Bacteroidales bacterium
GTTCTTTCAAATCATAAAAAACACCAAATGATTCATCTACTACAATAAAATCTTTGGGTTCAACATTATAAAACTCTGTATTGTAATCAAACGTAATAAGTATATTCTTATGCTCAACAGGTATATACTCTCCACTAATAGAATCCAGTTTCTCAATATCATATATAATATCACCAATCCCATTACGTTTTGATTTTGTAAAATATTCAGGAACCTTTAATGTATCATCTGTACCATTAAATATTAGTAACTTTATTCTTTTTTTACCACCAATTTTATAGGTAATTACACTGTCACATATTGATATAAACACATTTTTTTTGTGCTCTTTTGCATTAATACGGTTAACTGATAATACAGAAAACAGTATCACTAATATGATATTTATTTTAATATGTTTTGTCATAATTCTTAATATTCATTCATCTGTTAACTCCTATTAAATATAGTGTTGTCCAATATTTTCATATATCTGATAAACAGAAATACGGTATAAGCAAACAAAAATCAAAAACCTATAAAATTAATCTACAAGTGTATCAAGCATAAACACATATATTTTCCCACCATTCTTCTTTACTCTTACTTTTGTACAATTAACTCTCTTTATTATAGAGTCGCCTGACTCTAATACAGAGTCAAGTGTAAATCTCTCTTCTGAATCAAATTTTGTAGTTAAACTGTATTTTATATTTTTGTATGTAACAATGAATGCACCATGTGGAGAATCTCTATAAGCACCAATATGAGTTGGCACATATATACTCTTTACACATACTTCAATATCACTGTTCACATCTATATCAGGATATTCTTTGCATACCTCAGAAATCAATCTACCTGTTTCATTTACTTTATATAAAAAAAATGATATTACAAAAGATGCAAATATTATTGCAGGAAGCAGTCTTTTCATTTGTTTATTATTTCTTTTCAATGCCCATAAGAAGCACTCATTTATACTCACTCTTTATATGAGAAAAGATATAAGCTTAGCATCATACTTATGACAAAAAAAAGAGGCTGCCTCACAACCTCTTTTTTTATCATTCAAATTTGAGAAACTTACTATTTGCAAAGATTTTTCATTATTGAGAAAGCTTCTTCTACATCTTCCTCCTGTACAATAATTGTAACCTCTTGTCCTGTAGAAATTATCTCTACAACATTTATTCCCTGATCGGCAACACGCTTAAACATGAAATAATACAATCCGGGTGTTGTAAGATTGTTCTTAGGGAGTTTTACCGTTACTGAAGCTAAGTGCGATGTGGTTGAAACAAGGTTTTCATTCTCAAATACCTCTTTTACATCATCTTCAAGCACACTACTAAGTACTAAAGTGGTCTCTGTTACACCGTGACATACTGTAAAGAAAAAATTGCCTTTCTTACTTACGCGGTTTAATAAAGTTCTTCTGCTCTCTACTAAAGATGATGAGTTTGAGAATGTGAAATCTGTAAGATTTGATCTTACTGTAATGTCACCTATATTCTCAATTACAAAACTTATCTTTTTACTAATCTTCTCACCCAGAGTTATAGGCAATCTGTTAAGTGCCATTACCACAGCACCAAGTTTTACCTCTTTCTTTAACTCTCTCTCTATTTCCGGAAGAAATTTTCTGGCCAGAGCGGAGACATTAATAAGCCCCTCTACAAGTGCTTCCTCTATAAAGGGGGTTCTTTTGACAAGTTTCTCAACAACTTCAGGAATTGTCCTCATAATGTTATTTTTACAACAGTGTATTGAAAATTTGAACTAATTACTTAAATATTTTCTGCAAAGTAGCAAAAAACATAGTTTTGCACAACAATATAGAAAAATAATAGCCAATTCAGAAAACAATGACAAATAAAGAGCATAAGCTTGTTATTTTTAAAACAATAATTCTTTAACTGTGTTAAATTTATTCACATTACATAACGTAAACAGAATCAGTAATAACAGAGCTGATAAATATATACTCTCAGAATACATTTCTGATATAGTATCTTACGTAAGATGTTTTACATACAACTTATTCTACATGCACTATATCGGCCGATGGTATAAACAGATACAATATAACAGCTTGTTAACACAATAACAAAAACATATATCCAACCGTACACTCTGTTCTGAGCGTACAGGATAATTGCATAGTTATTTGTTACAACCAATGATATAAATAATAGTATTTTTTTATGAGTAAATTTTATAGGTTATGCGTTTACCTGCTAATTATAACACATTAGAGACTCCTTATTATTTTTATGATATAGAGTTACTGAACAGTACAATTGAAGCGGCTCTGAAAGCCTGCTCATATAATAATTTCAGAATTCATTACGCTATGAAAGCAAATGCAAATTCTGAGATTCTAAAGACAATAAACAGACACAACATAGGAATTGATTGTGTCAGTGGAAATGAACTAAAAAAAGCCTTAAAATGTGGTTTCAACAGTTCTGATATTGTTTTTGCCGGAGTAGGTAAAAACGATAACGAGATTCGACTTGCGATAAACAGTAATATTCATGCTATAAATGTTGAATCAGAAGAGGAGTTAGAAGTGATAAATACTATTTCTGGTGAGTTAAATAAAGTAACAGATATAGCTCTTAGAGTAAACCCTGATATTGATGCAGGAACACACAAACACATTACCACCGGCACCAATCACAATAAGTTTGGCATAAGTATACCTGATATTCATAGAATAGCAGAATGCTCTTACAGATTTAAAAATGTAAAAATCATTGGTTTGCATTTTCATATTGGTTCACAAATAGATGGTATGGATACATTTGTTGCTATGTGTAATACAATAAATAACGTTCAGAGTAATCTGCTTAATAAAGGTATAGTATTCAAGCATCTTAATGTTGGTGGTGGTTTAGGTATTGACTACAATAATCCGGACAGAAACCCGATTGTAGACTTTAACAACTATTTTGATGTGTTCAGGAAATATCTGAACTATCCTCACAAGCAGACGGTACATTTTGAACTGGGACGATCTATAACCGGACAGTGTGGTAGTTTAATTACTAAGGTTCTGTATACAAAAAGTACAAGCAGAAAGCGTTTTGCAATTGTTGATGCCGGCATGACAGACCTTATAAGACCTGCACTATATAATGCTTATCACAAAATAGAGAATATTACATCAACCGCTATAAAACTCAGATATGATGTTGTTGGTCCTATATGTGAGAGTTCAGACTGTTTTGGGAAGAATGCTCTTATGCCAGAAACAAAAAGAGGAGATATTCTGTGTATACGATCTGTTGGTGCCTACGGACAGGTTATGTCATCTCAATATAACCTCAGGGAACCAGCCAGAGCATATTATTCAGATATGATAGAGACAATTAATCACAGATAGTAAATACTAAAGGGTTGAGAATACAATAACTCAACCCTTATTCTCATATATTATCTATTTTTGCTACTAATAATATCAAGTAATTCTGATAGTATTGGATCGTCCTGCTCCATATATTTCTTGGCTACATAAGGAATATAAATATCAGGTCTTAACACTCCATTTATCCCCTTTGTATTCTCATTATACTGTATGGTTGATATAATCAGGTTTTGATATTTCCAACTTTTAATAATATCTCCAAAACTCAAGGAATTATGGTCTAAAGGTTCTCCAACCAGTTTACCTATATTATTATACTGGAATATATTTGCAAACGATGCGGCTACAGATGCAGTTGATTTATCAACAATCAGATAGTAATTCATCTCGCCCTGATATAACTCCTTGTTCAAAGGTATATGTTTAATTATCTTATCATCCGGAAATCTAACAACTTCGCCCTGTTTATACCCATTCAGAAAATCATACATACTCCCTGTTTTTTCAGACACCTTTATGTACTGAGATTTCATATAGTATAACGAGTCTTTGTCTGACATCAAAGAGAACATCATATCAAGAGCCTCTCCACTACCTCCGGTGTTTCCTCTAAGATCTATAATAAAATTGTTATATCCTTCATGCTTTGTCTTAGCTATGAGCTTTTTTAGTCTTTTATAGATAAACTTATTACCTGTAAAACCAATTATTTTACAGTATCCTGTTTTATATTTATCAATCATATAACCAGATGCAAACAGCTCGTTAGTAGCATGCCTGAAACCAACCCCCTTAACTGTATGTTCAGATACAACACCTCTTCTATTTACCCTTACTTTATAGTCCTCTGAATACGATAGCTGTGACTGTAACTGCATTACATAACCTTTAACTGACCTCCAGTTTGAATATATGTACTTTTGATATTCATCTATATTGTAACCATTAATATTCAACAGCATGTCTCCACGTTTTAAGCCATCTACATACGATTTTTTTATAATCAGAGTATCGTTTATGTTATATGTCTCAAACGGAAATACTTTTATATGTTTGTACTTACCTTTAAACCCTTTACGCACCTGCAAAGATGGATAGTATATCAGATGTGGATCAACATGATTAAACTGATCTGTAATTCGTCTCATCTGCAATGTAAAATCTACATCACTCATAAGTTTTCCTGCGTTTTCTGCCGCTACCTGCTTTGCTATAGCATCAACTTTCAGAGAATCAATACCCATATAGATATCCGGATGTATTTCATAGATATGTTCTATTAAGCTATCTATTTTCCCCTGAGTAATTGTCTCTGTTTTATTCTGTCCGATAAGTTCATGTGTAACCTTTTTTGATGCTATACAGCCATACAGTAGTATAAATAGTGCTGATAGTAAAATTATTCTTCTCGTCATAATGTTTAATCTCGCTTATTTCTTTATTAGTGTTGTAACAAATATTACCGGTATATCAATCAACAATCATATAGACGAGCAAAATTTAAGATTATTACATCTGTTAACATTTTTTCACTAAAAAGACATATCCCATATTATCTATCCTGACACAGTAAACACTTTTACAATTCGCCATGACATCAAAAAATATTATATAAAAAAAGGGAGCTTTAACAAACCCCCTTTTCAATTTTATTTTTGTTTTACGAGAATTAGTTCCTTATGTCTGGTCCATATCGTACTTTCTGTAGCACCTGATTTCACGTAACAAAATGCTAATTTATCAAAACGTATTAGCACGTCCCCAGAAATCGAAGGTTCAATATCCACAATATACTCTGTATCACCATCATATTTGGCAATATAGCAATCATAACTTTCATCTTTAATAGTATAACCTTTGGTTAACCAAGAACGCTTCTCTATTATCAACTTTTGATTAGCAATATCAACTTTCGCATTTAATGCGATATCATCCTTTGTATCTTGTTTGTAATGAAGTCCATAAATATTAATTCCTCCATTTCCATCAGAAGATATATTCACTACTATAGGATCTTCCCTATAATATTTCCCTGAAAGATGATATTTTCCAATAAGTTTATTAATATCCGCAACTGGCTTTGCTTTAAGCTTCACATATACAGAGCTATTTTCAATCAAATATTTTTTAGGTCGTTTTGAGATATACAGCTTTAATGATTTTTCGGTATTACCTGCCAAAGATTTACAAGTTAATGTAAAATTTTTCACTGTTTCACCTGCTTTAAACTGTATATATCCACCATTTGAAATAGATATATCATCTCCAGTCTCTTTACTATTGTTCCAATCATAAGATACTTTTATCTCTATATCCTCTTCTGGAGCATTAGACAATTTGACAGGAATATTAATTGACTCGCCTGTTCCAATAGCATAATCGCCATTTTTAATTTCCACAAAATTTTCATCATCAACAAGTTTAAGTGTATAAACTGCTTCTGTTATTTTATAATCTTTTGATGTACTAGTCAGAGTTATCTTAACTATTCTATCACCATCAAATGTAGAGTTTATATAACAAACTATTGGTATATATTGTACTCCGGATGTAGCAAAAAAGAGTTCTCTAAAATCGATCATTTTAAAGTCTTCATCTTCTTCACAACCAATACACTCTATTGTAAATTTCACACTTACAACTTCATTTTTATTCATTTCAGCTACCACAGGTATATTAAATGAATTACCCTCTTTCACAAATCCACTAGGTTCACTAAAACCTATACTTCCACTCTTTTCATCACTCTTTTTACAAGAAATTACTACAGAAATTAATAACATTGCAGATAGCAATGACACGAAATGTCTCTTCATAGTGTTTAATTTTTTTATTAGTTTATTTTTCTGGACGCGCAAAGATAATATTGTTTTAATAACAGCACATATTTTTATGTAAAAATTTACATTATTATACTTCCTGAACACCACTATTTATGAAGGTCTGACGATATCAAGATTACAAACAGACATTATTAACTCAGGTTACATAGTATATATAAAATGTTACAATACAACATATATCATCAAATTAATCTTACATAAAATGTATCACAAAAAAGCCTGATATGATTAAAAATCCATATCAGGCTTTATGAAATAAATCATGCTTACTTTTAAATATCAAACTCTATTCCCTGCGCAAGAGGTAATTCATTTGAGTAGTTTATAGTATTTGTCTGCCTGCGCATATATGCTTTCCAGGCATCTGAACCGGATTCTCTTCCTCCTCCGGTATCCTTCTCGCCACCAAATGCACCACCTATCTCAGCTCCTGATGTACCAATATTTACATTTGCAATCCCGCAATCAGACCCTGTGCAAGAGAGAAAACGTTCTGTCTCTTTTATATTGGTTGAGAATATTGCTGATGATAAGCCTTGCGGAACATTGTTATGTAACTCAATAGCATGATCAAGATCTTTAACTTTTATCAGATATAGTAATGGGCCAAATGTCTCCTCCTGAACAATCTCAAAACTATTCTTAACCTCAGCTATTGCAGGTAACATATAACATCCGGACTCATAACCTTTGCCAGAGAGCACTTCTCCTCCAAATATTATATCTCCACCTTCCTCTTTAACTCTGTTTATTGATTTTTGCACTGTTTCAACAGCATATTTATCAATAAGCGGCCCTACAAGTGTATCAGAACTCAATGGATGTCCAATCTTATTCTGAACCTGTTTATAGGCACTTATTAAACGGCTTTTAACATCGTCATATACCGATTCAAATATCAATAATCGTCGTGTAGAGGTACAGCGTTGTCCGGCAGTACCTACTGATCCGAATACAATACCCGGTATTGCAAGATCAAGGTCTGAATTCTCTGTAAGTATTATAGCATTATTTCCGCCTAACTCAAGAATGGTGTTACCAAGTCGTTCGCCCACAATACGTCCTACTCGTTTTCCCATTGGTGTTGATCCTGTTGCAGATATTAAAGGCAGACGTCTGTCTTCAAGCATATTATCACCTATATGTTTTGAACTTCCGGCAACAAGGTTTATAATACCTTCAGGCAGGTTGTTACGCTTCAGTACCTTTGCCATAATATTATGTACTGCAATAGCACACAGCATAACCTTTGACGAAGGTTTCCATAAAACAACATCGCCAGCTACAAGAGCCAACATTGTGTTCCATGCCCAAACCGCAACCGGAAAGTTAAATGCCGATATAACACCAACCACTCCTAACGGGTGCCACTGTTCAAACATTCTATGCTCTGAACGTTCAGAATGTGTTGTCATTCCATATAACATTCGTGATTGCCCTACTGCAAAATCACAGATATCTATCATCTCCTGAACCTCTCCAAGTCCTTCCTGATAAATCTTGCCCATCTCATATGACACAAGCATTCCAAGTGGTTCTTTGAATATCCGAAGCTCTTCGCCCATCTGCCTTACAATCTCTCCGCGCTTTGGTGCTGGTATGGTACGCCATATTTTAAACGCTTCAACAGCAACGTCCATTACCTGTTTATAATCGTCATAATTTGCCTGTTTTACTTTAGCTATAACTTTTCCGTCAGCCGGTGAGTATGATTCTGTTGTTTCTCCATTTGTATCAATCCATAAAGTACCCGTGGTTGCACCACTGTTTACACTCTTAATGCCTAAAACCTGAAGTGCTTCTTCAATATTATATTTGTCCATATATTTAACATTTTAAATTTCTGACTTTAAGATACTACAGATAAACGACTTTTTTACAGTTTAGAAAATTTATGATACTATATTGTTTTTTAAACAGATATTTAAATGATAAATTTACACTCATTAACCACATTATATTTTAGCTATGATTGTCAGAATTCTGAACACAATAAAGAAGTTAATATTAGGAGTACCAAAAAAATACTATATAGCTGTTTTAATTGGTATCGTGTGGATATCGTTTTTTGACACCAACAGAATCCCGATAAGGATTGATCAGAACAGAGAGCTTAACCAGTTAAAAAAGGACAGACTATACTATAAAAAGAAGATTAAAGAAGACAGGACAAGAATTAACGAATTAAAGACAAATAAGAATAATCTGGAGAAGTTTGCAAGAGAGCAGTATATGATGAAGAATAAAAATGAGGATATTTTCATCATTATTGAAGAGGACGACAAGTAAATCTTATTCGTACGATTGAATTACTACTTCGCAAGTTCAGCATCGCGATATATTGCCAATAACTCCTCTGGTTCTGTGGCTATATTTTTGGTAAAGCCGGATATCTGTATTAGTTCTTTGGCTACGGTATTTACAGCTATCTTCTCACAGAAATGGTTATGTGTATAGTTCAAAAATTTCAGAATAAGAAGAGCATCAAACCATCTAAAAAACCGGGATATAAATGATTTTATATCTGATGTATTTCTTCTTATCTCATCTATCTTATAACGTGCTTTTTCACTGTTTAAGAAATCTCTTAAAATTGAGTTATCAATATTGTCAACAGAGAAATCGGGTTGTTTTATATCTCTAAAAAACTGTTTAAGTATAATAAATGGTTCAAGTGAAAATACATTCATAACATTCCCCTTTTCAATTAAATTTGCAACAACCGGTCCTGTACCAAACGGAACTCTGTCTGATGGTCGTGCTGAAGGGTACACAAGTATTTTTGACAGTTCTGTATATCTGCCGGCATTAATAAGTTTCTGTATAAAATAGAAATCCTCCCCGGCCTGCTTTCTGTTCATTCCTCCTTGTTTCACATAATCTACCACACGCACAGCAAATGCGGAGCCAATTGTATGAAAATAGTTCGGAAATCCGGTAAATCGTATAGCCTGCAGGTAATATCTCAGATAAAGTTCATACTGTGTAATTGCATCTCTGATATCTTTGGAATAACCATTCACATCATGAGCAAAGCCTATAGAACATCCTGATATATTACTACTGTTAAACAGTTTAAATAACGATGTTAAATATGCTGAACCTACAGTACAATCAGCATCAAGCGATACAATAATAGCCTCACTATTGTTTATATTATTAAACCTACGTGTAGCTTCATCCATTCCGGCTTTACGGGCAGATCCTACTCCAGATAATTTACGCGGAAGCTCTGGTAGCTCTATTGCATATATTTTAAGCCATTCAGGCGCATTAACACCGTTAATATACGCAAGAGTATCACAATTCTGTTTAAGTGCACTATCCGGGGCATTATAAGGCGAATTAATTACCACAACAACCTCAACATCGCAATTAGGTTTATCACAACTGATAATACTATCAATTGTAGCAGGTAGTTCTGGTTCATTATAACAAGGTATTACAACTGATATACCAATATTTTCAGAAACAGTACTCTCTATCTCTACACCCGCATATCCATATCGTTTAAAATATTTATCAGCAAAGCCCATATAAAAAGAGAGGAAGATTCCCAAAAAGAATCTTCCTCATTATAAGTTTTAGTAAGGTCTTATTTAGTGTTCTCTCTTTCAGAGATATAGTTCTTATTTAATCCTGCAATAATCTCCTCTGTTATATCAAGGGCATCATTTGCAAAAAGTACCGGACCACCATATGTTCTGCTAAGTACATAATTGTATCCTTTCACTTTATTATATTCGGCAACATACTGAGCGATCTCATTTTGCAATTTACGCATCATCACCTGCTCCTTCTCAACCAACTTAAGTCTTAATTGCTCACGTAGCTGAATAAGTTGCTGTTGCTTAGCCATTAATTCACTCTCCATCTTCTGAGCTTGTGAACGGGTAACTAAACCTTTTTGAACCTTATTCTGAAAATCAGCTGCCTCTTTCTCAAAAGATATAGATTTTGTTTTAAATTCAGCTTCTGATTCCTGCTGCGACTTAGCTAACTCAGCTTGCATATCGTAGAATAGGTCGTATTTATTTATCAATGAGTCAATATTCACATATACTACACCACCATTTCCTGCAACAACTTTACTTTCTCCTGCAATTCCACTCTCTACTGCTGAATCTGACCCCGCAAACTGAAGATAATATAAAGCTCCTACTGCAACCAATAGAACCACGTTTAATGCTAACGAAATATTTTTCATGATCTATGCTTATTGTTTTTTGATGAGTAGCAAATATATATTTTTTATGAAAGAAACCAAAAGGCAGACGAATAAAAGGTGTCTTTATACTAAGAATTTGTTCAAAATATATGCTTAACCTTTTATATATAAAAAAATGAAGTACAATTGAGTTCTAAAATTTTACTTAACGGAACATGCCATTATCATAAAATTCGCTCTATTCTACTTCATTTTCCAAGTATATATACAAGAGACTTATCTATGCATCTATATTAAAAATGCGGACAAGGAACCGAAGTCAATTTCTCTCGCGGTTTCAAATCAAATGAGTATGAGAAAGCAATCTCATGAGCACCACCTGTTGATGGTCCAAGCTTAGATATTGTAAGATCGTAACTATACGCTATCTTAACCCCATGAAAATCGTAACCCAACATAATTATTGCAGCATCGCTAATTGCATTTTGCTTAAAAGAAGGTAAACCTCTGTACCAGAATCCTGCAAGAAATTTCTTGTAATTCCAGTATACTCCTAAATCTAACTGATCATTATCTCCTTGTAGATAATAGTTTGCAGACAGAGTAATACTGTATCTGAACTCCTTCTTATATGGACGTCTGAATACAAATCTATATCCTGTAAATACAGAGTATCTGATTGGGAGTTTATAATCTCTGTTCATAAAAGATACATCAGGTCGTGCCAAATGATCTAATGTAGCTCCAACCCAATAGTTCTCAGTATTAAACATTGCTGAAGCCTCTACATCAACATTACTTACATTCTTAAATTTACTATACGATAACGACGGAGAATTTTCATCGCCATAAAGCTGATCGCCAAAAACCGTCTTAGACCGATCTATTGATCGTTGAAAATAGTAGATACCTACACCAGGTCTGAAACTCCATTTTCGGTTAAGTTTTATATAGTATGAGTAGCTTAATGCTGCCTGTGATACATTATATCCGCTAGTACCCATTTGCTCCTTTAAAAAGCGTAAACCAACACCACTTTTAAACTTCTGAAAGTAGTGATCGGCAGAAAATGAGTATGAGACAAACTTTCCTGGTATACTTGGCCATTGATCGCGATACTGAGCAGCAACCCTACTCTGCTGTGACGAGCCCGCAAGAGATGGAGCAAGGTATAGCGGATTAGCATAGTACTGAGAAAAATGAGTATCCTGTGCCACTCCAGTAGCACAGAATACAACTATAAATAAATATATAAAATAAAATCTCCTCTTCATAGTTCCTTTTTAGCGTATTAATGTAACATCACCATACATATCGAACTGTTTTCCGTTATTGTATTTTCCTTTGGCACGCCATACGTATACGCCCTGATCACAAAGTTTTCCGTTCTTATATCCATCCCATCCTATATTAACATCATCTGTTTCAAAGATAAGCTCGCCGGATTTGTTATATATCAACAACTTATAAGTTCTTACACCATCAAACCTTGGATGGAATACTTTATTCTGATAATCGACTTCATCGAACTCCCCACCATTTGATCCGTTAATATCTGGAATAAATGCATTAGGGAATTTCAGGAATCCACCACCTTTTACCTCAACAGCTTCTCTCATAATAAGAGAGTCTATACATCCTTTATTGTTCTCTGCTACAAGCGTGATATCATAAACACCAACCTCTGTATACAGATGGTCTGCATCGCGTGTTGTTGACTTTTTACCATCCCCGAATCGCCATGTATAATCATGTGCAAATTCACTAAGGTTAAAACACTTAACCCTCTCATCAGGTAACATTACAACCCGTGGCGATACCTCGAAGTTAACCTTAGGAACAGAGTGAACTGTAACAGTTTTAAAATCTGTTGATTCACCACCATCACCTTTAAGCTTAACACTTACATAGTATATTCCCGGTTTTGTAAATGTATGTGTAGGTTCAACATCTGTTGACGTTTCACCATCACCAAAATCCCAAAGGAACTCTTCTGCCCACTGATGTTCCAATCCAAACTCAACCTTAAGCGGAGCACATCCTTTTGGTTCATCATTTGTTATATTAACCTCCGGCACATGTGGCACAAGTGTTACATTATGAGATATAGTACTCTTACACTCAGCATGATCCGGATTACTCGCATCTAGTGAGATGGTATATATATTTCCTTTGTCGTTAGGTGCCCACTTACTGTACTTATATCCAAACGATTTCTCTTTCCGCTTACTCTCCGTACCATCGCCAAAATTCCATACCAGATCCCACGATCCCGGAGTGGTAAGATTTGTAAGCACAAAGTTAGCATCAGGGAATATCTTATATACCGGACTAACAGAGAACTCAGCAATTGGTGTTGCAAATACAGTAACATCTTTTGTAATCTCCGATGCACAATTGTACTTAGAGTTACCCTTAAGTTTTACCGAGTACACTTTATCAGTTCCCGTAAAATTCTCAAATCTATGTGTCGGGCTAACAACCGTTGATGTTGTTAAATCGTTGAAATCCCACAGATAGTAATCAGCAACACTATTTGATTTATTAACAAAATCTACTGACATCGGGCTACATCCTGTTGCATTCATGGTAAAGTCTACAACTGGCCGTGCATACACAAATACATTATCTGTAACCTCATCTGAACAACCAAATGCAGATTCAGCTTTCAGTTTTATAGTATACATCTTTGTTGCCTCACTTGTATTCACAAACTCATGTGCAATTGGTGCAGCCGAGGTTGTAGTATTTGAGGTACCATCTCCAAAGTCCCACTTATATGTAAGTCCTGTTCCGAGCGAACTATTATTAATAGTTGCGTTGAACGGTGGACACGAAGTAAGCTCAGGTAATTCAATCTTAGCTTTTGGCTTTGGATGAATAGTTATCTCTTTCTTTATTGAGTCAGCACATGTATACTTAGATTCTGATCTCAACCAAATTGTATATTTTTTGTCTACACTGGTTTCGTAGTTATAGAATGTCTTTGTCGGATTCTCATCATAACTCTGTGATCCATCTCCAAAACGCCAACTATATTTTGTACCAGAATCATGTTCGGTAAGATTAGTAAATACAGTTTTCAGAGGATGACATCCTTCAGTTGTGAAATCAAAATCCGGAACTGTACGAGGAAAGACTATTACCTCCCTCTCCTTTGAAGCCGAACATCCATGGGCATTTGAGACAGTTAACTTGATAGTATATTTGTTATTAACCAATGGTACAGAGTTGTTTACATACTGTACATCATCGGGAATAATTTTGTTACTTGTACGTCCGTCACCAAACTCCCAAGCATTTGATACATTGTTCTTTGAGTAATTTACAAACTTCACATCCAGTGGAGAACAACCATTCTTGTTATCAATATCAAAATCTGCCTTCACATAAGGATATACAGTAACAGTCTGTTCCTTGGTGTCTTTACAACCAATAGCATTAGTTGCCTCTAGCACAACCTTATACGATTCATCCACAGTACCAAAGTTTGAATAACTATGTACAGGATCAACCTCTGTTGATGTACTCAGATCTCCAAAGTCCCATTTATACGTTGCCAAACCTGTTGACGCATTTGTAAATGTAATATCTACCGGGTTACATCCCTCCATTTTATCAACTGTAAAATCTGCAACAACTTTCGGATAGATCTCTATTGGAGAAGTATACTCTGTCTTACAACCTGTAAGTGCATCTTCAGCAGTAAGTTTTACAGTATAAGTTTTTATAACATCCGTAGTTGGATTGTTAAATATATGATTGAACGGAGTCTTGTCAGTTTTAACAATCGGAGCTGTTCCATCTCCCATCTCCCAGGTAAACTTTGTTCCGTTAAGCGATGTGTTGCTATACTCAACATCAGCTGGAGTACATTTATCAATCTTTGCAAAAGTAAATCCAGATATAACTTGCGGATTTGCAGTGATTGGTAAAATCTTAACATCTGTACATCCGTGTGGATTTGTTGCTGTAAGCTTTGTATTGAAAATTATTGGAGCAGCTGTTCTGTTCTCAAATGTATGATCCAGTTTTCCTAAACCAGCCTTTGATGATTGACCATCGCCAAACTCCCAAACAAAATTAAGCGCACCACCTGTACTTATGTTATTGAACTCAACATCAACCGGAGCACAATTTGATGTTAGCAAAGCATCAAGCTCAGCCTTAACTCTTGGATAAACCTCAACCTCTCTCTCGGTAATGCTCGGACACTGTCCTGCATTTGATGCAGTCAACTTAAGTTTATACTTAACTATGTTGTCAGGATCTGCATTATCGTACTCATGATAGAAGTCGTTCTTATTTATCTTAGTCTCGTCGGGTTTACCATCGCCAAATTCCCACTCAAAGCGGTCTCCACCAATAGTACTATTCTCTATTAACGCATTGAAAGGCGTACAGTTACTACCAGTGTTGATAGTAAAGTTTGACTTCACATATTTATGTACAGTAATATCTTCAGTATGTGTAGCAGAACATCCTCCTATTGTAGATGTAGTAGTTAGCTTAGCTGTGTAAACCTTCTCTGCAGCAACATCTTTGTTATTATATATGTGTGTAGTATTAAGATCAGAAGCTGTTCCTCCATCACCAAACTCCCAAACATACGACAAATTGTAACCAAACGAGTTATTTGTAAATGCAACATCAAGATCGTCGCAACCAATATTTTTATCTACCGCAAAATCTGATCTTACTTCAGGATAAACAGTTATATCACGAGATATCTGACGTACACAACCAGCAGTATTTGTAATCTTCAGATTAACAGGGAATACCTTTGGATTTGGTGTAGTATTATTATAGGTGTAAGTAAAATTCGGTGCAGGATTATTTGACACAGGTGTCCCATCACCAAAGTTCCACTCTATAGTTTTTATATCTCCCCTACTATCGTTCTTTATCTTAAGATCATAAGGAGCACAACCATTAATATCATTCACTGTATAACTTGCATCAATAAATGAGTTAACAGTAATATCAACAGTTTTCTCTGATATACAATGATATGGAGATTCAACCTTAAGCTTTGCAGTATATGTTACATCAGCATTTGTGTTATTAACAAATGTCTTCTTAGGTGATTGCTCATACGATGTTGTACCATCTCCAAAATCCCATGTATATTGGTTTGGGTCAAGGTTACCTGTTGATGCATCAGTAAACTGAACATCAAGAGGATTACAACCAGCAACAACATCCTGCGTAAAATCAGCTTCGATTTTAGGATTTACAACTATTGTACGTTCATAAGCATCTGGACATCCCTCCGGACTCTCTGTTACAAGTCTTACTTTATATGCCTTAACTGTAGCACCATCATTTGCCAGATAATACTCAAAACTGGCATCATTTCTCGGATCAAATGTAACTTTGTCATGTTCAAAATCGAAGAACCACTTATACTTTGTTGGATCTGCATTGTCAGATTCATTCTCAATCTGAATCTTTTCAGGTGCACATATTGTATTTGAGTTTATCTTAAACCTTGCTCTTGAAGGTTTTAAAATATTAATTGTAACAGAAACAGTTGTATCAACCTTACAAGCTCTTGTAATTTTACAGTTATACTCATAAGTTCCATCTTTAGGAAATACTCCTATTGGATTACGAATATATGGATCTGACAAATAAGCAAGGTCTGAGGCAGCGCCAGTAGCTATCCACTCATAACTAAGCCCACCCGATAAAACAATATGAACAGGATCTGTCGAACAATAATCACCAATCTCTCCCATTCCTTTAAAGCCAACATCTGCTGTTACATCAGTTGCCGAATAATCAGAGAAATAACCATACTTACATCCTGTTCTTTGTGTTCCATTAATTATACCAAGATGAAAAACGTCATTACTATTACGTATAGTTACTACCTGATTCAGAGGTACTCCTCCAGAAGTGGTTCCTTCAAATCTCTTTCTTTCCTTTCTTAAAACATACCAATCGGAACCCGTCACCTTCTCAAACCAACCTTCAGGTATAGGCCAAACTGTACCATCCTCATACACAATCTCAAAACCACGCTGTCCGCTCCTAACACCTCTAACCATGATATTCAAAAAAAGCGGGTCTGACTTTGTTCTTGTAAAACTTACCGACGACGAACCTGTACAACCATCAACAGTTGGTAATATTGCACCTCCCATCTCACAACCAAAACCAGTAACATGAGTTATATATACAGGCTTATCTGCAAGAACTCTGGTTACACTATGGGTAATCTGTTCAGAAACCGTTTGCCCGGAATTAACTCCGGTAATTACATTATCACCAGCTCCATCAGAGATTGTAATATTTGTATTATCATAAACTGGCATAATAAAAATCCGTTCATCTGTGGTAACATTCTCTCCAATTGGATTAAGGTCATATTTTCCTAAAAGCCCCCTCATAACAATATATTCTCTACCTGCAATACCAATAGGAACAATCTGATCTCCCATCATATCAGCACAACCAGCCGGAGATTTCATCGAATCGTCATAAACAGTTATTGATACAGGTTTATCTGAGGTAACAACTGAACCTCCAAGGTGATCTGCAGCAGCAGTAGAAGAAGCTTCAACAGTATGAACCTCACCTTTATCAAGCGTAACAGTATAAGTTACACCAGCATTGTGACTCCCTTTTGCATCTTTTGACGGAGTAATTCTTACCTGAGTGTTATCTTGCGTTGCAATAATATTAAAACCTGAATAAGGATAATCTGGACGATATGATCTCGGATTCCTCCATTGATTCTGTGCAGGTATTAAAAAACTCGTTCCCAAAGAGTTCTTACCTTTTAGCGAAAATATATCCCTATTCAACCTATTGTCAATTTCGTAATAAGCTGTTATATCATTGTCGCTTGTTATATGGATTCCATTTGGAGATCTATCAATATTATAATGATTCTCTACATTAGTCATCCCCGGATTAACATGTAACTGTAAAACCTTAAACTCACCAGGTGCCAACGAAAATTTTATATCAGCAACTCCTGCATTAGCAGGAAATGCCACTACAACATTAGCAGGCGATCCACTTGCTGTAATATTTAACAACGCCGGCTGCCCTCCGGGAAAACCATGTCTTTCGGTGATATCCGGTGCAGCGAACCAAAACTCTGTATCTGTCTGGGCGGCTATGTTACCGTATACGGCAAATAGCATAATAGTTAACAAATACTTGACAAATTTTATCATAATTTCCATAAACAAACCTATACAATACACAACTCTTGCTTTCCTTTTACGTAGAAAATGAAAAACAGTATACAAAAGCATTAAAAAAAATGCAAAATATTATAACAATGCAACAATATAGTTGCTGCACACTTTAAAAAATATGATTTATGTCCGAATAGCATGTCAATGTTAATAAAAAAAACTGAATTATAATTATGTTTTAAAAATGTTTTTAATCAAAAAAAAATGTAGCCCTTTAATATTTAACGCATTAAATAACGCCGTAGTGTTTAAAAAAAAAATCATTGTTAACAAAGTACATAATATGATTAATTTTTATTTTCTTTACATCAAGGTCTTGCTACTGAGATACAAAAAGAGAGTATACGAAAAAATTAAGATTTATGTCCGAAAGCAAATAGTATTAACTCTTTAACAAGGTTGTGCGTTATGTTAATTAGACCATTAAATTATCTTATTATATTAGCCTTTTTAGTCAGTGCTAATATAAATGCTCAAACAAAAAAAAGGACAACAGATGTCACTTTCGTCTATATGGAAGAGGGCTTTGAGGCTAAGAATCTTCCTGTTGGATGGGTTAACGAATATATTGACAGACCTCTTGACTGGAAATATAACGACGGAGGTTTTCAGATAGGTTCACCTCCAATACCAGGAGCAAATAATCCTCCTGCAGCGTATGAAGGATCTTACAATGCCTGGTATAGTGTAAACTCAAATGTTCCGTATGTAACAAAACTGGTAACAAAACCAATTGACTTGGAGTATGCAAGAAAGGCTCAGCTTCATTTCTGGCATGCACAGGTATACAGAAGCGGAACCAGTGCAAACGATAAACTGAAAGTATATTACAAAAGCAGTGAGGCGGGTACATGGACATTGTTAAGAACATATAGTGAGAAGGTTGATACATGGACAAAACAGATTATACCCCTTCCTGAAGCATCATATACCGGCACATACTATATTGCCTTTGAAGGTATAAATGCCAGAGGAAATGGTGTATGTATAGACAAAGTTCAGATTGTAGAAACTGAAGCTATTAACAGAGAGATAAAAGAGGTAAATATTGTAGAAGATGGTGAAGATTTTGTCCGTTCAGGAACCAAAAATAACAGAACCTCTAAAGTAGAGATTAAGGTTGCCGGAAATACAAATGATCTTACATTGCAATCATTCACTTTTGGTAGTTTATGTACCGATAATAATGATATCGAAAATTCGGGTATCAAACTTATGTACTCTGTTAGTGACGATATTAATACTGCTTCGCAAATTGGTACTGGTGTTTCAGTAGTTGGTAACAAGGCAATAATAAACGGATTATCAACAAATCTGGTTACCGGTTCAAACTACTTCTGGCTTACTACCGATATTAAGCAGAATGCGGGAAGTGGAAACAGTATAGGTTTTAACATTCCGTTATTAGGGATTACAACAAATACAGGTACATACCCTGAAACAACAAAACAGTACAGTGTTACAACTCAGGTTTTATCATCCGTTTTCTTTGACGATTTTGAAACAGATAAAGGCTGGGCAATGACTGGTGAATGGGAACGTGCTGCTCCGGCAGGTTTAGGCGGTGCCATTGGTAATCCTGATCCTGATAATGCTTACAGCGGCGATAAGATAATTGGTACTGATATTACCGGACTAGGTATAACTCCTGGTGATTACGAAAAGTACCTTGCTGAAAATGCATATGTTATTACATCGCCGGAGATAAATGTTTTATACTATAAAAATGTACATATAAACTTTTTTAAATGGTTTAATATTGACTCAAAAGACAGAGCTACTGTTGATATATCATTAGACAATGGAACTACATGGAAAACTGTAAAGACAAATGTTGACATCAAAAATAGCTCTAAATGGGACTTCTACGATATAGATATCTCTGAACATGCTGACAGACAACCATCATTAAGGGTTAGGTTTACTTTAGGACCTACAGACGAGTTCTCTGAATACTCTGGATGGAATATTGATGATTTTGCAGTAACAGGAATACTGCTTAAAAAGGATGTATCTGTAATATCTGTAGATTCTCCCAGGTCTGAGTGCGGACACACAGCAACAGAAACAGTTACTGTTAAGGTAAAAAACTTTGCTGGTGTTGCAACAGACCCAAACACGCCAATCAGATACTCTATTGACGGAACAACGGTTGTAGATGAGGTTATTCCTCAGGTTATTAATCCCTCAGAGATAATAACTTTTTCGTTCGCAACAAAGGCAGATCTCTCAATACCGGGAGATCACCCAAATGCTTATGTAACCACAATGTTGGCTGGCGATCAGGATGCAAGTAACGATAGAAACAATCATCCATTCTATACTGCTCCAACAATAACACCACCATATAGTCAGGATTTTGAATCGGATCAGACTCATTGGTATTCAAAAAGAGAATCTCCCTTATGGAAGTTGGGAGAACCTATTGCTTATGTTATAAACAAAGCATCTTCCGGAGCTAAATCCTGGATAACAAATCCGGAAGGGGCTTATGATGATAGCCAAACAGAGTATCTTGAATCGCCATGTTATGACTTTACCACTATGAAACATCCCATGGTTGAATTTAACATCTGGTTGCAGACACAAGAGCATAAAGATGGATTAAATCTCCAATATTCAACAGATAAAGGAGCAACATGGGTTGATATAGAGAACTCAAGCAAATACAGTACATACTGGAACTGGTATAATGGCAAAAACGTTGCAGCAATAGGTAAAGACGGTTTCAACGGTGTAACTGCAGATTATATAAATGTTAAGCACCTGTTGCCTGATGTTCTGATCGGGGCTGATTGTGTAAAGTTTAGAATAGTATTCTACAGTGATGACTCAAATTCGTTGCTTGAAGGTGCATCAGTAGATGATTTCAAGGTGTATGATTCTCCAAGATATGTTACCGTAGAGGCTATAAAGAGCCCTATAACATCATGTTTTTTACCAGATGAAGAAGACATTGTTATAACTCTGAAGAATGAGTGGATTGATGACATAAAAAAGGATGAAACAATAAATCTTTCGTTAAAAATTAATGACGAACTTATTGTTGAGGATACATACACTCTACCTGATGATTTTACAAAAGGAACATCAAGAGATTATACATTCTCTAAGAAACATGATTTCTCGGCAAGAGGTGATTATAAAATAACAGCTGAATGTACAAATAATCCGGCTCCTCTGTTTTACAGCAATGTTAATGTAAACAAAAAAGAGGAGACAATATCTGTACATAAACCTGTTGTTGATCTGGGAGAGGATATATATACACTTCATCCGGAGAATGTAATACTTAACGCCTACGATGAAGGTACAGAGACATATGAATGGAATAGTGATCCTGCTCTTAATAAAGCAACACTTGCTCTTACAGGTCCGGGAACACACAGGGTTGTTGTAACAAGAAAAGGATGTACTGCTTCTGATGAGATTAAAGTAGTAAAACTGATAAGAGATGTTGGTGTTAGCAGTATCATTAGTCCGGTATCTGCTTGTAGTTTTACAAACAACGAAAAACTTACAATTGAGATTAAAAACTTTGGTACCGATACACTTAAAGTAGGCGATAAAATCGAGGTAGGACACAGAATCAGTAAACTTGCCACATTTGAAACATCTATAATCACATTAGATAAAAAAATAGATCCACAAGGTACTATGGAGCATACATTCAGTACCACATTTGCTCTTGGGGGGTCTGTTAAGAATAAATATCTAGGTGCATCAGCAAAAGCAGTAAGAGAAGAAGAGGTTCCTGCAAACAATATCATTGATCACGATTTTGTTGCACACGGATTTCCAACTTATAACTACCCTCATCCAAAAGATACAATAACTGTTAGTGCAATTCAGCACCTGCTGGATGCTGGTCCGGGATGGGATGCATATAAATGGAAATCAGGAGAGACAACACAAACAAAGAACTCTGAGGAGTGGGGATGGAATGTTGTTACAATATTTGACGATAATAATTGCCCTGCAAAAGACTCAATATTTCTTAACCTGAGATATACAGATATTAAAATATCAGAGCTTACTGCTCCGGCTAACAGATGTAAAACTCTTGATAAAGAGAAGATAAAACTGAAGATAATAAATAGTGGTACAGATACATTAGAGATTGGTGACGAAATAAGAGTATCATATATTGTTAAAGGAGCTCCGCTGGTTGATGAGGATATCACTTTAGATAAGAGAGTTTTTCCTAATGCAGAGATTATACATACCTCTAACCATGAGGTTAAACCTTTAGATCCTTCAACACAGTTTATACTTACAAGTGAATTACAGAACAGACCTGATCACAAACCGGGTAACGACGAAACCACAATTGATGTTAAAGTGTTTGGTTATCCTGTTCTTGATTTTGGTCCGGATGTAACTACCAGAGATTTTCCTTATGTACTGGATGCTGGTGTACATCAGAAATACCTTTGGCAGGATGGAGCTACAACTCAAACATATGATGTAATGAAAACAGGAGACTATGAAGTAACAGTTACCGATAACGACATCTGTTCTACCACAGATCAGATTAAGGTATCTTTACTTGTTGTAGATCTTGAACCTGCTATTGTTACTCCTGTTACAGCTTGTACGCATACAGATTCTGAAGCTATAAAGATTAACCTTACCAATCATGGTAACGATATTCTGACCACAGGAACAACAGTAAACATTAAAATAGATCTTGACGGAACAGAGAGTTCAGAAGATTTTGTTATGCCATCAGATCTTAATCCTAGCGAGACAAAAGAGTTTACTCTTGCCAAAACAGTTGATTTAAGTGCTAAAAAAGCCGATTATAAGCTAAAAATAACTACTAACTATAGTAAGGAGTATAACGCAGCCAATGATGCTGCAGAATCAACAATAAGTACTCACGGTCTTCCTGCTGTTGATCTTGGAGAGGATAAAGTAATCAGAACTGGCGAAATAACTCTTGATGCAGGAGATTTTGCAAGTTACCTGTGGAACGATAACTCTACAAACAGAACACTTAAAGTAACAACTACCGGAGATTATTATGTAACAGTTACTGATGCTAACGGATGTTCTAAAAGAGACGATATAAATATCAAGAGTCTTATTCCTGACTTGTCGTTAACATCAATTGTTACTCCAACAAACGCATGTACTCATACAAATGCCGAAGAGGTTAAGGTTAAAATTGTAAATGTTGGTACAGATACTGTGATGCCGGGAACTGAAGTTACACTTAAAATAAACATGAACAAAACAGATGTTGTAACAGAGGTTTATGAGTTTACTAAAAAGTTCTATCCTACAAATGAGGTTGAGTTTCTTTTCAGAAATACAATTGATTTATCAAAAGTAAAAACTCATCCTGTAACTGTAAAACTTGAATATACAGGTGATCTTGATATTGACAACAACAATTTAGATGAAAATATTAAGACATCAGGTCATCCGGTATTCAGTCTTGGTAACGATACAATAATCTACGATCCTTATACACTTAATCCGGGAGATTGGAGCACGTACAAATGGCACGACAACAGTACTGAAAAAACATGTAATGCAGATGGTACCGGACTATATAGTGTTACTGTTACCAATGCCGATGGATGCGAATCGTCAGATGAGATTGACATTATTATGCAGAAAGCTGAAATAAAAGTTCACAATCTGGTTTCGCCAAAAGCAGCTGAGTGTAATTCTGATATGAAAAAGGGTAAGATTGTTGAGTTTGAGATAGAGAACACAGGAGAGAGAAACTATAAGGTTAATGATAAAGTCAGATTCGAGTATACACTTGGTACTGCAAAGAGTACTGTTTCAGAATCTATCATTATTCCTACAAGTCTTAAAAACGGACAGAAGACTGTATTAAGATTTACAACACCGCTTAAGGTTGATGATGCAGGAGATTACGCTCTTGGTATTCATGCATACCCAAGTAATATGTTTAAATCGTTTAAGGAGTTTAACCTTAAAGCAAATAGTAATCCTTCATTCAGCTTTAATCCTGATACAACAAAAACAAATGCTCTTCCGGTAAAGATAACATCTCCTGTTGATGCTAACGGATATAACTGGAATACCGGAGCTACAACAAAAGAGATTGATGCTGAAGCGCAGAAATGGTATACGCTTACTATTTCAAACGAACATAACTGTACATTTAAGGATTCTACATATGTAAAACTGAAATCTACAAATGCTATTAAAGATGGTAAAGAGCAGTTCCGTACTACTATTATACCAAACCCGGCAGATGACCATATTCGTGTTACACTGCCAAACATTAACAACGATAAAATAAATGTTTATATATTTAATAGTACCGGAGAGAGAGTTATGCTTGCAGAAGCTGCAAACAACAATGGAGCTACAGAGATAAATGTAAGCAGATTGTCAAATGGTCTTTATACATTAGTTATTATTACTGATAAACATTTTATATCAGAACGATTTATCAAAAAATAACAATTACATACTTCAGAGAAAAGGGTGATATCATTTAGGTATCACCCTTTCTTTTTTCATATGAGCATATGACTAATGTCATAAAATTGAACAAAATGAATTTATATTTTTTCAGTTGCCTAAAAAACTTATTAAAACAATGGAAAAAATTATAAATCATCCTATTCTTGAGATAAAGGAAACCGAAAAAACTACATTCAATTTTAACGGAAAAGAAGTAGCCGGAGAAAAAGGGTTTACAATTGCTGCAGCACTGCATCAGGCTGGTTACCCAATACACAGTCATAGTTTAAAAGATCGTGAAAGAAGTCTGGAGTGCGGCATTGGAAAATGTGGAGCGTGTGAAATGCTTGTTGACGGAAAAATCAAACGCATATGTATTGCCAAAGTAGATGGTGTTAGTGAGGTTAAGGAGATCTCAAAAGAGTATGTTCCGCACATTGAGGAGATCAACGAGAATCCATTTAAAATTTACAAAACAACAGTAGCCATAATTGGTGCCGGACCAGCTGGGCTTGCCGCCAGAGAGGAGTTACAGAAAAAAAATATTGAGTGTATTGTAATTGACAGTAACGATAAAATCGGAGGTCAGTTTAACATGCAAACTCATCAGTTCTTCTTCTTTGAAAAAGAGAAAAAGTACGGAGGAATGCGTGGATTTGATATATCAAGCACTCTGGCAGGTGAAGATCATTCGGGGATAATGCTAAACTCTACAGTATGGGATATTCTTGAAGGAAAAAGAATTGCTGTTAAGAATACAGAGACAAATGAGATATACTATGTAGATTCAGAATATATTGTTATTGCAACAGGAGCAATACCATTTATGCCTGCATTTGAGAACGATGATGTTCCGGGCGTATATACTGCTGCCGTTGTTCAGAAGATGATGAACGAGCAGAACACGTTGTTAGGAAAAAATATTCTTACTGTAGGAGCTGGTAACATTGGCTATCTTACATCGTACCAATTAATGCAGGCCGGAGCTAATGTAAAGGCTATTATAGAGGCTCAGGACAGAGAAGGAGGATTCCCTGTTCAGGCAAACAGAGTCCGCAGACTTGGAATTCCTGTAATGTTATCGCATATATTAATAAAAGCTATTCCTAACAAAAACAGAGATGGAGTTATTGGTGCTGTAGTTGCTGAGTGTAAAAACTTTGAGCCAGTACCGGGAACAGAAAAAACAATAATGGGTATAGATGCTATAAACATCTGTACAGGTTTAGTTCCGGATGACCAATTGTTGATTAAAGGGAACGATGTATTCGGCAGAAACTGTTACGGTGCCGGAGATGCCATAAGAATTGGAGAGGGAACAAGTGCTGTATTAAAAGGCAAGCAGGTTGCGCAAGAGATTATACAGCAGATGAATATACATATGAACTACGATGATTACCTTGTAACATCTAAAGAGTATATAGATTCGCAACAACATCCTACAAGAGTTCTTGAAAGCCCATATATGCCAGATAAAGAACGTATGGACAAACCATTTGTTGTCCTCGATTGTCTTTATGGTTTTGCTTGTAACCCATGTCAGTTCTCGTGCCCGCACGGAGCAATAACAAAATCGTCGTCAAGTACGGTACCTCAAATAGATTTTGACAAGTGTGTTGGTTGTATGAAGTGTGTATATCAATGCCCTGGTCTTGCAATATTTGGTTACAATCTTAAAAAAGACTGGCTGTTTCTGCCAATTGAGTATCATGCTGAAGAGAACAGCAATGTATATCTTGTTGATAATAACGGAGAGAAACTTGGCGAGGGTGTTATTGAGAAAATCCTTATTAAAGAGAATAAAACAAATGTTGCCAGAGTTAAGTCGCTAACACTACATGGTGAGGAGCTTACACAGGTAAGAGGATTTATTGTTAAGGAGAACTATCCTGACAAGCCTGATATGGATAAAAGCAAAGAGGATATAGAATCTGAGACATTCATATGTCACTGCGACGATGTTAGACTTGACGAAATTCTGGATGTTATAGGTGACAGAAAGTTTATATCTGTTGATGAGATTAAACACACTACCAGACTTGGTATGGGAGCCTGTCGTGGTAAACGATGTATAAAGAGGCTTAAGCAGGTGCTCTACGGAAGAGGCATCTCAATTGTTGGTGAAGCAACTCCAAGAGGACCACTGTCTAATCAGGTATCAATGGGTGAACTATCTCCTAGAGATGTAAAAGAAGAGATAGTTACCAATACTACAAACAAGAGTGTTAAGAAGGTAAATGTTAGTGCTCTTATTGCAGGTGGAGGTATTGCAGGTAGTGCTCTGTTCAGATATATGGCAGAGGAAGGAATGAATCCTGTAATGATAAATTATGACAGAGGATCGTCATGGAGAAATATTGCAGGAGGAAGACCAAACTTCAGTATCCCTGAATTATCAGAGATTGCTAGTCAAAACCTGAATATCTTCAAAGAGCTTCAGGATATATCAAATATCGATTTCAGATCTATCAACTACGTTACATTTGCTCACAATAAGGAGATGTACGATGCTCTTGAAAAATCTAAAGAGTGGTCTGATGCATACATGATTGATCCTAAAGACTTCAGAAAAGAGATATCTGAATATATGAATCCAAATACTCAAAAGTATATGTCGGCTCTTGTTACAAAAAACTGTTGGCAGGCTACACCGGGTAGAGTAATTGATTTAATAAGGAAGATTGGTATTGATAAAGGAGGTGTTATTGAGGAGGATTGCAAACTACTTGAAATTAACAAAATAGATAATAAATATATTGCTCTTGTTAAAAATCATAAAGGTGAATATATTGAGTATCACACAGAGAACTTTGTAAATGCATTAGGTAACGAGGGAGCTAAGTTTGCAAAGCAACTTGGTGTAGAGTCTGGTATATTCCCTGTAAAACATCAGGCGTTTATTACACGTAGATTACCATGGATGGGGATAGATAATACTCCACTTCCGATGATGATTGACAGACGTAACTACAAAGGCTTTACAGCAGTATACGGACAACAACTTGCCGAAACAGGTCAGATAATTGGTTGCGCATCGCCTGCAATAGAGCCTATGGAGACTGATAAAGATCTTAAGGTAAATTCTAAGGAGTTTCTTGAGATAGTATCAGAGGTATTTACCGACTGGATTCCGGAGTTATCGTCTGTTGGTTTCCAGGCAATATGGTCTGGCTATTACATAGAGCCTAAGATGATTATTGATCCTGAATCGGGTCTGTTTATAGGTCTTAGAGGTCAGGGATATATGTTGGGTATGTATCTGGCAAAACTGTATGTTGATAAACTTACCGGAAAGGGTACACCGGACTACTTTGACAGGTTATCGCTTAAAGGAGATGGATTGCTTGAAAAAGCATTTAAATAATAAACAAAAGAGGTTGCCGATGGCAACCTCTTTTTGCATTATAATTAATTAAATATAAAGTATTATAGCAACTATTTAATAAGTCTTAAAACTCTCTTCTTTTTATCTTTCTCTACCATAAGAAAATAGATTCCTTTTCTAAGGGCTGAGACATCAATTTCAAATTTATTCTCTTCTATATCAACATTAATAACAATATTACCAATAGCATTATAGATACGTAACTTACCACCTATCATTCTATCTTCAATATCAATATTAAGTGTTGTCTGCATTGGATTTGGGTATGCATCTACCTTTACTGATTTAGTAGCAATAGTATCCTGCTGTTCTGACACAAACTCCAGATCATTAAACATAACTGAGTTATTACCAGCGTAACTCGTTAATGTAAGCGTAAATAAAATTAATAAAGAGAATAAATATCTACCCATTTCAATCCGTTTAATTAAACTTCCCAAATGCTTATACGCAAAATACTAATTATTGTTCATCATTCAATTAATATGATATTATATTTTGTTAAAAATTGATATATATCATCACTTTTTTTATATCATAACACAATAACCCTCTACAATAATCGTTCCAACTTGCTACATAATAACAATTAATCCCATTTACCTTTTCCTCTCGACAGACTATATGCTCCCGATCCTAAAAGGCTTACAACTATTGATCCAAAAAGGAACAGAACAAGTAACTCTATTGCCCATCCTCCATGCGATGTGACTTTAAAAAGATCTCCTGTATGCACCAGCATAAAAGCCACCAACATAGTAAATGCCTGCAACATTCCTCCTATCTTTGCTTTATAACCAAGCAGTATCATCAACGGAGCAACAACCTCTCCTATATATACTCCAAAAGCTAAAAAAGCAGGAATTCCACGTGCTGTTAATGCTCCCTCAATACCAGAAACGCCATAAATAAGTTTATGATAACCATGAAATAACATCAATCCTCCTACTGAAAGGCGCAGAAGAAGTAGCGATAAATCTTTTTTAAATCCACTCATATTATATCCTAAATTAAATTGTCAATATACTTAAATAGTAAAGACTATTCAAGAATAGATAAACAGTAAAAAAGAGCAAATGTTTATAATCACCTGTTTACAATACTCTTATAAGCTCCTGATATATTCACTCTATCAGCTTAATCAGATAATAACAAAGAAAGAATAGGTAAGTAAAATTTATACCTAAAATAACAGAATCAGTAAATCGAATAGAATTATCAGCAATATGTATACATTAACCTCTTTATTCGGCTATACTTTTGTAATGTAATATTTTAAAAGCATTTGTCATGAAGATAAACAGAGATAAAATACCATTACAAAAAGGCAGATTAGCAGTTGTAACCGGGGCAAATAATGGGATAGGATTTCATACTACCTTAGGACTTGCGAAAGTTGGATATAAAGTAATAATGGCATGCAGAAACAGAGAGAAAGCAGAATCTGCAAAGAGTAAAATAATGCAAGTTATTCCTGATGCTGAGTTGGAAATTCAACAACTGAATTTAAGTGACCTTGACTCAGTTAAAGATTTTGTTAATAGATTTTCTGAGCAGTACAATAAACTGGATATTCTGGTAAATAATGCCGGTGTTATGACCATGTCTGGTCAAAAAAACAGTAAAGGTTTAGAACTGCAATTTGCAACAAACCATTTGGGACACTTTGCTTTAACCTCACAATTAATCAATTATATGCCTGATAATAAAGATTCACGCATTATTTCATTAAGCAGTATTGCACATAAAAAGGCAAGAATTCATTTTGGTGATATTGAGTGTAATAATGATAACGGATTTGGAGCAGCTTACGGACAATCTAAACTTGCTTGTTTGATGTTTGGAGATGAGTTAAACAGAAGGTTAAAGAGATCAGGGAAAAAGATCCGTTCCATTATGGTACATCCGGGTGTGTCTGATACAGGTCTGTTCAATGAAATGTCATGGATACAGAGTTTCTTATTTAAAATTCTGGAACCACTGTTAACACACTCAAATAGAGATGCCGCAATGCCTACACTACATGCTATATTAGCAAATGATGTTAAAGGCGGTGATTTTTTAGGACCAACAGGAATGCTTGAACTAAAAGGGAAACCGGGTGTTGCTAAAAGATCAGAGTATTCAAAAGATATAGGAGTTGCTGAAAAATTATGGGATTTATCGGAACAACTTAGCGGTATTAAATTTATCTTGTAATACAATAATGGAGTATATCATGAACGAGATTGTTAAAATAGAAAACATTAGCCAGCTATATGATATGATGTATCAGGAGAAGCCTCTTCACCCGCTTATTGGTATAATTGACTTCTCTAAGTACAATATCGGAGACTATAATCAGATGAAGGTTTCTCTCGGTTTCTACTCTATAATGTACAAAAATTTCTGCCCCGGCATAATGCGATATGGTCGTAACTACTACGATTTTCAGGAAGGTACATTAACATTTACAGCTCCAAATCAGGTAATTGTTATTGATGACCTTGAAGATACTGACGATGTATCCGGATGGGCATTAATCTTTCATCCTGATCTTATAAGAGGTACCAGTTTAAGTACAAAAATGAAAGAGTACAATTTCTTCTCTTACGATCTTCACGAAGCATTACATGTATCGGATCTGGAGTTAAGAAGACTGAATGATATTGTTAAAGATATTGAGAATGAGCTTAAACAGAATATAGACAAACATAGTAAGGCTCTGGTAGTATCTTCAATTGAACTTTTACTGAATTACTGCAACCGTTATTACGACAGGCAGTTTATTACAAGAACGGTAAAAAACAAAGATATAATTACCGATTTTGAGAAACTATTAACCGATTATTTCGAATCTGATGAGGTTCAAAACTGTGGTTTCCCGTCAATTAAATATTTTGCAGAACAGTTGCACCTGTCTCCAAACTATTTGAGCGATTTATTAAAAAAAGAGACAGGTAAAAACGGTACTGAACATATACAGTATCATGTTATTGAACTTGCAAAAAACAGATTATTAAGTTCTTCTGTATCTGTTAATGAAATTGCCTACGATCTGGGGTTCGGATACCCTCAATATTTCAGTAAGATGTTTAAAAAGAATACAGGAATGACTCCTGTTGAATACAGAAAACTGAATTAATAATACATGTTGGTTATACAGAACTAACCTACAAATCGTAATATATTTTCTGACTCTGAATATTCAGAGTAATAACTAATTAATTGGTGTTAACTAACACCAACAGCAATTACTATATATTAACCAAAAACAAATTATAATCAGATGGAAAATAGAAAAGCTTTAATTATTGTGACAAATCATTCAGATTTTGAACATCCGGAAGCAGAACCAACAGGACTTTGGTTATCGGAGTTTACACACTTTTACGATGAGTTTGAAGCTGCCGGAATACCAATGGAGATAGCAAGTATAAAAGGTGGCAAAATTCCTTTAGATAACAGAGGATTAAAAGGCATTATGCTAGATAAAGAGACAAAAAAACGTTACGAAGATTCGGAGTTTATGTCGCTGTTAGAGAATACAAAATCTTTATCAGATATAGATGCTAAAGAGTACGATGTTCTTTTCTTTGCCGGAGGACACGGTGCTATGTGGGATTTTGCAAATAATGACAAGCTGAATTCATTAACACGTTACATGTATGAAAATGGCAAAATTATATCTGCTGTATGTCATGGTGTAGCCGCTTTGCAGAATGTTAAGTTGAGCAATGGAGAATATCTAATAAAAGGTAAACGAGGCACATGTTTTCCATACTTTGATGAATCGCTTGCAGGAGTAAAAAAATATGTTCCGTACAACCTGCAAAAAACACTTAAAAGCAGAGGTATGAAGTACAGCAAAGCTTTTTTACCATTAAGTGGTCATGCCGTTGCCGACGGGCGTTTAATAACCGGACAAAATCCAAACTCAACAACAAAAACAGCAAAGAAGGTTCTTGAAGTTCTTAAAAAACTTTAGACCTATGCAATACTGTCTGATTGGTGTGTAACAGTATTAACCTGTTATTACACCTTTTCAGATTAATTAAAGCAGTTAACAACTGCTAAATTATCTCCAACTAAACAACAGTGATAAACTAACTTAAGTAATAAGACAACTGAACCACCTCCTTTTTGTATCATTATTCTTTTCACATCAATTACTCTTTCCTATTTTTATACAGAAACTAAACTTATAATATCAGCAATCAATCTATTTTGAATATCACTAATCTGATTATAGGACTGATTACAATTGGTATGGGTTTTATTGTAAAGTATAACCCAAACCTTATAGCAGGATACATTGCAGGTTATTATCTGTTATTTTATATTGGATTCACCAACATTGCTGAGTATATACCTCTGTTTACTATTTTAACAGGTGTGGTATTTATACTTGTAAGAGCACAACGTTTTGATAAGAGTAGTAACTAAAAAACAATTATAAATATGAAAGTAACACTTAAACAGATTTTAAAACTGGGGTTAATAGCTAATCTATTATTAGTTATATCATGCTCAAATGAATCTACAAAATCAGAAAAAGAAGATAACCAATTAACAAAAACGGAGTTGAATAATATTCCTGAATTTGACATTAAATTTCCTGAAACAGAATTTAAGGTTGAAAAAACAGAGAACAGAGATTTAAGACTTGGTGATGTGGTTGTTACAAATTGGATATTGCAAGGGAAAGATAAAAACGGACCTTTTATGTATTTTGTTTCTCACAGTGTTGTCTCAAATGAGTTAAAATCAAAAATAGATAAAAATCCACAATCACTCTATATCTCTCTTAAATCAATGTTAAAAGGCTCTGCAATAAAACTAGGAGGAACAGATTTCGATTTTAACCCAATAGAGTATAAAGGGTTTAAAGGTGTTGAATCTGAATGCAAAGTATTTAATGGCGACGGAATAATAAAAAGCAAGGTATACAAAATTAACAATCATATTTTTATGATCAGTGCGGGTGGAAAAAGAATAGATCTGAAATCTGTAACCAGATTTATTAACTCATTTGAGTTAAAATAATATTAAAAAAGGGCAGCCAAACGGCTACCCTCTCTATTGACAGATTAGTAATATAATGTGAGCTCAGCGTTCAGTTTCTCATAATCACGCTGAGTTTGATATAGTTCATCAATATATTCATAGAATATATTAAGTTCCATAATATAGTTTATAAGCGATAATTCCCCTTTATCGTATGCTTTTTTTAGCAATTCAGAACTATTTGACGATTCCAAAGCATTTTGATATATTTCTAAAAGCATTTTCTTATTCTTTGCTTTATCAAACAGAGTCTTATATCTTGCTTTTTCAGAAATATCAAGGCTTGTCACATAATCTGATGCAGCAAGAGCTTCAGCCTTTCTGCTTTTCACCTTGTTTTTACCAGCCCATAATGGCACCGATACACCAAACTTAACACCAGAGTATTTTGCTCCCTTAGCATCCTCTGTCATAAAACCAACCGATAACTTAGGAAGGGTCAAGGATCTGGCAAGCTTTACTGACCGATTCCCTGCATCAACATTTTTACCTGCCAACATAAATGCCGGACTCTTCTGTTTTAGTTCTGTGTAATAACTATCAAAACTATCAGGTAGCTTATTGGTCACTATTTCAGACTGTTTAAACTCTATGATATTTCCACCATTCATAGCATATAACTGCTCTTTAAGGGCAAGCAGATCAGTCTTATTATCCTCGTATTCACGCTTTGAATCTACGTAAAACAGGTTTGCTTTATTCTTCTCAATAATACCAACCTCTCCATTCTCAAACATCTTTGTATTAGCTACAGCAATTAGCTCTGCATTATGCACTCTATTTGCAAGCTCTTTATCCATTCTTACTCTATATACAATATCTGAGAACAGCTTTTTTGCCTGTAGAATAACATCATATTTAACTACCTCGTACTCCGTATCTGTTATCTCATTCTTAATATCAGAAAGTTTATACTTATGTATATACGATCCGGGAAAATCAAGACTCTGCGTTATGCTAATATCTGTACGACTACCAACCCCTGAAGGCGACCCAGATAACATCCCTATCTCAACCTCAGGATTTTCAGGCAACAGACCTGTTTTGTTGCCCAACTTCTTTGCGTCGCGAAGTTGTCTGTAATATTTCAGAGTAATATTGTTCTGCTCTATCTGCGACAGGATATCGTCAATACCTGTTTGTCCATACGTTACAGATATAAACAGAACTGTCAGTATTACTATACTTATCTTCTTCATCTGTTTATTCTTTCTTTTTAATGGTCAGATGGAACTCCGCATAATAATCATTCTCGTGTGTTTGAAAATTCTTTCTCATGCTTCGTTTCATCTGTTTATTTTTTTATTGTCAGGTGTAACCTGAATATAAGATACACATGTTACACCATTATATTTAATTAACCTGTATCTGGTTGCAACTATACCACTTTAGCAGCATCTGCTCTTCGCTCTTTATACCAGAAAACTATTGGTAAAACAAAAACATTAAGTACTGTAGAGCTTAACAGACCACCCAGAATTACAATTGCCATCGGACTCTGTATCTCATTACCCGGCTGATCTGATCTTAATGCCATAGGAATAAGTGCCAAAGCAGCTGTAAGTGCCGTCATAAGTATCGGAATAAGTCTGTCTGCCGACCCCTTTATTATTGCTTTCTGATACGGTATCCCCTCCTCTATTAATGCATTATATCTTGAAACAAGCAAAATACCATTTCTGGTTGCGATACCAAACAGTGTAATAAAGCCAATAATTGCCGGAATATTAAGCTCGCCTGATGTTACCATTATTGCAAACACACCACCAATAAGAGCAAGTGGCAGGTTAAGCATTACAATACCTGTTGTATTAACACTTTTAAACTCCTGGAACAGAAGAACGAATATTAACAATAACGATAAAAACGAAGCTAACATCAATGTTTTTGAAGCACTCTCTTCACTCTTAAACTGACCACCATACTCAACATATGTAGATTCAGGCAGCTCAATCTCATTATCAACAATATTCTGAATATCCTGTACTACACCTCTAACATCTCTTCCTGCAACATTCGCAGATAGTACAAGTTTTCTTTTAACATTCTCTCTGTTTACCTGATTTGGTCCTGAAGCCGATGTAATATTTGCAATATAGCTGAATGGTATTTTGTGTCCATCCGGTGTATCAATTAAGGCATCGCCAAGCGCCTTTATTGAGTTACGCTCATTCTCATCAAATCTTACTACCAGCGGAAAGGATCTCTCTCCTTCAAATATGGTTCCTATCTTCTCTCCTGCAAACCCTACATCAACAAACTCAAGGAAATCCTTCATTGTTATTCCGTATGCCGACATAATCTGATCTTTAGGCGTAATCTTTATCTGTGGTATATCTACCTGTTGTTCAAGAAACAGGTCAACCAATCCGTCAACACCTTCTACCTTAGATTTTATCTCCTGACCTATACGGTACATCTCTTTAAGATCTTTACCAAAAATCTTAACAGCAATAGCGGCCTTTGTTCCTGACAGCATATGGTTTATTCTGTGACTTAAAGGCTGTCCAACCTCAAAGCTTATACCCGGAACCTGAGAAAGTCTTGACCTTACATCCTCCAGAAATTCATCTCTCGATCTGTCTTTAAGCGTATATGGTACATCAATTTCCGAACTATTAAGTCCGGCAGAGTGCTCTGCCAGTTCTGCACGTCCGGTTCTTCTCTCTACTATTGATATCTCAGGCACCTCAAGTAATGTACGTTCCATCTTACGTCCGGTATTTACCGATTCCTCATACGATACCTCTGGCAGTGTTGCTGCTGTTATGGTTAGTGTACCCTCATTAAACGACGGCAAAAAACTACGCCCGAATGTACCAACAATAGCAAAACTTCCGGCAAACAGAATAACAACTGTAGCAAGTACCGTAATCTTGTATTTTAGTATCCTGTTCAGAGCCTTCTCATACCACTTTGTTAATACACGCTCAAGCAAACTACCTTTTGAGTGCTTTTTAAGTTTTTTGTCGTTTGTAAGCAGATATACCTCCAACACATTAGTTAGAGTCATTGCAATAAGTAATGATGCAAACAGCGATATTATATATGTAATACCAAGAGGACGTAACATTCTTCCTTCCATCCCGCTAAGGAAGAATAACGGAATAAATGCAGCAATAATAATAAGTGTAGCATTTACAATTGACGAACGAATCTCTACAGATGCATTATATATTACCTTAACCTTTCCTAACTGCTGATCTTTTGGTAATGCAGCATTCTGTCGGAGCCGTTTATATACATTCTCAACATCAACAATTGCATCATCAACCAACGACCCTATTGCAATTGCCATACCTCCAAGAACCATTGTATTAATTCCTATACCCATCATTTTAAGACACAGTATTGAGATAAGCAATGATATAGGTATAGACACCAATGAAATTATTGTCACCCTGAAATTCATCAGAAACAGGAATAATACTATGGTAACAAGTATACCTCCTTCTAAAAGAGCATCGCTAACATTATTTACAGATCTTATAATAAAATCTTCCTGCTTAAATATATTCTGATGAAACTTAACATCAGATGGCATATTTGGCTTAATATCCTTAAGTGTCTGCTTAATCTTCTCTGTAAGCTCAAGTGTATTTACATTTGGCTGCTTTGTGATAAGTACAACCGCTGCATCCTTAAGGTTATATGATCCTGAACCAATAATTGGTGCTGTAGATATCTTAACCTCTGCAACATCGCCCAGTTTAACAGGCAAACCACTATTCAGTTGCAGAACTCTGGAGCTCATCTTATCTATATCTGACGTACGGCCTAATCCTCTGATAATATATCGGTTTCCGTACTGTTCTAAATATCCTCCCGGAACATTCTTAAATCCTCCGGATACATTATCAACAAGTGTTCCAAGGCTCACTTTATAATACTCCATCTTCTTAGGATCAGGAAGTATCTGATACTGCTTAAAATGCTCACTAAAAATTGTAACCTGTGCCACACCATTTACAGATAGCAATCGTGGACGTAACACCCATTCTGCTTCTGTTCGCAGATCAATCATAGATGTTGAATCGGCTGTAAGAGCCATAACAAAAATCTCACCCATTATTGATGATTGCGGCATTAACGTGGGTGTTCCTACCCCTTCCGGGAGTTGTCCTGTTATTGTCTGTATCTTCTCACTTACAATTTGTCTGGCATTGTACACATTCATACTCCAGTCAAACTCTACCCAAACAATAGAGTAACCTTGTGCCGACGAAGAGCGCACCCTACGAATACCTGTAGCACCATTTACCGCAGTCTCCAACGGAAAACTCACAAGTCGCTCTACCTCTTCAGGTGCCATTCCGTGTGCCTCTGTCATTACAACAACCGTTGGTGCTGTAAGGTCAGGAAATACATCGGTGTCCATCTCTCTTATAGTATAAACTCCGGCTATACTAATAAGCACAGATGCTATTATTATGAGAAGTTTATTCTCTAAAGAAAATTTTATAATATTTTTTACCATGACTTCAATTTTTTATTGTCCGTTTCTATTTTCATTATACCCATACACAAATATTATTAATGTGTATGTGCAGGAACAGCATCAGACATAGAAGCCTGTTTAACACTAAACGCACCACGTGTTACTACATAATCTCCTTCATTTAACCCTTTTGTAACTGTCCAGTAGTTACCATCTGTAACACCCAGTTCCACCTCTCGTTTAATATATGTTTCACCTGCAAGCTGAACATAAACCCAGTAAACATTCTCTGACTCTATTAGTGCTGAGTTTGGTATAAAAAACAGTTTATCTGCCTTTTTAGCCTTAAGATAAACCTTACAGTATGAGTATGTAATAAGATCTTTTGATGCAGGAAGTTTAAAATATATTGGAATATACGGAGAGTCATAGAATGCAGCCACTCCGGTATTCATCTTTACACCACCAAGGGCTTCTGTTGATAGTATCTCTTTATCATAATCGGTAACAAAATTAGCCGACTGTATCTCATCAAGTCTGTTTGCATATTTCTTTGGCAGATTAACCCTAAGCATAACTGTTTTTCCAACCTGCATCTTTGCAATTATCTGTCCCGATTCAACATATTGTCCTTCCTTTACAAGAATCTCTGTAATTATACCTTTTGCAGGCGATACAATACCTTTACCTCTCTCACTATAGTTTTTAGTAAGGTTACTATATACAGCCTGAACCTTCTCATAATCGTTCTTTGCAGCCTCATACTCACGTGTAGATACAATATTGTCTCTGTTAAGCTCCTCTACCCTGTCAAAATTCTTTTTAGCCTTATCTAAATCGGCTTTAAGCTTAAGCACCTTTACATTGTAGCTATCTTCAAGCATTCCGCCACTAACCGACACAAGAATCTCTCCTGAGTTTATTCTCTTTCCCTGAACAAAATTATCGTTAAGGCTGATTACACCTGATGTTTGTGCAACAATCTCAATCTCATTTGTATTTGAAGGAACAATCTCGCCGGCAGTATTAATTATCTCATTAAAATCTCTCTTTGTTATCTTCTCTACCCTAAAATCAGTATTCCATACTTGCTCCTTAAGAAAAGCAATATCGTTTGCGCCTTCTACATTAGCAAGTTCTGCCTCATGAATAGCGTCATGCTCATCTGCATAAACCTTTATTCCGTCAACCTTAATCTTATAAAGTTGCCCGTTCTTATTAATCTCAAACAGAAGATAAGCCGGTCCATCAACCTCTGGGCGTATCTTAAACTTATAGATTCCCTTACGTAAAGGTTTTTCAAGTGTCTGCTTTATTCCGGTTTTACCAATAACCATTTTTAGTGTTACACTTGCACCATCAAGAGGTTTAAAATCGCTTAACTGTGTAAAATGAGCCAAAACCTCTGAGTTTTTCCCTTTTACAAATGGATCTGCTTCTCCAAACATCTCAAAGTCATCGCTAAACACAGTATAACTGTTCTTAACCTCATCATGTGCATGATCATCGTGTTGGTCAGCACCACTGCTTGCTCCGTGAGGATGCCCGTGTCCGTGTCCTGATCTCTTATTATAGCACGATGAGAGTACAAATACTCCAATAAATAATATAAAATATATCGATTTCATTTTTTATGTTTTAATATAATATCTTATGATTATAAGCTCTTTACTTAAATACGCCCGAACCCACAACAACATCTGACGGAGCCAGATAATTGCTGTGAGACGAACACAAACTCTGCATTCGGTTATGTTAATTATTAATGCTTGTGATCTCCGTCATGATCGTGGTCATGATCGTGATCGTGGTCGTGGTCATGGTCTTTATCTTTGTGGTCATCGCACTTTTTATCATGCTTATGATCACAATCACCGTCATGTTTGTGATTACACTCTTTAGCCTCTTCACCCTCTTTTACATCGTAACTCTCCTGAGCAGGCTTAGCCTCGTCATGTGAGTGTGCGTCGTCAGAATGAACAGTACCGTCGTCGTGTGTGTGAACTCCCTTTTTCTGTGTATTACCGCCACAAGAAGCTAAAAGCAATCCTGCAACAGAAAAGATAAATAATAACTTTTTCATAATTTCCTGTTTTTGTAAAGAACTATTATAATGATGAATACAGAGCATTATACAAGAAAGATACAAAACATTACAGATATGTATATCACTTATACACAAATGTTAGTTTATAACTATCCTGTAGAATATCTTAATAGAAATTATGAAAAATAAGGAGGAGCCCTTAAAGGAACTGCCCGAAAAAACTTATCGGGTAGTTTAGATACTATATAATAGCCAGATTCATCTGAATCAGAATCTGTAAATACATTAAAGTCGAAATCTATGCACGCAAGAAATCCTGCAATAAATTGCGAGATGTTAACCTGTACCGGATCAACATTAAAATGACAATGATTATGTCCATGATCCTCTCTCTCTCCATAAGCGCAACACTTATATACATCAATACTGTTGTCGGAATGAGACGGGTGATAAGAACCATCACTATGATAATGTCCGTCAGCTATATTGTCACCATTTAAATGCGTATGACTTAACACTGTTGTTCCCACAGCATCATGATGATGATGTGACACCACTCCGTGTGCAATAACAACAAGATATGATGCTAATAATATAAATGCTGATATTTTATTTCTTACAGACACGGCGTAAATATAATTAATAAAAACAGCATTTAAATACTTTTTATGGTTAATTAACAAAACAGACTATGCTTTAATCTAAAAAATATCTATAAGGAATATTTTTATTTCGGAATAATCGTACTTAATTTCATTAATTGCAATATTCCTTTGATCAGACATTTATATTTTTCATATTTGCAATATCATTAAAAAAAATGCAAATACATACTAAGTTTACGCAAACATTCTTATGTATTGCATGTTTACAATAAGCATAAAACATATTATTATATAATGTCAAAGATTGTATCATTATCAGAAGCATCATCAATAGCATTACATGGCATAATACTAATTGCCAGATCAAATAGTAATTTAAATGTAATTAAAATAGCAGAAGAGACTGGTAACTCAAAGCATCATGTTGCTAAAGTTATGCAACGTCTGGTTAAGGAAGGCTTCATAGAATCGCATCGTGGTCCAAACGGAGGATTTGTTCTATTAAAAGATCCTAAGGAAATTACTTTTTTGGAGATATACGAGACTATAGAAGGAAAGATAGTTGTTCACGAATGTCCTATGAACAAACAAATTTGTCCATTTGGCAAATGTATTATGAAAAACCTAACAAACAAGCTTACTCTGGAGTTTAAAGAGTACCTGTCAAAACAGACTCTGGACACCTATATTTAATTTTTTTTTAATTTTTTTTTGGAAGTGTGAAAAAAATACTCTTATTTTGGCATTGCGTTACCGAAATACTTAAATGTAACTTATTAAAATATACAACGTAGAAAAGAGAGTTTAACAATTTAATACTAAATAAAATGGGAATGTTTTGTTATCAATGTCAGGAAGCCGCTAAAGGTATCGGTTGTACAGTAAACGGAGTTTGTGGTAAAAAATCAGATGTTGCAAATCTTCAGGATTTACTTGTGCACGCTGCTAAAGGAGTAGCTGTATACAGTGGTGAACTGCGTAAAGCTGGATACAGTAATAAAGCTGTTAACAAATATCTACTTGAATCACTGTTTATAACTATTACTAATGCAAACTTTGATGCTGAAGCTATTATCAAAAGCATTAAAGAGGGTGTTGAGCTTAGAGATGAATTAAAAAAGGTTGCTGCCGAAAAAGGTATTACTCCAAAATTTGCTGACCATGATGTTGCAACATGGATACCTGGTGACAGAAAAGAGCTTGAAGCTAAGTCAGAAACTGTTGGTGTACTTAGAACAGAGAACGAAGATGTAAGATCACTAAGAGAGCTTATCACTTACGGATTAAAAGGTCTTGCAGCTTACGGACACCATGCAATGAATCTTGAGAAAGAGAACCCGGAGATCTATTCTTTTGTTGAGAAAGCCCTTTTAGGAACACTTGACGATACACTATCTGCTGATGATCTTGTAGCTCTTACACTTGAAACAGGTAAGTTTGGTGTTGATGTAATGGCTCTTCTTGATGCTGCAAACACAGAAGCTTACGGACATCCGGAGATTACAGAGGTTAATATTGGTGTTGGAACTAACCCTGGTATTCTTATCTCTGGTCACGACCTTAAAGATATTGAAGAGCTTCTTGAGCAGACAGACGGTACAGGTGTTGATGTTTATACACACAGTGAGATGTTGCCAGCACACTACTACCCAGCATTTAAAAAGTATAAGCACTTTGTAGGAAACTATGGTAGCTCATGGTGGAATCAGAACCCTGAGTTCGAATCGTTCAACGGACCAGTTCTGTTTACTACAAACTGTATTGTGCCACCAAAGTCAGATAACACATATGCTGATAAGGTTTATACAACCGGAGCAGCAGGATTCCCAGGATTTAAACATATTGCTGACAGACCAGAAGGTGGAAAGAAAGACTTTAGTGCTGTTATTGAGCATGCTAAGAAATGTGCTGCTCCAACCGAGATTGAAACAGGTACAATTGTAGGAGGTTTTGCTCACAATCAGGTTATTCAGTTAGCAGACAAGGTTGTTGATGCTGTTAAGACCGGAGCTATTAAGAAGTTCTTTGTAATGGCAGGTTGCGATGGTAGAATGAAAGACAGAAGCTACTACACTGAGTTTGCTGAAAAATTACCACAAGATACTGTTATTCTTACTGCCGGTTGTGCAAAATACAGATACAACAAACTTGAACTAGGTGATATAGGTGGTATTCCAAGAGTTCTTGATGCAGGTCAGTGTAATGACAGTTACTCATTAGCAGTTATTGCTCTTAAACTAAAAGAGGTATTTGAGCTTAACGATATTAATGAACTTCCTATTGCATACAACATTGCATGGTACGAGCAGAAAGCTGTAATTGTTCTTCTTGCACTTCTATATCTTGGTGTAAAGAACATACATCTTGGACCAACACTTCCTGCTTTCCTTTCGCCAAATGTAGCTAAGGTTCTTGTTGAGAACTTCGGTATTGCAGGCATTGGAACAGTTGACGAAGACATGAAGATTTTTCTTTCGTAACGGCATATACTAATAAGAATTTCATGGAGAGGTGAAAATATTCACCTCTCTTTGTTAAAAATTGGTTTTTTAATTGATTTTTATTACATTAGAAAACCATTACTAACCTTTTTTATATGAAAAGACTGAGAAAATTTATTATTCCACCACCTAAGTGGAGAAAGCCGGTTATCATTCTTGTCGGTATTATGTTTGGTCTCGCTGCATTTACATTTCATATATCTAAAGCAACGTCATATCTGTCTGACGATTCTGAGACCTGTATAAACTGTCATATTATGGTTCCGCAGTATACCACATGGGGACACAGTTCGCATCGGGAATGGACTAATTGCAACGACTGTCATGTTCCGCATGATAATGTTGCTAACAAATATTATTTTAAAGCTAAAGATGGCCTGAGACACGCTACGATATTCACTTTACGTAACGAGCCTCAGGTTATTTTTATTAAGGAGGAGGGTAAAAGAGTAGTACATCAGAACTGTATAAGATGTCACGAAAAATTACTCACCGACGATAAACTTTTGGCTATGACCAACAAAAAGGTTCATCCTAAAACCGACAGAGTTTGTTGGGATTGCCACAGAGAGGTACCTCATGGCAGAGTTAACAGCCTGGCCTCAACTCCTAATGCAAGGACTCCCGTTGAGAACAGAAAGTATCCTGATTGGCTAAAAAACGCATTAAAAAACCAAAAAAAAGAAACTAAATAACATATTAACCTATGGAAGAAAAACTAAAAAACTCAAGAAAATCTTGGGTAAACTGGATTCTGTTTATTGGAACAATGGTTATAGTATTTTTTATAGGACTATTAGCATCGTCTATAATAGAAAGAAAAGCAGAAGCGCAGTTTGCCTACACTCCACAAGTTGATATTAACGAGTGGGAACCTCGTAACGAGGTATGGGGACAAAACTTCCCAAAAGAGTATCAATCGTATATGCAGACAGCAGATACATCGTTTGCCAGTAAGTATAATGGTGGTAAAATGATTGACATGCTTGAAGTAGACCCAAGACTCGTTGTTCTTTGGGCTGGTTACGGATTCGCTAAAGACTACAATCAGGGTCGCGGACACTATTACGCTATAGCAGATCTGAACAACTCTCTTAGAACAGGCGGACCAACAAACGATAAAGATGGTCCTATGCCAAGTACATGCTGGACATGTAAAAGTCCTGATGTACCAAGAGTAATGAACGAAGAGGGTGTTGCTGAGTTCTACAAAGGTAAATGGTCTAGATTAGGTTCAGAGATTGTTAATCCTATTGGATGTGCTGATTGTCACGATCCTGAAACAATGAATCTGCGCATTTCGCGTCCTGCTCTAATTGAAGCATTTGAGAGAAATGGTAAGGATATAACCAAAGCATCGCATCAGGAGATGAGATCGCTTGTATGTGCTCAGTGTCATGTTGAGTATTACTTTAACAAAAACACTGTTGAAGGTGCAAACTACCTGACATTACCATGGACAAACGGAATGAGTGCCGAAGAGATGGAGAAGTACTATGATGATCTGGAGTTTAAAGACTGGACTCATAAGCTTAGTAAAGCTCCAATGCTTAAAGCACAGCATCCTGGATACGAGGTATACCTTACAGGTGTTCATGCTTCAAGAGGCGTTTCTTGTGCCGATTGTCATATGCCATATAAGTCTGAAGGTGGTATGAAGTTTACTGATCATAAAATTCAGAGTCCGCTTAATAATGTTGCAAATACATGTCAGGTTTGTCATAGAGAAGAGACTGACAGACTTGTTAAAGATGTGTATGAAAGACAAGACAGAATTATTGAGAACAGAGATGAGTTAGAGGTTCTGTTAGTCAGAGCACATGTTGAAGCTAAAAAAGCATGGGATCTTGGTGCACAGGACAAACAAATGAAAGATGTTCTTATGGGTATCAGACATGCTCAGTGGAGATGGGATTATGCTGCTGCCAGCCATGGTGGAAGTTTCCACTCACCTGTTGAGACATCAAGAGTAATTGCTACTGGTATTACTATTGCTCAGGAGACAAGAATAAAACTTGCGAGAATACTTGCTAACCTTGGGCATAATGAAGAGATTCCTTATCCGGATATTGCTACAAAAGCTAAAGCTCAGGAGTATATTGGTCTTGACATGAAGAAACTTCATAAAGAGAAGAATGCATTCAAAAAGAACCTTCTTCCTAAGTGGGTTGAGGAGGCTAAAGCAAGACAAAGTAAAATGGAGATAAAAAAGATATAATTAATACTTCGTGCAGAGTTATATTAAGTATAACTCTGCACGTTAATTTAACATGCCTTGCTATACAGCCATAATTAACACAAAATTAATCAAACACAAACAGATATCATATCTGAATATGTATAGCAAATAACTGCCTTAAAAATATTGATTATGAAAAAAGCATTAACACTATTAGCGTTAGCTATATTGGGTACTATTGGTGCGTATGCACAGCTTACAGTATCAGCTGAGTACCGACCAAGAGCAGAGTATCGTCACGGATACAAAACACTTGCCGCAACCGATCAGGAAAATGCGTTCTTTATTTCACAGAGAACCAGATTAAATATCATGTTCAATACCACTAAGTTAAAAACTAAATTCTCTTTACAGGATATCAGAACATGGGGTAGTCAGCCTCAGTTAGTGGTTGCCGATGGTCTTACATCTATACACGAAGCGTGGGGTGAACTTCTGTTTACAGACGCTATATCGTTAAAAGTTGGTAGACAAGAGGTGATATATGATGATCACAGAATATTCGGAAGCGTTGGATGGGCTCAACAAGCAAGAAGTCACGATCTGGCTATTCTGAAGTATGAGAAAGGATTTAAGCTACACCTTGGTCTGGGTTGGAATCAGGAGAAAGAACAGCTTAACACTAACTACTATACAGTTAACAACTACAAAACAATACAGTATTTGTGGTTTAATAAGAAGTTTGGTAAATATGCATTAAGTCTTCTGTTCCTGAACAATGGCCGCGAACATATTACCTTAGGCAAATCGCCACGACAGATAAACTACAGCCAGACAATTGGTCAGAGATCTGTATATAAAACAGATAAGTTTAGTGCTGCACTGAATCTGTATCTGCAAACAGGTAAAGATCCGGCAGATAACGATCTTAGCGCATTTAACACAAGAATAGATTTGGGCTATAAAATAAACAGTAAGTTTGGTATATCAGGAGGTTATGAGTATCTATCTGGTAACGATATGGTAGACCCTGATTCAAAAAATAAAGCTTTTACTCCGCTGTATGGTACTAACCATAAATTTAACGGATGGATGGACTACTTCTATGTAGGCAATCATGCTAACAGTGTAGGTCTTCAGGATATATTTGTAGCCCTTACTTACAGTGTAAAGAACTGGAAAGTACAGCTTCATAATCACTACTTTCTGTCGGCTGCACCAATAAAAGATCCGGTTAAATTAGACGAGGCTTCAAGCGGACTTGGTAATGAAATTGACATGTCTGTTAACTATAAGTTCTCAGAATATGTTAACATATCGGCAGGTTACTCACATATGATTGCATCAGAGAGTATGGGATTTATTAAAACCGGCGATTATGAAGAGACAAATAACTGGGCATGGTTAATGATCAGTATAAAGCCAACTCTATTTAAGTGGAGCAAATAACAACATTCTATAAACTACTCTATTACACATGAAAGACAACAAACGAAAAATATGGGAATCACCATGGAGTTATAAAGAGGGCTGGATTATTTCAGCCTCTCTTCTTATTATTGGATTCTTTCTGGAATATGTTACAAAAAACAGTTTCAGAACCAATATATCGTGGCCTACAAATTTTTACATACTAATTGCAATTGTAGTACTTACAGTTTCTGCATATATATTTGGTAAAAACAGTAAATTCATAAAATGGGCTTGCAGCATACCTGCTGCTGTAACAGCGGTAACTGTATTTACTCTGCTAACACTTGCAATGGGTTTCATTATTCAGGACACAAGTAAAAACAGTGAGATTATTAATGCACTGGGATTATCAAATATAACACACTCATGGCCATTTATATTAAGTCAGGTTTATCTGCTTACAACACTTGGCATGGTTATACTAAAACGTATTACACCCGTAAATTTAAAGAATATAGGTTTTACACTTAACCACTTAGGTCTGTGGATAGCTGTATCTGCCGGTGTATTAGGTTCTGGAGATCTTACAAGGCTAACCATGGATCTGTACGAGAATGATACTAATTGGATAGCTAAAGATGAATCAGGTAACAGTATTGAATTACCAATTGCATTTGAGTTAAAAGACTTCTCGCTTGAGGAGTATAACCCTAAAATGGGTCTGGTAGATAATGTTTCAGGAGAGTTAATTCACAAAGACGGAAAGAATCTATATCTTGTTGACAATAAAGCTACCTGCAACATAGATAACTTCACTATAACTGTAGATACTTTTTATAACGAGTCAGGATTTGTATTCGGAAGATATGTTCCGGTAAACGATATTGGTGCCGCTCCGGCAGCACTGGTACATATTACCAATACCGTAACCGGCGATACAATTACAGACTGGATATCGTGCGGTAGTTTCAGAATGCCATACAAATCGGTTAAACTGGACTCTGCAAAATCGCTACTGATGATTCCTCCTGAACCTAAAAAATTCACCTCAGATGTTAAGATATTTACCAAAGAAGGTAATAACTTCTCGGCATCAATAGAGGTAAATAAACCCGTTAAGGTTGACGATTGGGAGGTCTATCAGCTAAGTTATAACGATGAGATGGGCAAATGGTCGTCATTATCAGTTATAGAACTTGTAAAAGACCCTTGGTTAAATGTTGTGTATACAGGAATATATATGATGATATTCGGTGGATTATTCCTGTTCTGGAAAGGTAAAAAGAACTCAAAAACAGAATAATATGGCCTGGATAAATTTCCCTTTATACGCGATAGTATCTGGTATTTTATGGATATTAGGCGCAACAGTTAGTTGGACCCGAATAAAAAGAAGTAATACTATAGCAATTATACTTAGTGCAATAGGTACCATAATATTCGGAGTATTTATTACCAAATTATGGTTAATGTTAGAGAGACCACCTATGCGGACTCTTGGAGAAACAAGGTTATGGTACTCTCTGTTTTTGGCAGCTATTGGTATTGTAACATTTATAAGATGGCGATACAAGTGGTTTCTTACATACAGTTTATTAATGGCAATACTGTTTATTGTAATTAATGTACTTAATCCTGAAACATACAATAAAACACTAATGCCGGCACTGCAAAGTGTCTGGTTTGTGCCCCATGTAATTGTATATATATTCTCGTATGCACTGCTTGCAGCCTCATCGTTGGTTGCTGTGTTTGGATTGTATAATATATATATCAAGAAAAAAAATGATGTTGTTGGTTTAAAAGATCTGGCAGACAACATTGTATATATTGGTTTTGCATTTCTTACATTTGGTTTGCTGTTCGGTGCTCTATGGGCTAAAGAAGCCTGGGGGCATTACTGGACATGGGACCCTAAAGAGACATGGGCGTTTATTACCTGGATGGGATATCTTGTTTATATACATCTTAGTTATAAACATACAAAAAGCTATAAAACCGCTTTCTGGGTTTTATCTCTTGCATTTGTGTTTCTTCTGATATGTTGGTTTGGAATAAACTATATGCCAAGTGCGGCAAATAGTGTTCATACATATAGTTCATAAAATTAAAAAGGGTGCTGCGGGCACCCTTTTTAGTACAAAAAACTAATTGAACAATTATCAAAAAATGAACGGATGACATCTTCTTCTGTTATCTAAATAACAGTGATACCATATTATTATCAATCCACATGCCATCTTTTATACAAGCTTAATTATCAGCTGTTAACAAAAAAGAACAATATATTTATTGTTAACACCTTACTATGTGTCACAATTCGAGACAATTGCTATGGCTGATTTCATGACACTGTAACAATAAATGACACATTGCTATCTGAAATTGAACCTGATTAGCCTGTTTAAAAAGGTTTAATCAGCCAAAACAGTTATATAACACATTCCCGATATTAAATAAAACATTAAACTTTTAATGTATTTAAATAATCATAGAGATAAATAAACTATAAGTATGGTTATACAACAGCCCGTGTTTAACAATTACATACTTTAAACAAAATCTACTATGAAATTTATTAACAGTATTACTAAATCAACTAATTTCAGAGAGAACTTTAAAAGCTCTCTGGTAATCTTCCTACTCTCTGCATCTCTGATATCAACAGAGATAATATGGACAAGGGTATTTTCGGCCGAGTATTTTTACACTTTTGCTTTTCTTGTACTATCACTATCAGTACTCGGTTTAGGACTAGGATCACTATCTGCCAGACTGTTTCCGGCTCTTAAAAACCCAAAACACTACCCTCTGTTATTTATAATCACATCGGTATTAATGATTGCATCGCCAATATTGGTATTAAAACTGGACATAGACTTTACAAAGGTGTTCTCATCCGGTATGATGATATTAAAGGTACTGGCATCTGTCCTGCTACTCAGCTCATCGTTCTTTGTTGGCGGAATTATACTGGCATCGTACTTTAGCAGGTCTCATGAAAAGATTGATATACTCTATACATCTGATCTTATTGGTGCCGGTTTTGGTGTAGTTATGTCGGTAATTCTAATGAATCTGTTTGAGACTCATAATGCAATATTTTTAATTGTTATTCCGGTATTACTATCTGGTGTTCTGTTGTCAAAAAATATTAATAAAACATGGTGTAGCGTTTTAATAGTGGTAGTTCTGTGTCTGATGCCATTCTCAAAAGATCTGCTTACAAAGCAGAAAGAAGAGAGAGCCCCTGTAATATTTGAACACTGGGATGCTATGGCTAAGATTAAGGTATTTGACTTTGGTAAAGAGGCATGGGGAATAAATATTGATAATGCTGCAAACAGTCCTGTAATTGCTTTTAATGGTGATTGGGACACACTAAAGTCAAAGAATAACATAACAACATTTCCTGTAAGTAATCTGATAAAGCAGTTTGATTCCTGCACATTTCTATCGTTAGGAGCCGGAGGTGGTGGCGATGTTCTTCATGCTCTGAACGAAGGTGCTACTGAGGTACATGCTGTTGAGGTAAACAGTTATATTAACGAGATGATGACCTCTGGCTTTCTAAAGGATTTCTCAGGGAATATCTATAACGACACAAGAGTAACTGTTGCATCGGAGGATGGACGTATTTATGTAAAGCGCTTTAAGAACAAATTTGATATTATATACTCATTAAGCTCTAATACTTTCTCAGCATTTGCATCAGGATCGTTTGCCCTGGCAGAGAATTACCTGTTTACAACAGAGGCTTTTGTTGATTATTATGAGTCGTTATCAGATAAAGGGTATCTGGTTATGGAGCACCAGTTCTATATACCAAGAATGACCGGAGAGGTTATAGAGGCTCTTAAAAGTCTAAATGTTGATAACCCGGAAAAACATATTGCTGTTTATAACTTTCCTACATACAGACGTAAGGTTCTGATTGTAGGTAAACAACCCCTGCAAGACGAGACTCTTAAGAGTGCTATATATCCGCTGATTCCTGAATATCACAAATACATTCATCTGCTGTATCCTTGTGCCGACTCGTTAAAGCACAATATGGTTAACAGAATTGTTACAGAAGGATGGCAGAGTGTTCAGAACAGTTCTCCTGTTGATCTGTCGCCATGTACTGACAACAGACCGTTTATAGCTCAGTTAGGACTTATGAAGAACTTCTCTTTTGATAAACTAACTAAGGTTATGCCATGGGAGTTTATGGGCTTTCCGGTATCTAAGCTACTTATTATAGTTATTCTTATTATTGTAACAGCAGTAATTATACCTCTTAATATTCTTCCGTATTTCAGAAAAGGACCTAAGATAAAATCAAAGGGTCTGTTATACTTCTTTACAATTGGTTTTGCATTTATGGTTGTTGAAATTGTTCTTATACAGAAGTACACTCTCATTATAGGAGCCTCATCGTATACATTAATGTGTATTCTGTTTGTTTTGCTGTTGGCATCGGGTATTGGAAGCAGGTTTGCATACAGATTTAAAAATTACGCGCCATTTGTGTTTATTATGGCGTGGATAGTTGCCGATATATTTGTGTTCCCTCTGGCTGTAAATAGTATTGCAGATAAATCGCTTGTTTTACGTATGGTATACACAATAATGTGGATATTCCCTCTGGGATTCTTTATGGGAATGCCTTTTGTAAAAGGGACAAAGAAGACTGGTGAATTAATTGATTGGGGATTTGCCATAAATGGTGCTGCATCTGTTGTTGGCTCGGTTATTGTACTCATTCTTGCATTCAACTACGGATTCAATGTTGCAATGCTGTCAGGAGGTATAGCGTATATATTAGCAATGATTCTGTTATTACAGAAAAAAGCGTGGTATTAGCCACAACATCAATAATAACTACTTTTCACACCAAAAATCGCCACAGTTTGTGGCGATTTTATTTTTATATATCATTTTAAATCAAGCATAAAAAAGGGAGCATTACACTCCCTTATATTTATTACTTAACTTATATCCTATTCTTTATCCTTTTTCTCTTTCTCAATAAGAATAATCTCCTCTACCCCTCTCTTCTTCTTAATATCCTCAATAATCCAATCAAGTTCCGAATCTTTTTCGTCTATCTTATCCTGTATTGATGTTGTTACATATGCATCAGGATATATTCCGTGTCCTTTTTTATTGGTTTTATAGTGTGGCTGAATAAGAACATGACCAAATGAGAAGTTTATTTTAGCGTTTGGTGTTTTACGTTGTGGCATAACTCCCGCAACTGTACCATTATATGCTCCACCGGTCTCCTCTCCTACAAATACCGCTCGTCCTGATCCTTTAAGGTTAGATGATATAATACTTGATGCCGAGAACGAACCTCCGTTTATAATTACATAAACATCACCTTTAAAGTTGTTAGGTTTTGGCTCTTTTAATTTAGATTGTTTGAATGCATAGTAGTACTTTCCATTCTCCTTATCAACCTTTATATAACGTCCTATACCAAAACCCCATCTGAATGGTGTAAGAATTACATGAATAACCTTACCAACAGGCGATGCATTACGGAATATTCCCAGATGTGTCATACTTGTTCTCTTTGTAACTACCGATTTATCAAGAAAAACAAAACTTGTGTCTGCCAGGTATGAGTAGAGGTTAGCCACATCGCTGAGTTTACCTCCGGTATTATCTCTTAAGTCTATTATAAGTATATTTGCTTTTGCCGAATCAATAGCTGCAAAACTTTTCTTATAAAAACGTTTTCCGGTAGTTCCAAAACTCTTAATACGCATAAACGCAATAGTACTGTCCTTATCTATAAATCTCAGTTTTCTTGCGTTGTCAAATATTCTCTTAGGCTTCTTCTTTTTAATAGTATCGGCCTTTGCCATATCAACAGAATCTCTCTTTACGCTATCTATCTTAGCATCTGCAATAGAGTCTTTATTCTCTTTTACCTCTTTTTTAAGAGCTCTTAAGCAGGTTACAAGTGTTGTATCTCTGTAGTTGGTTTTAAACATTATGCTGTCATAAACACCTGTCTCTGTATAAAAGAGTCTTGAGAACGACCACGAGAAACGTCGGTTAAAGAATGTTTTATTATATCCGTCAGAGGCATAATCTTTTTTGAATTTGTTAATGATATCGGCTGTTCTTATACCATTTACACTTATAACCTCCGATCCCGGCTTAATATCTTTATAATCTGATTTGTTCTTAATTATATACAGTTTATCGCCATCGTACTCATAGGTAAATTTACTAAGCGGATGTTTACTTCTACGTCCGAACTTTTTCTTCTCCTCTTTGGTAAGCTTTCTGACTGGTGGCGATACCTGAATATGCCCCTGCCCTACGCACGCTATTACAGGACTTATTTTATGATAAAACTCAAGGCTTGTTAATGGTTCTTTAATGGTTGTTTTAAGACTATCAAATTTATAGTCCAGTTTCTCTTTACTTATATACCAGTATAGTTCCGGATGCAACTTTTGCAACTTATTATATACAAAATCTACATCGCGTTTCAGCTGTTTTGGGCTATATTTTTGCTCCAATTTACTGTTGTGTGTCTTTACAGAGGTACATCCTGCAAGAACAATAATAATCAAGGGTATAACAATTCTCCTCATAAGATAGTTTTAATGTTTTATTTTAAAACAAAGTTATAAAAACCGTGCCAAACACATCTCTTTTATCAACTTTTTAAAATTAAAAATATGTGGTATGGTTTTACAAACACCAAAATAGCTATAAAAGCTAAGAAGCTGTTTAAAATTAATCCTTCAGTTTTTTTATATGGAAATATATACAAAAAAAGCCGCATCCTGTAGTAAGGATACGGCTTCTTAACTTATAAGATACCTATATTAGTGCTTATGTCCTTTACATGAACCATGATCGTGCTTGTGCTCTTTACCATGGCTGTGATTACAATCTTTTCCGTGTTTGTGATCACACTTTTTACCTTTAATATTTGCTTTATAACCCATATCTTTAAGAGCCTTAACAAGTTTCTCTGGTGTTGTTTTATCTGCACGATATGTAACAACCACTGTCTGCTTCTCAAGACTAACATCAAATTTAGAAACACCTTTCTCAAATCTGAAGTTATCCTCAATCTTCTTTTTACATGAACCACAATCCATCTCAACCTCAATTGTACATGTCTTTTTCTCTTTTTTAGCACCTGCAAACGCTGTTGATACAGAACTCATAGCAAAAACTGCTATCATAAATACGGTTAATAATCTTAAGTTTTTCATCTTTAAAATGTATTTAGTTATTGAATAAATTAATTAATCTCTGTTTATTGCCCAACGGAAACCTACAAAGAACTTACGCCCGTGAAGTGGTCCCCAGATCATTGATGAGTCAAAATTGTTACCAAATGGGTTTGAAGAGTCTACAATTGGATTATCTTGTGTATAATTTCCCAGGTTCTCTACTCCTACATATGCACTACCCCACTTGAAATACTTTGTTACCTGAGCATTAAATATCGGGTATGCATCAAATCTCTCACCACGCTGAAACTCTGCCGGTAGCTGCGATGTGTTTGGCAGACGACCATCGCCATTAAGCTGTGCCGTAAAATCTATCTGCCATATCTTCATTGGTGTTGAGTAGGATAGGTTAAATAGTCCTTTGTATTTACTTACAAGTGGCTTCTCTCTTAGCTTACCATCAATAGTCTCTTTTACAATATTGTATCTGTATGCCATAACAATCTCAAGGTTCTCTACCAACGTACTGTTCATCTCAATCTGAAAACAGTCTGAGTAGGCATCGCCATCAAGGTTAGAGAATATTACTTTAGACGGATCACTGTCTACATCGGCAACAACTTTATTTTGGAACTCTGTATGGTAGTACTCAATATTAAACGATAGCTTTCTGTAATCGCCAACATTAATGTACTGAGTAATATTAATTCCGTAGTTAAGTGCCTCTTCCATCTCATCAAGATCTGTTGGTATTACAAACTGACGTGAACTTGCCATATAACGTGTGTTCTCTGCTAACAGAACTGTACGTCTGTATCCTTTACCAATAGATCCTCTTACATGTGTTTTCTCAAACGGATTATACTTAAGGTGAAAACGTGGTGTAAAGAATGTACCGTGTTCGTTATGAAAATCGGCTCTTACTCCCACAAGTGCAGTAAGCTTCTCGTTTGGCATAAACGTGTACTCACCAAACACTCCCGGAACTGTAATATCTGTTACATTATTTGCAAGTTTAAATGTCTCGTCGTATCTGTCGAACTTAAAGCTTGCTCCTACATTATATTTATGAATATCGCTTCCTATGTTTGATTGAAAGATAAGATTAGTATAAAAGCTATTCTGCTTGGCATCGTAGTTTCTAAGACCAATCTTTGTCTTCTGATCGTGAGTTGTGAACGATGTTATTAAACCAAAACTAGATACTTTATCAGAGAATATGTATCCGTTCTTATAAAATACCTCAAATCTGTTTGAGTTGATATCAATATCGTAACGTCTGCCATCTGCCATAGGCTCTTTCTGTCCACCAAGTCTGTCCTCTTTAAGAATTCTGTATCCAAAACGGGCATCAAATCCGTTACCCGGCTTATAGTGCCATCTGTTAAAGAAGTTATACTGTCTGGTTTTAGGCATATCCATAAAACCATCGTCATTATCGTCGTGCTCAAAGCTCATATCCTCAAAATGGAACATTGCAAGAGTACTCCACTTATCATTTAGTAAGATAGATCCGTTCATGTTTGTCTCAAACTTACCTGCACTGCTAGCAAATCCGTTAACAAAGAACTTCTCACTTGTTGCCGGTTTCTTATACTCTACATTTATCTGTCCGGTAATTGCCTCGTAACCATTCTTTACAGACGATGTTCCTTTAGACACCTGAATTGCTTCCATCCACGATCCAGGAATATATCCAAGTCCGTATGGTGTAGCCAGACCTCTTAAGTTAGGAATATTTTCGGTCATCATCTGCACATATGTACCTGTTAAGCCAAGTAGTTGTATCTGCTTTGCTCCCGAAACGGCATCGCTATAAAGTACATCTACCGATGCGTTTGTCTCAAAACTCTCAGACAGGTTACAACATGCCGCTTTACACAGCTCTGCGCCTGTAATGTTCTGTGTCATTATAGGATCCATTTTATTAATATGGCTTCCTGCTTTACGACTAACAACAACAACCTCATCAATACTTCCCAGTGGTTCAAGAACAAAATTTACTGTTGTAGCATTTGCAGCAACAACTATTGTATCCGGTTTATAACCAACATAAGAGGCTATCAGAGTTCTGTCTTTACTTTTACGCTTAATGTTAAATTTTCCTTTATTATCGGTTGTTGTACCTGTATATGACTCTAACCAATAGATATTTGCTCCTACAAGAGGTTCTTTTTTATCAATAACCTTCTCGTATACCTTTCCTTTTATATCTTTTGCAAAGATATTTACACTAACAAAAATCAGTAGTGCAAACAGTGTTGTAAATTTACTGTTACCCATTACCATTTAATACTTTACTTATTATTATTTGTTTGATTAACAACAAGTACCACGTAGCATACGTCAGTAATTACATAATATACTACGTAGCACCTGACTGCATTTTATATTTGTATGTAGATGATTTATATCTGCCGAAAAGCAGATAAATTAGATGTGATGAATCAAATTATCAACACGCTGATTTCACATAAGATATCTCTACCGGATATCGGAATATCTTTATAAAGATTATGAAATTCTTTTTTATCAGATTCTGAATTAACAGATTTATTAAAGGCATGATAAGCATATAACAAGTCTGTAGCCTGTGATTCTACTACAATTCTCTTTGAAGGATCAACAGAAACAACTGCTATCTGGAATCTCTCGCTCTCGCACTCTCCTTCGCAATCTATACTATATCCTTCGTCGGTATGAGAATGACCGCAACATGAATCGCAAGAGTGATCGTTACAACAATCGTGCTTTACATGCGAACTGTGCGCCTCGTGACTATCTGCATAAAAGTTTACTGAGGTTTCATGACAGAATGAACAGTAATGTTTCATTATACCAACGCCGCTGCTAAACAGTGCAATGGTAAATGCAAAAAAGCATAACATTATATTTCTTAAAATCTTCTTCATGAACTATGCAAATATAATACAAGTAAATTAAACCTCTAGTTATCTTGCTGCATTTATGACTTAAGCTCCTGTAATTGGTTTAAAACAGTAATTCTATATTAGCAATATCTGTTACTATGAATAGTTGCGAACAGGTAGTTACATGTTGATTATGCATACTTGCACGTTTCACAGGCTCGGTTGCAAGCCGACCAAGCATACTTTCACTCTTCCCTGACTCAATTACAGGTTAAAGCTCTATAAAATATGATTTTCTGTTTACTTATTTAAAAGGCAGTGCTCCACGCTGTTGTTAATTTATCAAGTGTTGCAGCTGCATTTGCCGGACTTGTACTTGGCATCTTATAATAAGATATATGGGCTATCCTTGTAAAGTATTTATGATATAATTTCTGAGCAGCAGCGCCATTAAACACTATTGTTTTCAGTTTTTTGTGCGATTGTATAAACCTGTTTATATTATTCGGTTTTTCATTTGCAATATTACTATCTAAGCTACCCGGTCTGTTTGCTTTATACACCACGTCCCACAGAGCTATCTTATTATTTAACAACATACTATTTTTATCATTGTAGTTACATGGTGTTTCGCTTCCGGTTAGTTTACATATTAACGGCCAAAACCTGTTTCTGGGATGCGAGTAATATTCATTATCTGCAATTGATCTGTCGCCGGGCATCGATCCCAGAATCAGTATCTCTGAACAATCATCTGATATTGGCTCAAACGACTGCTTAAATTCTTCTTTAGATACCATGTATAAGAATATTAAGAAGAATTATAAATATACTTAATCCAAATATCAGAACTACTCCTCCGTTAAACACAAATCCTATTACTTTATGCGCTATTAAAGCGTCTGATTTAACTCCCTTTATTCCGTTTATAATACCTATAATACTCATAACAAATGTACCAAGCATTAGTAATACCGGAAACCATGACATTAATACAGATCCAGAACAACCCATTACAGCAAACAGAACTATTGATGTAATAAATACCAATATGCTTATTACACCAATAATAAATGCACTTTTTGACTTTGAACTATCCATTCTGTTAATAATTTATATCTATTTACCGGGTTATTAAATCAGTGCTCTTAGTGTTTGAACTATTGCTACAATAACAAATATTAATGCAACAAAAGATACAAATCCATTAAATGTTAATCCTAAAACCTTGTGTACCACTGAGCCTTCTGGCTTAATGCCTTTTATACCTTTAACCAGACCAATTATTGCCAGTACAAACGATCCTAACACCAATATCAACGGGAACAGTGTTAATGCAACTGATCCTCTACTGCTTAAGATTGCTATAATAGTTGTTGATAAAAAAAATGTTGTTATAGATATTACTCCCATAACAAATGCTCTCTCTGATTTTGGTCTGCTTATTTTACTATTCTCCATTATAAAATTATATTATATCCACTTTCAACGCTTCAGCCATCTGTTTCAACTCTATCTTTGCAGCATCAAGTCCTTTTGATCTGCTTATAGCCAATCGGTCTCGTCTGTTTGCCGATATCAGGTATATGTAGTAATAGGTATTACTTGTAACAATTGATCTTGTAGCAATGCCATATGTACGTTGTGTAAAATTTTTTCGTCTTAACGCAATATAAGGATATGCTTCATTTGGTTGTTTAAGAACCTTATTTAATCCGAATATCGACAGGTAAAGTTTGTATCTATGCTCTTCTGTATTTATATCAATTTTCTCACGTGTGAATGTTATGAACAGACCTCCTGCAATTATTAAAACTGACTTATACTCAAGCATAAACAGATTATACAGTCCAACTACTATTAAGATATAACCAATGTATGAGAACGGAGCCGTAAAGAATCTGCCTGTATCTAATTTTACAATATTGTTGTTCATGATATTAGAATCTAAGTTCGTTTTCAATATGTTTTATCAACTCATCTTTATTTGCTCTGGCTCTCTCTACTTTTTTTATAGCACGTCTGTTACTTCTTTTTATAAAAAGTAGTTTAACTATTACTAAAACAGATACCAGTATTATAGCCCAAGGATACAGATAATATTTTACAATCTCTGACACTATTACAGAGGCAAATAATGCAAAACCTATAAACATTAAATTTAGCACTATAATTTTTACAATATTCTCGGTTATTATATGTTTTGGATTGGTATAGTATCTGTTATTAAAATTCTGCTCTATTGTCTGTTTAAGTTTTTCTTTAATGGTTCTTAATTCTTCTGTCTTGTAATCTCTGGTATATAACAGGTTACCAGCACAGAGCTGTGGTTCAATATTAATACGATCTGTTTCTGAAAATAGCGTAATAAGTTCTTTATTACTTTTATCTTTTAATCTCTCCTGCCAGTTTAGTTTCATTACTCAGGGTATAAATTCAGGCTAATATAACAATAATAGCTCCTATACAGACAATGAAATTATATGATTTCTATGGCTTTAATATAAATCCCTGTCCGTGAACATTGTTTATGCTTATCTCCGGATCTTCTGACAGGTATTTGCGCAGGTGCGATATAAACACATCCATACTTTTGCGGCTAAACTCATCATTTACTCCCCATATCTCTGTTAATGCCTGTTTTCTCGACATAAGTCCGGGTCTGCTATCGCATAGCATTGTTAGCAGTTTAGCTTCTCTGTTTGTAAGTTTTATGTTCTTTGTATCTATAGTTAATCTGAACTCCGATGGGTAGAACATATATCTGCCTATTGTGTAACTTATACTACTCTCCTTTTTACTAATTGCCAACATTGCGTTTATCTTGGCAACAAGTAGTTCTTCATCAACAGGTTTTGTTATAAAGTCAAATGCTCCCAGCTTAAATCCTTTAAGTTTATCAACCTTTAACGATTTTGCACTCAGAAATATAAACGGCATTTTATCATTACTGTTAGATAGTATTCTGGCAAACTCATATCCGTCTATACCCGGAAGCATTATATCAAGTATTGCAACATCGTATATATTTTTTGTTATCAGGTCTGTTGCCTCCTCTGCTGATTTAACCCAATCAACAGAGAAGTTGTTCATCAGCAGATACTCTTTTAAAATATATCCGAAACTCTGATCATCCTCTAGTAGTAATATTCTGTTCATTTGTTTATAATTGTTTTGTTATCTAAGTGTCTGTTTCAGCTAAATTAATCACCACACATTTCTACTTAGTCTCAATGCGAAAAAATCCGCAAACATAACTGTAAATTAATGATATAAAAAACGCTACAACTGGTCAATATTTTAATCTGCACTTTCAGCGCGATTATATCATTTTATTATTTATAGTTAACACTATTTTATCTGACTTCAAAAAACATCCTCTCCTTCGCTAAGAGATCGATATATCATATCTCAATTATAAATCTGCATCCGGTATTATAATTATCATCTAATTTAATAACTCCACCATGAGCCTCAATAACAGTTTTAACATAGTTCAGTCCCAGACCAAATCCTCCGGTTCTGTACTCATTCTCGCGTTTTGCTCTGAAGAAACGTTCAAAAATCCTGTCTCTGTACTCCGGCGCAATACCCGGCCCATTATCCGATACCGCAACAGTAATTTTATCATCAGAATGTATGGCTGTAATATTAATATTTACACCATCGCCACCATATTTAAGACTATTCTCAACCAGATTACATATACTGTTATACAGGTGTTCTCTGTCGCCCTCAATAACTAGCTCTGATAGTTTATCTGTTACTGCTAATGTTGCTTTGTGTTTATCAACAATTGGTTTTAAACATATATCTATATCTCTGAGCATCTCGCTAAAATTAAAACTACTCATTGATGATGTATAACCCTCTTTATCAAAGACAGACAGTTCTAAAAGTCTGTTTACCTGATACTCTAAACGCCTGCTCTCTTTATCTATTATATCGTGATAAATCAACTTTTTACCGGGGCTGTCGGTACTCTTTAACATCTTTGATGCTAAACGTACAGATGCAAGGGGTACCTTAAATTCATGCGACATGTTGTTAAAGAAATCGGCTTTTGCATTGCTTAGTAATTTAGTATTTACAAATAGTCTTATAAGATATATTATAAGTATCAGCAGCATAACTATCAGTATCATACTGAATATAAACTGCAATACTACTCCTTTTACCGATTGTGTTAAAGCATCAGGAATGTATAATGATAACCAAACATTAGAGCTACTGTTACCTGATATATTATCAACAGGTCTGAAATAGCTGTATGATGATCTTCCGTTTGCGTCCAGATAGGTTGTATCGGCATATGAAAACGATATTATATCACTTATACAGGCTTTTATATCTGAGTTTTTCAGGTTATAACTCAGATCAGACCTGTTGCTTAAAAAAACTCCTGTTGTTGTATCCTGAAATATTGCAAAGCATACGTTGTAATTAATGCCTCTGTCTGTCAACACCCTATTAACAGTGCTATCAATTTCAGAATATGGTAATTCAGCGTTACCAATGTTACTTTTTCTGAATATTATATGGTCAATTGCATTTACCTCAAGTGCTATATCCGGCACAATGCCCTTTAACTCCTGACGCATCTGGTTTTGCTGAATTGTTACTGTGTTATATAACCAGATAATCTGTATTATAACAAGTGTTACAAACAGTACAGATACAATTGTTACATATAGTTTATAAAAGGCGAAAGATCTTAACATAGCTTTTTAATTTACCTGATGGAACTTGTATTATATGATCATTATCGTGTGTGTGAAAACTCTTTCTCATGCTTCGTTTCATCAGGTTTTAACTACTCTAAAAATAGAGCTATTTAGCATGGTAATAAAGCTTCTTAAGTTTTTATTAAGCTTTTTTTGTTTCTGTTAAATATGCTTTGCTCATCAATAACCAAAACCAATTGGTATTTAAACTTGATTTGCATAAATCATTTAAAACAAGAGTTATGAACAGATTCAAAAAAGTGAGTTTACCTATAGTTGTTTTGCTGTTTCTAATGGCAAGCATAAAAGGTCAGCAGAATAATCTTAAGAAAGAGATTACAGAACCTGAGTTAAAGTATCTTATGGAGATTATAAACAACATTGCCAAAACAGATCAGGAGTGCAGGTCGTATCTTTCAAGCAAAACTTTAGATGACAACATAATAAAAGATATAGATTCTGTTATTGATAATCATGGTATTGAGGCTGGTTTGAAGTATTCGCAATCGCTTAATTTAAAACTTACAAAAAGGCAATATGATTCTCTTTATACTGTACAGAGCAGGCTGGATCTTAACAATCATATTTTATTCAGGGGTATTATAAGCACTTATGGTTATCTGCCCGACGATATGCTTGGCGATAAAAGTTGGGTGCTTCATATTTTATTACTACATCCTCATCCGGAGTGGGATGTTAACCAGTATCTGGCAGATTATTCTGCTCTGCTTCTACCTGAAGTAAAATCTGGCAGAATGTCTGCTTTTAAGTATGCCCAGTTTGTTGATAACATAAATGGCAAGATTCTGCGCAAACCTCAGATTTACGGAACAAATGGTCAGTTCTGCACCAAAACAAACAAGGTACTACCTCCGGGAATTAAAGATATCAGAACTACAAACAGAGCCCGAAAATCAATAGGTTTACCACCGCTTAAAGATGGTGAGTACAGATTGGTTAAATAGTTTCATTGTTTTAATAGCTCTTGGTATACAACTAATATCAAGAGCTTTTTATATTCAGTTACTCCACTCTATACATCGTAATTTTTCTGCTCCAAAACATATCTATAGTTAATTTTATTAGAACTACATTTGCTGCCGATTTGGTGATAGGAGAAGTCTATCGACTCTCTTATAAAAGGGAATCCGGTGAGAATCCGGAACAGTACCCGCTACTGTAAGTCCGTGCTTTAACGCTGTTAGAGCAATATGTTTTACACCACAATGCCACTGCCGTAAAGGTTGGGAAGGCGGTAAAACAGGATAAGTCAGGAGACCTGCCAGATACATATTTATTAATTATTTGCTTCCGGGTTTAGAAGTCAGGTAAAAACAGTGTCATCGTGTTAATCTTTTATCATACAGTAAAAGCATTAATCTATATGTATTTCTGTTTCTATTTTTTTCTATGGAGGCAAGGTGTATTTATTTTTTAACTGTTTTATTTATGAAAAAAAACATCTTGTTTTTAGTTGTATGCTTTGCTTTATATGCCTTTCCGGCATTTGCGCAAAATGCAAGTTTTTCAGGTAGAGTTACCGACAATGAGAGTGGCAAACCTGTTGTTGGAGCCAACGTTGTAATTAAATCTATTAGTAAGGGAACCAGTACCGACTCTGATGGTTACTTCAGAATTAACAACGTTAAGTCCGGCAATTACAATGTTGAGTTCTCATACATTGGTTACAAAAGTATTAACAAAAGAGTAAGATTATCTTCAGGCAATGTAAAGCTGAACATTAAGTTAAGCCGATCTAATATTGGTTTGGGCGAGGTTGAGGTATCGGCAAAAGTTATCAGAAGAACCGAGTCGTCGTTAAAGCTTGCTGCTCCGTTAAAGGAGATACCTTTAACAACGTTTACTGTTGATAAAGATATGTTTGAGCAGAGACAGATTGTAAGTGTAAACGAAGCTCTTAAGAATGCAACCGGAATTAGTCCTACACTTAACTATGGTGGCTTTCAGACATTCAGAATGCGTGGTTTTGGTGCACCTGTTGTAATGGTAGACGGACAGCGAGACGAACGTATGAATTTCTCAAACAGTGCGCCTTTAAGTTCGCTTGCATCGGTTGAGCGCATTGAGTACATAAAAGGGCCTTCGGCTGTTTTGTATGGTCACTCAGTTGTTGGTGGTATTGTAAACATTGTACGCAAACAACCTACCAACGATTTTAAGGCTAATGTTCTTGCATCGTATGGTAGCTGGGATACTAAGAATGTTTTTATTGGTCTTGGTAACAAACTTAACGATAAAATCAGGTATCGTTTTGATGCAGGATTATCAGACAGAAAAGGGTGGCGCTCTAATGGCGATAAAACATCGAATGTATACGCTGCTGTTGATTATGATATAAGCGACAAGGATATTCTGGAGGTAAGATTAAGCGCAAACGACGATTTTTATGGAACAGAGACTGGTCTGCCTGCTGTAAAGTATGACATATATGATAAGAGTGGTAGCCTTGTATACAAAAAAGGCGATCTGCCAAAATCTTTTGATATAGAACAACGTTATAACGATCCTTCTGATTTTCTTAAACATGAGAATATCAACGGATCTGTTCTTTACAAACATACATTTAATAATAAGTCTGATATTCAGTTTAAGGCTTCGTACTCAAATGATATTATAGATTACTTCTCAACAGAGGAGCTTAGTTATCTTACTTCTGCAAATCCGGTATATGATAATTACTATATGAAGGATGGTAATAAGATGTATATAAATCTTGATACAATACAGAGAACATTCCCTTTACGATTCTCTCATCATACAAAAACATATCAGCACTATCTGGATTATAACAAACAGTTTAACACAGGTAGCATTAAACACAAGTTTCTTGCAGGGTTGTTCACAATGAATATCTATCGTATTTCATTTAAAGGATATAATGTAGGTACCGATGTTAAGGGCGATGGTCTTTATGCTAAGGTTGCTGTTGAGAATCCTGTTTTAAATCAGGGTGACCTTACAACAAGTTTCTCTAAAGCAAGTATATATAACGAGTGGGTTAATGGTATCTATTTTCAGGATCTTATTGAGGTTACTGAAAAATTAAATGTAATGGCAGGAATGAGATTTGACCTGTTTAGTATGGGGTACCAGACTGCAAAGGTAAAAGAGGGTACTGAGCTTTCTGAAAAGAGTGAATTTAAATCTATACTTAACACATCTTTTACTTATCGTTTGGGTGTTCTTTATCAACCAGTTGATGAGTTATCGGTTTATGCTTCGTACTCCAGTTTCTTTAAACCAAAAAGATCTGTTTACAACGAGAACTATATTTATATAGACAAAGATGGTAAGGAGTTTACACCAGAAGATGGTAAAGAGGTGTTTAAACCGGAATCAGGGTATCAGACCGAGTTAGGTTTTAAATACAATATCAACTCTAAACTTAGTGTAAATGGTAGTGCTTACTACATACTTAAAAACAATATTGTTGAGTATCTGGGAAAAACCACAACAGGAAATCGTATTTACGGACAAGTTGGAGTTGTTGATTCAAAAGGATTTGAACTTGATGTTATATGGTCGCCTGTAAAAGATCTTAAGCTTACTGCCGGATATACATACAACGATGCCAGATATAAAGAGTTTTCTAACAACAAATATTCAAAAAATAGTAAGGTAGATAATGTTATGGCACGATGTCCGCAAAACACATTCTTCTCCTGGATATATTATAAGGTAAACAAAGGGTTCTTTAAGAATGTAAACCTTGGTTTTGGAACAAATTTCCGCGATAAGATATATACATCAAGTAATAACGATTACGAATTACCTTCGTACTGGTTAATGGATGCTACTATTGGTTATACATTTAATAATATTACATTAGGTCTGAAAGTAAATAATATAGCTGATAAGAAACACTTTACAAACACTGTATATGCAAATCAGTACGTTCCTGGATACGGGCGTAATGTAAGTGTATCATTAGGATTAAAGCTGTAACATATAGATTATGATAAAGAATATAATACTTAAATTACATAGAATATTGGGCTCTTTAATGAGCCTGATATTCGTTATTTGGTTTATATCAGGTTTTGTTATGATATTCTCAGGATTTCCGCATGCAAACAGATCTGAGATAACTAACAATCTGCAAACAATAGATGTAACCGACTCTATAAAACAATTTCCGTTAATCACTTACCCTAAAGCAAAAGATATTAAACTATATAAGATTGGCGGACAATCTGTTTATAGTTTCAACACCAGTAACGGAAGACATATTATAGATTCGTACAGCTATTCAGCAGTTGATAGTATAACTAAGCAAGCTGCTGACTCTGTAATAGCTACAATATATAACAAACCTGTAAGGTATACCGAAACAATTGAGATTCAGGATCAGTGGATTCCGTGGTCGCATTTCTCAGACAGGTTACCAGCTACAATATATCATCTGGACGATGAGGATGATTCGCGTATATACATATCAATGGTAACCGGCGATATTATACAGGAGACAACATCGTATAATCGTTGGATGGCAAGAGTTGGTGCTATACCTCACTGGTTCTATTTTAAATCGTTACGATTAAAAAAAGGGTTGTGGAAAGATGTTGTTATATGGATTTCGGCAATTGGTGTAATTATGTGTGTTACAGGAATAATAATTGGTTTAGTAAGATATACTGTACGACGAAGAGGCAGAAAAAGAGCAGGAACTCCTTATAAAAAGAGGTGGTATCGTATACACCATATTGTTGGATTAGTATTTGGTCTGTTTACATTTACGTTTGTATTCAGCGGAATGATGTCGCTTGCAGATGTTCCGGAATGGATATCTCCTGTAAAGAACAAAACAGATTACAGATTAGAGTGGAACGGTAACAGCATAGATGCATCGGAGTATAAGTTATCGGTCTCTGATCTTATTAACAGCTATAATGGCAGCAATATTAAAAAGGTAGAGTGGAGCACCGTTTTGGGTGAACCTTGTTACTATGTATATACTCACAACAATAAATATCCGCTTATTATTAATGCCACAAATAGCAGTGGAGAGCTATCTGTAATTAATCAGGAGGTTATAGACAGACAGCTTAAAACGGTATTTGCCGAAGATGTAAAAAAGGTTGAGATACTTACAGAGAGCGATAATTACTACGGAAGATATGATGGCGCTGAGTATCCTATTACAAAGGTGTATATGAACGATGAGAATGAATCGTGGTTATACATTAATAACAGAACAGCTAAAGCAAGATATGTTATTAACAAAAACAGCCGTATAAGACGATGGGTATATAACGCTCTGCACTCTTTTGATTTAAAGGTTTTCAACAAACATAACTGGTTACGGATTACCCTGCTGATAATTGTAAGTATTGGAGGACTAATTATTAGTATCAGTGGTGTTGTTTTATCTGTAAAATATTTAAAGAGACGAATTAAAAACTACAGGAGATGATGTTCCGGTGGTATTAACTAATATAAATCATAATAATATGAACTAGTAATAGCTTATTTAGGTTAATAATTAAATGTCCCCTCTATCTGTCATGGAGGGGATTTTTTATGCAACTTTTTAGCGAAGTATGTAAAAAATTGTTCCGGCCAAATTACTCAACCGGAACAATAATTCACTAACCTCTAATTAATATATACTAATCTTTTCCTTTCTGTATAATGTTTATATCATCAAAGAAATTACCTGCCTGAAGCTTTACTTTAACAGTTCTGTTTTTTCCGGAATCATTTGCTTTAAGTTTTACAAACAGAGTTTTACCTCCTCGTCGCTGAATATCAAAACAACCATTAGAGAACATATAGTTTACGTTCAGGTGTCCTTGCTGAATATCGGCAAAGTAGATGTTATTATCTACCGTAACGGAGTGAATCCACCATCCATCTCCTTCTGTTGTAATTACTACTGAATCTGCACCGGATTTAAATTCTGTTTTTCTTAATGATAGTTTAATAGTGTCTGATGACTCGCCAATAACATCCTCACTATCTTTTGAGCATGACAGTAGAATAAGCGATAAAACACAAATACACGTTACCAGTTTTTTCATTGTGTAAGAGTTTTAGTTTAATAGTCTTAAAATGTTTATTTAGTACAGAGTAGATAAAGACAAAAATCACGCCAAAGAGTATCTTTTCACAACAAAAACTATACTTTACTTAAAAAAACAGAACAACAAATCAACAACCAGTAGTATACTGTATTATTTAAAGCAGAATGCTCCGGGAATAATACCTACTTTAAAGTTTCTCTTTTTAATACCTTTTGCACTATACTGGTAAATAACACCGGGCTGTACATAGTCAATAGCATCAGCAACATAAACATCAGATGTTACCGGATTAATATCAAGTCCGTAATACCCTCCTGAGTAGGTTCCTGTGTAGTGACTCTCTATAAATATCTCCGGTTCTTCAGCTGATTCAACAGGATGACGGTATATGTGTTTGTTAATATAGTAGAGTGTATCTTTTGTACCATTTATTCTGATCTCTGATGGCCAGTCGCCAAGTTTAAAGCGGAATATCTTCTCTATCTTACATGTTGCAGCATCAATACATATAAGTCCGGGTGCCTCATGCCCGTACGGACTACCATAATATCCTCCGTCGGTAACTGTCCATATCTTATTGTTCTTATCCATAACAAGCGACGTTGGTTGTTTAAGAACCTCTATCTCATTAACAACCTCATCTCTTTCGCTATCAATAACCAGTATCTTATTGTCGTAACTCCAACAGTTAGTGTAAACAAATTTACCATATTGTACCATCTGCTCTGTGGGGTGCTGATAGAATTTACTGTAGTTGTTATTAACATCAATAGAGCCTATAACCTTAAATGTTTCAGGATTAACTACTGCTATTGATTTTGCATACAGATCTGTTACATAGGCTTTACTTTTATTAATAAAGTGTATATATCGTGGCGATGTTAATCCGGTTATCTTACCAACAAGTTTAAAGGTATTTATATTAATCACATATATCTTACCGCTATTATTCATTACAATGTAGCCTAGTGAGTCTCTAATAGCCATACTTTGTGCAACATCTCCAAGAGGAATACCATTTGCTTCATAGAATATATTGTTGAACACCTTATCCGATTTAAAATCGAAGTATGACAGAGATGCATTGCCATACATAAAGTTTCCTTCATTAGTTATAAATACTCCATCTTCAGGCAACCTCTTATCAAACTTTTTAAAGTCCCAAAGTTCATCATCTTTCATGCAACCTGATAACAATAGTGTTGCAAACAGTAGTGCTAACAATGCTTTTACAAAAAAAGTATCTATAAGTTTCATATGTCTAAATTTGTTTTTTAAAGGTCATATGGAACTCGCATTTATAATCATCCTCGTGTGTGTGAATGACTATTCTCATGCTTCGTTTCATCTGTTTATAATTGTTTTTTTATTTGCCAGATGGAACTCGCATTTAGAATCATCTCCACGTGTGAGAAAAACCTTTGCTAATGCTCGTTTCATCTGTTTATTCTTACATTTCTCTATTACACTCTTCATTAAACATGTTTTATATTCTGAGTGTTAAAAGCAGCATAAAATTCATCTTTGGCATTGGTCTGTATAAAACAGAGTGATACGTCTCATTAAAAAGATTAAAAACCTTAAGCTCTGCTGATAATATGTAGTTGTTAAAATCTTTCTCCTTTTTAAGCGACATATGACTCATATAGTACGGATATAACCAGTCTCTGCGTGTAACATCGTTACTTGATGTTGTAAATCGTTCACTATAAAAGTTATACTGATACATCAGGGTATAACCTCTGTATCCTACATTTACCAAAACATTACCTGAGTGTACCGGAATATATACCAACTGTTTTCCGTATGAATTATCGCCCCATACCAGTGGATCGCCATAATTAACAGATTTGGTATAGGCATAGGTTCCGAATAGTTTATAACTAAAGGCATCTATATTACCTGCAACACTTGCGTTTGCCTCTATACCATATGATAATACTCTCTTTATATTTCGTGGCTCCCAGAAGCCTTTAAAGCTGGGAATCCAGATTATCCAGTTATCTATATCAGATCTATAGGCAGTAACCTCAGCAGATACATCGCATCCGTATATTTTACCTGAATACTCTGTTCCTGCCTCAAAACTAAACCCTCTCTCAGGTTTAAGATCAGGATTTCCGCCCGGTTGCCAATAGAGATCATTCAATGAGGGATGATGATAGTTTCTGGAGATACTACCTTTAACCAGCAGATTGTGATTCTCTAATAGTTTATAATCGAATCCAAAGAATGGTATTAAAGGCGTATCTTCGCCATCAATATAGGTATACCTGAGCATTGCATTCAGGTTTACCCTCTCAAAAAACTCCTTACTCAATGAACCGAAGAGAGATATCTCCTTTCTATCCTTGTTGTATCCAGTTTTTTTAACACTCTCATTTGAGACAACATCATGATAATTAAAATCGGCACTAAATTTAGCCGACATTGTACTGTTGATATTGTGGATATACGATATATCACTCAAAGAGCTATTTATTTCACTATCTGAATTTACTGAGAATATAAGCCCCTGTCCAGGCACATTATTCTTAACACTATAAACAAGCCTTTTATTTGTATATCCTGTTCTCACTATCAGCGTTCCGTTACGCATAAAGTGTTTCCAGTCGGCTACAACTTTATTATCCTTATCGTCCTGATTGTTCAGATTTGAATTATCGGGTCCTTCGTAGCTTGTTGCGCGGGGTATTGTTCTGTCTGCCCATTGCCCCCACCATTTAACAGATAGTATATTGCGCTTGTTTGGTCTGTAGAAGAACTCCTGCATTGCACCATATTTTGTATAATCGGCATTGCGGTTTTTATCTTCTCTGTTTTTAAACTCACCTGTAGCAGGATCTATATTATTTGCTATTGACCTGTTAACGTAGGTATAATCGTTTTTTGAGTAGTTATAATATAGTCGGGTCTTACTTTGTAGCTTTTCATTACCAACATTAATCTGCGCAAACTCATCAAACGTAGTATAACTACCAACTCCCTGCAAAAACCTTCCGCTAAATCTATTATCCCAATCAACCTTATTATTTATGTTAATTGCTCCGCCAAGACCTCCACTCTGGTCTGATATTGATGCTCCACCATGTTTTATATTTATATCGTCAATAACATATACCGGGATTAATGAAAAATCAACCATTCCTGTCATGGGACTGTTTATATTCATCCCATTCCATCTAACCTGAGTATGCGATGAAGCTGTTCCTCTGAACGATGCTGTTGCAAGAGCTCCTCTACCATTATTTTTTATAAACAGAGAGGTATTTTCTGACAGTAAATCTGACAGCGACATATTAATTTTCTTCATCAGAACAAGCGTATCTACCTCATCTACTCTCATTCCGGCATCTTCTTTTCTGAATATTCTCTTTGCAGATACTGTAATTTCGCTTATAGATATTATTGTATCTGAATTCTGTTGTGCCATAATAATTGATGGCACAACAGTTATAAATAAACAAACCAGACTAATATATTTCATTCGTATTAACTTATCTTTTAAAGGTCAGATGTAACTCGCATACCTAACTATCTATGTATTATCGTTACCTCTTAATAAATTTCTCTGACCATATTACATTGTCACAATTTATCTTAACCAGATAAATTCCATTTGGTAAAGAGGATATATTTATTGGCTGATCTCTGTTATATTCAGATATATTTTTAATAACTCTTCCTGACAGATCAATTATACTTACAGATGATTTATCAACATCAATATATATAACTGAACATGAAGGGTTAGGATATACTGTAGCTTTTCGGTATCTATAACTATATACATCTGTTGGTTGCTGTGTTTTATCAACAGTTACATTAATATGTGTTGACACAGTTACCTTTACATCCTGATTATCTTTAAGTTTTATAGTTGCTTTTATATCAGCATCAACAGTCTGTTTTGCCACCAGCTTGCCGTTCTCTACAACAACACTGCTGTTATCTGTCTCCCATATAATATCCTTATCTGTAACTACCCGCCCTTTATAAAAAACAAAAGACTCTATATTAAATTTGTTCTTCTCTATTGTTGCAGGTAACTCTTTAACAACAATATTATACAGCTCTCCTTTAACGCTCTTATCGGGTGCTACATCATATGCTCCTGCAACCTCTGTTGATACTTCTCCTAACCAACCAGCATCGGCAAGTGTTCCGGTATGTACCTTAACAAAATCTATTCTGTTAAGATCAACATATTCGCCATCTTTATTAACAGCCCAACTGATATCAAAAGAGTCTCCTCCTGAGTTCTCAACAACATTACGTGTATACGGGTTATCCGGTAAACCATTAAATGTTCCTCGTAAAGTATTATCAGCATATCCCCACGGGCGTCCAAAACATGTAACATATGAAGGATTGGACTTATCAACATAGTCTTTAACCATTGATCCGCTCAGTATATAATTATCTTCTCCAACATCTGAGAACATGTCTGTATCGGGATAGTATGGTTGTGAATAGAATTTATTGGCAAGTACTGCTCCGCTATTTCCCATATTGTCTTTCCACGGAACATCTGTTGCAACATCCTTTTTAGGGTTAGTGTATGTTACACTGTAGTTATTTACAGTTGATGAAAAATGGTAATCGCTACCTGCCAGTTCATACCATGTATCATCAGGCAAACCATTACCATTCTCATCTTTCATAACTGAAACTATTCCCGGTTCAGACCATGTTACAAGATTATCTATCTGTGGGTTAGCAATATTCTTAAGCGGATTCCCGTATACAATAAAATCTACTCCGTAAGGGTTATCTTCATGGTTTTCAACAGGATTCTCGAATTTAAAAACAACATAGCCACCAAATGCTCCAAGTGTGAGATGCCCCATAATACCTCCAATAATTGATTTGGCAGTCTCCGGTTGTCCCCATGCTGAGCTATTTACAAACTGTCCGGGTCCAGGTTTATATTCCAAAACCTTATTAATATATTGTGAATGTGCTAATAAAGTTGCAAACAGGCTCGCTAAAAGCAAACAAAATCGTCTCATTTTATAACTGTTTTCTGTCAGAGTATTTTTACAATACTCTGTGTTTATATCTCATTATTATATTTCTCTTTATCAGTAAAAAAGAGTTTTAATACTCTTGGTAGTTTTTACAATAACTAAATATGGGTATGCGGCATATTATACCGCATACCCTGAACATTAAACCTTAAACACGTGGATTTTGAGATTTCGGTTTATTGTCATCCTTTGCAACCAAGGACTATTGTTTTATTATTTTATTAATAGTTGTACTCTTACCTGAAATAATCTTTACAAAGTATACTCCTGACTTAAGATCTGATATATCTATAAATGAATCAGTGTTGTAGTTAAGATCTTTGTAAACAATCTTTCCGTTTATTGTATATACCGATATCTCAACGTTTTCTCTATCAGGTACTGATACAGCAAACCTATCGTTTACCGGATTAGGGTAGATATTAACAGATAGTTCATCAGCACTGTTTATAGCTGTTGCAACTTTATTAACCTCTACGTTAAGTGTTACGGCTACAGTTTTACCATTTGATGTTGCTGTTATCTGAATTGCAGCATCTCCATATTTATCTTTTGCGAAAGCCAGAGTAAGGTTATCGCCATTAACCGTTGCTGTAACCAAATCCTCATTGCTATTTGATGTTACAGCTTTTGTTATGGCAGAGTTATCATCATCTGCATCGGTAAATACTCCGGACAGATCAATAACCTTATTGTCAGCATTCTGATTAACAACAATTTTTGATACAGATTTCTTAACAACAGGAGCCTGATCTGCTTTTACTGTAACTGACACCTGAGTTGTTACACTCTTTCCGTTTGATGTTGCTGTTATCTCTACTGTTGCATCGCCGCTCTTTCCTTTAGTAAACGACAGAGTTAGGTTGTTATCAACCAGTGTTACTGTTACCAGACTCTTATTACTGTTTGATTTAACCGCTTTTGTTATTGCTGCATCATCGTTATCGGCATCGGTAAATGTATTTGTAAGGTCAATTACAACATCAGCAGCATCCTCTTTAACTGTTACAGCATCTATAGCTGTTTTTACTGTAGGAGCCTGATCTTCACCAACCGATACTGTAATGTCTGTATCTACTGTTTTACCTCTTGATGTTGCTGTAACAGTTATTACTGCATCGCCACTATTTGATGATATCAATGATATTGTTAGCATTTTACCATTAAGTACTGCATTAACAAGCGATGTATTATTGTTTTTCTTGATAGCAACTGTTATAGCATTATCATCATCATCGGTATCGGTAAATGTATCAGACAGATCAACCTTAATATCTGACGATCCTATTTTTACTGTTATCGGATCAACTGCCTTTTTCACTACAGGTGCCTGATCTGCTGTAACTGTAACAGCAACTGTAGTTGTAACAGTCTTTCCGTTTGATGTTGCTGTAATATCTATATTTGCATTACCACTCTTACCATCAATAAAATCTAATGTAAGATTACTACCTGTTATAGATGCATTTACAATTTTATCGTTACTATTAGCTGTTACAGCTTTAGTAATTGCTGCATCGTCGTCGTCAGCATCAGTAAATATATTTGTAAGATCTATTACAGTATCATCTGAACTCTCTCTAACATTTACAGGATTTATTGCTGTTTTTACAGTTGGAGCCTTGTCTTGTTTAACTGTTACTTTCACAACTTTCTCTGTCAATACTCCATTTGAGTTAGCCTCAAACGTAACATTAACAATGCCCTCTTTTACTACATCTGGTGTAACTGTAATTACCCCATTATTAATTGTTACACTAACAACGTCAGGGGCAGATACGGATTTCACATTCAGAAGTATTGCCGCTTTATTATTATCTACATCGCTTACAACATCAATAACATTAAGTGTTCGTGCTGTGTGATCATCTCTCTCAAATACCATATCTGAGATTGATACTACCGGTGCATTAGCATCCGGGAAAACCGGAAGCGCAGGGAACCAGTAATAAGGATCAAGTGGATGCTCTCCCTCTATTGTTCCATCGGTACCCGAATATACATATAGTGTATTAGTAAGGCTGTTTGTACTCCAACCATCCTTCTTTCCTAACACATAAATACTATTGGTTACCGGATGTATACGCATTCCTGCACCATAAAGTACCATATTGCCCGGAAGTGTGAATAGTGGTGTGTTAAGTGAATTGGCATCACCCGGTATATATTTATATACTTTGTTTACTCCGGCAAACATTCCACCTGGAGGGCACCAGTAGATAGCATTCTCTGTATTACTTGCACATAAACTATTTGCTGTCCATGCATACCATGGTGCCGGAATTTTTGCATGCGATGGCAAATCTATCTTCTCTACAGCAAGTGTATAAGGATCAACCTTTATTATTTTACTTCCTGCACCAATCCATACCTTACCATCTATAGTTTGCGTTAATCCTGCATATGAATCTCCGGTAATCTCTGAATGAACAGCATCAGTTTCCGGATTTATAACATATACTTTATCTTTCTTAACTGCAAAAACATACTTTGTTGTGCGTAGCATATTTCCAATCTCGCCATCAACATTCTCTATCTTAGCGCCAACAGTTTCTGTTTTTATGTTAAACAGATATATACCTTTAGATGTACTTATATATCCTTTATCAGGAGTTACACCAACAAATGCTCTTCCGTCTGATTTCATTCCTGTTTCGCCCGGAAGAAACTCATCATAACTGTTTTTGTGTTTTAATGTTGTTGCATCTGCAATAACCATACGTGGCTGTTGCTTAGACATAAAGTAGAAGTTTCCTCCGTATATTGTTCCAAACTGTGTTGTTACACCAAACTTTTTATCATGATTCTCCTGACGATAAGCTCTGTATATAAACTTATTATCGTTAGTAAAGTAGTTTACAGATCCCAGATCGTGTCCGAACCAATCCTCATTAACAATAAATACACCATTGCTATAGTTTACATCTCTGAGTTCAACCTTAAACTTATCAGTAACCTCTTTTGAATTGGCTGTTGCTTTAACTGTTATCTCAGTCTCTCCTGCCATATCGGCACTGTAATCAATTGTAAGCGTACTGTTTTTTACAGATGTTGTTGCCAGTGCACTATTTGTATTTCCTGATACCTCAAATGTAATATCATCGCCATCTGTATCTTTAAAGTGATTAAGCAGACTAATTGTTGTTGATTTAGGATTCTTTGGTAAACAGATATCATTTATCTGCTCCTTAACAACCGGATCATTATCAGCCCTTACATCTACACTAAACTGAGCTGAAGCCTTTTTACCACAAGATACAGCATCAATCTTAATATCAGCCAATCCGCTTTTACCTTCTGCAAAAGACATCTCAAGCACACCACTATTTATAGATGTAGTAACAAGCTCTGTATTGCTATTAGAAACAACCTTATACATTAAGTTATCTCCGTCAGGATCGTTAAAATGGTTGCTCAGTGTAATATTGTGTGGCACACCAGATATTGCACTCTGATTAGTAATAGCACTTGCAATTACCGGACTTTTATCTGTTTTTGCCGGTACTGCTATCGACTCATCCGGGCCTACATTACTTCCGTAATCTCCAACCTTTGAGAAGTTCCATCCATCATGACAACCATGAGTAAGATCTCTGCCTGATGCTCCAACGGGAGAGAATGCCCACTCTTCAGTTGCAGAAGCTTTTATATAGAATGCCCAGAAACCATTCATCCAGCCACTATTCCAGTAATCTGTAGGATCAATAGGTGTCCAGCCATCAAAGTTATACTGATCAAGCACTATTATTCCCTGCTCATTTACCATTGCTACTTTATCCTCCTTATTTACTCCAAGCGGTCCTGTTTTATTATAGTCATAACCATAACCACCAAATGCTGTTCCGTACTGAGTCCCCGTAATTGCCATCAGATAAAAACGGTAATCATCTTTAGCTAGCGTTAATAACATCTGCTCACTTGTTGATGTTCCGTCCCAACGATATCCCCAGAATATAGGCTTATCATGATCCTTCCACTTAATGGTTATCATAGCCTGATTTCCACCATTACCTGTCCAGAATTCAACGCTCTCCATGTCACTGTTTATAGTAACATTAAATGTCTTTTGCTTTACAACACCTCCTTTATCTGATTTTATAACCAAAACCACAGGATCTGAAGTAAAGTTTGCAGCCACATATTGCAGGCTCATTTTAGCACCATTTATTGTTGGAGTAAGTGCAGAGTTGTTGCTGTTAGATACTACAGAAAATGTAAAGTCTGAAACATTATCGCCTTCAGCACAAAAATATGGCTCTAATGATATTAACTCTGTTGTAAGGTCGTTTACAAGATGTAATGCAATCTCACTCTCTGTTACCGGTGCCGATTTATAACTTTCCGGTCTCTGCTTAAAGGTAAGAGGAGTTTCTACCGATCTGCTATTAACAGGCCAGTGCCCCTGTTTTTTTGTACCAAATGGTACATTTTGAGCGTACAAACCCAATGTGCAACACAAAAATGTTACAATAATTAAGTACATTTGTCTCATAGTACAATAAATTAAATTGTTGTATTTATATCTTAGGACGACAGGGGTTCGCCAAAACTAACTGTCGTCCCTTTTTTATATCATAACCATTTATAAATATTACCATGCTACACTAATAGCATATATTACAATTAATTAACTACTAAATACACTTGATTTTACAGCACACGGTATAACAGAAAGGTATAACAAAACACCGTACCGATCAGCTACCCGTTCTCCGCAGGCTGCAAAACCTATAATCATCTGGCAGGTCTTCTGACTTATTCCGAATACTGAGCCTTCCCGTTATATCACAGTGGCGCATATTTCAGTACTCATGATTACATTAGTAACCGGAACTTACAGCAGCGGGAACTGTTGCCGACTCTCACGACATTCCCTTTTAATCCAGTTTCAACAGTTAATTGAACAATGAAACCAAATGACGACGCAAATATATGTATATTTTATTTGCCCTTGTACGTTATTTATTGAAAATTTATAAATGTGTGTTATCTAACATTATAACTCTTCAAACAACGTTATAAATAAGATTTACTAATTATAAATACATCCTGATTGTTTTAAATATAACCTCACAGTACTAAAACATAATATATCATTCAGAATATTTAATCTAATTAAATCTTGCTTTTATATTCCATGGAATATAAATTTGCAAACAAAAAATAATGAGAGCAACCGTATCAAGAAAAGTATATTTTAACTCCTCACATAGACTGCACAATAGTAGTTGGTCTGACGAAAAGAATATTGAGATATTCGGGAAATGTAATAACAAGTATTATCATGGTCATAACTATACGCTTATAGTAAAGGTTATTGGCAACATAGATTCTGAATCGGGCTTTGTAATTGATATGAAACTTTTAAAACATATTATTACAGAATATGTAATTAATAGGTTTGATCATAAAAATCTGAATATTGAGGTTGAAGAGTTCAAACAATTAAATCCTACAATGGAGAATATTGCAATGGTTATATGGAATATTCTGAGAAAAGAGCTGGACAGAGACCTTGATATTATCATAAAACTTCACGAAACCGAAAACAACTGTGTTGAGTACCCCCTTCTGTAATATAAAATAATCTTATCTGAGAAAACAGCATACACACCTCTTATTTTTAACTCCTTACAAATTGTACAAACAAATAATCTTCTAAAAACTTGCATTTAAAATCCATGGAATATATTTTTACATTTATATTCCATGGATTTAATAGCCATGTTTAACACAATCAACAAAACTATAGAAGATGAGCAACAAAGAGATTACAAAAACAGGGTTTATAAGATTTATTAGTCTGCTAACAAGAGATATTATACTGGCTGCAATACTCTATTATGCATGGCTATTTACAAATAGTTGGTTTATTGACAACGAATCCGTTCTGTCAACTATAATAGTAGTTGCTGTAGGGCTATTCTCAGGGTTTATGATTAGTCGTAACCTTCATGAATGGGGTCACTATTTCGGAGCAAAACTATTTGGTGCCCATTGTCCGTTTTATCCGGTAAATAAGTTTGGTATTATATTCGACTATGATGTAAAACAGAATAATGAGATACAGTTTGCAGGGCTTAGTTGGGGTGGTACATTAGCACACTGGGCAATAGCCATTGCTGCAATATACCTGATAGATGGTAAAGGTTTTGGCGTAGCTGCAATACAGGCAGGAACAATAGGTTATGTTGCTATGGCAAGCGTTATTGAGCTACCTATAATAATAAGACACACATTTGGTGTACCGGCAGTTAAAGCATACAACTTTAATACAAAATTTATAATCAACTTCAACAGAAAAAGAACAATGATTGCAGGTGTTATCACAGGTATTATTACAATAGCAATAAGCCTGTGCACACTTACAAACCATATATAATTTAACATATTAACATTCAATAATAAACTGGTAAAATAATAGTAAATAGTGCCAGTTTATTTTAACCTATATAAAACAAATTAAACTTATGAAACGAGTACTATTACTACTATCTGCATTTGTTATACTATCTGTAATTGGCATAAATGCACAATCTGTTACCGGAAAGTGGAAAACAATTGATCCTGAAACAGACAAACCATCATCTGTAGTTGAGATATACATTGAGAATGGTAAACTATATGGTAAAATTGTTGAAGTTTTTGGTCAGGATAATCCTGAGAAACTTATATGTAAAGATTGTCCCGGCAAATGGAAAAACAATCCTATTATTGGATTAACCGTACTAAATGGGCTAAAAAAAGATGGAGATAAATGGTCTGGTGACGATGTATTATTCTCCAGAAAGAAGAAGAAAACATACAACGGAGCAATATGGCTTGAAGGAGATGTTTTAAAGGTCAGGGTTTATGTTGGCTGGGCCTACACAACAAAAGATTGGCACCGCGTAAATTAATCCTTTAAGAAAAACGTCCCGTCAGAATCTGTTCTCCTTTGGCGGGCGTTTTTTTAAACCAGATGTTGTTGTTACTCTAAACAAATAGCTGCATTTAGTTTATAATAAAAACTACTATTCATTTCATACCATCCATTCTACCAATGGAACATACATAGCTTCCCGGAAGAGTCTTCTCATATACAAATTTTCATTCCTAACATACAACAACCTCCCAAACTATTTTTTGCTCTTATAACACAGTGTACTACTACAAACATTTTATATATTATATTTGTTACCAAACAAATAATACATTAAAACAACAGCAACATTATGAGAAAAATCACATTACTTTTAATCTCGGTACTGGTACTACACAGCACCTACGCACAGCAGGCTACATACAAAATGCCAGAGGTTATTAACAACCAAAATCTGAATCTAACTTTTCTAAAGGTAAGATCGGCAACAACAAGTTACTATGTAAACTATAAAGTAAAAAACACAGGTAATGGCATTCTTATTATCGACAGAAGCAAAACCAGTATTAAACAAAAAGATGGTACTGCAAATGCTTTAGCAAAAATGTATACCATTAAACCAGGTAAAAGCGTAACTGTTTACAACCAGTTCAGAATAAAAGCACCATTAAAAGCAAACGCAGATATATTTGATATTGCTATAGATGGTATTAAGTACACAGAGGCTAAAGAGCCTGTATTAAATGCCAAGAAGATAACTCCTGAGAGAGGTTTAGTACAAACTTTTAACGATTTTGAAATCAAAATAATGGAGTATAATGTACGAACAGGCAGGACTTTTATTGAGGTAAGATGTAAATATAATGGAAATGCCAATAGCCTTGGATATGTTGATCTTTCAAAGATAAATGTAACCGGAGGCAAGGCTAGTATTGTAAAAAAGGGAGATATTATCCTTACTGGAAAATCGTATACATTTGCAATAAACGTAAAGCCTGATGGCAATGAATTAAGTCTGGATTTCAGTAACGTGCTGGGTACAATGAAGCTTACTGATCTGAATATTGGAAAAATCACAGTTAAAAGTACCAGATATAAAGAACCTGTTAAAGACAAAAAGAAAGAGAACAGTGCAAAGCAGGACTCTATAAAGGCTGTAAAAAAAGAGCTATGTGCCCTTAGCTACAATGATTTTGCATCGTTAAGAGCTGATATAAAGAAAATCTTAAACGAAGGAGGTAAACCAATTGAAACTTCGCATAAGTTTATCGCTGCAAAAGGTTGTATTAATACAGATCAGATTGTTGAGCTAATGGAGGTATTCAATCTGGATGGTCAGAGACTTAAATTTGCAAAAATGGCATATAAGTTTACCTCAGATAAACACAGGTTTCATTTAACAGTAGCAAAGCTATCTTATCTTAAAAACAAGCAGGCTCTTGAGGAGTTTCTTGAGCAACAGCACTAAAACGTAATTTGCTACAGAAAGTTTTTCTTCACGAATAAGACATTAAATTAATCTTCAATCAGAGGGTATCAAAACATTTTGGTATCCTCTGTTTATATCAGCTAAACATATATGAGTGCAAAATCAGAAATATACAACAGGCCAGATTATATGCCAGACTATGTAGTGAGAGTAACGGAATATAATCATAGACAAAAATCCGTAACGCCTGAATAGTGCAAGTTGCGTAATATTCGACAGATATATAAGCAGGGCAAACATAGCTATATCTAATGGCGCAGTTATCAGGTTCATCGCCATTAATCCGCTAACCTGAGTATATGGTTCAAATAATGATATTAACAGAGCTACAACCCAGAACACAATTGTGTTATATCGTTTACGCAGAACAACTGTTGATATTAACCATGTTAACAACACAGCCGGAATAAGATGAGATATTATCTCGTACAGTGTACCAAATGTAAGATATGTTGGTATTGAGTGAGGAAAGGGTGCATTAAAATTTGGTGCATTAATGTATACACCAAGTACTATTGTGAGTATTGCAAATGTTACTCCAAACGATATAGGAAGCGAGAAACGATACTTACTCTTTGCTCTTCTGTCCCACCCGGTTTTAAATCTGGCACAACCAGCCAACCACATTGATAATAATCCTGCAACAAGAGTAACAATAACCCATAACCAGCTAAACATATTGGCAACCGGATGATCAACATGCCATATTGTAAGCGATGTTTTTCCTAATATTGTGAACAGAGCTATTACAATATACGCTTTTATATATCGGTTAATTTGCGACATAGTTAATTGTTTAATTATCAGAAGTTATTATCCAAATCCATATTAAAGGTACAAAAGAAATAATACAATACGTAATTACCGCATTAAAATTACTTAACAGTGAAACAATCATCTGTTATTTCTGATTTACAGAGATATATCAAATTAATATTAAAAAGCATATATTAAAACACCAACCGGTTATGATATTTTATAATTTTGAGCCGTAATAATTACTGTTGATAACCAGTTACAACAGTTACAATATTTATCAGATATGATTGAGGAGTTAATCAAACGCAGAAGTTGCAGAAAATTTACAGATAAAACCGTTGAACCAGAAAAAATAGAATCAGTTCTTAAGGCTGGTCTGTTAGCACCATCGGGTAAAAACAAGAGACCATGGGAGTTTATGGTTATTGATAATCGCGAGAAACTTGAGAAGATATCAAAAGGACGCGAACACGGTTCTGCATTTCTTGCTGACGCCCCTGTTGCAATTGCCGTAATAGCAAATACTGAGGCAACAGATGTATGGGTTGAGGATTGCTCTATTGCCGCAATTCTTATGCAGATGGAAGCAGAGAAACAAGAGCTTGGATCGTGCTGGGTTCAGGTACGTAACAGAGTTACTCCTGACAATGTACCAACATCTGAATATATAAAAGATCTGTTGTCTATCCCATTAGGATATGAGGTGGAATGCGTTATAGCTCTTGGGTACAAACTTAAAGAGCGTAGTAATAATAACCCTGACGATCTGTTGATTGAGAAGGTAAGTTATAATAACTTCAGCAATTCATATTTTTAACCCAAACATAGAAAGATATGCATAAGTACAAACATCTCTTTTTTGATCTTGACCGCACATTGTGGGATTTTGAATCAAACTCAATTGAGACATTCAGAGATATATTTGGCAAACACAATCTTGGTAAAGTATTTCCTGATTTTGATGTGTTTATAAAAACATATAAAAGACACAACGAGATACTTTGGGCAAAATACAGAACCGGAGATATAAAAAAGGAGCAACTACGTAACGACAGATTCCTGCTAACATTAAAGGAGTTTGGAGTTGATGATATGAGCCTTGCCGTAAAAATGGGTGACGACTATGTTACAATAAGCCCTACAAAAAAGAGAGTATTTCCGGGTACACATGAAATTCTTGAGTATCTGAGAGGAAAGTACAATATGTATATCATTACAAACGGATTCAGCGAGGTACAATCTGTTAAACTAAAGAACTGCGACCTTGAAAAATACTTTGATGGTGTTGTTACATCAGAGATGGCAGGTGTTCAGAAGCCTAACAGAGAGATTTTTCACTATGCTGTAACCAGAGTTAATGCTAAAAAAGATAGCTGCCTTATGATTGGTGATGATCCGGATACTGATATTATTGGAGCAAAGAACTTTGGTATGGATCAGGTGTACTTTAACTCTATGAATAAGGAGTGCTCTGTTAAACCAACATTTGCAATTGACTCACTACTTGAATTAAAAGATATACTATAAACTATATGGCCGAACTGCTTAACCAGAAAGTTTTTCTAATACTCCTGATAATAACAATAGGGGTTGCAATAGGACGAATAAAGATTGCCGGATTCAATCTGGGAATTGCTGCAATAATGTTTGTTGGTCTGGTTTTCGGGCATTTTGGCTACCGTGTAGATGGAGATTTCACCAACCTTGGTCTTCTGTTGTTTGTATTTACAATAGGATTACAATCGGGACCGGGTTTTATAAACTCATTCAGAAAGAATGGTAAACGTTTGCTATCTCTGGCTGTGGTACTGGTATTCTCAGCATCGTTTATAGCATGGATAAGTTCATGGTTGTTTAACTTTGATATTGTTGTGGCTATAGGTCTGTATGCCGGAGCAATGGGTAGTACACCTGGTCTGGCAGCAGGATTGGAGGCCACAGGATCGCCTGATGTGGCAATTGGTTATGGTATAGCATATCCTTTTGGCGTTATAGGATTCTCATTTCTTATAAAACTATTCCCTAAAATATTTAAGGTAAATCTTAAAAAGAGCGAGAAGGAGTATCTTGAAGAGATAGAGAAGCAGTATCCGACAATTGTTAGCCGTCTTATATGCGTTAATAATGAGTTCTATCTTGACCGACCATTAAGCGAGCTGAATCTTCAGGTTGATTTCGAATGTACTGTAACAGGTGTATTTCACAACAAAAAGTTCAGAATGCCGGGTAAAGATACAGTTATAAGACGTAACGATATGGTTAAGATATCGGGTACAAAAGAGCATATTGATAAACTTGTTGATGAGGTTGGTGAGTTTGTTGCAAAGAAAAAGAGTGAGCCTGATAACTATGTTGTTAAATGGGTACTTGTAACAAACAAGATGGTTACAAACAAATTCTACAGAGAGATTGACCTGCCTTATAACTACTCTGCAACAGTATCAAAAATAAAACGAAGTGGTATTGAGATATCACCAAACCACAACTCTATATTCCGTTTTGGTGATAAATTACAGATTGTAGCACCAAAGAAAAGAATAAAAGAGATATCACAACTGCTTGGTAACGATAATAAAATGTTATCGGCAATAAACATAATACCTATCTTTTTAGGTATCACATTGGGTTATCTGCTTGGCACAATTAAAATACCAATGTTTGGCGGAATGAACTTCTCGTTAGGAATTACCGGAGGTGCTATTATTGCCGGATTGGTGCTTAGTGCTATTGGAAAAACCGGACCAGTAGTATGGTCTATGTCCGGATCATCAAACCAACTATTGCGCGAGGTTGGACTTGCAATATTCCTTGCAGGTATTGGCACAAAAACAGGAGTTTCGTTTGTGCAGACTCTACAAAATAACGGAGCTACACTATTTCTGATAGGTGCAGTAATTACTATTGTCCCTGCAATTATAACTATGTTTGTTGGTCATAAGATATTCAAAATGAATTTTCTTACGCTTATTGGTGCCACAACAGGTATATTAACAAATTCAGCAGGAATGGGACTACTCAATGGTTTTACAAAAACAAATGCATGTTCAATTGCATATGCTATGGTTTTCCCGTTTGCAATGATACTAATAATAATATTCTCGCAACTACTTGCTATGTTTACTTAAACGTTATGCAATATATTCTGGTGATAAACAATCATATATATTTTCATAATAACATAAATGCATATTGTTATTATCAAATAATACCACATCAACTGTATATATTTAACACATGTTAATGTGCTGATAATAAAACACTCAACAAAACTGTTACACTAACTGCCAAATTTGATCGTAATAAACTTCATTTTTATATGATAAATCAACAGAAAACGTTATATTAAAACGTCTATTTTTATGCATGAAAGTTCTCAGTAAAAACCCCATGCTACTGAGAGATACAATTAAACCATATAACGATGAAGATTGAACTTATTGACATTCTAAAGGCTGGTATTGCAGATGAGAGATCGTGGATATCAAACAACAGGCAAACTGCAACACTCACTCCAACCGGAAAACCTTTCAGACTTGCAGGAACACCCGGACAAAAGTATCGTTTGGTAATAATAAATCACAGCGATGAGCTTGCGGCTACAACATGTATTGACAATATGAATAAAAAGGGTGCTGTGCGTGGTTATACAGTTGATATAGGACAGCTTAAAGAGGTAGCTTTTACAATGCCCGATTGTGGATATTTGGTTATATATAATACCACAAAAAACAGTTTTCTAACTCAGCCGGTTATTACATTCTCTATAAGGGCTGTAAAAAAATAACAGCTACCATTTAGAGTTTAATAACAGTTATTGCAATATCTGCTTTTAACTTATAATGTTATTAGTAACTATAGGTTAGTGTCTATAAAATACATTCAACAATATAACGCTTTACATGTTTCTTATCTTAAAACATGTAATATGACTAATGATATACAGGTAGAATTTAAACAGGTTGAACTAATAAACAACACTAAAATTGTTAATGGTGTATATTCGTTAAGGTTCCGACGGTTTTTCGATTTTATTCCCGGACAAGTGATAAGCATAAAGCTTACCGAAGATATGCCCGGCAGATTATATAGTATAGCCTCATCAAACAGGTCAGAATATATTGATATTCTATTTCGGGTACGCTCTGAAGGTCTTCTCTCTCCCCAACTTGCAAATCTAAGTACTGGAGACAAATTATATATATCTACTCCAATGGGTAATTTCACTGATCAACAAACAGACTCAGTATGGATTGCTGCCGGAACAGGTATTGCTCCGTATTTAAGTATGATAAGATCAGGTGTAAAAGGCAAAAAGACATTGATATTTGGAGCATCGTATCGCGATCATTTTTATAATGATAAGGAGCTGATAAACAACAATATTGTTGATAAATATGTGAGATGTTGCAGCAGAGAGGAACATAACGATTGCTTTTACGGACGAGTAACAGCTTATATTGACCAGATTAAAGATTTACCAAACAGAAAATACTATCTTTGCGGCAATCCGGAGATGGTTGTTGAGGTGAGAGATAAACTCATAAAAAGAGGTATCGCCTTTAACGACATTCTTGCGGAGATATATTTTTAACTGATTGGTATGGATAAGATAAAACTTCTTGGTAAGACATTAACCGAGCTACAAGAGATTGTTCTTGAACTTGGTTTGCCAAAATTTAATGCAAAACAGATAGCACAATGGCTATACAAGCACAATGCTTCTGATATAGAGGAGATGACAAATATCTCTAAAAAAACCAGAGAGCGTCTGGCTGAAAAGTATGAGGTTGGTGCTTACAGCCATACAAACGTACAGACATCTGTTGATGGCACAAAGAAATATCTGTTCCCTACCATAAAAGATCAGTTTATAGAATCGGCATATATACCAGACAGAGACAGAGCTACACTATGTGTATCGTCGCAGGTTGGATGTAAAATGGGATGTCTGTTCTGTATGACCGCACGTCAGGGATTTATGGGACATCTTACATCTGGCGATATTGTTAATCAGGTGCGCAGTCTGCCGGAACGTGAGAATCTTACCAACATTGTATATATGGGTATGGGCGAACCTCTTGATAACCTTGAAGAGGTACTGAAAAGTATAGAGATTTTTACATCTGACTATGGTTATGCAATGAGTCCAAGACGTATTACTCTGTCAACTATAGGACTTGTACCTGCAATGCAAGAGTTTCTTGACCGTAGCGAGGCACACTTGGCAATAAGTCTGCACTCACCTTTTGAGCAGGAGCGTAAACAACTTATGCCAATAGAATCAGTATACTCACTACACTCAGTTATAGATACTGTTAAAAAGTTTGATTTTGGGCGTCAGCGCAGGGTTTCATTTGAGTATATAATGTTTGATGGAGTAAACGATTCGCCACGCCACGCAAGAGAGTTGATAAAACTACTTGGCGATATGCGTTGCCGGGTAAACCTTATTAAGTTCCATCCTATACCTGACAGTCCGCTTAAAGGATGTCCGCGTGAGAAGATGGAGGCTTTTGAGAATATACTTAAAGCAAAAGGTGTTATGACCACTATCAGATCATCGAGAGGTGAAGATATATTTGCAGCATGCGGGCTCCTGTCTACCAAAGAGAAATTGAAGAAAAAATAATTATCACTTTGCCAGATAATAAAACGGTATAAATATTGTTTAATAATAGGAATCCTTTGGAGAGTATATTTACGAGCTGAAAACAGATATTAAAGTAACTATAGGTAAAGTTATTAACAAAAACTACTGCCTTAAATAGTTTTCATACTCTGTCCATAACCGTAAAACTCCTCTGCAAAGGGTTCTTTATATATTAACAGTTTTATACCCTGAGATGAGAAGACTTATTATTCTGCTTTTTGCAGTAGTAGCAATATCTGCTATACCCGGATGTCATCAACCTGAGAAGATTAATGATACAGAAAGAAGTAACAGTATAACTATCATTTTTAAAGATGCACCACAAAAATGGAAGATATACAAAGACCGAAACAGTACAGCATACCGTCCGGCAGAAACAACAGTACACTATATATCAGATAATCTTATAACCCGCAGATTCTCTCCTGACTCGATCCCTACAGGGGATACTCTTACAATAGATACTAAACGCGATATTGTTGAGTTGGAGCATAGCTACTTTGCAATGGAGAATCTCTCATACCTGTTCAGAAATGGCGATACTGTTCTGTTTACATATAATAACAGAGTCCCACGCGCTGAGGTTATAAACCGAAAAGAGAGTGATATTGTTACAAACTACGAACTACGTAAACGTGAATTCCTTTATAATGAGATGTTCTCTGCTCTGTCAAAATCTAACAGATGGTTTAGCTTTATAAATATTGATTTTAAGAAACCCCGCGATCTGATTAACGATCAGATAAAGATATATACCAGACGAATGAGAGAGAAGGCTCGTAACCAGTATCGTGATGAGATTGTATTTCTTGACTCACTTAAAAATAGCGGAGTTATGTCAGAAACAAAATATCTTTTTTATAAGAACAGTGCCAGATACAGAATAGAGAATATGAACCTGACTGAGCAACATGAAAAAGATCCATACAACAGTAAGGTTGACTCAACTATTAACATGCAGTACAACAGTGAGAATCCTATAATACAATTTGATAATATACAACAGAATATGTACTCAAGTGCATTCAGAGTACTAACCGATAATTATGTAACTACATATATAACATCAAAGGTATCAACAATAAATAGTACTTATAGTGTTGATGGCATAGAAACAGGTGGCTCTACTATCAAAGATTACAGAGAGCTGTATGATACACTTATGGTAAGTAATCTGCCTGAAGATCTGCAAAAATACTATCTGCTTGGTACAATGGGTAACATAATAAGTAATATGCCTGCCTCAGATATCAGGAAGTACTACAACAAATTCCGTAACGATATTAACGATTCTGCCTACATAGATTATATAGATAATAAGTATGGTCTGAAAACAATTGATAACGAAAACAAAAAGAGCGATCTGATGCTGTTTACTACAAATGGAGAAACAGTAACCTATAACGATGTTGTTGCAAAAAATAAAGGCAAGGTTATATATGTAGATTTCTGGGCGCACTGGTGTAGTCCCTGCTTAAGAATGTTACCTCATGCCGATAAATTAAAGAAGGAGTATGACAAAAAGGATATTGTCTTTATCTATATATCAAAAGACAGAGATATGGACAAATGGAAATCAGCATGCAAAAAACATGGGATATCAGAGAACTCATATATGATAAAGAATATATATACTTCGCTTCAGCTACAGGATATGATGATTAAATACATACCACACTATATACTGTATAACAAAAAAGGCGATAAGGTATCATACTCTGCACCAAGACCCGATAGTAAAAAGATCAGAACTCTTCTGAATAGTTTGATTAAGAAGTAATGCCATTAATTATATAACCGAAGACTCCAAAATCGGTTTCTTCGGTTATACAATATGCTTCTGTACTAAAAGAGTATAGTATAAACACAATCTACCACAAAACACTATTAATGAACAATATGTTACAATAGGCATAACTATTTTCTTAACTTTATACAGTGTATACTACAATATTAATTACCTAAACATGAAAAAAATTGTAATAGCCCTGTTAATTCTAATTACCCCAAAAATTCTGTTTTCGCAACAGACATTAGTAAGTTCAATTGATTCAAAAATTCTTAATGAGAAGAGAACCATCAGGATACATTTGCCAAAATCTTACGATAAGGAGAAATCATTCCCTTTGATTCTGACATTTGACGGAGAGTATATGTTTTATAGTTTAATCGGCAACACCGAACTATTACTTGCAACAGATAAAATACCAGAAGTTATTGTTGTTGGTATTGATCAGAACTACGAAGATTCAACAAACAGTTATATCAGATGGCACGATTGTAATTACAATTCCAAAACCGGAGAACCTATTGATAAAGGAGTAAAGTTCAAGAAGTTTATAACCGACGAATTGATTCCATATTTAACGGAGAGATATAAAGCAGGAACATACAGAACTCTATCTGGTCACTCTTTAACCGCAAGCTACTCAAATTTCTTTCTTTCTGATAATTCTGTTTTCAACTCTTTTATACTGATTAGCCCTTATGTTCCTAAGACTATTTCTGAGAAAATAATAAGCTCCTTATCTGGTAATAATAATATAGTATCGTATTATATGAGTACCGGTGAATTTGATTTAAGAGGGCATCTAAAAACGGTAAGTATATTAGATAGTACAATAAATGCAAGTGCTATTAACAAAGGTATTGAATACTCTTTTAATAACTTCGATAAAGAGACTCACTACTCATTAATAAACAGAAGTTTACCATACGGGCTAAAAACAGTATTCAGAGATTATCAGATAATAACTGACAAAGAAGTTAAGTCAGAGAAAGATTTATTAGCCTTTTTAAAAGAGAAATATAAAAGGATTAATAATAAATATGGTATTAACCTCTCTATACGAAAAGACCACTTAGAAGCTTTGTATTGGGAAGCAGAAGAGAGAGAAGATTGGAGATCGTTAAAAGAGATAGGTGAGTTCAGCATAAAAATATATCCTGAATATGCTGATGGATACTTTATGTTATCGGAAGTTGAGGAGAACAATAAAAATTACAGTTCTGCGCTGGAGTTATACAAAAAAGGATTCTCTAAATTGGGCGATGACGTTTTAAATAAAGATGATTTTTACAGAGATCTTAAAAGGCTCGAAAAACTAGCTGAAGGGGTTAAGTAGATAAAACTGTTAAAATAAATGGGATACAATAGAGAGATTATTGTAATAAAGAAAATAGATTATAATAGTTACACAGCAACTGATCTGGTTAATTATCTTAAAGAAACTATATGGTATCCTTCACTTTTTGTAATAGACACAGGTGATGATTTTAACTGGATTCAACTTGAAAAAGCAGAAAATGGGGAACTAGAGTTTGAGCATATATTAAAAAGCAAAACACTCAGAGATGAATATATTGGATTTACCATCATAAACAAACATAATAACAGAATAGTAACAGTTAACTTAAACTCTTCAGAAATAATTTTTACACTAGATATTGGTAAAGATGATAATGAATCTGAATGGTTTGAATGGTACTATAACAGTTTAATTAAACAATCTGACGAACTGTTTGAGATATCAAGCAGAATTGAGTTTAGAAGTGGATATAATAATGAAGTTATAGAAACTATAGAGTAAAGATATATACTATAAAACATTACATTAATTAATAGTAGTAACTAACCTTATTATAAATTTCAGACACCATGAAATTATATTATCAGGCATAATATTATCAATAGTATTAATTTACAACCATTTATTTTCTTTATTAATAACACTAAAGGTTTACCCATAAAACCTACTACTCTTTTCCTTTGGCATGAGATGGATATTTTATTATATAGTATACATTCCCTAATGACATAAAAAGTCCAAATATCATCAATACAATCCATAACCATGTAGCTTTTGAATATGGATATATAACTTCTCCATCTACAATAAGTTGTTCTATATTATTATTCTCATTATACCATATTTTAGCCCTCTTTCCAACAATTGCTTTTTCTGTCAATACTGGAAACATTTTCTCATAATATATACTATACCATCTATCATTAACCTTAATATCAAAAGGGGCATCATCCCATCTTATTTGAGTATGTGTTATATTTCCTTCAACTATTGGATAATCATCAGCTGTTTTATTTAGGTTATTAATACTATAAAAGAAAATTATAATACCTATAAAAACAAACCAAAATGATCTATAATAGGAAGATTTAAGAAAAAATGATTTTGTCTTTGTATCCATTATTTATTAAGTTCTTTTTCTATTTCAAGTATAAGTGTATTTATGTCCTTAAACAATTCTGGATCAATTTCATTAACCAATAAAGCTTTTGATGAAGACCATGATAAACTCAAATCAGTAAATAAATCTCTATCTTTATTAATATTTCTGATGTCAAAAACAGCAAGGTCATAAATCATAGTAAATTTCCTCCAATTTGATAAGAAGCTAGAACCTGCACTAGTTTTCTTTTCTATAAGTCTATATATACGCTTATTCAATAAGACTAAATCTACAGATGATTTAATAACACCAATCAATTTAATGCTAAAAACAAACTTTCCAACCTTTGATATAGCTTGAAGTTCCCCTAATCCCACCGCTAAAGAAATTAGTGTAACAGCAATATCTATAGATCTTAATTCTGTTTCTCTATACATATTATAATTTATCCATTCAAAATAAAATGCTGGTAAAGGAACAACATCGTTATGTACAGATTCCTTAAGGTGTCCATAATTTGATTTCAGTTCCAAACCTATCAGATCGCAATATCCAACTGATTTTTTATAACCAATAAAAGCTGTTGTTGTATTTGCGGTTTTATTATATGCAGCGTAAGGACTCTCCATCTGTTCATTTCTATATGTTAACGAAACATTTCCTGTTACAATTAACGAATCCGGTTTCTTTGTAAATGAGTTAGTTATTGATATCCCAATATTACCTGTTCTAGTCTCATTAACAAATAATCTAGTATGTGGTAAATTAATCAATTTTTCTCTTATATCATCTTGCTGATAAAACAGTATTGTCAAAGCTCTAATAAAATTAGTATAGTTTTTAAATGATACGTTACCATCACTTCTTAGTTTATAGAAAAGCTTTGTTCTTCCCAATATCTCAAAAAACGTTATAGCATTATGATTTGGCGTTGTATTTATCAGATCAACAATTGTACTTATATTCTCATTTGCATTCTCTGACAACTTCTCTATATAATCCACTCGTCTTTCACTAGATAATGCTTCATAAAAACATTTTGGTAGTTGTTTAATAATAGATCCTATATCTTCTTTATTATCCAATTTATTTAATAAGATCTCAATATCTCTATCGACTTCAGATTTATCAGAAATAATATAATTATAAAGCCATTTAGCGGACTCAGAATCTCCATATAGCTTCTTCCCATATACAGAAAATTCCAACTTAGACTTATCCTTACCAACAGATACGGTGTTGTTGTCTATGTTTACAATATTTACATTAATATAAGAACTATTCTTATCCTGCAACTCTGCAACAATTCTTGTAAAGTTTCTTCCTATCAAGGAAACTGAAGCATCTTCAATTGGTTCTTTACGTAACTTATAATATTCCCGCATATTCAACAATTCTTTATTCCAATATCTCATACATCTGATATCTTGAATAATTGAACTTATCCATGTTACCGGAGCGTATTCCCCCTCCTCTTCGTCCTGGAAGAGGCCGGTCATATTTTCGGGGTTGTGGCAGTAGTCCCATTGGTATTTGAAGAGGGCTGTTGAGTCTGGTGATATTGTGTAGTCCATAAGGTTGTTGGTTGTTCCACGAACCAGAGGATAACTGCTGTTGCTGCAGAATGTATGCCACAGGCGGAATATCCCGTGTCCGCACTCATGGGCTACGGTATGTACAAACTCTTTTGACGACATCTGTTCAGGGTTAAATACAAATCCTACCTGTGTTTTAAGTGCCCAGCGTCCTTTTAATCCTAATCGGTTTGTTCTTCCCGTAGAGGCCTCAGGAGCCATTACTATATAAAAACTACCATTGTCGTAAGCAGGGTGTCGTCTTACAGCTTTCTTAAATGCACGTGTTTCGCGGGTATAGTTACTTATCAGTCCTGTCTCTCCGGCATCAACTTTTCCGTCGCCATCTTTATCAAACCTCACCTTGCCAAGATCAATCTCCGAAACACGGAAACTGATTATACTCTGACTATATATCCTGTTTAGTTCACGTTGCAGTTCCGATACTGGCACTGCCGGATTATTTCCGTTTGCTTTTGCCACAACAAGATCAACAGGCTGATTACTATATGATATTACATCTATCCAAGCAAGTTCTTTTATAACCTTGTTACCTTCATCATCTTTGGTTATATATTGTGCTGTTACCCTGTTAACATCTTCGTGTGAGGTTCCTGTAAGCTGTACCTTAATATACTGTGCTTTTCTGTTCTTACCTGCTGTTGTTTGTGCTGTAAGTTTTTTACTATTACTATCTGTAAATAGTATATGCTCTCTGGTAAGTGTATCAATATCTGTTACCAGTTCTGCAACTATATATGCGCTCTTACCGGACTCAACAGATCGCCAAGGGATGTAGTAATTATTATCGTCATACTGATACCTATTGTAAGCTCCACCAGTTATCATCTGGTTATAACGTGGTAGATCAAATCCTCCCGTTACATCAAGTGGTGATATAAATCGTAACCTTACAGATTCTCCACTACCGTTATCCGATCCTGAACCTCCCGATCCTCCGGCACCACCTCCTGATGTCTTTATTACCTCACCTCCTTTAACCACATATGTATCAGTTGCAGATGAATTGCTATCACCTGTCCCTCCTGTTTTATCAACAATAGTAATCTCCTTTTTTCCTGTCTTTATTGTATCGCCTTTTGTATCAACAATTATTATATCACCTTTATTATCAATAATAACTGTATCCACTCCACTACCATTTGTTAACGACAGAGTATCGCCCGATATACTAAACTTATCATCATCAGTATCATCTGTGGTTGAATTATCGTTACCACACACTCTGAACTTAACATCATCGCCCCTTACAGACAGTACTTTTCCTTTTGACACCTGCATACTATTTGTAACAGTGATATTTCTGAAGTAGTGTTTTATCTTTGCTCCAACCAGAGGTACAAACATATCGCAGGTTCCTGAAAACTGTCCGTCTGATCCCTCTACAGATGTTATTGTTGCCGGAAACCCATTTACTGTTATTACATCATCTACCTGAAGCTCTGCCAATGGTGTATAATCTGTGATATCAACACTTATCTCCTGTCCGGTACATTTCAGTTCACGATAACTATTATCAGGCACAGGTGTACTAAACGATAAAGGATATGTCCAGTCGCTATATATACCATTATCGCATATATTCCGAATCTGTATCTCATATGTTCTGTCTGCACTAAGCTGATTTATTAACACCGACCCTTCGCTGCTGTTATAGGTATACCAGTCGCTGACATCATCACCAATCTCTCTTACACGTAACTCCGACTCCTGATCAACATCATCATTCTGCCACTCTACTGTGGTGTTGCTGTTTCTTACATCCCGTGTTGATATATTGTAAGGCTTGCGACACTCCTGCCCAAAGGTAAATGACTTAGGCTGACTATATCCGTTATTCTTAAACAACAGATAGTTTTCGTTATCAACAACACGTATTCGCCATACATAACTTCTTCCTGGAATAAGCATTGGATTATCTGAGTTATATATCAGTGTAGTAAAATCTGTATCAGTTGTAAATATTGGTCGCTGAGAGCGTACAACAATCTCAGGCGATACAGACAGGTCCTTCTGTTCAAATAGCTGAAATATATAATTAATCTCCGAGTTGCCTACAGGTGCACTAATATGGCGCCTAACCCATGTAAATGTTATATTCTGTGGATATCTGGCTATAATAGTACTTCCATTTTCGGGCTGTACCTGTAACGGAGGATCGTTTTCTCTAATCCAGATAACATTTATTGCCTGATTTGATATTGGTATATTTCGGTGATACTCATATACCTTAACTTTAATTCTGTATAGCCCTTCGGGCAATCGTAAACTGCGCTGGAACAGGTTACTACCCGTACCTGTTGCATTAACAGCTTGCTTGCTAAAATATTGCGATAACTCACTATCCTCAATTTTGTAACTCTCTCCACCATTTATATATATTGGTCGCGGAGTAAACGATTGATTTGTACTTATTGTAAATCCGTTGCTGTTCTCTATTGAGAAATAGATACGAATTGGCAAAGGTCGTGTACTATTAAAATCCTTGTACAATACCCTGATGTTAAACAGAGGGTTTATTCCGCTATAGTAATTCTCTAAAAGTGGTGAATTTGGAGTACCAATATTAAGTGTTACCTGAACCGGATACCCTTGCGATTCTGCTCTTATAAACAGTGTTAAAAAAAGAGTAATAATTAAAATCAGACGCAACAGAGTTTTGTTTAACCATTCTGAAATGGGAAAATCAGATGTACTGAAACTGATATGATGCAGTACTGATGTTCTTAATACAGGGGACTCAGACCAGTGCATATTTAAGTTCTAGTAGCAGTTCAACTATAGTGTAAACTACTCTTTATATTAAAGATAATGAATTATCAGGAAGTAATAAACCTATTTTTAATCTTATTATCCGGAATTTCGCACGTCTCTCTCTTTCCAAAAATCCGATATCTGTTTCTTGATATTAACATATATATAGAATCGCGTATTGGAGCCGGAATATATATAAGGTAGTAGAGGAATCTCCACAACCTGTTTAGTTCACGCGATATTAACAGAGCGGCAGTGCTCTTAACGTATATATTACCAGAGCATATATAAACAAGTGTTTTGTTTGATATATGCTCTGCTTTATACCTTTTTAACAGATCTTTACTAAAATCCGATTGCATCGCCGCAAACCTGAAGATCTGTTTATGGTCGTGTTTTATTATAAATCTTACGGAACTGTTACAAAGGTTACACACTCCGTCAAACAGTACTATATGTTTATGTATGTTATCGTCATTCACTCAGATAAAACACCTGCTAAGCCTTGTTGGTTCAAAAACTGACAGCCATATACATACCCAATATGTAGTTTTCAAAATTTATCTCTTTGTCAGATCTCAGATAGTTATCCATAGAGTATATCATTGGTGTTTTATAGAGTTTTACCTGATACCCGCCATAAGCTCCCAGATATAAAAGATCGTTGGTTGATACCGGTATCTTAAAACCAATATTGAATCCCGCGTACCCAACAAACTGATTAAATCTCAAATCAAGCTCTTTGTCTTTCAGATATGTCTCCAAATCAATTGTATGTGTGGCATCGCTATTTATTAACCTGTAATGCATTAGTTTAACAGCAACTCTTGGAGCAACAAAGAATATTTTGTTATCAATAAATTTGTACTCAAAAGCAAGCCCATACTGTGTAGTATTAAACTGCACATCCAAATCTCTATTCAATGAATCTTTTCGCCAATTAGCACCTATACTAAATCCCAGATAGTACTTTTTATACTCCGCTCCTATCTCAATAGCAGCAAGTGTTTGTGTACCCGACATAAAGTCTGTGTTATAGTTGTTCAGCAGAGAGTTATACTGTTTAAAACTTACTCCGTATACATTTACATCTATACTTAGCCTCATCCTTATTGGTGCAAACAGTAATTTTGGGCTTTCAGGCTCCTTCTCTTTATAAACAACAGTGTGTTTATTACCTGATAGTTTCACCTGCAAATCAGTGGTGTTTCCGTCAATCTTTACTAGTTTTGACTTATATCCGATTAACGAGAAAGTGAGAGTCAGCGAATCGTTACTGCTCTTATCTATTGTAAATTTACCATTGGTATCGGTAAATGAAAAGCCTCCGTTATTTATATTAATTGTAACACTTTTTAATGGTTTGTTTGTTAAAGAGTCAATTACCAAACCATTTATGGTTGTGCTCTGTGCAATTACAAACAGAGGGATAACAAGGGTTATCAACAGGGTATACAGACGTTTCATAGTAAAAAAAAAATTTACCATACTAAACCCGCAAATTCAGCAATGCAAAACCAAACTCAATATTACCGGTTTTGTATGTTTTGTGTTTTAATCAATTATTAAGGTACTAAATTTACAAACAAAGACTATACCAAAACGGCAGATATATGTAAGTATATCTGCCGTCTATCTCAGTTATTTTATATTATTCTATTTGTCAGAGTATAACCAATAGTATGAACACTCATTAATAATATCGTTTACATAGTTTGTGTTACTATACTCATCCTTTAACATATCAAACTCTTTACGATATCCCATATCAATTTTTCGCTTTTCAAGTACCGAAACACTCTCAGGGTTCCATCCTACCGATCTGTAGTCGATATCGTTTTTATTACAATATATATAGTAGTTACTCTGTCTTGCTTTTGCTGCACCAAACAGACATTTAGCCTTCATCTCTTTATCTGTGGTAGATTTATATGCTTTAACATAGTTATTAAATGCAACAGAACAATCAGCATTACCATGTATTTCATAACTTGATCTATAATACTCTTTAGCATTCCAGCAAACACCAAAATAGGTAGTGTTGTAGTATGCATTACCTAACAGGAAGTAATCAAATGTAGATGCCTTATCAGTATCAACAAGACCTTTTATTTTAATCAGGATATTAACAAACTTTAGCTTTGAGTATTTTATAGCTGGTTTATCAATATTTATTTTATCCTCCGGATAGAAGTTAAACGGATTATAACTCAGATAGAAATCAGGATAGCTCTCTGCAATAACCTTAGGTTTTACCTCCGTAAACAGATCCCTTGCTTTCTCAAGCTTATCCTCTTTTAGATATGCTGTAGCCAACATCTCTTTAAGAACCATCAATCTGTAACTTTTTTTATCTGATTTCTTCTCCTTTCTCCATTCGTTATGTATAAAATATTTCCAGTAGTTAGGTATAAGAACTCTTTTAATAAACTCCGATTTATTGTTATCATTCTCTACAGCAATCAGCTTCTTTACATTATCAATATTAAGATCACTACGCAGAGTTGATATACCTCCTTTAAACATAAATTCCATGTTGCTGTTTTCGCCTCGCATAAGCTGTAGCCACTTAAGCGATATTGATTCAAGCTCAGAATTATAGACCTTCATAAATCTGTTCTCACCATTCAACAGATCATCATTCTCTATTGATAATAGTGCTGTAAGTGATCTGTTAAGGTCAAGCTGTTTTTTAAACTCCTTTTTCCCCTTCTCAGATACTTTTGCAACAATACTCTTTGATTCATCCAGCTTACCTGTAAGAATCTTAAGATACGATTTAGCAACCCTATAGAAATCTTTAGTCTTTACACGTTTATTAACAAGAGCAATATCAATAAATCTGTTTACCCTGTTTATATAGTCAACAATCTGTTTATCGGTATTCTTATTGTTGTATATCTTATATAATACAGATTCTGACATATCATTATCCATTACATGCGCCTCTATCTTATTTATCTCACGTGTAATAAGCGATGGTAAAAAGTCTGATGCCGGATCTATCTCATATATCTTCTCAATATCGTACATACCAACAGATGCAGGAGCAAGTGCCCTGTTAAAATATAGTGCTATACGCTCATCATTGGTTTTACATCGTGCCAAAACATCGTCCCACTCATTGTCTGTTTTAAACTTTAAAGAGTAGTATACAGATGATCTGTTACCCGGCGAGTTAGCAAACACCTTTACAAAATTATATAATCCGGTAACCCTGCTTCCTAATATTATCTGAACTCCGGCAATATGGTTAAGTGCCCAGTACTTCATCAACTCAGAGCCATCAACATTCACATAGTTGTTCTTATAAAAGTTATGACATCTGTCATACTTCTTACCGTAACGCAGAAGTTTAATATACTGGAATCCCCATCTGCTCTTAAGAAACTGATCTGACTCTTCAGAATACTTATCAAAGGCTTCATCGGCATATTTTAGTATCTCCGGAATATCATTCTCGCTATCGTCCCAATAGTCGTAATTATTACAGTACTGCTCTATCTGTTTTGAGAAGATCAGGTAAGCCATCTCCTTTTTATACATTCTGGCAATTGTATTAAGCACCGAACTATTTGATGCCCCTCTCATAGCCTCCTTAAGCGATTCTGCAGGTAGTTTATATACCAACTCATCAACCTTATCGTAGGTTAAAGGTTTTCCGAAATAGTTAAGCCACTCCTTAATATTTGCATCCTTCTCTGATCCAAATTCAAATGACATTCTTCCTATATCATCATACATTAACCGGGCATAACGTCCCTCTGCTAATACATATTTGGGGTTAAAGAATGAGTAGTTACTAAACTCATCGCCATAATAACCACAACCAGATAATTTACCTGCATACAAAAAGCTAATTAAAGCTATTACGCAGATTTTCAAATTTCTCATAATTGTTTAAGTTTACCAATTTACTATTCAGATTATACAGGATAACTTTCTCCGGAGCTTTGTTCATCTTACTGTTAATAAGTGTTGCTCCTTCTATTATATCATCAAAGCTAACCTCCTCTACTCTAATCACATCATCAATATAGAGATACTGTCCGTTAAAGTACCCATTTGTTTTAACTTTCAGTTTACCATGTTCCGCAATAAACATACCAGTACCTGTTGTATCGCTAAAATTCATTGGGTGTATTATTTTAACAGGTTTTCCGAATCTGTACACAACACCCCATGAGAATAGTGGTAATGCAACATCAAGTGGTAGTTTATACTTACTTATGTTTCCTATATAACTCTCTAATATTCTGATATCAAATATTGAATTATTTGTGCTCGGTTTATAAATATCGCCCATATTATATACCATAAGAGCTCCACGGTCAACCGGTGGAACACCTGTAATTTCAGGATACTTAATCTGGTGCAGGCGTATTGTTACCGATAGCTGAATATTGTCATCCAACTCATCTCTTATCCTCTTTAGCAGCTCAAAGTATATTGGTCTGCTCTTCTTTGTCCAGTCACAATCTATCTGTATCTGGTTAATATCCTGAATACTATATTTATCGGCTATCTTATTTATGAGTGTCACAACATCCTTTGCCAGCGTCGCTACCTTGTTTCCCGGAATATTGTACAACGATCTGTTTGTAATAAATACACATGGTATTATATCTCTGTTTAATACTGTGCTATCTATATTTACAACAGATTTTGGTCTGAAAGCATACCTCTTATTTTTAATATCTATATCGAAAAAACGAACATAAAGATCCTCTACATTAAGTTTTTGAAGTAGTGCTGCTTTATCTGTTGATATCTCTGCACTGTTTTTCCAGTTATAGAATGATATATCGGTTTTTGAGTTACTACAAGCAATCAACAGAACTATACATAGTCCTGATAAAAATCTGATCATAAGTTAACAGGTATTTGTTACACAAATCTAATCAATTATATCCTTGTATATTACCATTTATACAATTTATTATATACTGTAATAACAGGTTTTGCTTTATGTTCTCCTCTCTTGGTAAAAATGATTAAATTAGTAACAACCAATTATATAAAAACCAATATATTATGAAGAGAGTCTTTCTACTATTAACTGCCTGTGTATGCCTGATAGCAAACGCACAAGACAGAATTACCGGAAAACAGTTTGCCACCCGGTCTGAGGTTATAGCACAAAACGGAATGGCATGTACTAGTCAGCCAATTGCCACACAGGTTGCAATTGATATTCTTAAGAAAGGAGGAAATGCCATTGATGCTGCCATTGCTGCAAATGCTGTTCTTGGTCTTGTTGAACCAACCGGAAATGGTATTGGAGGCGATCTGTTTGCTATAATATGGGATGCCAAAACAGAGAAACTTTACGGATTAAATGCCAGTGGCAGATCGCCCAAAAGTCTGAATGTTGAGTATTTCAGAGATAATGGATATAAAAAGATTCCTTCGTTTGGCCCGCTTCCGGTATCGGTTCCGGGATGTGTTGACGGATGGTTTGAGATGCACAACAGGTTTGGCAAAATGAAGATGAAGGAGATTCTTAATCCTGCAATTACATATGCAAAAGATGGTTTTCCGGTAACTGAGCTCATTGCTTATTATTGGAAACGAAATGCAGAGATTCTTAAACAGTATCCTAATTTTAGCACGGTATATATGCCAAACGGAAAAGCTCCCGCAAAGGGTGAGATATTCAGGAATCCGTATCTGGCAAATACACTTGAGAAGATATCTAAAGGGGGGCGCGATGCTTTTTATAAAGGCGATATAGCAAAGACTATTGCAAAATATATGAAACAGAATGGTGGCTTCCTGAGTTATAACGATCTTGCTACACACAAATCGGAATGGGTAGAGCCTATATCAGTAAATTACCGTGGTTATGATGTTTGGGAGTTACCACCAAACGGACAAGGTACAGCAGCTCTGCAGATGCTGAATATTCTTGAGAAATATAACATCAGAGAAATGGGATTTGGCAGTAAGGAGTATGTACATCATTTTGTAGAGGCCAAGAAACTGGCTTTTGAAGACAGGGCAAAGTTTTATGCTGATCCTGATTTTGCAAAGATACCAATAGCGAAACTTATATCTGACTCATATGCCGATAAACGAAGAGCACTTATAAACCCTGAAAAGGCAGCAAAGAGTTTTGATGCAGGAGAACTTGAGCAAGGCAATACAATATATCTTACTGTAGCTGATAAGTATGGTAATATGGTTTCGCTTATACAGAGTAATTATCGTGGTATGGGTTCTGGAATGACTCCTGATAATCTGGGTTTTGTTCTGCAAGACAGAGGTGAGTTGTTTAATATTACTGATGATAACCATATGAATGCTTACAAACCAGGAAAGAGACCTTTTCATACAATTATTCCGGCATTTATTACAAAGGATGGTAAACCATGGGTTAGCTTTGGTTTAATGGGTGGAAGTATGCAACCACAAGGACACGTTCAGATAGTAATTAATATGATAGATTTTGACATGAATCTGCAGGAGGCAGGTGATGCACCAAGAATAAGGCACGATGGATCGTCGCAACCAACAGGTGAGAAGATGAAGAACGGAGGTGTTGTACAACTTGAGAACGGATTTAATTACAATGTGATACGAGAACTTATGAAGATGGGGCATAAAGTTTCATATTCAAACGGAGGTTATGGAGGCTATCAGGCAATAATGGTAAACAACAAAACAAAGGTATACTTTGGTGCATCAGAATCAAGAAAAGACGGACAATCAGCAGGATACTAAATAAAAAGTGAAAGCCCCTTTGAATACAACTGTGTTCAACCGGGGCTTTCTAATTAACAACCAACCGTAATTTTATGACTATCCTGTTTGTACTCCATATAACAAAAACTAACTACAAGAGCACACGGTTTAAGGTTACTAATATTGTGTTATCCAAATAGAAATATCTCGTGATGAGATATAATACAAAACCGAAACAAAAGTAATCAGTTTACCCATTCATAAAACAGATAGTTTACCTTTTGCTTACCACTAAAACATCTGTTTTAAAGCTTCATAATCTTCCTGGTTATCTCACCAGACAATGTATTAATATTGATAATATAAATTCCGGATTGCAGATTATCTGTATTAACAATATAGCTATCAGACCATACATTGTATCTGTTAATTAATCCACCTCCGGTATTATACACAGCAATGGTCTCTATAATATTATCAGACTCAATTATAAAAAACGATTTAACCGGGTTTGGATAGATATTTATTGTTAAAGCTTCCCGGTTATCAACATTGGTACTTATATCTTTAATAAGCATTGTAAAATCTTCAGTAAATCTTAGTCCGCTATTATCAATTGCGTCAATTGCAATACCATATTCTTTATAATCAACATCTTCAAATCCGGATTTCACAATAAGTTTGTTACCCTGTATTTGAAAATGATCATTATCTGATATCTCAAAACTAAGCTGATCGCCACTGTCAGGATCAGTTCCTGATATAATTGCAACTTCAGTTCCTGTAACAGTATTTTTAAGTACCTCAACATTCGATAAAGATATATCTGTTGGCCTCTCATTTATATCTGTTATTGATATGGTAAACTCTTTCTCTATATACTCACCTCCATTATCTGTTACTTTAACCCTTATTGCATATGAGTTTTTCCCTTCATAATCAGATTTCGCCTCAACCAGAAGTTTATCTCCCGATATTGTAAATGCTGCATTATCGTTACCTGTACCTGTAAAACTATATGTAAAGGTATCGCCTGCATCGGTATCTGTGGCACTAAAAACTCCTATCTCTGTACCTTTGGCACAGTTTTCATCTACACAGTTTTCAGATAATTTAAGTTCCGATGGTTTGTCGTTAATATTATTAACTGTAATTGTTAAATCAGATTCTGTAAAAAGCCCCCCGTTATCTGTTCCACGTACCTTTATTGTATAACTGCTCTTTGTCTCAAAATCTACATCTGTATTTGTTTTAAGAGAGTTCCCAGATATCTGAAACGAACTATTATCGGTACCTCCTGATGCAAATGTATAAGTAAAGCTATCTCCATCATCAACATCGGTAACAGATAGTTGGCCTATAACTGTACCTACAGATACATTTTCATTTATCCGGTTATTCGTAATCTGTAAATTATCTGGTTGTTCATTCTCATTTGTAACAGAAATATTTATATCCTTCTCTGTTGACAGTCCTCCGTTATCTTCCGCTTTAATTCTTACTGTATATGTCTTTTTTGTTTCATAATCAAACGTACTATTTGTCTTTAATACATTACCTGTAATCTGAAATGAGTTATTATCAGTACCTCCTGATGCAAAAGTATATGTTACACCATCACCCGTATCCTGATCTGTAGATGATATGGTACCAACATCTGTGCCCGAACTCATATTCTCCTGAATTGAGTTGTTTGTTAACTGAATATTCTCTGGTGCTTCATTTATACCGGAGACAGTAATTGTAAAGTTCTCTTCATAAAACAGATCTCCGTTATCGGTGGTTCGTATCTTTACTGAATAACTATCTTTTGTTTCAAAATCAATATCAGTATTAGTCTGAAGTGCATTACCTGATATTCTGAATGAGCTATTATCAGCTCCTCCTGATGCAAAGGTATATGTAAAATTATCTCCACTATCAACATCAGTTGTTGTAAAGGTTCCTATACTTGTCCCAACAGATACATTTTCTGTAATCTGATTATTTGATAATTGTAACGCCGTAGGATTTTCGTTTACATTTGATACTGTAATTGTAACAGTCTCATTATCGGAAAATTTACCATCATTAACATTAACTGTAACATCTATTGTTGGCGTAACCTCCTTATTAAGTAAAGTATTACTCTTAACTTTTATCACTCCGTCAACCTCTCCTATCTCAAATGTATTTGTAGCATCGGTAATTGAATATGTAGCAGGGTTCTTAACAGGGTCAGCATCTGTAAACTCAATAGTTCCAACAGTAGTTGCATTTGCTGAGTTCTCAGGTACAGATAGTGTTGTTGTTGTTATTACCGGTTCGTTATCGTTAACCTGTACTGTAATATTATTTGTTATAAGTGTCTGTCCTGAGAATTCTGTATTGGTCATTTCGCATGTATATACACCTATTGATGTTGGTGTATACTTACTTGTTGTTGCACCTGAAATTGTATTTCCGTCTTTCTTCCATACAAATACCGTATTTACACTATTTATCGTCTCCTCTGCAGATAGATCAATCTCCTGATTTACATAAACTATTCTCTCTTTATAAAGATCTTTCTGAGGAAAACGATTTTCAATAGAGTTGCCTATAAGGATATTTATCTGTGAAAAAGGAAGTCGGTTATTCCTGCAATCAAGAAGATCAAACTCATGAGATGTAGGTATACTTATTGTCTCAATCTCATTATTATTACAGTATAACTGATTCAATGTTGTATTAGAAGAGAGGTTTAACGCTGTTATTTGGTTGTTATCACAAAACAGTCTGGTTAGAAGAAGATTATTTGATATATCAATGCTAGTCAATGAATTATCGTTACATACAATCTTCAGCAATTTTACAAATACCGACAAATCTATAGATTCCAGACTCTTACCATTAACATTTAACTCCTGAATGCGTTTCGGATTATCTGATGACCATGTTACACCTGTCCATGAGCCGTAATCTGTTCCTGACCATCCTAACGTATTAGATAGGTTATCATTAAGCATTTTATTTAATCCGGCAACATCACCATCGTGAAAACCATCATCATTTGAGTCCTGAGCCGATACTGCTATTATACCATACTGGCATATAAAGCATACAATAAGTAATATTTTCTTCATATCTGTTCTTCAGTTTACTAACCAAATCAATATATAAGTTATTAAAAACTTTCGTTAACGTCAATAGATATACTTATTTTTTCTTCCACTTTACACAGGTTATTAGTATCTGAACTATTGATATTATTGAAAAATAATGATCTGTCAATGGTTAGGAATCTAAGAAAATATTTATGCAGGGGAGTTATGTTTATATAATTTTTTTGTAGAACCGAATCTTACTGTTCGGTTTTATACTAATATGATAAAAAAATAGAGCGATACTACAGTACCGCTCTAATTATAACTTGCCTGATTAATCAGGTATATTTTTAGTAGTTAAAAACATCTTGCAATGATAATTCTGTAACCTCTCCCAGTTGCTTAAGTTTGTTCATATCAACAAGCTTTTTATTAGCAATAACCAGATAGTTATACTTATTACCTTTTACATTCTCATCAAAGAACTTCTGAATATCATCAATACTCATTTCAGATACCTTCTCGTAAACATCTTTACGCATATCTGTCTTAATACCTTTGTCAAGGTTATTAAGTTTTGTCCAGAAGATATTTGATTTTGTTATTCTTGATGTCTCAATCTTTTTAAGCATAGCATCTTTAGCTGTATTAAATGCTTTATCAGATTTTCTCATATTCTCAAGCAGATCATACATAGCATCAGTTGCTGTACCAAGCTTGTCAACCTGTGTTGCCACAAATCCAAGAATATAATCTGGCTTATGAAGCTTGCTTCCTTGCGAGTAGCTTGCAAATGCCGAGTAAGCAAGTGCTTTACTCTCTCTTATCTCCTGAAATACAACAGAACCCATTCCGCCACCATAATACTCATTAAACAGGCGTGTAACAGGAGTCATACTCTTATCAAACTCATCGCGCTTAGTAAACATTATAATATTAGCCTGTACCATATCATAATCTACAAAGAATACTCTGTTCTTATCTGTTGATAACTCTTTATACTCTGTTTTCTCAGGTATTGCTGCTAAAGCATCTGGTGTTACATGATACTTGTTAAGTACAGACTTAACAGTCTCAGGAGTATCTTGTCCGTAATACAATATTCTGTGAGGATATGTAGTAAGACTTGCAACCTTTGCTACCAATGTTTCAGGATCAATTGCATTAAGCTGCTCTTCTGAAAGAATATTTGTTATCGGGTTGTTTTTACCATACATTCCGTAGTTTAACATTCCATCCCAAAGTATTGCTGATTTGTTAAGTTTCAGATTTTCTCTGCGTTGTAATATATTATCAACATACTTTTTGTATGCCTCTTTATCAGCTTTTGCATTTTTAAGCAGATGCTCTACAAGTTCAACACCTTTATCAAACGATTTTTTCAGACCACTAACTGTTATGTATGATCTGTCTCTTCCGGTACTTACATAGTATGAAAGACCATGCTTAAAGAACTCCTCACTAAGCTCAGATGCGCTATATTTTGTTGTTCCAAGATACTCAAGATAATCAACAGCCAGTGCCAATTCCTTGTTATGATCTTCGCCCATATCTATTACATACTGTAGTCTGAAGATCTCATTAGTATTGTTTTTAATATAGTTAAACTCAATACCATCTTTAAACTTCTCTGTAATCATGCTCTTCTCAAAATCTACATAAACAGGCTTCAGGCGTTCTGTTTTCTCAGCAAGAAGATTAACCATAAACTCACTCTGAGAGTTTCTGTCAATTGGTACAGGAGTAATAGATGGCTTATCAACCTTTACAACTGAATCATCGTTTCCTTTGCGCTTATACACTACTACATAGTTATCTTTATAGTGAGTATTTACAAAATCAACAATCTGCTGCTTTGTAATTTTTTCAAGACGATCTATCTGGCTAATAACATGGTTCCACTCAACCTCTTCAGCAAAAGCCTGTGCAAACAGGTGTGCACTGCTGTTACTCTCTGCTCTACGCAACATATTAACCTTAAAATCGTTAATAATAGCGCTCAACAACCACTCATCAAACTCACCTTTTTTAATCTTCTCAATCTCTGCAAGAATAAGATCTTTTACCTCTTCAAGAGTCTGACCAGCTTTAGGTTTTCCTCCAAAGTAGTGAACCCCGTAATCTTTCATAAAATCAGTACCACAAAATGCTTCAAGTACCTTCTGTTCTTTTATAAGGTTAAGATCTATTAATCCTGCTTTGCTGTTATTAAGAATCATATCAACAAGATTAACCATATCAGCATCTTCCGATCCTACACCGTTAAATCTGAATCCCATAAACAGATTCTCATCAGTTGGTCCAAAAACCTCAGCTACAACAGGAGCAGTTATCTCTTTTTCAGGAGCAAACTCTTTTTTAACTCTCTTATCTGACGACTCAAACTTACCCCAGTACTTATCAATAAGTTGTATTGTCTTTTCAAAATCAAGATCTCCTGAAAGACATATAGCCATATTATTTGGTACATAATATGTATCAAAATAGTTATGGATATTTACCATTGATGGATTCTTAAGGTGCTCTGCCTTACCAATAACTGTTTGTGTTCCGTACGGATGTGTTGGGAACAGTTTCTCATAAAGTTTTGTCCAAACCTTATCATCGTCATCGTCCTGTCCCATATTAAACTCCTCATAAACAGCCTCAAGCTCTGTATGGAAAAGTCTAAGAACAAGTGTACTAAATCTTTCGCTCTCAATCTTAAGCCACTTCTCAAGTTCATTAGATGGTATATTGTTCATATACACAGTACGCTCATTTGAGGTGTATGCATTTGTTCCTCTTGCTCCAATTGAGCTAACAAGTTTGTCGTACTCATTCGCAATAGCATACTTTGAAGCCTCTTGCGATACTTTATCAATCTCTTTATAGATTTCCTTTTTCTCTTCAGGATTATCTGTAACTTTATGCTTCTCATAAAGATCAGATATCTTTTCAATTAATTTAGACTCCTCTTCCCAATTAGATGTTCCAAACTTTGATGTCCCTTTAAACATCATATGTTCAAGGTAGTGCGCCAACCCGGTTGTCTCTTTAGGATCATAAGTAGAACCAGCTTTAACCGGAATGTAGGTTTCAATACGGGGCTCGTCTCTGTTAACTCTTAAATAAACTTTTAGACCATTTGCAAGCGTATAGATTCTTGCGTTCATAGGGTCGTTAGTAACCGTTTCATATGCATAACCATTTGAATCGGTCTTTGTCTCAACTTTGTACTTCTCATTAGTACAACTTCCTAGTACTAATAGCAATACAAAAGAAAGCAGCAAAGTGTACTTTTTCATTTGTCAAACTTTTTTTTTGAAATTAAATTTAATCAATACTCAACCATAAATGTTTAAACTAAGATTTACTCATAGAGTATAGGATAGTCATTGTATAAACATTGTCTTTTCGACTCTAAATTAACGAATATAAATCCTAAGTTATTATAACTTTTGATTTTTTAACATATGCAAAAAGGTAGCTACCCGATTAACAGTTACACAAACTATCACCATTATAACAAAATCACCTGTAAAACAAGTTTAACATAGCTCATCTAAACATTATCTATCTGCGTTTGTTTATAGAGCAGAATTTATTAAAAATGATTCTAAACAAGCATAAGAATTAGCATCATCATATTATCAAATTAATGTTATGAAGAGATATACAACTTTAAAGATAGAGAGGGAGGAGATTCTCTCAGATTATAAACTTGGTAATTTAAGCCGACAGATAAGTTTACTTGGGAGAAAAGAGGTACATACCGGAAAAGCAAAATTCGGTATTTTTGGCGATGGTAAAGAGGTTGTACAGATTGCACTTGCTAAACAATACAGAAAAGGCGATTGGCGATCGGGTTATTACAGAGATCAGACATGGATGATGGCTGCCGGAATATTTTCGGCAGATGAATTTTTTCATCAGCTATACGGACAGACAGATCCGAATTTGAATAAAGGAAATGGTGGACGATCATTTAATAATCACTTCTCGACACCAAATATTGATGATAATGGTGAGTGGCTTAATCTTACAGATCAGAAAAATACATCGGCAGATATCTCGCCTACTGCCGGACAGATGCCAAGACTGCTTGGTTTAGCGCAGGCATCAAAACTATTCCGTGAGAATAAAGAACTTAATGAATACAAGGGTTTATCGATATCTGGTAATGAGGTTGCTTTTGGATCAATTGGTGATGCAAGTACATCTGAAGGCCATTTCTGGGAGACTATGAATGCAGCTGCTGTAATGCAGGTACCAATGGCAATGACTGTATATGATGATGGTTATGGTATATCGGTTCCTAAAAAATATCAAACTACAAAAGAGAGTATTTCTGAGGCTCTTAGTGGTTTTGATATTAAGAAAAAGGGTGAGAGAGGTATACACATATACAGAGGAAAAGGATGGGACTATGCCGGACTATTGGATATGTTTGCAGAGGGTGTTGATAAGTGCCGTACAAATCATACACCAATACTGTTTCATGTTGATGAGGTTACTCAACCACAAGGACACTCAACATCTGGTTCGCACGAGAGATACAAAAATAAAGAGAGACTTCAGTTTGAGAAGGATTTTGATTGCCTTGTAAAGATGCGCGAATGGATTATTGAGGAGAAAATTGCTACAGCAGAGGAGCTTGACAATATAGAGAAAGAGGCAGCGAAAGAGGCTCTGGATGCAAAAAAGAGAGCTTGGAAACAGTTTACAGCACCTCTTAAGAAAGAGAGAGAAGAGCTTGTTAAGATAATAAACAACAGATCGTGTGTTTGTGAAAGAGAGGGTATTGATAAGGTTGGTGAGATTACTAACGACCTGCAGAAGATAATGAGTCCTATACGTAAGGATAATATTAGTGCGGTTAAAAAGATTCTAAGACACGTATGTACTGATTGTACTAAACGCAGAGAGCTGCAAAGAGATCTGTCTAAATGGCTTGAACGCAACTACAAAGATGGAAGCAGAAGATATAGCAGTAAACTTTACGTAGAGAAACATTCGCCAATTGATATTACCGAAGTAAAACCAGACTTCTCTGATGATTGGGTAAACGGTAGAGAGATACTAAGAGATAACTGGGATTATCAGTTTAAAAACAATCCGTTGCTTGTGGCTTTTGGTGAGGATGTTGGAGGTATTGGTGGCGTTAACCAGACCTTTGAAGGCATGCAGAGCAAGTATGGTGAGATAAGGGTTACCGATACAGGAATCAGAGAGGCTACAATAATGGGACAGGGTATTGGTCTGGCATTAAGAGGGTTAAGACCAATTGCTGAGATTCAGTATTTTGATTATCTGCTATATGCACTACAAACAATGAGTGACGATCTGGCTACAACACATTACAGAACAGCCGGAAAACAGATTGTACCGCTTATTGTATCAACCAGAGGTCACAGATTAGAGGGTATCTGGCACTCCGGATCGCCACTAAGTATGGTTATAAACTCAATAAGAGGTGTGCATGTTTGTGTACCAAGAAATATGACACAGGCCGCAGGTATGTATAATACTCTGTTAAAAGGTAATGATCCTGCTCTTGTTATTGAGCCTCTTAACGGATACCGATTAAAAGAGCAAAAACCTAATAATATTGGTGAGTTCACAATTCCGTTGGGTGTACCGGAAATTCTAAAAGAGGGTACAGATGTAACACTTGTAACATACGGATCGTGCGTACGAATTGCAGAAGAAGCTGTTGAGCAATTAAAAGAGTTTAATATATCTGTTGAGCTTATTGATGCACGTACATTAATTCCTTTTGATATTAACAGTATTGTTAAGGAGTCTGTAAAGAAGACCAGCAAACTTGTTGTTTTTGATGAGGATGTACCAGGTGGTGCTACAGCATTTATGCTTCAGAAAATTATTGAGGATCAGAAAGCATTTTATCATCTGGATTCAGAACCAAGAACAATATCTGCCAAAGAGCACAGACCTGCGTATGCTACAGATGGCGATTACTTCTCAAACCCTAATGCTGAGGATGTATTTGAGACTATATACGCAATTATGCATGAACAGAATCCGGGTAAATATCCAAGATTGTATTAAATTACATCAATTATAAAGAGTACAAAAAAGGTTGTGCAAATCGTAGTGCACAACCTTTTACTTTATAGTAGCTTTTCTGTTATTCTTCAATACTATCATCAGGCTCAGGGATAACTGTTATATCAGAAGCTTTTACAGTAACCATTGATATATATCCTTTTTCAGAAGCCTTAAGTCGCTCACGAATACCATCTATCTGTCTGTTTAATATCGCAAGGTTCTTCTTTTTTGCCTTCAGTCTGTCAATATACTCACCATCCAGGCATGGCTCTTTATCAATATGACAAAGTGTAGTCTTTTTATCTTCAAGTATCTTAACATCATCTTCGGTAATCCTTGTCTCTGAAACAACACCTTTTATAGCAAGTGTTTTTCCTTTATACTCCTTATCAAACTTTGCCTCAAGAGTACCCGGTTCAATCTTTACTATCTGTCCGTTATCGCCAATAAGTTTCATCTTTCTGCAATCATAGGAACATACGTGCACAACACGGCCTTCAACAACAACCTCTTTGTCTACATACTTATCAACATTTTCAAGTAGACCTTCAACTTTCAGTGTATCAACTTTTTTTTCATCAGACGTACATCCTGCAATAAGAAATGCAGTGATAACTATACTTATCAGAAATCGCATAATTAAATAGTTTTGGTAAAACACAAATATATAATTTATACTCATGTAACCATAAAAACAAAAAGCAGATATTATCACTCTCATATTTTTATTGAAAAATATCTGATTTTGTTTCAAGCAATTAACGTTTAAATTTCTGTTTTAGTTTTTAATTAACTAATTTATGGCATACTTTTTATTAAGTAATAAACAGATAAACAAAACTAAAATATTATGCGATTTTTAAAATTATTGATACTGTTAGCATTCATTTCTTCAACACAGTTTACTAATGCACAAATGGTTGAAACCACAAAACCATACATTCAGGTAAACGGAATGGCAGAAAAAGAGATTATTCCTAATGAGATATTCCTATGGATAAGGATAGCTGACAAGGAGACTAAAAAAGGTGTTGATATTCTTGAGAACAAGATGAAAAAGGAACTTAAAAAGATTGGTATAGATCTTAAGCATCTGGTTGTTCAGAACGCTTACAGCTCTCTTAACCAAGGTTTCTGGTCAGATAAGATTGAAACTACAAGATCATATGAGTTAAAGCTTTCAACAGCTGAGGAGACTACAAAAGTGCTTAAGATGTTAAAAGGTATTGGGATTCCTTCAGCAGGTATTTCAAGAACATATCATAGCGATATGGAGAAGATAAAGATGGATGTTAAGATTGAAGCAATTAAGAATGCTAAAACAAAGGCATCAACACTTATGTTGGCTATTGATGAGAAGATTGGCAAACCAATACGTGTTATTGAGGTTGATTACTACGGAGGTCCTGGATATATGCAGTACAGAGCAAAAGGATATGCCGCTGAAGCAGCTATGGCTGAATCACTGCCTGCACTTGAGTTTAAGAAGATTAAAATTCAGTATAAAGTTGAGGTTAGATTCGAGATTCCTTAGTTTTTTATGAAAGAATCTGGTAATGCCATATCTTAATTTCACACTTAAGGTATGGCATTATTTGTATCTGAACAGCTGTTTTCTGTTAGCTCTTTTTAGATTTCACTCTCTTCTTTATCCAGATAAACGCACCTGTAATAATAAGTATAAGTGTGAATATCCCAGTTAACGGAATATATAGTATGTAAAATATCCCAAGTATTGGTTCAAATATTCTTCCTGTATGAACCTCAAGAGCAACGTTCCATAATGGCATTCCCTGCTGCTTTATAATATGCGGAACATCACCAAATGTACTCTTTGTTACACAACCTCTTGCATAATCAAAAATAAACTCATTCTGTTCGTTCTCTATATATCCTGATATCATATTCTCTGACACCGGAGGTCCCATCTTTTTAACCTGTCTGTAAGGTGTTCTTTTTATATAATCAAAAACCAACCCGCTCTCAGTATTCCATAAATAGAGACCAGAAAATGAACCAACCATAAATTCATTGTCTGCTACCTGCCTGAAAACATTAACACCCATAACACTGTATGGTGGTTGGCTCTCAAACTTAACAGGTGTTGATTTCATAAACTTATCGGTATAGTAGAATCCTGAATTAGTGAGTATAATAAACCTGCTATTCACATCGTCGTAATGTATGCCTCTGAGTTTTAAGAACCATGCATTATCATTATCCAGATGGGTATATTTTAATCTCTGAACATCGGTATTGGCAATTGGTATTAATAACGGAGGACGCAAAAACATTCCGGTTAATGCAAGAATAAAAAGAAACAGAGCTCCTGCTATACCTAATACTCTATGCCACTTAACAGATTTTGAGAATAGTGGTTTTGATATTTTATTTGATCTCTTTCTGTTTTTTCGTCTGCGCATAAATCCGGGCATGAACATATACAGAATACCTGTAACCGAAAGTACAATAACCAAAAGACCTAAAGCATCAACAAATAGTTTTCCGGGCATTCCGAACAACTCGCCACTATGTATGTACCATAGTGTCCGGAATAGTGATATATCGCTTTTATATCCTTCCGGCGCTTTTAATTCTATATCAACAAACTTAGGATCGTTCTCAGCAGCAACAAGAACCTGCGAACGTGTCATAACCCATAATGAGTCATTAACAGTAGTTATTCCCTCTATTCTCTTCTCATCGGTTGGTATATCTACAACAACCCATTGTTTCTGCTCTTTTGAGTACCTGTACAGCCCAAACTTTGTTCCTGCAAACAGATTATCATTTTTGGTGTAGTTTAAACAGGTAATATTTCTGTTATCGCTCCCTTCAGGAAATCCGCGATTAAAATCTACAAAACTATTATAACTGTCGTATGTTATCCACACACCAATACCGCCATAGATAACAGATACACTATCGGTAAAGTTAACAGCACCTTTAACTGCTCCGTTATTCCAATTATCTATTCCGTATTTATCTGGTAATATTTTGCGCGATATATCTATCCCGGAAACCACATTACGGTGGTTCATTATTATTCCGGATACTGCATAAAGTATAAGAAATAGTGATAGTATTACTCCCGGCCAACGATGCAACCGTTTAGACAAAACTCTCTTTTTTGTTTTTTTTGGTTTCATACTTGTCTTTTAAAGGTATGTGTAACTATCATATACAATAATCATTGCGTGTAAAAGAAACCTCTACACAAAAGCGAACAACCACTTATTATTGTGATAGTTTTATCGTTTTACTACCAGAATGAATGCAAAGCTATTTTCCGGATCAAATTCAGTCCTGTTGAATGCACCAAACGTATCAACAACACCAAACCCATTATCTTTGGCTTGTCTTATTATCTCTTCGGGCAGAAATGGAGTAAGTACCTCTCTGTTTGTTATCTGCTGATTTGTGCTTTTGTCGGTAAGTACCGTGTCAAAATTTACTCTGCCATCAGTACGTTTCCAGCAGTATTCCCTCTCAAACCTGATTTTGTCGTTATCAATTATTGGCAATTTTGTCTCTCTGTCAACATCGTATCTGTTATAGTTTACAACCTGAATAACAAATAGTCCGTCTGGTTTCAACACACTCTTTACACTTGCAAACAGTCTGTTTAACTGATCTATATCGGTAAGATGAGCAACTGTATTGCCTACAGAAAATGCTAAATCAAAATCTACGTTGTTAAAGACTTTATCAACATCCAACATACTTGCTGACACAAAATTCCCGGAGATTTCAGAACGTACTCTTCCTTTTGCTATACTCAGCATTTCATCATTAAGGTCTATACCATACGGAATAGCTCCTTTATCAGTTATATACTCAGAAAATCCTCCTGTAGAACAACCAATATCAAGAATATTTTCTCTTTCCGAACCTATATAATCGGTTATAAGCGATGCCTTAACTTCGGAAACAGGAAATATATAGTCGTAATAATCTGTAATTGATGTATAAAAGTCCATAATATGGGCAAGGGGAGATACCCCTTGCATATTTTAATAGTTAATTCCTGCCGCCATAATATTCTTTGCATCAAATGCATGACATGGAGTAACGCCATACACCATTTCGCATTTAGGGCATTTTCCTTCAAATTCAGACATTGTAAATGTCTCATTACACTCAACACAGGTTATCTCCATAGGCATTGGCATTAGCTGATCTGCAAAACCCATCATTCTAATTTTATCTACTACCTGCTTTCCGTTCTCAAAACTTCCTGAACAACCATCATGTGCCATAACAATCTCTCTTTTACTATTTTTACCAAAAATTATTTTAATGAGGTTATAACCTCTCCTTTTCTAAGTTTGTATCTAAGGTTCTGAACTATTTTGTCCATCTCATTTAGTTCAGTAAGAAACTCACGCTCATCCTGACTGGTCTCAATAACCTTATTTATACCACCATTCTTAATTACAATACGTCTGTCGCCCATAAGTGCCAGTATAGGATCGTGTGTTGCCATAAGAACAATCTTCTCCTCTCCTACAAGAAGTTCCAGAGCCTTCTTTCTGTCGATACCGGCATTCTCAATCTCATCAATAAGAACAATTGGCGATTTACTTAATATCGCTGTATCAGCAATCATAAGCGCCCTACTTTGTCCTCCACTTAAGCTTGTTACTGGTGTCGACAAATCAAACTTCTCTCCGGCCAGATTATTTGCCGATGATATTATTCGTTGTATCACCTCCTCTACATTCTCTACTAAACGACTCTGTGCATGCAGTTCAAGAAACTCCTGAACTGTAAGATCCATCACAAAGTTCATATTCTGCGATAACTGAGCAACAAGTTTATTACCAGATGTAAGTCTCCATTTTTTATCTGATTCCTCTCCATTTATAAGTATAGATCTTGACGTAGGCGTATCCTTCTGTGCAACCCACTCAATGTCTGCCAGAAGTCTGCTCTTTCCTGAACCTGTTGGCCCAACAATACATATAATCTCACTTTTTCTGATAGTCAGCTCTTCAAAGTTTTCTGCTTCGCCAAACTTATTGGTTCCCGGCAAAATTGTAAGGCTGTCAACACCATTCTCTTTATCATCGCCAATAAACGATAACATCTGATTTACATACTCAACAAGAGAGTTTACCATTACATCAACATCAATAGCTCTGTCTTCGGCCTCCTCCTCATCAAACTTCTCAAGATACTGAACAAAGGTTAACTTCTCATTCTGGTCTATCTCAAGACTCTGATCTGCAAAAAATCCTTCAACAAACGGGTATTTCCCTCTAAGATCAGATATTGATATCTTCTTTATATCCTCTTTTGTAATCATTTGTCATCCTCCATATTCATTTTACGAACATTACCCATCTGATACGATTTACCAATACGGGTCTCTCCTAAACAGTAAGAACATAGTGCCGAAGGCATTGAGAATCGTAGTTTCTTACCAACAAGAGTATCAACTTTATCTTTTTCGTCATATAGCAGTGTGCTAAGCTCAAAAGCTCCCTGACCACTAAGTCCGTTAACATGCATTGTAACAGCCGATGGATTAACAGTCTGAACACGCGAGGCAAACACCTCTCTCTCAGCCTGCGATACAATATCGCCTTTTGTAATAACCACTATATCTGCCATCTTAAGCATTGGCCCAACCTTTTTTGGTGTGTTAATACCACTAAGGTTATCAATTACACATATCGATTTAATCTCTTTTATATACGGAGAACATCTGTTACAAAGACCTGCACTCTCTGTAATTAACAGATCTAGTCCTAACTCAATCCCCCACTGTGTAACCTCCTCTATATTACTCACAAAGTAGTGATCAGGACATTGTGATCCTGACAGTCCTTTACGAACAGGTACACCAGCTTTCTCATATAATTTATCATCATCTGTCGCAAGACAGTCAAACTTTACTACACCAACTTTTAAACCTCTCTGCTTTATTGCATCAATTGTCTTTATTATCACAGATGTTTTACCTGTTGACGGAGGTCCGGAAAATGTTACTAGATTCATATCTCTGAATTTTCATTTTCAATTGTTATATGAAACCCGCATGTTTACTCGTTTTTCGCTATCAGAAAAAGTTATATTCATGCCTTATTCATATCATAATGGTTTTACAATCACAAATATCTATAATCAAACGGATATTTCAGTATTCTGGTTCATTAATTATTTAATAGCATTATTAAATAGTGTTTCGCAATGCTCAATTAATGCTCCAATATCATTGTTGTATATATAATCCCAGCCTACCCACATAAACTTGTTTTCAGCCGGAAGTTTATTATCCACTTCAGGATGCACACTCGGGAATAGTCCCTGATGCGATAGCAGTTCACCAATCTCTTTTGACATAAATACATCTGCAATTGGTTTTATCTGCTCTCTCTTTTCTCCTTTGGTAAGCATAAAAATCGGGCTTATTATTGCGCCGTCTTTTGGCCACACAGCAATCATGCTACTACCAGGCTTAACCATTTTTGTAAAGAAGTAAGGCATTATAGTTACAACAGGTTTCTCTGTTTTACTACGCTCAGATTTCACCATCTCAGCCGGATGCATACTACGTAACAAATTACGTCCAAGGCTTACAACACCTTCGTCGCCATACTCTTTCTGAATATGTAACAGCATTGCATTAAACAGGTCAAAATCGCTAACAGGTAAACTTATACTGTTCTCAAACTCCGGCTTAAGAACATCCTGCCAAGTCATTGGAACCTCTCTGCCTTTAAGTTCACCCTTATTAACAAGAAAAACTGCCGGCACAGCTGCTATTGTTGAGTAATAACCTTTTGGATCTCTTAATGAAAGGTAGTCGTTTTCAAAATCTTTATTATACTTATCGTAATCGGCAAAATCTTTAAATACATCCTGTTTCATGAATTTACCCATAAGGTCAGCTTCAAAAAATAGATCAAATCCTGCTGATAAGAAAATATCTGATAATTCAGAAGAGTCGTTAGCTGAACGCACATAATCCTTTATGCTATCAAGTCCCATAGATGCAGCCTGCAAACTTGTCTCAACCTCATAACCGCTCTCATCCTTAAAACTCTCCAGAAATGCATCAAGTTTCTCAACAAGTGGTAAACGAACAGGGCATGGCAACAACCCCTCAATTCTTATATCTTTATCACCTTTTATCTCTCCCTTTACTGATTCTTTATCAGCGTTATTACGAGTCTGATCAATAGCCTCAACAAGTAACTCCTCAAGCGATGTAATGCTTATCTGCTTAATTGTTGCAGCAACTTTAAGGGTAATAGATTTTCCGAAAGTTTTTCTTTTTGACTCCTCGGCAATTTGTGAAAAACCTTGCGCAAGGAGTACATTCAATGTTTCAGGGTATTTCTCTGTTATATCAAAAAGAGAATCTTCTACTTTAAAATATCTGTTTTCCATCTGTCTTTTTCTTTTATTTTTCTATTTCGGTATTTCGGTACCGATTTACTTTGCAAAGGTTAAAAAAAATTCCGAGTTTACAAACCCGAAATTCTTTTTTTTATCCTAATACTATAATTAATATGACTAATTATCTATAATCTTCCAGTTCTTTCATCAATTTTTGTCTTGAGAAGAAAATTCTACTCTTAACTGTACCTATTTTAAGGTTCAACTCCTCAGCTATCTCCTTATACTTAAACCCTTGAGTATGCATCTGAAAAGGTATTCTGAACTCATCACTCAACTGGTTAATCTTCTTGGTTATCTCGTTGGTTGAGTATCTTATCTCAGGAGTATCCTGAGTATGCTCACCACCCTGATTTATATAATACTGATTATCTGTTGAGTCGTTTGTAGTTTTACGTTTAACATTTCTGCGGTAATTATTAATAAATGTATTACGCATTATTGTAAACGCCCACGCCTTTAAATTTGTAGACTCTTCAAACTTATCTTTATATGTTAATGCTTTTAAATATGTCTCTTGTAATAAATCTCTAGCCTCTTCAGGATTAGATGTTAAACTTAAAGCAAATCTCTCTAAACTACTCTGAAGGTTTAAAAGCTGATAATTAAATTCATTTGTTGCCATTGCTTTGTTGTTTTTGTTGTTTTACTGTTTTATTATACTCCAAATGTATACATTAAAATCATTCTAAACAAATCCACACATACCGTAACTAACTGTAAATAACACCAGTTACAAAGGTAGTAAAAAGATACATTATTCTGGTATTTAATTACTTATATAAGTAATTAGAGTGTTTTATGTGAATTTAATCTAAATAAGAATTTAACATTTTTTAACATTTAGGTTTGCTACTATTTTTTCTCAAAATCCCATATCTGCTAGCATAATACTTTAAGCTACAATAATTTATACAGAAAAGCAAATTATATGGCAATAAATACACATAAATCATATGTATTCCACTAAAGAGTTAGAACATATACAAAACACAAATGTTTATAACAAAACGATCGATAAAGGGCTAAAAATAGATCTATATTCAGAATTCAAATAGTAATTGTACCGGCTCTGAGTTGTCCGGATGTGAGAAGTTTGAGATAGAAACTCCCATTAATCTGATTGGTTTTATAAGATACTCCTCACTTTGCAATAATAGCTTAACATATTTATGGAGTTCATTAAAATCTCTTACAGAATGGTCAAGTGTTTTGCTTCTTGTAAAGCTTGTAAAATCAGAATACTTAATCTTGAGTGTAATTGTTCGTCCTGACAAACCTTTATCACTCATCCTCTCCATAAGCTCAAGCTCTATCTTATATAACTCTGCAATTACCTGAAACTTTGTTGTAAGATCTTTCTCAAATGTATATTCAGCTCCTAATGATTTACGCTCTCTGAATGCATTTACAGGCCTGTTGTCTCTGCCTCTGCATATCTCATAAAAGAACACCCCCTGCTTACCAAAAAGCCTTATCATATCATCAATTGACATTCCTCTTAGGTCTTTGCCATAGTGTATGCCTAATGAATGCATCTTTTTTGCAGTAACAGCACCAATACCAAAAAACTGTTCAACGGGTAACTCATTAATAAACTCAATAGCATCATCTTCCGGTATATTAAAATACCCATTTGGCTTATTAATATCAGATGCTTTTTTTGCCAGAAATTTATTAAAAGATATGCCTGCCGATGCAGTTAACGATGTCTCTTCATATATCCGGTTTCTAATATTATTGGCTACCTCAACAGGATCTGTTAAACCCAGTTTATTGTTTGTAACATCCAGAAATGCCTCATCTATTGACAATGGTTCAACAAGGTCGGTAACATCTTTAAATATCTTCATTACCTGTTTAGATACATCAAGATATACGTCGCGTCTCATTTTGGCAAATATAAGATCAGGACATAGTTTTTTAGCTCTTACTGACGACATTGCCGATCTGACACCAAATTTACGTGCCTCATATGACGCTGCTGATATCACCCCTCTGTCGGAATCTGATCCTACAGCAACCGGCTTACCTTTATAGTCAGGATTATCTCTCTGCTCAATTGAAGCATAAAAGGCATCCATATCTATATGTATAATTTTCCGATTGCTTAACATAGTTCTGTTTTACCACAAAAGTAAACCATTTGCACCAGATAAATTATACCTCAGAAACTTTTTTAATCTGTATTATTTATAATGATATGGTAAAATACAATAGAACAACAATTTAAGCTTTATCATTATTATTAGAACATGCAGAACTGATAAATCAGTGTTTATCATCAACTTAAAAATGTACGTTATTAACAGACAATCATTCTACAGTAAACTCAAATATAGTTTTATGTTCATATTGTTGGTTCGGATGTAAGGTGTTGTCATCAAATGTATCTAATCTGTTTCCATCCGGGTAACCTTGTGTCTCAATACATATTGCACTAAATTTCCCATATGGTACACCTCCTTTTCCAACATCAGAACCATCAAGAAAGTTCCCGGTATATATCTGTACACATGGCTGGGTAGTATATACATTCATTCTTCGTCCACTTTCTTTGCAGTATAATGACGATACTGGTTCTCCATTTACCGACGAACTATTTAATACAAAGTTGTTATCTAAACCACCTGTACTATTAATAACCCCGGTAAGTCCATTCTCAACTCTCAAATCAAGAATAGTATCCTCAACATTTAATATCTCGCCAGTAGGCACCATCTCCTGGTTATTAACAGTATATCTGTCTGCCGATACCATAAGTGAGTGATTCTTTACATCCGGAAGATTTACATTATTAACTCCGTTAAGGTTAAAGAAGGAGTGATTGGTAAGGTTAACTGCTGTTGTTTTATCTGTTACAGCACTATAGTTTATCTCAATACTGTTAGTATCTGTGAGTCTGTAGCCAATCTTCACTTGCATATTTCCCGGATAGCCCTCTTCACCATCAACAGACAGATAAGAGAATACAACCTCATTATCTGAATAGCTATCTACATCCCATACAACACTGTCAAATCCTTTATCTCCACCATGCAGATGGTTATTGCCATTATTACATGTAAGTCTGTATGTTTTATTTTCAATGGTCAATAAGCCTTCTTTTATCCTATTGGTACAACGGCCTATTACAGCTCCAAAATATCTGTTTCCTGTAATATATTCGTCAATGGTATTGTATCCTAATACTATATCGGCAAATACACCTTGTCTGTCAGGCACATTTACCGATATAATTTTACATCCATAGTTAGTAACAACAACAGACATCCCGTTACTATTATTTATAGTAAAGGTATATATTAATTTACCATTATGTTCAGATGTATGCTGTTGTAACTGTATCATTATTTGTTATTTGTTAATAATAAAAAGTGTGCTGCCGACCAACTAAAGTGATTTGCATTAAGTCCTTTTCCCGTTACCGGATGGTAATTCTCTCTTATTGGCATATCTGAACTAACAAGACCTTCTGAATTGTTTATAAGTTTATCTTTTAAGAGTTCTGCCTCTTCAGAAAAACCGTAACGTTTAAGTCCGTGTATTGCAAAGTATGCCTGATCAATCCATACCGGACCACGCCAATACCCGTTTGCAGGATTAAACTTTGGATTATCCATTGCAAGTGTTGGCAAAGGCATATGGGTGTTAAACTTAGTTGTATCCATTACTATATCTCTTACCCCTTTTGCCTGATCAACTGTAGCAACACCAGTCCATAACGGAATCCACCCTTCGGGTCCCTGAACCTTTATATGACTTTTAGTTTCTATATCTATATCGTAGAAGTATCCGGTCTCTTCATCGTAAAACATATCCTGAATAAGCTTTTTTAACATCTTAGCCTCTTTGTTGAATCTTTGCGAATCACTGTTCTTCTCTAACAATACAGCCATTTTAGCAAGATGAATCTTCTCTGCATACAGATAACTATTCAGATCAACCGATTCCTGATTCAACGACCATGCTACATCACTATTCTTAATCATTACGGCATTATCAAAGCGTACAGCGTTATCCATACCACTCTCCCATGCTGCTGCAACCCTTGTTCCATCTGTAGACCCATATTCACACAACCCGTTACCATCGTTATCGCGATGCATATACCACCATCTGTGATAATCTACCAGTTTGTCGTACATTTCACTAACAAATGCTTTATCTCCGGTTTTATTATACACCTCAAGTACCGACCATGCCGCCAACGGAGGTTTAGTATCGCGCCAGTTTACAGCCTCATATGTTGTATCTCTGAATATACAGTCAGCAATCATTCCGTACTTATCCTGATAGTCGAACATTGTACGTATCTGATCCTTTGCCAACGATGGTGAAAAATCGGCTAAAGCAACAGAGTGTTTCCATGAATCCCACGACCAGAAACCATGAAATCCGGTATATGCGTATGAAGGGAACAACCCATCGTGCAACAGAGCACCAGACGGAGTACGCCAGTTATTAAGTAATGTAACTACACCTTTTACTGCAAGTTCAGGATAGTTATTATCCTCAGTTATTACACTATTCAGATACTGCTCCCATTGTGCTGTTCTTTTAACAAAACCTTCATATACATTAGCATAATATTCAGAGATATTACCGGCATCCTCATTTTGCTCTTTATCATTAAAATAGAACGACTGAACAAAACCAAAGTCATATTCTGCATTTGGTTTTACCTCAATATCTTCATCTGAATAGATGCTGTATCTCATACCATCATCCTGAATTTTTGTGGTTGCATTTGCCGTAAAATCTATAGCTGTATAGAAGTCATGATTTTCTATTAAATAGTTAACTCCTCTTTTGCTTTTGGAGAATCTGCCACTATTTAACAACGACTCTCCAACAAGTTCTCTGTTTACAGATATTGGTTTATCTGTTTTGTTCTCTACCTGCACATAAACTGCCGCACTTCGTTTTGATATATAAAATAGTTGCATATCAACAGCGTACTCTTTAAAATCGAAACGTTGTTTAAGGTAACCTGGATAATAGTTAATATCTGTTTTATCAGCCCCTGAATAGTTTAACTTTGCTCCATCTATATAGATATTAAGTTTAGACATGCTTTTAGACTGCCATAAGCTGTATGGCATCATGAATGGTCCTGTAAAACCACCATAATAATCTTCTGTATCTGGTAGTCCAAACCCGTGCCATGCTCCCATATCAGAGAAACAGAATTTTATTCTGTCTTTTGCACTATCAGGCACACCTTTTACATCTAAAACATCCGGATAAGCAGTAAGTAAACTACTCTCCCCTCTATTATCACATCCCCAAACAAACACTACCATTAACAACAGAAATAGTACCGATCTATTCATATCTATAAGTTTTTTCAGGTTCATTAAAATTGAATATTATAAAGCATTGGTATATCATCCGACCCGCTAACAGGCTTTAGTCTGAAACTGTAGTTGTAGCTTCCCGGGAATATCTTATACTTATCGTGAGTATGAGCACCCCATGAATTATCTCCACCAACACCCATCTGTTTATAATCTATATTAAGTGTAATAAATTCTCCCTTTTTTATCTCTGCACCATGTTTCTGTACCTCACTGTTCTTTGCGTGATACAACTCTTTATAATCATAATGATGTGCCGACATATCAATTGTTGGAAAACCACTTATCAACAATCCTTTTCCGCTATTATCTCTGAGTACAGCCCAATACACATCTGTTTTGTTTCCTGTCTCCTGCGGACGAACATACGGATAGTACTGATCCCAAACCTTACCTCTGAACAGATCTGTATACGCCGACATCTTTCTGTCTGTATAACTCTCATGCGGTCCTCTGCCGTACCACTCAATATTCTCATACCTGTCAGGAATAGTCATTGTAATACCCAGACGAGGCATTTCAGGTATACTATCTCCATTTATGTTAACATCTACATTAACAATAATATCGCCACTATTATATATAGTGTATGTAGTGCTTTGCTCAGAGTCTCCTACAGGTATAGTACTCTTAACACGAACCTTAACACAACCTTTATCTTTGCTTAGAATCTCTGTTGATATACTTTTAGCATTATCTCCTGCACTCTTCCAGACAGCACATCTGAATGGCATTCCGTTTCCAAGATCGTTATCGGTTGATGCTCTCCAGAAATTAGGCTTAAGTCCTGTTCTCAGATACTCATTACCTCTGTATACAAACGATATCAACTCTCCTCTATCCTTATTAAACACTATCTCTCCACTGCTAAGTTTAAGCTTTATCTTTGTTGATAGGTCTTCAACAACTATATCTCTGTTATCTGGCTTATATAATTTTGCCTTAGTCTTTGAATCAATCTTAAACTGATTCCATGCCACAACTCCACTATTGTCATAAGCCTCAAACATTATATAGGTTGCTACATTAACAAGGTTATTAATAGGCGGAATGTTAACGTTAAACTCTGTCGTACTGTGAGCATCAATATTAACATCTGTAATATCTCCTTCCGATATCTTAACTCCATCTGACTTTATATACCATCTGAACTTAAGATGATCGGTTCCAAGAAAATCATATCTGTTAGAGATATCAACACTCCTGTTCTTGTAATTAAAGTTTGTAAATCTTACAGGCTGATATATCTTTTTAACCTCCCATATATGCGGGTTTGGTTTACGCGAAGCAGATACCAGTCCGTTTGCACAGAAGTTAGAGTCGTTTGGTACCAGATCAACACCCATATCGCCTCCATATGCCCATATCTTATCGCCATTATCGTTAACCTTTTCAAAGGTCTGATCAACCCAGTCCCATATAAAACCACCCTGCAACTGCGGATATCTGTCCATGACATCCCAATAATCAACAAGGTTTCCTACACTGTTACCCATAGCATGTGCATATTCACACAGTATCAGCGGTCTCTCATCACCACTTTTTGCAAATGCCTCTATATGATCTAACTTTTTATACATAGGGCAGTAGATATCAGACAGCCCCTTCTTACCGGCATCTTCACTCTGTACCGGACGCGACTTGTCTCTCTCTTTAACCCATCTGTATGTATACTCAAAGTTTTTACCATATCCGGTCTCATTACCAAGCGACCATACAATTATTGACGGATGATTCTTATCGCGCTCAACCATTCGTCTGGTACGCTCTAAAAATGCATGTTGCCACTCCGGTTTATCAGCAAGTGTCTTCTCTTTATTGTAAGGATCAGACCCGTGCGCCTCTATATTAGCCTCATCAATAACATATAGTCCGTATTTGTCGCACAGCTTGTACCACTCAGGGCGGTTAGGATAGTGACTGCAACGTACTGCATTAATATTAAACTTTTTCATTAGCTTAATATCCTCTATCATAGACTCTACAGTTATAACACGTCCGGTTACCGGGTCGTGCTCATGTCTGTTAACCCCACGTATTGTAACAGGAACTCCATTTACATGCAACTGTTTATTCTTTATCTCTACCTCTCTGAAACCTACATCAACTGAGGTAATCTCTTTAACTCCGGTAGATTTATCTGTAAGTGTTAATATCAGTTTATACAGATTTGGAGTCTCTGCACTCCATTTATAAACATCTGTTACATCAACCTTAAATGTCTCGGCAGATTTTTTTCCGGATTCTATACTACTGGTAAAATCTTTTGATTCAATAACAGTATTCTCATATAGCAGATCAGTTTTTAGTGAATATTCGCTACTACTTTTACCTCTGTTAATTATATCAATATCAACAGATAGTTTACCATCTATGTAATCATTATACAATCCTGAATGAACAAAGAAGTCGTAAATACTTACATCACGTTTTGTATAGATATACACATCGCGCTCAATACCACTCATTTTCCAGTAATCCTGATCTTCAAGATACGATCCGTCACTGAATCGGTATACCTGAATAGCAACACTGTTCTCTCCTTTTTTCAGGTATTGTGTAATATTAAATACAGCAGGTGTTTTACTTCCCTGGCTATATCCCACCTTCTCGCCATTTATCCATAAATAGAAAGCAGATCTTACTCCCCCAAAGTGTATAAACACATGTTGATTGCTCCAATCATCGGGTACTGTAAACATACGTTTATATGACCCAACAGGATTATATGAGTGTGGAATATATGGTGGATTACTTGGAAATGGATATGCAACATCAGTATATATAGGAACTCCATAACCCTCCAGTTCCCAATTAGCAGGAACTGTTATATCATTCCAACCATCTGCATTAAAGTCATTCTTAAAGAATTCTGTTGGTCTCTCAGCTGGCGTTTTAACCCACTTAAATTTCCATTTACCATTTAACGACTCTATATCGGGCGATTTCCATTTATCTGCCTCAACAGCTATCTCTCTTTTTGAGTATGTATAAAATGTTGAAACAGGCTCTAATCTGTTTATTCCGGTTATATTCTGGTTCTCCCAATTGTTTTGTTGTTTGCACGATAGCATAAATATGCATACAACAGAAATTAAACCTAAAATTCTCATAACAGGTATATTATTTTGTTGATATACTAAAGTGATTTTCTAAGTATTAACTGCGAACTATTCTCTATACGCACTCTGTCACGTTTCAGAACCATCTGTCCTAAACGTTTACCCATGGTTACAAAATTTGTTGATATAGTAGTTATTCCTCCACAAATAATCTCTTTTAGTGGCATATCGTTATATGAGATAATACCAACATCTTCGCCTACACTATAGTTACTGCTCTCCAACTTTTTAATAAGCGATACCAAATCAGAATCTGAAATAATAAGATACAACTCTCCTATATCTGGTTCACGAGTATCTAAAGAGTCAATAATCTCACTGTCAAATCTGTTCTGATCACAAAACGACTCAAATGCTTCTACCCTGCCATATGGTTCTTTACCTCCCGGATGAACCATGATAAGTTTATTGTATTTTCTTATATAATTTGCTCCCTGCACAAGAGCCTTAAGAGTATCGGCATAAAAGTTCTGATATATTGCCGGATACTCCACCAGATCGGGTTGTATCTGGTCAAGGATAATTATATTCTTAGATTCAATGGTTTCAAGTATCTCACGTGTATTATTAAAGTACGATGGCATTATAATATAGGTTGAATACCTGTCTTTATTATCCTCTATTAATGAGTTAAACTGCTTCTCACTAAAATTATGAAAGAACAGATCTACTGACGCATCATCGCCAACCGACTCTATAAATGAATTATACAATGTCTCTTTAAAACTGTTTAATTCATCAAACAACAGAAATACCTTCTCTTTATTATCAAGAATAACATTCTCTACAAAGAATCCTTTTCCTGAAACAGCTCTTAACACGCCCTCTTTTTTGAGATTATTATAAGCCAGAATTACAGTATCGCGTGATACTCCAAATCTATCTTTCATATCTACAAGCGACGGGGCTTTGTCTCCAATTTTCAACTCTCCTGACGAAACCATATCGTAGATGGAGTTCTTTACCTTTTGATACTTTAAATGATTACTCTTTCCTTTACGTTTTACTTTCTTAGCTTTCTTTGCCATAATAAATAGTAATGTTAACTGGTTGGTACCAGTTGGGTGTTGGTGTAAATTTATTAAAAAATTGATTGCTTAAACATTAAGCTCTATAAAATTCATTCAATATACTTTTAAATTTATTTATCAGATAGTCAACATCTACCAGAAAACAACATACAGCAGTGTTAAAACAATAAGAATAACATACGATGCTATATTAAATCCGGCAGAGGTTGTAAAAGTCTTCCTCTCTATAGCTATACCTTTATCATCTACAGCCCATCTGTTCTGTATGTAACTAACCACTGCAATAACTATCATTGTTGCCACACATGTAATCATCATCTGATGCATCCACGGAAAATCAGGTATAAGTTTTAGACCACCTGCTATAAACATAGATACAACTACTCCAATAATAGCTCCTCTGTTTGTAGCCCATCGCCAGAACAGCCCCATTAAGAATACTGCCAGAATTCCCGGGCTAACAATTCCTGTATACTCCTGTATAAACTGAAATGCCTGCGGCAATGTTCCCAGATTAGGAGCAATTATACATGCTATAACTATTGCTACAAATGCCGTTATGCGTCCGGTATTAACAGTCTGTTTATCTGTTGCTTTTTTATTTATATATGGTCTGTATATATCCATTGTAAATATTGTAGCTGTTGAGTTTAGCATTGATGCCAGTGATGATACTATTGCTGCAGAGAGAGCTGCAAGCACCAACCCTTTAAGACCAACAGGAACAAAACGGCTTATAAGCCACGGATAGGCTTTATCATTATTAATACCATCTGCTGTAGTAAATGCCTCCTGAACGCCATCAATTGTTGCTGTACCATCGGGCGACATATACATTACATATGCTATTATACCCGGTATTACAACTATAAGCGGAACTATTAGTTTAAGAAACCCTGCAAATATTATCCCCTTCTGCGATTCACGTAACGACTTTGCTGCAAGTGTACGCTGAATTATATACTGGTTAAATCCCCAGTAATATAGATTGGCAACCCACATACCACCAACCAGAACTGCAATTCCGGGCAAGTTTATATACTCTGTATGATCTTTACTGAGAATCATCTCAAAATGCTCCGGTGCCACACTGTATATATGTTTTAATCCAGCAACCACACCACCATCTGGCGTTACGTTATCAAGTGCAAGGAATGTTGTTATCAGACCTCCTACTATAAGAAGTACAACCTGAATAACATCTGTCCATGCAACAGCCGACAGACCTCCCCAAAGAGAGTATGCTGCGGCAAACATTGCCAACCCGATTATACTGTAAATAATCATAGATCCATCGCCTGTACCCACAACTGTATCAATTGCTTTTGCTCCCAGATACAACACCGATGTAAGGTTAACAAACACAAACAGAGCAATCCAGAATACTGCCAGAATAGATTTTAGGTTTGTGCTAAAACGTTTCTCTATAAATTCGGGTATAGTATATAGTCCCTTCTCTATAAATACCGGTAAAAAGTACTTCCCAACAATTATAAGTGTAAATGCAGCCATCCACTCATACGATGCTATTGCCAAACCAATTGCAAAGCCTGAACCCGACATACCAATAAATTGCTCTGCCGATATATTTGCAGCAATAAGCGATGCCCCTATTGCCCACCATGGCAACGATTTACCTGCCAAAAAATAGTCCTCAGCACTCTTCTGGTGCCCCTTTTTATCGCGCGATACCCAGAGTCCTACTCCAAGTATCAAAACAGCATAAGCTGCAAAGATTATATAGTCTAATACAGACAGGTTACCATTCATATCTTAGGTTTTATTAGGTTATTATCTTCTTAACTCCATCATCGGGCTCAACAACATAGAACTCTGGTTTTAACCCCGTTCTACAAGTATATTTATCTTTTACTGTTGCTATAAAACTATTAATACTCTCTCTCTTCACAACCGATACTGTACAGCCTCCAAACCCTGCACCGGTCATTCTAGACCCTACTACACCATCACACCTTCTGGATTCCTCAACCATAATATCAAGTTCATCACCTGTAACCTCATACAGATCGCGCAACGAGTCATGGCTCTCATTCATCAACTTACCAAACTCAACTATATTATTATCAACAAGTGCTTTACAGGCCTCTACTACTCTGTTATTTTCATAAACAACATGCTCTGCTCTGTCTCTTAAAAGCTTGTTATCAATATGTTGTTTATACCTTTCAAAGGTATCTGTAGTAATATCGCAAAGATGTCCTGCATCAATATATTTCGATATCGCTTTTAGTGCCAACTCGCACTCTCCTCGTCGCTCATTATATTTTGAATCAGCAAGTTCCCTCTTTTTGTTTGTATTGGCAATTACAATTGAGCACCCGTTAAGCTCAACCGGAACATATGTATATTCCAACGTATTACAGTCTAATCTTATTGCGCTATTGGCTCTGCACATAGCAACGGCAAACTGATCCATTATACCACAATTAACACCAACAAATTCATTCTCTGCTCTTTGTGCCAGCAATGCTATATCTCGGTTTGTTATATTAATTCCGTATAAATCTGCAATAGCAAAGGCTGTAACTACCTCAACTGATGCAGATGACGACAATCCGGCACCATTTGGCAAATCGCCATAGAGCATTATATCAGCACCTCTGAATTTATGACCTTCGCCATACAGAAGTTTTAAAACTCCAAGCGGATAGTTCACCCACTCATCGCCATCTTTTGATATATCATTCAGCTTATACTCACCTCTGTAACTGAAGTTTAACGAAGCAAGGTTAATTGTATTATCAGCACGTTCTCTTATCAACAGATATGTACCCATTGATATTGCACACGGAAACACCTCGCCACCATTATAATCTATATGTTCGCCTATAAGATTTACCCGCCCCGGGGCAAAATATACATTAACAGAACCTTTGCCATATAAGGCAAAGAACTCCTTTTCAAGAATATGAATATTCATTGGATTTTTCGGATTGTAATACTCTTTCGGACAATAAATGTATCAAATGCTATTTAATAAACAATAAAAGATTAAGTAAATGTTACGTATTAAACAAAAAGATACTGTGTAACCATAGTTAAAAAACAGTTATAACTTTTTATTAAACCAAGTATATTTGCAGTGTTGTTTACATATAAAGAAATTAGGAATGAGCTGATATGGTTACTCACACACGAGAATGATTAAATTATGCGAGTTCCATATGACCTTTAAAAACGAATTTAGACATATGAAACCAAGACTTATAAAGACCGAGGATGGGTCGCACACACTATATATTGAAGAGATGGATGAGCAGTACCACTCAATTCATGGTGCTATACAAGAGAGTAACCATGTATTTATTGAGGCTGGACTAAAGCATGTTGAGGATGAAAACATAGTGATATTTGAAGCCGGGTTTGGTACTGCTTTAAATGCTCTGCTTACATATGTATATGCAAAACATAATAATAAAAAGGTACACTTTCATACTATTGAGTTGTACCCTATAGAGCAGAGTCATGTTGATGCTCTCAACTACCCTGAAGTACTTGGCGAGGAGTATCTGGATACCTTCAGAAAATTGCATGGTGCCAAGTGGGATACCACAACTGTTATTGATGATATAATGACTATTACAAAGCACAATAAAGATCTTACCACATTTAAACATAGTGCTGTGTACAACCTTATATATTTTGATGCCTTTGCCCCTGACAAACAGCCTCATCTGTGGACAGAAGATATATTTAACAATATTGCGCAAAACACATCTAAAAACGGTATATTAACAACCTATTCTGCCAAGGGAGATGTAAGAAGGGCTCTTATGAAGGCTGGTTTTGAGATTGAGAGAATTCCGGGCTCTCCGGGTAAAAGGCAGATGATGAGAGGTACTAAAACCGATTAATCCTCTAATAAAAGACACTATGGACAAAACAGAAAAACAGGAGATTATAGACAGACTTAATACAGAAAAGCAAAAGGTTGAGAAACGTATTGAGGAGTTAAAAGAGCTTACAAAACCAATATCACCTGAAAATGCAATTGGAAGAGTAAGCCGTATGGATGCTATAAATAACAAATCTATAAACGAAGCTGCACTGAGAACAGCCGAGACAAAGCTTAAACGTATAAACTTTGCACTGAGCAGAACAGATGATCCAACATTTGGAACCTGCACTAGATGCGGTAACCCTATACCTTTTGGCAGATTAATGGTTGTTCCGGGAAGTACAACCTGTGTAAAATGTAGTGGATAGCAGTAAAACCTCTACCTATTACTATCTGACAATCTGAATAAAAAGAGCTTGTTTTAAGCATACGCTCATAATAGATATTCTATTAATTATAAGCCTGATAATATTGTTGATATTTGCTGAAACAGTAAAACGATAATATTATCAGGTTTTTTTTATCATTTATCATAAATGATAGATATAATTATTGTTTTGTGTGATAAAAAGAATAGTTTTGCGCCGCTAATTTATATTATAACTAGAGAAACGAAATGGAAAACGCAACAACCTTTGTAAAAAAGGACACAACAGCTAATCCGGGACCTCTTGGTCTTTGCGGGTTTGGATTAACAACAATCTTGCTTAACCTGCACAACGCAGGACTATTTGGTCTTGACACAATGATTCTTGCAATGGGAATCTTTATGGGTGGTCTTGTTCAGGTTTATGTTGGTAAAATGGAGTGGAAGAAAAACAACATGTTTGGTACAATGGCATTTACATCGTACGGAACATTCTGGTTAACTCTTGTATTCCTAATGATTATGCCAAAAATGGGACTTGGAGAAGCTCCGTCTAAGGTAGCTATGGGTTACTATCTTACTGTTTGGGGAGTTCTTTCACTAGGATTCTTTGTAGCTACACTTAAGCTAGGTAAGATGATGGCTGTTCTTTTTGGTACTGTAGTTCTGCTTTTTGCTCTTTTAGCAATTGCAAACTTTACAGGAAGTCACCTTGTTCATACTATTGCAGGTATTGAAGGTGTTATTTGTGGTTCTATAGCAGTTTATATGGCTATGGCACAACTTTTTGAGTCTGTTTACGGACGTCAAATCCTTCCGTTGAAGTAATCAACAGGTTGTTTTAAAGATATTCAGAGCCGTCCTTATTAAGTTAAGGGCGGTTTTTTTATACCTAAAAATCAATCGCCGACAGGTATCGGTAAATCATAAAAAGGATCGTGTCTTGAGTTCAGATCATTTAACAGACTATCATTAATTATTGTCAAGCTCCAACTTCCAAATTGGTTTCCTGAACCAAGTCTACATTTATCTAACTCAATATAATCTCCGTTAATGGTATCGTACCATTCGTACTGATAACAATTCCGGAAATCACCGATTCTCTTTCTGAAACGACACTCTGATACAACATTTAGTAAAGAATTAATCTCTGATACAATAGAATCCGCCTGCTTATCATCAATACCAAACCACATAATATTCCATATTGTATCTGCTACAGCTCTGCATAAAAGATTTGAGTCTGCTTTGTGTTTAAGAAACTTGAACCTTCTCTCATCATCTATATTCACACAGTGCCATTCATCACTAACTCTGACACCTGTAGAATAATCACAACAATTAACCTTTATAACATCACTATTGTTACAACTCAAAAGCAAGGCTATAAATATTACGCTAATGAACCTGTTTACAACCTTCACAACTATTACTCCCTATAGCTTATTATTTACTAACAACCTCCCAAACAACACTTACTGTAGAACTGCACTTTACTCTCTTTGGTTTTATTGTCAACCTTTTGTTCTTATTATAAATCTCATCCTCCTCTATAATATCATAATTTACAAATCCATATTTAGACTTTACAACTTTCTTAAAATCGAATTCCGAACTCTTTTCTTTTTTCTTCTTAGCCACAATATCAAACCCCAGTTTAGTTAGCCTTTTATTCACTCTGGTTTTCTGCTCCGGGCTCATAGAGAAATCAATATAACATTCAAAATTAAAGCAATCTTCATTTGTTATATCAACTATGGTATTCAAATTTTCAGGAGTATTTTTCATCTTAACTTTAACAAAAACATATCCCAGATATCCTTTATTCACATCTTTACCATCAACCCACTCAATATTCTCCTCAACATTTTTTGAATCAGATATTATCATCTCTTCCTCAATTCCACTTTCCACTAATCTGTTCTTAAACTTAAGTTGCATATCATTCAGCTTTACAAAACAGTTCTGATGATCCTTATCTGTAACCTCAACAATAATATCAATATGCATTATTTCAGGCTTCTGATACAATACAGCACTACCTGTAACTTTTAACTTGGGGCTATCCGGATCAATTGATTCACTGGTCATAGTAATTTGACCAAAACCATTAAAGCATGCTGAAAAAAGTAAAACAGTAAGTACAATTAATCTCATAGAAATATTTTTTTTGATTCAGATCAGGTGTACCGCAACTAATATGCCACAGCTATGCATACCGGAAGGCTTCTTTATTAAATCTTAAAAAAAGGATAGGTAAACAGGTTACAAATACAAACCTATATATAAAAAATGAGGCCTCCTGTTCAGGGAGGCCTCGGCTAAGAGTTCGTAGTACTCTTACTTAGTCATTTTTAATATTTCGGCAATTGCCTTTTCAAGTTGCTCGTCAGTTCCGTTAACAATAGTTTTTGGCATATTCTTAACCTGAACATCCGGCACTGTTTCGTTATTCTCTAACCATTCTCCGGCCTTATTCTTAGCACTTACCGGAATAGATCCCCAAAGTACTTTTCCGTTCTGCAACATTTCCCATCCTGCAAAACTACATGTTCCGGGAACAGGCATACCAACAAGTTTTCCTATTCCAAGATCTTTGTACGCACATGCAAAGCAGTGTCCGTCGCTATAGTTGGCCTCGTTAGCCATTGCCACAGTTGGTTTTGTCCATCTGTAACCAGGCTCATATCCTATTGATCTGCTCTCTATTGCATAATCAATAAACTTCTCTCCGGTAAGGAACATTGCAAGGTCTGCAACAAGGTCTCCACCACCATTAAAACGAGTATCAACAATAAGACCCTCTTTGTCGTGGTATTTACCCATTGCATTCTCATATGCATTACGGTATCTTCCGTCGTTCATTCCCGGCAGGTGAATATAACCAATTTTTCCGTTACTCAAACGTTCAACCTCTTCTTCGTTCTTTTTTACCCAACGTCTGTATAGTAATCCTCTCTCTCTTCCTAGTGAAATTGGTTTAATAGTTAAATACTCCTCTTTCTTAGTAGAAGGATCGTAAATCTTTAATGATGTGAACTTTCCTGATTTACGGTTAAGATATTTAGCGTAATCAGCGTTTGCTGAAATAAGAACACCATCAATCTCCTTAATAATCATTCCCGGCTTAACCTTAATATTTTTCTTATCAAGTGGTCCGCCTTTAATAATCTCAGTTATCTTAATACCATCGCCTTTGTAATCATAATCAAAGAATATACCTAATGATGCTGTACGGTCGCCACTCGGATCGTAACCTCTGTAACGAGCACCACTATGCGATACATTAAGTTCACCTAACATCTCAGAAAGAAGCTCAGCAAATTCAAAATCGTTACCAACAGAAGGTAGTTTTGCCTCATATGTTGCTCTTAAAGCATTCCAATCTGCTCCATGATAATCTGAGATATAGAACATCTCTTTATTACGCTTCCATACGTGATCAAACATATGTTTACGCTCAGCTGTAAGATCTATTGTAAGTTCTCCTCTTGTTGATATTGAACTGCGTTTCTTAGATTTTGAGTTGATTTTTGAGATACTTCCGTTTGAAAGAATAAAGATATTCTCTTTCTTCTTATCCCACATCATACCTCCTGAACGAGTACCAAGCTTAACAAACATCTTTGTCTCTTTTGTTCTCAGGTTTGTTTTCCAGATATTATATCCACCTTCGAATCGTGCAAGATAGAAAAGAGTCTCGCCATCTTTTGAAAGAAGCGCATCGCCAAGTTTTGATGAGTGGATAGTAAGTCTTGCTTTTCTATCGCGCATTCCGTCCCAGTCAAACTCTAACGATTTCTTCTTAACGTCCTTCTTCTTGTTATCTTTTTTCTTCTTCTTTTTCTTATCCTTAGCATCAGCTTTTTTCTTAGCCTCTTTCTGCTTCTTCTGGATATCTTTCCAAAGAGCATAATCGTCTTTGCTCATATTATACTTATCCCAGCTATCCTGAGTCATAAACATAGTATAAACATCCATCTGTCTCGACCCGCTGTTTGCGTAACTGCGCATACCATCTCTGTCGCTAAACCACATAATCTGCTTACCGCCATTTGCCCAAACAGGTGAATAGTCACCATATCCGCTCTCTGTAAGATTTATCATCTTCTTTGATCCGTCAGCGGCAAGAAGCACAACCTCTGTATTAGCCATTACAGGTGAGTGCTCTGCAAGTATCCACTTACTGTCAGGACTCCAGCTGAAGTACTGATCGCCATCTCTCATATAGTAAAGCTCACGCGGAGTAAGTAGTGTACGTGTCTTCTTAGTTTTTAGATTAAGAACCTTAAGTGTTGTTCTGTTCTCGATAAATGCAAGCTCTTTACCGTCTGGTGAATATTTAGGCTCGTAGTTATCGTTTTCGTTATCTATTACAGGCTCCTCTTTAAGCAGTGTTGATGCATAGAAATATGGCTCCTCTTTACGTACCTTTGTTGTTTTAAATATGCTCCATTTTGCATTACGCTCACTTGCATATATAATACCTTTACCATCTTTTGTAAAGCTTACAAATTTTTCCTGAGCAGCAGTATTTGTAATACGCTTGGTAAATTTACCCTCTACTGACGATACAAATACCTCGCCTCTTACTACATAAACAACCTCTTTTCCGTCAGGAGAGATATCCATCTCACTTATACGACCGCTTAACGACATAATAAGCTTATCGTTTGCCTTACGTGCTGTATTTATAGTTATATTAACCTTTGCTGGTTTCTGACCCTCTTTTTGAGTATATAGTTCGCCATCGTATGAGTAACATAGTGTTCCGTTATCTGATGCTGTAAGGAAACGTACAGGGTGCTTTTTAAAGTCTGATACCTGAACTGTACTCTTTGGATTACTTAGATCAAGCTTATGAACATTAAATGTTCCGCTCTGCTCGCTCAAATAGTATAAACTCTTCTCATCAGGTGAGAATACCGGAGTACGATCCTCTCCATAGAAATCGGTAATCATTTTGTGCTCACCTGTCTTTGTATCAAATATCCAAAGATCACGTGTAATAGCAGATTTGTGGTGTTTACGGAATGTATCCTCGCCACCTTTTTTATCATGATATACCATTACATCACCTGCTTTGTTCATCTGAACATCCTCAGCAGGTATTGTCCAAACCTGATCTACACGGCTACCTGTAACAGCAACCTCATATAACTCAGGCTGCGATCCTGTAGGGTACTGACGGTGATTTGCAATATCCATACGCTGACCACCAAATATCACCTTCTTATCGTCAGAAGAGAAAGTGTAAGGATACTCTGATGCTGAGTGATATGTTAAACGTGTAGGTTCTCCACCTTTAACATCTACAACAAATACATCAAAATTACCATGACGATCAGATGCAAAACTTATAGTTTTTCCATCGTTACTCCAAACAGGCATAAAGTCGTATGCCTTATGGTAAGTTAAAGGTGTTGCCTGACCTCCGTTAACCGGCACTGTATAAATATCGCCTTTATATGTAAAAGCAATAGTCTGTCCGTCCGGCGATATTGCCGAATAACGGTACCACTGTGTGCTCTCTTGCGCAGTAACCATAAGGGTTAACAACATTGCACAAATCGAGAAACATAACTTCTTCATAAGTCTCTATTAATTTATTAAATTTAAAATACGAATATACTTTATTACAACAGACTATAAAATTCTGCCCAAGGTTTAACTATAAGAATCTGATTAAATCCGTTTTTTGATCTTTAAACCCGAAAAGTATGAGTGATTAATTTATATGTATTAATTACCAGATGCAACTCGTATTAATAAACATACACCTGTTTATTAAAAGTCTCTGCCTACGCCTGGCTAAAACATTCTATATAATATGATGTAGGGTATATATACAGTAAAATTACCATATTAATGAAGAACGCAAAACTTAAATAAAGCAGAAGGGATTGCCTTAACCAGACAATCCCTTCTTTATCTTACCAGATATAAGCTCTTTAGTCAAGAACTTTTATCTCAACAATCTTATCGCCCTGACGAATATCATCAATAACATCAAGTCCGTCAACAACTTTACCAAAGCATGTGTGGTGACGATCAAGATGAGAAGTATTTGCTCTGCTATGACAGATAAAGAACTGAGATCCACCTGTATCTCTTCCTGCATGAGCCATAGAAAGAACTCCTTTATCGTGATACTGATTCTCTCCATCAAGCTCACAAGGTATGCTATATCCCGGTCCACCTGCTCCTGTTCCGTCAGGACATCCACCCTGAATTACAAAATCAGGAATTACACGGTGAAATGTAAGTCCGTTATAAAAGCCCTCAAGTGACAGCTTAATAAAGTTATCAACAGTATTTGGTGCATCCTGATCGTAAAACTCAACCAGCATAGTACCTTTCTCTGTAATAATCTCTGCTTTTTTCATCTGTTTATATTTTATTTTTATTTGTCAGATGTAACACACATGGTTTAATTATTCTATAAATAAGAACCTTTACTCATGCTTGTTTCATACCAATATTAATATTAACAATATCCGTGGCTATAATGTTATAGCAACTTTACTATTTTCCTTCCGGAGTAACAATATCAAGAAGCTCTACTTCAAATATAAGAGCATCAAAAGGCATGATACCACTACCTTGTGGAGGTGTTAAACCATAAGCAATATCATAAGGGATAAAGAACTTATATTTTGCTCCTACCTTCATTAACTGAAGACCTTCTGTCCATCCTTTAATAACACCATTAAGAGGAAACTGAGCTGGCTCACCACGTTGTATAGAGCTATCAAATTGTGTACCATCAATTCTTGTTCCTACATAGTGTACCTTAACTACATCTGTAGCAACAGGCATAGCACCTGTACCTTCAGTAATAACCTCGTACTGAAGTCCGCTATCAGTAGTTTTAACACCCTCTCTTGTTTTATTATCAGCAAGGAACTTCTCACTAGCCTCTTTATTCTCTTTTCCGTCCTCTTCAATCTTCTCCATTCTCTTAGCCATGAAGTAATCATTTAAGAACTTGTTAGCTTCCTGCTCTGTAAATATCATCTCATCAGTATCGCTCATATTATCTTTAATACCTCTTGCTAAAGCCTCAGCATTAACAGAATCAACCATACTCTGTTTAAATCCACCAGAGATTGAAACTCCGATAGCATAACTCATAGAGTCAACTTCTGTTGTTACCTCAACATTTGATACATCAGTACCAGAATTCATTGAACACGAGCTAAGGATTAATGCAGATACAGCACCTACAGCTAATAATTTAGTTATTTTCATATTTAAATTGTTTTAATTAACAGAGAGTTATAGCTCTATTAATATCATTATTAATTCTTTGATTATTTTCGAACTACGAAGATAAATTTCTTTGCCCAATAATTTGCCAACTATCTGTTAAAAAATTAAAACTTGTGTCTTATTTTAGCCGATCGCTCTGTTATATCTGATGCCTGTAGTATTTTTCGTTTCAGATGTAAAGGATAATCCAGATTAGCTTCAAGAAATCGCTCAGTAATATCAACAGCTTCCTGTTGCCACAATCCGCTATAAACTGATAACAACCATCCTTTTGGAAAGAATATATCTCCTGTTTGTTGTATCTCCTGAAGTAGCTCAAGTGCCATTGGTAAACGCTCTAACGCCTCATCTGATCTGTAAGGGTGGTTAAGATATGATACCGCTTGCTGAACCCATGGCTCTTGTGCACGATTCTCTTCATTAACAAATGTTGCAAAAAACTCATCTCTTCTCTCTTTATCTGAGTTAAGAGCTTTTGAAACGAACTCATAACGTCTGCGCTTATCAATATTATCAATTCTGCGTTTCTGAACACGAAGTATGTTTCCTGCTCTTTCCGGTTTAATCAGTGCCAACTGTAACGATAACTTCTCCAAGTCGCTGCCAGATAGTTTAAAATCAAACAAGCTACTCTCATTTTTCCAGACAGTGTGTAGTCTGTTCCATGTAGCATCTGATGTAAACACACTTACCAACAAGTTATATACCGATGATCTTATCTTCCCCTCTTCGGTTCTTATCCTATCTAATAACATATTCTCAACATGCGCTGACATATTATTACGTTCACTATTCTCTGTAAACAACCACCAGTATGTTTTAAAGTAACCTGCAATATTGGCAAACATAAGAGGATCTTTTTCTGTTCTGAGCGAGTTCAGAAATGTCTCCATCATCATATCGTTGTTAATATTTCCGTTCAGATAGTTCTCCCAGATATCTAACCACATTACAGATCGTTGCAAATCGTCTCTGGTGTTATATACATTAGCGCACAGATATGTCAGAGCACAACTGTCCAACTTAAAATATCCATATGCAATACCATCGCTGTTTGGCAAACATACCTGACAGTTACTAAGTTTAACCGGAACAGATACCTCTTTACCTGAGAAGAAAACCAGGGTATCAGGATAGTTTACATTCAGAAAAGAGAATTTCATACTCTGCGGCCACATATGCTTTTTCTTATACTCTCCTATAAGCGATATATTTACAACAGAGTCTGTTTGCGATGTAGTTATCTCAATCTCAGGCATTCCTGCTCTGTATATCCAGCTATCGCTCCACTTAACAAGATTATCAAGCGATCTTTTATCAAGTATTTTAACAAGATCGTTAAATGTAGCGTTACCAAAACTATACTGTTTTACATACTCCTGCACACCATCTCTGAACAGATCGTAACCAATAAGGAACTCCAACTGCTGCATCAGAATAGGTGCTTTATGGTATATAATGTTTCCGTATACCGATCCTGCATTATTCAGATTATCTAAAGGTGTAGTAACCGGATTAGCTCCTTTTGTTCTGTCCTCGCTATAAGATTTTGGGAAGTGCGACAGCAGAAAGTTAAGTCTGAAATTAACCATAGGAAATGCCTGACGTGTGATTTTATCGGCTATAAAATTCGCAAAAACCTCTTTTAACCACACCTCATTAAACCACTTCATTGTAACAAGATCGCCAAACCAGATATGAGCAGTTTCATGCGCTATAAGGTTTGCTCTTGCCATCTCCTCTTTCTGTGTTGCATTATTGTCAAGAAATATCTTAGACTCTCTGTAGTATATATTACCCGGATGCTCCATTCCCCCATACTGAAATGATGGTATAGAGACAAGATCGTATTTCTGAAACGGATACGGCACGGTTGTATAATCCTCTACATAGTTCAGAGATTCAGTTATCAATCGGCCTATTTCCTGTACATTAGATACAAGTTTATCGTTATCCTTTACTCTGTGATAAAGTACAACATCTCTGTCGCCACATCGCATATTCAATGTATCAAACTCACCGGCAACAAAAGAGAATAGGTATGTACTCATTTTACGCGACTCTTTAAAGTAGTATATATCTTTCTTGCCATTATCCATTACTGAGTCAAGAGGTGCATTAGATACAGCTTTCCAGTTCTTTGGTATATTCAGTGCCAGATTAAAATTTGCTTTAATATCAGGCTGATCAAAACACGGGAATGCAGTAGAAGCTCTGTCTGGCACAAACAGTGTATACATATAATCTTTATTTCTGTTAAGAGACATATCCCCTGCTATAAACTTAATATTTACACTATTAGCCCCTTTAGTTGTATACTGTTCATCAATAATTATATGGTTATTAACAAATCTGTACTCAACAGTACTATTATTACATTTAACCTCCTTAACCGATGAGCTATCAGATTTAAAGTCAAGAATAATATCACCCTTACGAACCATATTATACTCAACACTAAGCTCTGCATCTATCTTTTCATCAACACCCTTCGGAATATCAAAACTAAGATCATATTTCACATCCTTATAACTATTAGCTCTGTAGTCAGCCAACTCAAGCGTAACACCATTTTCTACATCTTTAAAATCAGTTCTTTTACAGGCTGCTATAATAAAAACAGCAATAATTGGTATAAGTACTCTCTTCATAAGTTTAATATTTCCTTTTCACTACAGTTTTATAAATGCTCAGGAGTCTCTAAAAATTTAATTACCAAATTAAACATCTCTGCATAGAGATTAAAACATGTATAAATTTCAGAAATCTCTCATAAATTATCTTTCTTAAATAAAAATAATAAAATCAATATGCATAAGCAACCAGTATAAGGTATAACATTCTATTTATTTACAGACAAATATTTTATTGTTAAAAGCCTGATTCATATTTCGTAAATATTATCTTTGCGAAAAAACAATCTATTTATGCTTTCTGTAGACAATATTTCAGTACAATTCGGGGGTTTTGAGCTGTTTAGCAAAGTGTCTTTCCTGATAAATAAAAAAGACAGAATAGGTCTTGTAGGAAAGAATGGAGCGGGAAAATCTACCCTGCTTAAAATTCTTGCAAAACAACAAGAGCCTTCTGAAGGCAGACTGAGTGGTACCTCTGATATACTAATAGGATATCTGCCTCAGCAGATGAAACTTGTAAACGGACGTACTGTTGCAGAAGAGGCAAAACTGGCATTTGATGAGGTTCTGAGACTAAAGGATGATGTTGACAAACTTGGCATTGAACTGGCAGAGAGAACTGATTATGAGAGCGAAGGTTATATGAAACTTGCCGAAAAGCTTGCTGATGCCAACGAACGACTACAGATGCTTGGATCTACACAGATTGAAGCTCACCTGGAGCAGACCTTAAAAGGACTTGGTTTTAAAGATGAAGACTTTACAAGACAGACCTCTGAGTTCAGTGGAGGTTGGCGTATGCGTATCGAGCTTGCTAAACTGCTTTTGAGTAAGCCTGATGTTCTGCTACTTGATGAGCCTACCAACCACCTTGATATTATATCAATACAGTGGCTTGAGAAGTTCCTGTCAAATTATTCAGGTGCTGTTGTTCTTGTATCGCACGATAGAGCTTTTCTTGATAATGTTACAAACCGCACTATAGAGATTGTAGCTAAAAAAACATACGACTACAAAACAAACTATAGCAGGTTTGTTGAGTTGCGTAATGAGAGACGCGAACAGCAGATTGCTGCATACAACAATCAGCAGAAGATGATTGAGGAGACAGAAGCTTTTATTGAAAGGTTCAGATATAAGGCAACAAAAGCTGTTCAGGTACAATCAAGAATTAAACAGCTTGAAAAGATAGACAGGATAGAGATTGATGAGGTTGAGAAGGACGCCATAAATATACGTTTTGCAACACCTCCAAGATCAGGTAATATTGCTTTAGAGATAAAAAATCTTGATAAGAACTATGGTCACAGAGAGGTATTAAAAGGTATTGACCTTACTGTTGAAAGGGGTAAACGTATTGCTTTTGTTGGTAAAAACGGCGAAGGAAAATCTACTCTATCAAAGGTTGTTGTTGGTGAACTGGATTATACAGGCGAATGTAAAGTAGGACATAACGTTGAGATTGGTTACTTTGCACAGAATCAGGATGAATTACTTGACGAAAACATAACTGTCTTTGATACTATAGATAAGGTTGCTGTTGGCGATATACGAACTAAAATAAGAGACATTCTTGGTGCTTTTCTTTTCAGAGGCGAGGATATTGACAAAAAGGTTAAGGTACTTTCTGGTGGTGAAAAGACTCGTCTGGCTCTGGTAAAACTTATGCTACAGCCATACAATATGTTGGTTCTTGATGAGCCTACAAACCATCTTGATATGACAACCAAAGATATCTTAAAGAATGCACTACAGCATTATGATGGAACAATTATACTGGTATCGCACGACAGGGAATTCCTTACCGGATTAACAGACATTGTTTATGAGTTCAAAGATAAGGGTATTAAGGAGTATCTTGGTGGTATTGAGCACTTTCTTGAGAAGTGTAATATAGAAAATCCAGACGATCTTAACCTTAGAGCTGATACAAAATCGGCTAAAAAAGAGAAAGAGGATTCAAGTAATAAGATTAACTACCTTGAACGCAAAGAGCTTGAGAAGCAGTTAAGAAAAATCCGCAAACAGATAGAGACAGCAGAAAAAAACATATCTGATCTTGAAGAGGAGATAGCTAATATGGACAATGAGTTAGCTGAAAATAAGGTTGACGATCACGCTGAGTTCTATAAGGGTTATCAGGACAAAAAAGATATGTTAAACAGCGAGATGGAACTTTGGGAAAACCTGATTATTGAAGCCGAAGAGGTTGAAACTAAAAAAGATAGTATATAAGCTAATATAGTATTCTGCGAGTTAGTTTCATTAAACAAATTCGCAGAATACAACAGACTACTGTAATTCATAAAGATTAAACGGACTAATCTCTGTTCCTTTAACACTGTTATCTTCTAAGTCTCTCTTAACAGTTTCTGATATTATTATATTAGTAGAAAAAGGTATTCTGAACATATCAAATTTTCTGTTAATAGCTACAATCTTTGCATCAATATATGTTTCTCCTAATCTTGCACAAAAGCTTTCATAAGAGTTCAACTTCTCCTCTCTGTTTCCGTTAACCCTGTCTATAAATACCGATCCGGAATAGTCTATATTATCAAATGAACTAACCAACTGCATAAAATACCATGAATCATCACTAATTTTAAGTGGTATAAATTTTATATACTCATTACTATATTTTTCCAGAATTTCTTTTGTCTTTTCATTTACAAAAAGCCCTTTACTTTCACTTAAGATATCTGAACTAATAATATCTGTTTTAATCATACCCGGTGAGTAAATAAAATCATTAAGATCTGTTGTTTCCGGCAATAATTCCTGTGTAGTTACCTTTTTATAATCAGGTACTCTACCGTTATCAAATACACCTCCTCTTAATCTTATTTGCGGATATACTCCTGTTATACTCTGATTTGCTGTTGAATCTAGTTTATAATAATTTATATGCATATGTTTAGATCTGATTTATCTTTTAACTTACAATTAATCAGTAAGTAACAATTGTATTATTTTTCTACGGGCATAAAACATAGTTTTTTACGCGCGTAGAAATTTATTATTACGCTGGTAGAAAATATTTTTTACGCGCGTAAAAATATCTTTTTATAACTTAAAGTCGTATAACTTATACTCATTAATAGTATAAATTATGACCATATATTACAAACCTGTAAAGGTATCGGAACCGGGAGTAAAGAGTGGTAAACATAAATATTACGCCCGTGTTAGCTCTCGTAACAAAATAAACTTAACAGGAATATCTGAACGAATAGCCAGAAAGTGTACTCTGAACAGAGCAGATATATATGCAGCACTGGAGGCTCTTGTTGAGGAGTTACCTGATCTGTTACTACACAACTACAATGTTGAGTTGGGAGGTCTTGGTACATTTTCACTATATATACAGTCTGATGCTTCTGATTCTCCTGAAAAGGTGAATAGCAGAAATATAAAGGGTACTAAAATCGGTTTCAGAGCTGGTACAGAGATTAAGATCAAACTTAAAAATGCCAGATTTAAGAAACTTGCAGAATAGGGAGTAAAAAAGTGAATAACTGTATCACTAAACTTAATACAAACGTTATAAACAACTGCATTTAAACGGTAAATACAACCATTTTAATCATCTACTTAGCTCAAATACCTAATAAAACACCTCACAAATAGAATATACAACACTGATTATATGCAACATAAATATATCCTGGTAAAAAATTACAATTTATTTACAAATAAAACATATACTCAACGGTATTTATCACTATTTTGTAAAAGAATAAACATTTATAAACCGGGCATGTCCGTACCAAGTATTACTTGGATAGTATACATGCATACTATCCATGCTTTAAACTATAATTAAATGAGACAAACTAATTTTATGTTAATAACTATTCTGTTATTAGCATTAACAAGTTGTTCTAAAGAGAACCCTACAGTAATTCAAAACCAGGAAAATCAGGTAACTCAAGAGGTTAAACAGATGAGCAAAGCACAAATAGACATTGCTATACGTACTGAGCTTAACAAAAAAGGGTATTTCAGTTGGAACGATGCAAGTGATATTATGTTGTGGAGTGCACTTCAGATTAATGACAACATTCTTACTGTAGGTTACGGAACCAAAGCCTATAATAATGCGGGCAGATCAAAATCAGATTACAAAAACAGCATTATAGATATTGTAAGAAAATCTGAAAACATCAGTCGTTCGGCTGATAGTAAGAGTCTTGTAATAGACGAAGGTGAAATGCTTAACTTTGTAGACGTAAAAGTAAAATCTGTTGAAACGGTAAAACAGTTAAGAGCTAGTGATATTGTAAGATATATTGAACCTGCAGGATATACATACACTCAGGAACAGACAACCAGAAGTTCAAGCGGATGTAACAAATCAGGAGGAACCATACAGGATGCCGATCACAGACTTATTGCACCTAACTGTTTTGTATCGTGGGCATATGATATTAACCGTATTACCGATGCATGGCAATTAAGTACTGGTCAGGGTATAACAGTAGCTGTTATTGATACTGGTATATCAGAGTATCAACCTCTGCTTGGTAGTATGTTTAATAATGGTTACTCTTCAGGACGTACTATTGAGAAATATGGCACATACACAAGTTCATGGAATCCGTGGTCAACAGATTATGATGGTCCTAACGACAAATGTAGCCACGGTACTTCAATGTCGGCAAATATCGCAAGTCCAAGAAATAATCAGGGTTTACCTGTAGGTGTTGCTTATAACTGTAATCTGGTATCGTACAGAGGAACTGCTGATGTTGTATTAAACGGATATCAGGAGCAGAGAGGTGTTGCTAAGGCTCTTACTGAGATAGCAAACCGCAGCGATATTAAGATTATATCTATGTCGATAGGACACATAATAAATATTGGTAAGATAGAAGATGCTATAAAGTACGCTTACTCTAAGGATAAACTTATGTTTGTTGCAGCAGGAACATCAACACAGTTTACATCATGGGCAGGTGTTACATTTCCTGCAAATATGAAAGAGACATTTGCTATTACCGGAGTTACAGATGGACCGGGTTATAAACATGGTGCAGTAAATCATTATGGTAAAGAGGTAGATTTCACTGTAATTATGGAGAGAGATAGTGACAACTCAAGAACATCTCCAACCTTAGGTTATTACGAAAATCAGAGACGTTATGTTGGTGGTTCGTCAATATCAACATCAATGGTGGCAGGTATAGCTGCTCTTGTTTGGGAGCGTTACCCATCATACACCCGTAACCAGATTGTTACAAAACTTAAGCTTGCTTCTGATCTGTATCCTAATCGCGACGATGATTACGGATATGGTAATATTGATGCATATAAAGCTGTTCAGTAATAATATTCAGAACTTACTCATGCACTTAAATGGTACATGTTTAATTCAGATACAGGGCCGTATTAAAAATGGTCCTGTATCATTCTAATTAATCTCTGTTCAGAAATATTCTTTTAACCGAGTTATTCCATTTTGCTCCTATCACCTCCTCTACAGTACAGTTCTGTATCTTACTCTCAAGCCACGAAACAAAATCAAGATAGAGGAACGGACGTTTCTCAAATCTGTCTTGTTGTAGTTTTTTAAGAATATCAATATGCTCAAGTATTTTATTATTTGCCTCGCTAACAGAAAGGTATGGTAACGACTTTAGGAACTTTATAATAACCTTTTGCACCCTATACAGATCTTTCTGCTGTAATAAAAAACGATATACCGAACGTATCTGGTGATCAAGAAAATCAACATCGCCCAACTCATAGTAACTTATAAGAGCAAGAATACGTGCAAACGACTGTATATCGCGGTTAACATTATCGTCTTTAACATTAATAATTTTGTTAAGATACTTCAGTGCCAAACGGTGTTCATCAGCACCAAAGTACAAACATGCTATCTTATAGTGTATTATAATTTCCCAATGAATATCAATATGGTATCTAAGCTCTTCAAGTTGCTTCTCTATTTCAGGAATAAGTTTAACTCCCTCTCTGAAGGTTCCCTCAAGAAAGTGTTTGTTAATAAGATTCTCATACAGATACTTAAATCCCAATAACCTGTTATTATATGATTTTGCCAGTTTATCGTCATTAACAAAATCCTTTAATCCTTGCAGAGCCAGACAAAACTTATCATACTGACCAATAAAATAGAGACTGTTTAGCAGGTTTCCATATCCTTTAAAATACAAGTCGGGTTGAATAAACCTCATATTACTGTTCTCTTCAAACATGTTAACCCAACTTAAAGAGTACTTATACACATTAATAAAATCCTGCGTAATAAGATTGTACCAAACATGAGCCTGAAAAAAATATAATCTGTCAAGAAACGAGTCCGGATTATGAGGTTTATTATCAAGTGTTGATTTATACAGGTTCTCAACCATAAGATAATCTCTCTCATTACGCACGTAACCAATGCGCAGATAAAAGCTGTATAACTTAAGTGCAAAATTAGAGAAGTATGTAACGTTGCGCACACTATCCGAAACCTTGTCTGACTCAACTGAGAGTGTCTCCGATCTCTCCTTTATACTATTGGTTATATATTGTGACTCTATCAGTTTTTCAAACTCAATTATCTCATATCGTATAAAGTCTCTGCAACTATTCTCTGCAACAGTTTTTGCTTTCTCTAACATTTTAAGACTCTGCCTGTACAAACCACGGTTATATAGTATCTTAGCATAGTCAAGTTGCTGATGAAGGGTTATATCAACATCGTTATTCTGGTTATTCAGATGCAGGCTTATAAGTATGCTCTTATACAGGTGTGCCTTTATATTTGATAATTGCGATGGTTTTATCTCAGAAGCCTTTTTAAGAAGAAGAGCCTCATCGTAAATTTGTTGTTTATCCAACACATCAAATAGCTTCATAAACTTACTATTCTCTCCTGCCGACAGACGTTTTGCATACAGCTTAAAACTACGCTTCTCTGCCTTTGTGAGTGATTTAACAAGCTTAAAAAGGTTGTCGGTTTGTTCGCTGGCCATCGTAAAAAATATTAATTATCATTAATCAAAACACTCTTATTTACAATATCATAAATATTAATACAGAATACTTAGACATCGTAAAAAGCAAAAATACTGTTCACCTCTAAAGTGGATAAAGCTATACATTTGTTTCGAGAACAAAAAACATAAGCATTATGAGTTCTGTTGAAACAAACAATCTGAATATTACAGAGAAAGAGTTCTTTGAGGAGATAACAAAATTATCGGTTCAGAATTTAATAAAGATTCATAGTACAATATGTGACAGTTTTAATCAGGAGATCTCAAAAGAGGTGATAAAAACGAAAAAGTTCACCGAATCGCTTTTCAGATTTATAGAGGATAACAACCTTGAAAAGATGAAGAGTAATATTTGCAGACTTCTGAAAAGAGATAATGAATTAAAGGTTAACAATAATGAGTTATTAAAGCAGAGCTTTGAGGATGTATTAAATACAGACTCCGTGTTATAGTTTAATAATAGTTTCGGCATAATAGCGATATTTTTTTGATAGTTGATGATGGTGATGATATAAACAGGGTAGTGCAACTATTTTTCCATGATTTATCCTCGGGGGTTCCCTGCACTACATCCTGTTATATCAAAAAAGATATTGCAACACAACTCTGCTTAAATGACTTTTTCTTGACTGTCTTACATGATAGTTAAGATGAAAATTCTTCCATAATTTCAGAACCGGACACACTCTAATAATCAGATTAGAGGAGTCCGGTTTTGTTTTTATCTGATATCATCAGATACTATATATTAATTTATAAGTTATTGGATTTGAGAAGTGCAAAAAACAGTTACCTTTGCAGCCTGATAAAAATATAACATATGAGCAAGGATTTCCTGTTTGGTATCAGAGCCGTTATTGAAGCAATACGCTCAGATAAAGAGATTGATAAGATATTAATTAAGAAAGGTCTGCAAGGTGAGCTTATTGCAGAGTTATTAGAAGAGGTTAAGGCTCTGCAGATACCTGTTCAGTATGTTCCTGTTGAGAGAATAAACAGGGTTACACGTAAAAACCATCAGGGAGTAGTTGCTTTTATATCTCCTGTAAGTTTTCATAACCCGGAAGATGTTATACCAATGCTGTATGAGGATGGTAAAACTCCTCTTATAATGGTACTTGACAAGGTTTCTGATGTTAGAAACTTTGGTGCAATTACGCGTTCAGCAGAGTGTGCTGGTGTTGATGCTATAATAATACCAGAAAAAGGTGCTGCACAGATAAATGCTGATGCTGTAAAAACATCGGCTGGTGCACTACATCACATTAAGGTTTGCAGAACTAACAATTTGAACAAGACTCTTCGTTTTCTTAAAGATTCGGGCATACAGCTTGTTGCTGCAACAGAAAAAGCTACAGACAATTACTATAATACAGATATGGTTGTGCCTACAGCTATAATTATGGGATCTGAGGAGTCTGGAATTTCATCAGATATATTAAGAATAACTGACAAAATGGTTAAAATACCGATATACGGAAACATTGAATCACTCAATGTATCGGCAGCAGCATCGGTACTTATTTACGAAGCAGTAAGACAACGTAACATATAAAAAAAAGCGACCTTGAGTCGCTTTTTCTTTATGATTTTGGTTTCAATATCCTGTATACAATATGTACCCTATCCTTCATAAAATACTTATTGTAGATATAAAAGTCCTTGTTTACATAGTTTCCATCATAATATAGTTCAGAACCGGAAAGTGGTTCGTCTCTGTAGAATCCGGGAAAACCATTCTGCGCATCAACAGAAAAAGAGTAACTATCATCATCGTTAAGGTTTATCAACACATAAAATGAGTCCTCATAATCAAATGGTGTTAACACATATCCTCTCTCAAGTGTAGGATTAATTTTGGTATGTTGAAATGCAGCTACTCTACCATTTATTACTACCGATCCGTTTTTAAGATCAATTGTATGATTATTGCCATCGCGTAATACAACAGCTACCTCTTTCTCAGCTTTCTCGTTCTGGTATATCTTAACAGCAACCTTCACAATAGAAGGGTCTGTAATAACCATATCACTTAATATTGATTTCTTACATGAGGTTATAAACATAACCGCAGATATCAATATTAATAATGTAGATATTCTCTTTAATTTATTCATTGTTCTCATAGTTAAGGTTAAAAAATATAGGCTCTTACAAAATAACAATTAATTATGTTATCCTACAATTATTAATTAAATCAACTGAAAATATCAATTTACATGCCAAAAAATATTTCTTATCAATAGTAAACATCTATACATAATATATACTGTACTTATAATCTGCAATAATAATTTATCATATAAAAATGATGTTACTTTGTATCTGAATATTTATAAAGAGAGTAACAATGATAAATAAAAAGATTGCAATTATAGGTGCCGGAAACCTTGGTTCATCAATTGCACGCGGAATGGTTACAAAAGGGATTATAGATCCTGAAAATCTTACAATAACAAATATTAGTACCGATCTGCTTACTGGTTTAAAGGATGAGTTAGGTGTTAATATAACAACCGATAACCACAGCGCAATTAAGGAGTCTGATATTGTTTTTATTGCAGTAAAACCATATGTTGCAATAGATCTGATAAATAGTCTTAAAGAGAGTTTTGTAAAAGGAAAACATGTTATTGCATCGGTGGTTTCAGGTATTAAACTTAAAGAGATTGAGGATATATTACCTGATATACCAGTTGTACGTGTAATGCCAAATACTGCACTTTCTGTGTGCCAGAGTATGACTGCCATTTCGGTTTCAGAAAAATCTGCTGAGTACGAGGGTGTAATGAAAGAAATTTTCGACCAGTTAGGCGAATCGTTTGTTGTTCCGGAGTCGCAAATGCCGGCAGCAACAGTTCTTGCATCGTGTGGTATTGCTTTTGCATTAAGATTTATGCGCGCAACGGCACAGGCAGGTATTGAGATTGGTTTCTCTTCTGCTCTATCGCACAAAATTGCAGCACAGATAATGCAGGGAGCCGCAGAACTTATAAAGAGTAACGGAACACACCCAGAAGAGGAGATTGACAGAGTAACTACACCTATGGGCGTTACAATATCAAGTCTTAACTCTATGGAGCATGAAGGTTTTAGTGCATCGTTAGTTCATGGTGTAAATGCCGGATTTAAGAAGATAAAAGAGACTGAAAGCTAACAGTAACAACAACAATAATAATAAAAGGCTGTAAGAAACATTATGTTCTAACAGCCTTTTTTTGCATTATACTCTTAATAATTGGTGTTACTCTTTATCTGTATTTGTATAACTCATTATGGTTTCTCTTATGGCCTTCTGGCAAACCGGACAGAATCCTTTTGCACTATGACTCTTCATTATACAGTTATGGTAAGGTCTGTACATTCCTTTTGCTGAGTATCCTGCTCCTTCAAATACACCAACACAATCTCTGTACTTATTAACATCAGGTGTTGGTACCGGAACATCAACATCAATCATGCTTTTCCATTTACTCTCAAAGTTTATCATGTTAGTTATATTTGCCTGCCATGGCTCATATTTATCGCTAAAAAAGTCATCATACGCAACCACAGAGTTGTAATACTCATCAGCCAATCCTGCAACAGAGTGTCCCATCTCATGCACCAATACAAATCCTGATGCACCATGATCTGCAACTGTAATTGCATAGTGGTTATATATTCCTCCACCGCCATAAATACTTGTATTGGCTAATACAATCCAACCATCGCCCGGAACGTGAGCACCAACATAGCCCATACGCCAATAATCATATGTTCCAACATATCTGTCAACACCAAACAGGCTAAATTGTGTTCCAAGCTCAGTATTTTTATATTGTTCTATATGTGGCTGATCAATACCAGAATCAATTGATGGAGCAAACACAAGCCAGATATTTATATAATCTTTAAGCCCTTTAAAAGGTTCTGTCTTAAAAATATACTCAACCTGTTTTTTTGCATCCTTTATAAACTTATCTCTCTCATCAGCAATATAACCATCGGCCATAATTACAAGATCATATGCCTCTCTGTAATCTCTGGTTCCGTGAATACGTTCAGACCACAAACTCTCTTTAAAATCGGTATGTTTTGTCTTAGCAGGATCAAAAACATCACTATCAAGCAATGTAAATCTGCCAAGGCTATCTCTGTGTTCTATATCTATCTTTACACTCTTTTCAGGGAATGGCACATTAATACTCTCCTGAAAATCGCCAGACTTTATTTTACCCTGTTCTGTTGTTATATACTCCTCAAACAGTGTACAGAATCCTTTTGAATATACCACCTTATCGGTATTAATATCTCTTATTACAATACGATATTCGCCCAACTCGCTATCTCGATAGTGCGATCTTCTGGGGCCGGAATAATACGGATCTTTAACATACGTTCGTTGTGCTATCTGTTGCTTGTTAATATCTCCTCTAAAGAGCATATTAACCCTTAAGCCATTATCTGTAAAATAGCTATAATAGTCCTGTCCTGAGATATTAACCGATGCCAAAAGCAGCATTAATGCCAATAATATTCTAATCATATCTGTTAAACCTTTCTGAATTTGCTTTTATTTGCCATAATAGATAAACACAAGTGATAGTTTTCTTATGCTCCTATCTATAATAACAAGTTAATAATGTGGTTTATTATCATATCTATTCAATAACTTTTTGCGAATGAGAGTTTACAAACAGTATGTTTCCTAACGATTCGTACCCTGTAAACACCTCTGTTCCGCTATGCTTAACAATCTCTGTTCTAAAACCTACAAGTACCATACCGGCTTCAGACGATCTCTCATTTATTATAGATCTGGACGATACATTCTCATTCTGTTCAATAATCTCAATATTTGATGTTGTAATAGGTAATCGTCCGTTTGTTACCAATTCATTTAACGACTGTTTTGTCTGCACCGATTCACCCTCTTTACATATCTCGAATATACGTATTGCACTACGTTTCCAGTCCGGATGTCCCAATATTATAAAGCTTAATAGTATAAGCAGGTTAGCATTATCTGTATCATAAGATTTTATCCAGACATGTATCTCTTTCGTGTAATCTATCTCTGAGCCATCTGTTGATAATACACATATATCAAAATCGCCTGCATTTACCAGTGGTATGTTCTCTACAATACGTCTGCTCATAGTAGCATCGTTATTAACAAGCTCAAAAAGCATCATATTATTAGGCATTCCGGCAATACCAGGTATCTGTAGTGCCTGCGATATTGCAGCTGTGTAGGATGGCGATATTATAGTATCAATATAAACATGATTATCAACCTTATTAAATGAGGTTATCAGCTCATTAAGCTGTTGGTTAGCCTCATCGGTTGTAGATTTTGAATAATATCCGTTAATGTAGTGCAGATATGTACCAAATCCATATTTAAACGATATCCAGTTTAACATATTAACTGCATGGTTAACATCACCCTTACTTTCTGATACACAAACGGCACTTGGTCTCCACTCCTTTCCTATGTTCTTACTATTGCTCTTGTTTCCCTGAAGATATACCCTGATATCTCTGCTCAACTGAAATATTGCATTCAGGAATATTGATTCAAATCCTTTACGCGACTTGTGATAACTTTTCAGATAGAAATATATTATAATCATAACCACAAATGCCATAAGGGCATAAAATGTATCTATCTTAAACATTACCCACAACGATACCACAAACCCTACCAGAGATATATACCACCTTGATTTAAACGATGGCCTGTATGATGGTGATGACCCAAAGTGGTTAAGAAACGATATCAGACACAAAGAGCCATAGGTTACCATAAAGAACATTGATATAACCAGAGCTACGCTGTTTACATTACCCATTGCCACAAAAACAAAAGCAATAATACAGGTTATTACAGAGGCATTATATGGTTCATTATCCTTTTTACGTGACCTCTTAATCCATCTGTTCATTTTTGCAGTAGGAAAAGCCATATCCATAGCAAGAGCTTGTAAAGTTCGCGGTGCTACCATAAACGATCCTATAGCAGACGATATTGTTGATGCTGCAAGTCCGATTGGTATGATTATCCAGCCTCCAATGGCAATATCGCCCATAACCAACTGACGGTTAAGCAGGCTGTCAACATCGGCCGAAGTGGTAAGTTTATAAGCAATAAAACAGTATATAATAAGACCCGATATAGTGGCTGCAACAGTTCCTATAGGAATTGATTTTGATGGGTTCTTAAGATCGCCCGACAGACCTACTCCGGCGGTCATTCCTGTAAAAGCCGGAAATATTATTGCAAATACATAAAAAAACTGCTTCCCGTTTCTGAATTGGTCTGTAAAAATATTGGTTGAGTTATACTCTGCGTAGTCTGTTGTACCAAACATAAACAGCGCAAGCGATACAAATAGTATTACAACAACTATATACAGAGCCTTTACTCCAACATTTGCTCCTTTGCGCAATATAAGTAACGACAGTAATGCCATTGATGGTATACTTATAACCTGACGCGGAAGATCAACATCATACTTCTCTTTTATTAATGTAAAAAGAGGTTCAAATGACTCCGTAAAGGCAATAACATAAAAGGCAACACTAATTGCCTGCGAAAGAAAAAGAGCAACTCCAATTGTAGCGCCAATGTTTAATCCGAATGAGCGGGAAATAATAAAGTACTCACCTCCACCCTCTACACGTTTATTGGTTGCAAGTTCAGATATTGCCAATGCTGTAGGTATAGTAACAAGGTGCCCAAGCAGAATAATAAATATAACACCCCAGAAACCAACAGTTCCCACGGCAAATCCAAAACGTAGAAAGAGGATTGCACCAAGAATTGTTGATATTGCAGTAAAGAAAACCGGTGCCGTTCCAAACTTGTTAGCGCTCATTCCCATAAACAGATCTTTTAGGTTATTAACAATAATACCGGCTTTAAGTTAATATATTTTATAGTGAGCTAAAAGAATGCAAAACTTATTAATACCATTTTTAATCAAATAATACATATTTTTGTTATATCACAAACAATAAAAAACAATTCTATGAACAGTAACATTTTAGAATGGCTCGAAGGGGTTATAAAATGGGCAAACATCTCAGAAACATACATACCTTTTACAAGAACAGCTATTATTATAGTTTTTATTGCTCTTATTGCATGGTTAAGCGATACAATATCTAAGAAGCTTCTTTTAAAGGTTATAAGAAGAATAGTATCAAGAACCAAAAATACATGGGACGATACCCTGCTAAACAAGAAAGTGTTTAACAGATTGGCACACCTTGCTCCAATTTTTGTGATTTATTACTTTACTCACATTCTGCTTTCAGAGAGTTTTCCGGATACTGCTAACACAATACAGAACATTCTTGAGATTACAGGAATTATTATTGTTACTCTGGTTATAAACTCTGTAATTGATGTAGCAGGAGATATTGCTGAGAGTTATTCAGTATCGCAAAAAAAACCTATAAAAGGTTATCTGCAATTAGCCAAGATATTTGTCTATTTTATAGCTATACTGTTTGCAATATCAATTGGATTCGATAAATCTATAGGTAAATTACTAACCGGATTAGGTGCTATGGCAGCGGTGCTTCTGTTGGTGTTTAAAGATACACTGTTAGGGTTAACTGCATCTGTTCAGTTATCATCAAACAACATGGTTAAAATTGGCGATTGGATAAGTATGCCATCGCACAATGCAGATGGTACTGTACTTGATATTACACTAAATACCGTTAAGGTACAAAACTGGGATATGACAATAAGTACAATACCTACATATGCTCTTATATCAAACTCTTTCCAGAACTGGGTTGGTATGGAAGAGAGTGGCGGAAGGCGAATTAAGCGTGCCATTAATATTGATATGAACAGTATTGTTTTCTGTTCGTCAGATATTATTGATGATATCAAATCTAAGATTACAAAATGCGAGTTTATTAACAATCTGGATACACCTGATAACCCTATAGATACAGAGAGTACAACAAATAATCATACAAATATTGGTCTGTTCAGAAAGTATCTTGAATCGTTTCTTGACAGACACCCTATGATTAATGAGGATATGACCTTTCTTGTTAGACAGTTAAAACCTACAGAGAGAGGTATGCCAATAGAGATATATGTATTTAGTAAAGATCAGCGTTGGGCTCAATATGAGGCAATACAGGCCGATATTTTTGATCATATTATTGCTGTTCTTCCTCTGTTTAAATTAAGAGTATTCCAAAACCCTACCGGATATGACATCGAAAAACTTACCTCAGGAAAATAGTAAAAACAAAGATATAGCTCTTGTTCTTTCAAGCGGAGGAGCAAGAGGCATTGCCCATATTGGCGTTATTGAGGAACTTGAAAAATTAGGATACAACATTACAAGTGTTGCCGGAACATCAATAGGATCGGTAATTGGAGCATTTTATGCCTGCAACGAGTTAGACACCTACAAAGAGTGGTTATTTGATCTCTCTAAAAAGGATATACTTATGCTTATGGATTTTACATTTGACTCCAGAGGCTTTATTAACGGACGTAGGTTGTTCAGAGAGTTAAAAAGGATTATTCCTGACAGAGATATTGAGGATCTGAATATCCCTTACTCTGCCATAGCTACCGATATTATGAACAGAAGAGAGGTTGTTATTGATTCCGGAAGTATGTATGACGCCATAAGAGCCTCAATAGCTATTCCGGGCATGCTTACACCACATATAAAAGGTAGTGCCGAACTATACGACGGAGGTTTGATTAATCCTATGCCTATAAATCGTCCGATACGCAAGAATGGTGAAAGAATTGTTGCTGTAGATCTTAACACATGGAATCCGGATTATAAACCAAAGAAGAAGGAGCCAAACAGCAGACTGCACAGCAGGTTAGATGGTTTTGTTAAAACATGGGAGAACTTTGCTGAGAACAAACTACGCAGAAAACGCAGCAATCAGAAGATTGGCATGTTGCGCCTTATGTCTGAGATGTTTGATCTTATGCAGGAGCAGATATCACACTATCATGTAAAAGAGACTCCTCCCGACCTGATAATTAAAATCCCAAGAAATGCATGTAGCACGCTCGATTTTCACAAATCGGCTGAGATGATTGAACTTGGACGGGAGAAGTTATATGAAGCGCTAAAAGAGTCTGACTTTTAGCGCGGACTTATACCATAACGTCTCAGTTTTTCGTATAGCGTATTACGGCTTATACCAAGCGATTTTGCCACCTTTGACAGGTTATTGCCCAGTTGATCAATAGCCTGTTTTATTGCTCTCTTCTCTAATTCCTTAAGTGTAAGAATCTCCTGGCTTTCGCTTACAGGAACACCATACTGAGGTATCTGAACAGGCTCTGCACCTTTCTGCATATACCTGTCTGGCTCAAGTTCTACATTACCATCAAAGTTTACAATCTTCTCAACAAAGTTCTCTAACTCTCTAATATTACCCGGCCAATCATGTTCCATTATATCGTTATAGAGCTTATGATTTATTACCGGAATATCTCTGTTAAGTTTTATTGATTTACGATTCAGGAAGAACTTAAGAAGCGATGGGATATCCTCTCTGCGCTCTTTTAACGGAGGTAACTCAATAGGAATTACACTTAAACGATAATATAGATCGAGACGGAATTTTCCTTCATCAACAAGTTCGCGCAAATTACGGTTTGTTGCAGCAATAATACGAACATCAACAGGTATTGTCTTCTCTCCTCCAACACGGGTTACCTCACCCTCCTGAAGTGTTCTTAACAATTTAACCTGCATATCCATATGCATCTCTCCTATCTCATCAAGGAATATTGTACCACCATTGGCAAGCTCAAACTTACCCGGATGACCGCCTTTCTTGGCTCCGGTAAAGGCTCCGTCTTCATAACCAAACAACTCACTCTCTATCAGGTTTTCTGGTATTGCACCACAGTTTATTGCAACAAAAGCATGTTCAGAACGCTTACTTCCGTTATGTATTGATTGTGCAATAACCTCTTTTCCGGTACCACTATCACCATTAATAAGAATAGTAGACGGGCTGGCTGCAACAATCTTTGCATACTGTATTATGCGCTGCATCTGCTGACTCTTATGAATAATATCCTTAAAGGTATATCGGGCAGTCATACCAGAGTACTTATGAACAAGGTTCATAATACGCTTAAACTCTCTGAACGACAAAAGTATACCTATAAGTTTCTGTTCTGAATCGTATAGCGGATGTGAGTTAATAATAAATCTCTCTTTCTTTCCGGCTACCTTAAACTCAACCTCCTCATCGCGGATAAAGGTTTTTGCTCTAACAACCTTTAGTATTGTTTTATAGTCTGGTATAAACCCTGAAATAGATTTACCAATAAGCTCTTTGCTATCTGTCTTAAGCAGTCTGCCCGATGACAGGTTTGCACGCTGAATTTTACCCTCAATATCAAGTGCAAGAATACCAAACGAGAATGTGTTAATAATAGTATTAACATACATATAGGCATCCTCAGTCTCGCGATGATACTTTATAGTCTCAAGTCTGTCTTCAATAAATTTTGCTGTAGATATTGCAATACCAAGTGTATGCGGATGCAAATCACGTTTCTCGCCAATAAGGCTAAACGACCCAATTATATTGCCAAATGCATTATGAATTGGCATAGACGAACAGGTCCAGTTTTTAAATATGTCAAGATAGTTATCGTCACCGGTTATCTGCACAGGTCTATCCTCAACCAGACACGATGCAATAGCATTTGTTCCGGCACTCGCTTCATTCATAAACGAGCCAACCTCTACATTTATCTCTGTAGCTTTTCCTTTTATAGAATCATCGCCATATATACTCAATATACAACCTTCATCATCAGTAAGAATCATTACAGAACCTGTACCTCGCAAATAGTGATGCAGGTTCTTAAGAAAAGGCGTTGATATGCTCATCAACTGCTTATTCTGAAGTAATCTGTCGTCTAATTCATCAGCCGACAATAATCTGTTAGGTCTCTCCTTCTTAATATCCACTCCCAGCCTTCTGCTACGTACAAAAGATTCCTCTATTATTCTGTTATGATCTTCCATATACAACAATGATTTTGTGCAAAATTAAGACATGTAAGTATTTCAAAATATACCGCTCAACATATTACAAGAGGCTATACAACATAAAAATTGTCCTAAGACAGGACAAATAAAGTGAATAATTAACAAATTACAGAGTAACTAAGCAATAATTCCAGACTATTTATCGCTTTTTCTTTTCCGTGGAGTATCACATAGTTATCAACAACGGTAACAACTATTTTTTTACGAAGAAAGAAGAAAGGTTTTCGCCATAGTTCACATGTATCATATACAAGTATTCCGTTATCATCATCTGATTTACAACAGTAACCTGCATTACATAATAATATTGATACACTCTCTACAGAACTATACTCTTTAAGAGGAGAGATATAAACAAGTTGCGCATTACGAAATAGTGAAGCAAGTATTAATCCCTGAGCTACCGGAATAAGAAACAGAAATGACCAGTAGCTGAATATAAGATCAACAAACGGGATATCCATAATCATGGTAAACACAATGTATCCCCATGTATTAATAAATACAAATCCAAAAAGAATTACACCTGTTATCTCTTTTATGCTTGGTGGTAATGTACGTTTCTCTAATATCATTTAATACGCCTTAATAGCATACTAAATATACCATCTAAAACATTAATAAACAATACACAATATTGTTTTAAGCCAAAAAGATACTAACAGGTAAACTCAATCTTTTTAACAGTTAACGCCTCTTACTACCTTTTCCACCTTTCTTTGATGATTTCTTTGCCGGTTTCTTCACCTTGCTCTTCTTATCATCCTCTTCAGCTTCTCTAAGCAGTGTTTTCCAGTCAGAAGAAGCATCCATTGAGAAGTCTATTGTCTCAGAATAGTCCTTTTTATCAATCTCAATAACTGCAATCTTATTATTGGTATATTTCTCTATCTGAGCTAACAGTTCACGCTCCTCTGTGCTACAAAACGACACTGCTATTCCTTTATTACGTCCTCTACCGGTACGTCCAACACGGTGTACATAATTATCGGCTTGTTCAGGCAGGTCATAGTTAACAACATAATCAACCCCCGGAATATCAATTCCACGTGCCGAGACATCTGTTGCTATTAACATTTTAACCTCTCCTTTTTTAAAGGATTCAAGTACCTTAAGTCTGTCTTTCTGTCCTTTATCGCCATGTATTGTTAATGAGTTTATATTCACACGCTCCATAGCTTTCTGAACCCTCTCTGCTCTTACCTTGGTACGAACAAAAACCAATATTTTACTCTCAGGATTCTCCTCAACCAATCGCTCCAGAAAGAATCTTTTATCGTCCATATCAACATAACAAACCGAGTGGTTTACATTCTTTGATACCGGATCTTTTGGCGAAATCTGAATACGAATAGCGTTCTTTACAAGTGAGTATGCAAGCTCCTTAATTTTTTTATTTATTGTTGCCGAAAAGAATAGCGTCTGACGTTTTTTTGGCAGGAATTTCATCAGGTCTTTAATATCTTTTATAAAACCAAGATCAAGCATCTTATCAGCCTCGTCAAGGATAAGAGTCTCTACTCTGTGTAGTTTAAGGTATCCCTGACTAACAAGATCAAACAGACGTCCGGGAGTTGCAACAAGTATATCAACACCATCCTGAAGTGCAGATATCTGACTATCCTGCTCAACACCACCAAAAACACAGAAAGGTTTAACAAGGGTATTCTTGCTTATCTCATTAAAAACATCAGTTATCTGAACTGCAAGTTCACGTGTTGGAACCATTACAACACATTTAATACCATCTGGTCTTCGTGCCCCCTGTTTTCTGCTATGCAGATGATTAACCACAGGTAATGCAAATGCAGCAGTTTTTCCTGTACCTGTCTGCGCAATTGCCAATACATCTTCGCCACGCATTATAGGGTGTATAGATTTATACTGGATATCTGTAGGTTTTACAAACCCTAATCTGTCAATACTTTTATGTATCTCTGGTGCAAAAGAGTAATCACTGAATTTCATATGTCTAAATTTGTTTTTTAAAGGTCATATGGAACTCGCATAATTTAGTCATTCCCGTGTGTGAGAAAAGCCCTTACTCATGCTTCGTTTCATCTGCTTATAATTGTTTCTTAATTACCAGATAGAACTCGCACAATAATCATTCTCATGCACGTTTCATCTAATGGCAACTGTTTTATAATATCCTAAAGCTAAGTATATTTTAGCCCCGGATTAATATCTATAGTAAAAAAAATGTCTGCTGACACTCTGTATCAGCAGACAGATTATATAATTGAATTAAATATTATGCAATATTTGTATATACTGCCTGAATATCATCATCGTCCTCAATCTTATCAAGCATCTTCTCAATATCAACAAGTTGTTCTTCTGTAAACTCTACGGGTGATGTAGGTATACGCTGAAGATTTGCCTTTGTCACCTCTATGTTAAGCTCCTCAATAGCCTTTGTAAGGGTACCAAAGTTTGTATAATCTGCATATATTGTAATAACACCCTCGTTCTCTTCAATCTCCTCAAGCCCGGCATCAATAAGCTCTAATTCAAGCTCTTCAACATCCATTCCTTCAGCCTTTGTAAACTCAACAACAGCTTTTCTGTTAAACATAAACTCTAAAGATCCTGTTGGAACCAATGACCCTCCGGCTTTGTTAAAATACGATTTTACGTTTGCAACAGTACGTGTTGTGTTGTCAGAAGCACACTCAACAAATATCAACACACCGTGTGGGCCTTTACCCTCATAGTTAACCTCCGTAAAATTCTCAGCATCTTTACCGGCTGCTCTCTTAACAGCTGCGTCAATATTATCTTTTGGCATGTTCTGAGATTTCGCAGTCTGAATAGCCAAACGCAATTTAGCATTCATTTCAGGATCAGGACCACCCTCTTTTGCTGCTAATGTTATTGCTTTTCCTAATTTTGGAAATAATTTCGACATCTTGTCCCATCGCTTCTCTTTTGCTGCTCTGCGATATTCAAATGCTCTTCCCATGATTATTATTAATTTTTTTATGTTAAAAGCCTGTTATGGCTCCCGATTTTATTTTAATCCCCAAAAGTATTAACTATTAAGCAAATCACACATTAATTACCAATAAATTTTACTGCTAATACCATTAGCTATCTGAATAGTATTAAATAACAATATTTTATGCCTTTTCCTGATCTCTCTTTATAATAAGCGTACGTCTGTTTATCTCTAACTTATACCCACTCTTTAGTTTATAGAATATTGTAAATGATATTGCCAGAGCTATTGTAATAAACCGGAATATATTGGCATACATATTTCCTGCCGCTGTTTCTGCTGCAGAGAAGAGCATCCACGACATATTCATTAACATATGTAAAAATACCGGAACCCAGATATTAAAACGCCACTCTGCGTATAACCATGCAAACATAACCCCTCCGGCAAAGGTTACCAGAAAAACAGACAGTGAACTTAAGAAATCATTTCCCTGATATAGATGCAAAAGACCAAATATTATTGCTCCAACTATTACCGATGGTATAAAACCAAGTTTTGTGTTCCGATACAGTTGCCCGAACAGATATCCTCTGTAGTATAACTCCTCGAAAAAACCAGCGCAAACCGAGCTTACAAATAAGCTACTCATGGTTATCTCTGCATTAAAATCAAATACAAAGGCATAACCTATAAACATTGGCACTGTAAAGAATAGCGATAGAAAAAATGCATTCGGCATATTGGTATTAAGTCCAAGGCTACTTATAATATTCTTGAACTTAACATTTAATCCTACAGCTACAAACATTGGTATAGCTACAATAAGATATGTAAGTACAAATGCCAGTTCATCAAGAAATATAGTTCTAAAGAAACCATTAATATCCTTAAAAAAGTATTCGTACAGAATATAAAACAGAATAAAACCAACAAATGTTATCAGGGTAACTCGCAGATTTTTATACTTCATTTTCATCTGTTTATATTTGTTTTCATTTGTCAGATGGAACTCGCATTTATAATCATCCTCGTGTGTGTGAATGACCATTCTCTTGCTTCGTTTCATCTCTGTTGTTCTCTACAATATACTACATCAATAGTATATAAAGAGGTGTTAATCATAGATTTTAATTTGGCTTTAGTAAATATAATATTTTATTCTGTAAACTTTATTGCATCAATCGGTATATAAGCAGTTGAGGCTGGTATAAAAAAGAATAATCCCGGTAAACAAACCGGGATTATTAATTATGCTATTTACAAATTAACTCTATTTCTTATTAAGTGGCAGTTCTACACCAAAACCACGTTTTTTATCGGTATACTTAAGCATTATTGCAAAAAACAGTCCCACTAAACCAAGGAATGCAAACATAAGCATTGTTGGTGTATAGTTAAGTACATCAGGTTTTCCCGGGTTTGTATAATCAAGCATTACTCCTGTAAGCAGAGGGAATGCCCACAAACCAAGGTTCTGAATTGAGTATGTAAGTCCGTATGCTGTACCAATACGTTTCTCATCAACAAGCTTTACCATTGTTGGCCATAAAGCTGCCGGAACAAGAGAGAACACAATACCTAACATTATCAGAGGTACATAAGGTGTGATATTGGTTAAAGCAAAAGAGAGATGTACAAGGAAAAGAACTAACGATCCAAAAATCATAGCCGATGCACTTCGTCCTAATCTATCTATCAATATACCAAATAACGGTGTAAATATTGCAGTAGCTATTGGCAATAACGATGTTATCTGTCCGCTTGTAACAGTATCAAAACCATACTTATTTGACAACATATCAGGAGCAAATGCTATAAACGGGAATACTGCTGAATAGAATGTAACACACAACAATACAATAAACAAGTATGCTCTGTTTTGAAGTAGTTTTACAATATCAGAAAGTTTAAATCTATCAGCCTCTGAAGCAACCTCTTTATCTGCTTTAACCTCTCTGTCGTATTTTACATCCATTAACATATATATCATAAATACCAACAGTGCCAAGCATACAAGAACACCACCAAACCAGAATGCCGTACTTATTCCGCAGTTCTCATTTATTACCGGCGATAGTTGCATTGCAGCAAATGTTCCTAAACGTCCGAAACCAACCTTAAGACCAAATGCAAGAGCCAGATTCTTTCCTTTAAACCATTTTACCAGAATCTTACTTACAACAACAATACTGGTTTCGGCACCCAATCCGTAGAAGAAACGCCCCAGTAGCATCATTTTTAACTCAGGCGAATAGCTTGGCAGAAATGAACTCATTAATCCGTAACCAATACCTCCGTTTGAATAGTACTCTGTTGATCCGTATGCTGTAAGAACACCTCCAAACGCCATAAAAAATACAAATGTAAATCCTGTACGCCTTATGCCAAGCCTGTCGAGTATAATACCTCCTAATACAGCCATTAACAAGATTGTATTTGGCACCGAGTAGAACGATACAAACAATCCATAATGTGTGTTTGTAAACTCAAAATGGGCCATTAACTCACTTTTAAGCGTAGAGAAGGCATCGAAGAAATAGTAGTTGGTTGACAGAACAAAACCTACCAGTATAAGGACCACCCAGCGTGCTATGGCAGATTCTTTCAGTGTTCTCTTTATTGCGTTCATAGTTTTATTTTTAGAATACAACCAAATATACAGTAATTATTTATGTAATGCTCAACCATATATGCTATGTTTTACAATAATCAGCAAAAGGAAATTAAGGATTAGAGCAAACTATATTACACAAGCAGGGGTATCTGCTAATTCAGATACCCCTGCTTTAAATTATAAAAGTTCCTATCGTATTTTATTGCTTCTTTACTCTTTTTCTGTCGTGCTCATTAAGAAGAATCTTACGCAGACGGATACTCTTAGGTGTAACCTCAATGTATTCATCCTCTCTGATATACTCCATACACTCCTCTAACGAGAATTTAATTGCTGGTACAAGTACAGCTTTGTCATCGCTACCAGAAGAACGTACGTTACTTAGTTTCTTAGATTTTGTAAGATTCACAACAATATCGTCCTGACGGGTATTCTCTCCAACAACCATACCTTCATATATCTCGTCATTTGGCTCTACAAAGAACTTACCTCTGTCCTGTAGCTTATCAATTGAGTAGGCTATTGCTGTACCTGTCTCAAGTGCTATAAGTGCACCATTACGGTTTTTGTTTATCTCACCACGCCATGGGTCATAACTCTTAAAGCGGTGACTCATTACTGCCTCACCCTCTGTTGCTGTAAGTATTGGGTTTGTTATACCTATCAATCCACGAGCTGGTATAGTAAACTCAAGCGATATTCTATCGTTTTTAGTCTCTATATTCAGAATGTCTGCTTTACGTTTTGTAGCTATCTCAATAACCTTTCCTGAGAACTCCTCTGGTACACTTACTGTAAAGATCTCCATTGGCTCACATTTCTCGCCATTAATCTCTTTTGTAATAACCTGTGGTTGACCTAACTGAAACTCATATCCTTCACGACGCATTGTCTCAACAAGTACACTAAGGTGCATAATACCACGTCCGTAAACAAGTAGTCTGTCTGGTGAGTCTGTCTCAACAATCTTAAGTGCAAGGTTTTTCTCTGTCTCTTTATATAGTCTGTCTCTAAGATGACGTGATGTAACAAATTCGCCCTCTTTACCAAAGAATGGTGAGTTGTTAATTGTAAATAACATACTCATTGTAGGCTCATCAACAGATATACGCTTAAGTCCTTCCGGATTCTCTGCATCGGCAATTGTATCGCCAATATCAAAACCATCAAGACCAAGAACAGCAACAATCTCACCACTAGCTATCTCTGTCTTCACACGTTCCTTACCAAGTCCCTCAAAACGGTAAAGCTCCTTAATGTTCGATTTTACAACAGATCCGTCGGCTTTAACAACACCAACACGCATACCCTCTTTTATAGTACCTCTTGATACACGTCCAACGGCAATACGTCCCATATAACTTGAATAGTCAAGTGAGCTGATCTGCATCTGAAGCGTTCCCTCTTTTTTAGCAGGTGCTTCAACATTCTCTAATATTGTATCAAGCAGATGAGTAAAGTCTGTAGTTGGGTTTTTCCAATCCGGTCCCATCCAACCTTGCTTACTCGATCCGTATACTGTAGTAAACTCTAACTGCTCCTCTGTAGCATCAAGGCTAAACATAAGCTCAAACACCACCTCCTGAACCTCTTCAGGATTACAGTTTGGTTTATCAACCTTATTAACAACCACAATTGGCTTAAGACCTAATTCAAGAGCTTTCTGTAACACAAATCTGGTTTGTGGCATAGGTCCTTCAAAAGCATCAACAAGCAGAAGTACGCCATCGGCCATATTCAGAACACGCTCTACCTCTCCTCCAAAATCGGAGTGACCAGGGGTATCAATAATGTTAATCTTTTTTCCTTTATATCTAATAGATACATTCTTTGACAAAATTGTGATCCCTCTCTCACGCTCAAGGTCGTTTGAATCTAATATCAGATCCTCAACTTCTTGATTATCACGAAAAAGTTTTGCCTGGTGCAATATTCTATCAACCATAGTTGTTTTTCCATGATCAACGTGAGCAATTATGGCTATGTTCCTTATATCCTCCATAAAAATTGATTATTTGGGTTACATCTCTCAAAAAGATGCGCAAAAGTACTCTTTATTTTCTGGCTACAATGCAATTACTGTTTTTATATTGCAAATAATTTACCGTAAATGATATTTAATTGATAAATAGGCTCATATTAATGGTAAGAAATAGTTATTGATAATTACCTTTGCGCCGAACGGAAAAACTATAATTTATGGCAGAGATAGGAAAATTAAACAAACTTGAGGTTGTTAAAGAGGTATCGTTTGGTGTATTTCTTGATGGTGGCGAACATGGTGAGATACTTATGCCAAAAAGATATGTACCGGAAGATACAGTACCCGGAAACATCCTTGAGGTATTTGTTTATATGGATTCTGAAGACAGAATTGTTGCTACAACAGAGAAACCTCTTGCAATGGTTGGCGACTTCGCTATTCTTAAGGCTGTGGCATCTAACAGATACGGTGCTTTTCTTGACTGGGGGCTTGTAAAAGACCTGTTTGTTCCGCACAGAGAACAACGTATGAAGATTGAGCAGGACAACTGGTATCTTGTATACATATATCTTGATAATGAGACAAGCCGTATTGCTGCATCAACAAAGGTTGATAGATTTTTGGATAACCTGCCTCCGGAATATAAGGAGGGAGACGAGGTTGACATTATGATTTGCAGCAAAACCGATATTGGATACAAAGCTATTATTAACAGTACTCACTGGGGTATTATTTATAATAATCAGGTATTTGAAACATTAAGAAGGGGCGACAAACGCAAGGCTTATATAAACAAAGTGAGAGAGGACGAGAAGATAGACCTTTTATTACACAAGCCTGGTTATGACAAAATTGACTCCTTTACACAGAAAGTATTAGACGAACTTGAGAAGTCAGGTGGTTATCTTGCACTAAATGACAAAAGCCCGGCAGAGGTTATCTACAAAAGGCTTGAGATGAGTAAAAAGAATTTCAAGAAAGCAATAGGTGGGCTTTATAAACAGAAGGTAATAACCATTGGTGACGATGGTATTAGAAAGATATAAGAAGAGCCCTTTCGGGCTCTTTTTTTATACTGTAATATTATCTATCTCATTTCTGAAAACATCAAGATCGTCAAGATCATATGATAATTTATCGCCAACACTACTAAACATGTTCTTATAGTAATCTATTCCCTGCAACAAATTACTTTTAAATGATTTAAAGTATTTAACATCTTTCCTGTTAAGTGGCAGTGCTGCTTCTGAGAATTTTTTCTTAAGATGATCAACATACATATTCAACTCCTTAACAAACATATTAGGTCTGTTATCGTCAGTAATAATATTATCTCTGCCATATATATGATCTACCATCCTGGTCAGTTTAACCTCTTTATCGAAGTAGGCTATATTTGGCCCCGGACATACAGAAACCTCTTTGCCCTCAATCTTTGTATCAAGACTACTTGCAATAAGCGATGATGTTCCTAAACCAACACATATACATGATTTAACAGTTATCTGATCGTATCTCTTTTTGTACTCATCTGAGCTCAGATTCATTTGGTTCAGATCTTCAATCTTCTGTTTCTGATATTTGCGAGATGCTGTACATAGCGTCTCTCCTTCGTACTCCGAATTGAGTGCAAGATATCTTTTAGGACATCCACTACCTGGTTTGCCTTTTGCAATCCTTTTGTCGCGGTCATTATCCTTTGTATTGTTTATTACATTATTAAACGGAACACCAAGCGGCGATACATCACTTGTATAAAGATCCTCCTCTTTAGCTGATTTAAGCAGTTCTATAGTATCTGTATCAATTGCCGAAGCCTCTGGTACCAGAAGAAATGGTGATCCCCATCCTATTGAGTTAAGGTTGTAGTTATCTAACAGAAATGTATGTTCTTCTGATGTTCCAACACCACCCTGAGCAGATATACGTACCTCCGGGGCATTATCAGGAACAACAAGATCTTTCTCTTTTAGTGTATCTGCAAGTAGTTTAAATGTTGAATCAACCAACTCCTCTCTGTTATCTTTAAACTCTTGTAGAATTGGTCCTATAAGGTAGCCTTCTGAAGCAAAAGCATGTCCTCCGCAATTAAGTCCGCTCTCAATCCTGTACTCAGATACCCAGATACCACGTTTTGCAAGGTATTTGCCCTGAATTAATGCCGATCGGTAATCACTTACCTTAAGGGTGACTTTCTTCTTTATTTCGCCGTTTTTATTAGGATAAAAGTCACTAAAACCTGCTATGTATGCATAAAGCGATGGATTCATACCTGCCGACAGAACAACAGACGATGAAAGATTACTGTTTGCAAAACCTCTTAAGGCTGCATGAGCATCGTTCATCTCAACATTTGATGCGTCATTCTGCTTATCAAGCTTCGTCATTATATTTACATCAATACTACCTCCGGTGATGTTCTCATTAATCCACTGCTTAACGCTATCTCTGTTACCTGATCCTTTAATAAATTTATTGAACTTATCTTTTATTGAAGATAAATCCGGTAACATATTAACATATTTCTCCAGTTCAGATCCGGTCTCCTCAAACGATTGCTTTACCTCATTAAGTTTTTCGTTAACTATATCGTCAACCATATTAAGGTATGATGTAATCCTTTTAGCCCTGAAATCCTCAACCTTTGCTGATATCTCCTGGAAAGGCAATTCAAATTTGTCGCTATAAAATTTACGCATCTTCTCTATAAGCATATCATCTACAAGCGATATTACAGACGATATACCATATTGAGCCACCCTTACAGGCGAATCAATAGTATATCCGGTTCCCATAACCGGAATATGAAAAGAGTGCGGGCTGTTATTTTGCATCTGCTTACTTTAAATTAGTACCGACCATAAATAACGCTCTTTTTATTGTGCAAAAAAAGGAAAAATAGATAATTGTCTATTAAGATATGTTAAAAGTAACTAATTAAGTGTCAAGGAAAAATGAATTAATATTCAGAGGAGGGTATTAGGAATAAAAAAGCCATCACATGGATGGCTTTATAAATATTATGCTAATGAAGAGAGATAGTTGGCCAACTTAACCAGACTCTGCTGATTACTAAACCTAACTCTGTTCTTCTTCATAAACTTCTTAATCTCCTTCTTTTTGTCGGGGTATAGTTCGTAGATGTCACTTTTACTCTTAATAATTGCAGCTTCGTTGTTTCCATCTTTTAACATATAGCTCTGACTTTGCTCATAATGAGCATCTACCTCTGAGGTATATGGTGCTGCTGGTTTATAAGGAATGAATGTTGTTTTCTTGTTTAGTAGTAATTTAACTTTTCCGTTTGATAGTCTTTCAACAAAGGCGGAACCAACACCTAACTCCTTACTCTTATAAAGTGTATATAAGAATACTTTATTCGCCAAATTAATACTATCAACATCAAATCTGTTAGCAATAAATAATGTATCAGAGTTTCTTATTAGCTCTACTTCATTATAAAACATGTTATAATTAAACTTCACAGTAAGTCTGTTACCATTCTTAAGAGCAAGATTACCCTCTACAAAATTAGGGAACAGGTAGCAGGTTTCACATCTGGAATGTGCATTTGGATTGTTTCTTTCGGTAATTTTTTTCCATTCAAAATCAACAATATTCTGATTATTATATACTATTTGCTGTGCTTGCATACTAAAATAAGATACAAACAAGATAACCGATAGGCTAAAACATCTTTTCATAACAAATACATTTTTGGGTTAACAATACTCAAATATATGTATCATATATGATAAAACAAAAAGCCACCATACAATGGCAGCTTTTTGATATATATAAATCTATGATTTAGTATCCAGGATTCTGATTAGTAAGCTTAGAGTTTGCATCCATCTCCGCTTCTGGAATTGGGAATGCTAACTTATCATTCGGAACATTGATCTGTCCAACTTCATCTCCACTTGAATCAAATGGCTTAAATGATGTTCCTGTTCTTAATAGATCAAAGTATCTGTGTCCTTCCATTGAAAGCTCTTTTCTACGCTCCAACATTACATTTGCAAGAGTCAATTCAGCTGAAGTCCATGCTGTTACAGCTCCTGTGTGACGCTTAGCAATCAATTTA
>JAOARD010000004.1 GCA_025210735.1 Bacteroidales bacterium
GATCTTGTCTCGTTCTTCTTTAAAATGCTCTCTGCAAGCTTCTTCATTTGAAAAGTGCGCTGTAAAACTAAATATATTCATAAAAGGATATTGAAACTTATTCAAAGTTAATAATTTATTCCAATTATGAGTAATTACGGACAATCAATTTTAAAAATTGTATATTTGGCTTTAAGTCATAAAAAAGTACAGATAAAGCCAAATATGCCAGTTTAATTTTTTGTGATAGTGTACAAAGGAGTTAGAAGCACATCTTTTTAAAGATTTCCCATATTACTACTCCACCACATACCGAAACATTTAAAGAGTGTTTAGTCCCATATTGGGGAATTTCAATACATGTATCGCTCATGTCTATAATGTTTTGGTCAACACCTTTTACTTCATTGCCAAATACTACAGCAATAGGATTGGTTATATTCATATCGTTAATACTTACGCTATTCTCTACTTGTTCTATTGAGGCTACTATATACCCTTGTTCCTTTAATTCAGAAACAGCATCTTCTGTCCTTTCAAAGTATCTCCAGTCAACAGAATCGGTGGCGCCAAGTGCAGTTTTGTGTATATCTTTATGTGGCGGAGTTGCTGTAATTCCGCAAAGAATTATCTCTTGAACCTTAAAGGCATCTGCTGTTCTGAAAAACGATCCTATATTGTTCATGCTCCTGATATTGTCAAGTACAATTATTAGTGGAATTTTATCTGTTTTTTTGAACTCATCTACACTTAATCTGTTCAATTCATATGTTTTAAGTTTACGCATAATAATCTTAGTGACATTTGTTAATTTGGAGATACAAAAATAGCTTATTAATACCAAAATCAGTTATGAATATACACGAATATCAGGGAAAAGAACTACTTAGAAAACATGGTGTGCCTACGCCTGTTGGGAATGTAGCTTTTTCAGTTGATGAGGCACTTGATGTAGCAAAGCAAATATATGAAGAAACGGGGTGTGATAAAATTGCTGTTAAGGCACAAATTCATGCCGGAGGAAGGGGGAAAGGAGGTGGTGTTAAGATAGCTGCGTCTCTAGGTGAGGTAAAAACTTTCTCAGAATCAATATTAGGAATGAACCTTGTTACTCATCAAACTGGGCCGGAAGGTAAAGATGTAAGGAAATTACTTATCGAGCAAGGAGTTTATTATGATGGGCAGTCTGAAGTACAAGAATTCTATATGAGTATTTTGCTGGATAGAAATAGTGGAATTAACACTATAGTGTATTCATCTGAAGGGGGGATGGATATTGAAGATGTTGCAGAGAAATCTCCTGAAAAGATATTTAAAGAGGAGATTAAATCAGGAGAAGGAGTTCTGTCTTTTCAGGCCAGACGTATAGCATTTAACCTAAACTTGTCGGGAGAAGCATACAAAGCAATGATAAAATTTGTAACAAAATTGTATGATGCATATACAGGAAGTGATGCCTCAATGATTGAAATAAATCCGGTATTAAAAACATCTGATGAAAAAATATACGCCGCTGATGCTAAGATTATTTTAGATGATAATGCACTTATACGACATTCAGATTTAGAGGAGTATAGAGATTTAAGTGAAGAGGATAAGGCAGAAAGTGAAGCAGCTGTACACGGACTTAACTTTGTAAAGTTAGATGGAAATGTTGGTTGCATGGTTAATGGTGCAGGACTGGCCATGGCAACTATGGATATGATTAAACTATCAGGAGGTGAGCCCGCTAATTTTCTTGACGTTGGAGGTGGTGCTAATGCTAAAACAGTAGAGGCAGGTTTTAGATTGATTCTGAAAGATAAAAATGTGAAGGCAATACTTGTAAATATATTTGGAGGAATTGTAAGATGTGACAGAGTTGCAACTGGAATTACTGATGCATACAAAGCAATAGGAAAAATTGATGTACCTGTTATAGTACGATTACAAGGAACAAATGCTGAAGAAGGAGCTGAAATAATCAGAAATTCCGGGCTTGAAGTTCATTCTGCAATTACACTTAATGATGCTGCAGATTTAGTAAAAGATACAATAAAATAGGGAGGTAACCTCCCTTTTGGGAGGTTACTGTATTTTGCTTAATGTCGATTCAATATTACTGTATATAATAGTCAGACTCTCTAGCTTTTTCTTAATGGTTTTGGCTATTTTGCTTGTTTTGGCTCCTTCTAGTATGTAAAGGTCATTTACAATTCTTGACGTGAACTCCATTTTTTTTATTATCTCTTTATATGTTAAAGTAGTTAATAACGATTCATTTAAGTCTTCAATATCATCAATATGTGGTATTCTGTCTTTGTCTTCAATGCAGACGCTTAATACATTTTCTGCAAACATTTGTCTTTTTATCCCCATAGATGAAATATCACGTCGCTCCTTTGGTGTTAGTATTGGTTTTTTCGGAAGAATCTCCTCTATCTCATATAATAACTCAATCAGTCTGACTCTTTTTTCGTAACTAAGATTAATTATATCTGCATCTCTCTTCATTTGTGTCATTTTATAAATAAAACATTTGTATTTGGAATAATAATTTTATACAATTATATACATTGATTCTTTGATCTGTAATAGATTAATGAATCTGTTATAGCATACTTCTTGTATAAACTCTTCCTTACGTTTACATTAGAAAATGTTCTATAGATGGTTGTTTGGTATATAATTAACTTTAGTAATAGTTTCTCAGAAGTAAAATTACCAACCCCATTATCTAATATCAGATTCCATTTATTAGGAATTAATATGAAACCAGAATTAAAAACGATATATATTATATGTATAATCTTTGTAATATTTAGCATTACGTATCTGTAACAAGTAACGTTGTGTATTCAAGTGTTTTGGTTAAGTTATGTTTTTGTGCTCAAATATTTAACATATAATATTTTGTAGGTTGATTAAATCTAAAACACGATACAAATATATAATCATTTACCAATTGATTAAAATAAAATATTTTAGGTATAATATCTGGTCAATTATATTGAGTTGTTCATTAATATTTACGTGGGATAGTGATTTTGTTAGTTAGCTTATTTTTGTTACTTGTTCATTAAACATTATACCTTCTTTACTTAACTCTCTCATTATAGGTTTATATAATTCAGGAATAGTAGGTATATGTACCCCATGTATTTTAATTTTACCAGTCATTAAAAGTTTTATTGCAATAGCCAGAGGCATTCCTACAGTCATTGCCATTGCTGTATCCTCTGAATCTTTACCATTTACAGATATCCATGAAGTTAACTTTTTTATTGTCTCTTTATGTTGATAAATAATTTGATGTTGCATAACAATCATATCCTTGTCATCTACCTCTAAATTCCATTTATTCTGTAGTAACCATTGTAGTACCACAGCAGGTGTTGCATTCTTAAAAGGAATAATTTTATCTGAAAACAGATTTAGCCATTCGAATTTGTTATAAATATTGTTTAATGTATAACGTTTAATAAAATGTTTGAATTTTTTTTCAACACTTTCTGTTTTGTGGTATGCAAGAAATTTATTGGTAAATTCTCTCAAAGTTATTTCCTCATTGTTGATTATATCATATGAATCATCAGTCATACCAAGTTGCACAAATATGTTCCATGCCTCACAGAATCCCTCTCTTCTGAATGTTCCTCTAATTATACTTTTTATTCCTTTAAGGTTGTATTTATCTATATATTTTAGAGAATCACGATTTGCATATGCCTCAAAATTACCAATACCTTTTATTGTTGTTTTTACTATCCTGCTAAATAATTGATTATATGGTATGTATTTTACTTGATCTTCTTCTAAATATTTGGCGGTTCCATATCCTGCTAGAATAACATTTCTAGGATTCCATGTGAATTTATAATTCCATGGATTGTTGTCATATTCAGGAGCAATTAAACCACCTGTATCTGATCGGAATGAAAGAATAGTATCTCCGCTATCTTTTATTCTATCTATTATTGTCATAGCAGAAATATGATCAAGGCCAGGATCTACACCAAGCTCGTTAAGAAACAATAGCTTTTTATTTTTTACCTCACTACCCATTCTGGATATCTCTTCTGACAGATATGATGCAGTAGCAAGATGCTTGTGATATTTAAGGCATATATTAGCAATTTGCGGATGCATAAATGCAGGCAGCATTGATACAATAACATCATTGTTTTTAATTATTTCAGCCAGATAATCAGTGTTATTTATATCAATGCTTATTGCTTTTGTGTTTTTATGATTCTTTACTTTTTTCTCGGCAAGTTCTTTTATTTTGTCAGCAACTGTAATTTTCCAGTTGTATTTTTCAGAGTTCTTGATAAGAAATTTAATTAGTGTTGTAGAAGAGAGACCAGCACCAAGTATAAGAATATTCTTTAATTGTACCATACCAGTAAATTTTAAAATTACTTATAAGTTAAAGGTACAAAATGCTGTATAATAATATTGCAGGTTGAAAAAAGATATAAAAAAAGTCGCCAATTATGGCGACTTGAGTATGATGATAATTCGAATAATTATATTTGCTCTTTAGGATTAACTTTTCCTTTAAACCTTAACGTTACTACAGGATTAGAAGGAGAGTTTGTTGTTACATATATACTCTTGTTCTGATTACCTCTTTTACCCGAAGTATTGAAAATTGCTTTCAGGCTACTTTTTTGCCCTGGTTTAATAACCTTTTCTTTAGGAGTAACAGCAGTGCATCCACATGTTGCTCTAACCTTTCTGATAATTAAATTTTCCTTTCCTTTGTTTTCGAACTCAAATGTATGCTCTATTTTCTCACCTTGTTTCTTTTCGCCAAAGTCATAAACAACATTTTCAAAAACAATTTTAGGAGCTTTTTTCATCTCTTGTGCAGAAAGCGAAGAGAAATCCTCTTTAATATTTGCTGTAATGATAAGCATGTGTGTGTTTCTGTCCCCATCAAACTTGAAGGTTATATTATCTCTTACTGCACCCCAATCATTTTTCTTTTTAGGATCATAAGTGAATATTAATTTTCCTTTTTCACCTTTTTTTACTACCTCAGGAACACGCTTAATTGTCATATGTTTAGGTATATGGTTGAAGTCTACAGAAACATCACCGTTTGAAACATTAACATATACAATAGTATCTGTTTTTATTTGTTCGCTTTTTAAAGTATAAAGAGGGATGTAATTAGTACGCATTCTTATCTTTCCTAATAACCTTGGATAATCGTCCTCTATTGTACGTGGTCTTGGTGTTACATCCCCTGTGATTCTTAATACAATCCTTGAAGTCTCAGCTGTTGACATTACAGTTATAGCTTTGCTAAAAGGACCTGGTCTGTATGCAGGATTATATGTAGCTTCTATAAAACCTTCTTTTCCTGGTAAAATTGGAGTTTTAGACCATTGTGGAGTTGTACAACCACATGAAGACTGAACATGATTTATTACAATAGGAGCTTTTCCCTTATTTTTAAAAACAAATTTGTGAGTTACACTACCTTTTTCTTCTTTAATAGTACCAAAATTGTGTACTGTTTCTTTAAATTCAATCTTTCCTTTTGGTGCCTGACCAAATGTAAGACTTGTTATTCCCAGTATAAGAGCTACTGCCAAAAAAAATCTTTTCATGTGTAAATTATTTATTTTCTGTTATCAGATTGAATAATATAATTTTATAATCATCTTTAAAAAAAGATATTTATAAAACTATCTTCTCAGATCCTTATATTTTAATTTTTTCTATGTCTGTATTACAGATGGTTACTGTTATACTTAACATAAAGCTATCAGTTTTATGTTAAAAAGTCAATAGCGGACTATATTTGTGCATACAAATTTAAGGAAAATAGAATAAAATATGTATTTATCAGAAATAAAATGAGATAAATACTATTTTTATTGTTTAGTATATAAAGTTAGTAAGAGTATGGGAATATATGAATTAGTTATTCTTATAGTTATAGGTCTGTTAGCTGGTTTGGTGGGAGGTCTTTTCGGAGTAGGAGGAGGAATAGTTATTATACCTGCACTGATATTTGTTTTAGGGTTATCGCAACATAATGCGCAAGGAACAAGTTTGGCTGTATTATTACTTCCTATAGGTTTTTTGGCTGTGATGAACTACCATAAAATGGGGTATGTAAATTATAAATTTGCCGCTGTGTTAGTTGTTGCATTTGTAGCAGGAAGTTTTTACGGATCAAAGTTGGCGATTCAGATATCGCCGATGTATCTTAAAAAAGGATTTGGTGTTTTAATGCTTGTTGCTGCATTAAAACTTATTTTAAGTAAATAGTTGCATATGCAGAATTTAAAAGATGAGATACAAAATATAGTAAGAGATAATATTTCAGATGTAATTAAGCTGAGAAGATATCTGCATACACATCCTGAATTATCGTTTGAGGAGATTAATACGAGCAAATTTATATGCGATTATCTTGACGACATAGAAGTGAATTATAGTAAAGGGATTGCAGGTACAGGTGTTGTTGCTATTCTGAGAGGTAAAAGTGTAAAAGGCGGGATTATTGCTTTGAGAGCTGATATGGATGCTTTACCGATAAAGGAGAATACAGGATTGGAATATGAATCTGTTAATACTGGTGTAATGCATGCATGCGGACACGATGCTCATACAGCTTCTTTACTTGGCGTAGCAAAGGTTCTTAAAAAAATGTCTGATAAATGGAGTGGGACAGTCTATCTTATATTTCAACCTGGCGAAGAGCTTTTACCAGGTGGAGCAAAACTTATGCTTGATGAGAATATTTTTTCAGAGGGAGAACCTTCTGCGATTATTGGTCAGCATGTTTTGCCAGAGTTAGAGGTTGGAAATGTAGGATTCTGTCCTGGAAGATATATGGCCTCATGCGACGAAATATATATAAAAGTAAAAGGTAATGGAGGGCATGCTGCAATGCCTCACCGTTTAACAGATACTGTGCTGATAGCCTCTAACATAGTTGTTGCATTACAGCAGGTGGTAAGCAGAAGAGCTGATACTCGTATCCCAACAGTATTGTCTGTTGGAAGAATTGAAGGATTAGGAGCAACAAATGTTATTCCGTCTGAAGTGAATATGCAAGGTACATTCAGAACAATGGACGAAGATTGGCGTGCCGAAGCTCATAAACACATTATTGATATCTGTCAGGGAATTTGCAGGTCAATGGGAGCAGAGTGTATTGTTGATATTAAGAAGGGATACCCTGCGTTGATTAATGACGATTCGTTAACAGATAGATTAATGAATTTATCGAAAGATTTTTTAGGTGAAGAATCTGTTGTATTAATGGAACAGAGAATGACAGCTGAAGATTTTGCATACTTTTCTCAGAACTATCCTTCTGTTTTTTATAGGTTTGGGGTTGGCAGTAAAAGGGTAGGTATGAATAATAAGTTACACTCTCCTGAATTTGTAATTGACGAAAATGCACTTGAAACATCGGTATCAAATATGGCCTGGCTTGCAATAAAGTTGCTTAGTAATACGAAAAAAATATGACTTTTTATGGTTATGTGCTTATTTAGAAATATTTTATATAGTTTTTTTGAAGGGTGAAAAAGTATATTATGTATATCAAAATGTTTGTAAATTCTGATTTTGGAGCTAAATTTGTGGCGAGGTTTAATTAAAAGTTTAACATAAAAATTCAAAACATGGCTTACGTAATTAATGATGATTGTACAGCTTGTGGAACTTGTATTGATGAGTGTCCAGTAGAAGCTATTTCTGAGGGTGATATCTATAAGATTGACGCAGATACATGTACAGATTGTGGTGCTTGTGCTGATGTTTGTCCAGTAGAGGCAATTAATCCAGAATAGTCAAAAAAATTATAAAGATTTTTAAAGCTCGCTTTATGCGGGCTTTATTTTTTTATAAAAAAAACATCCGCGCTATCAAACGGATGTTTTTTCTGTAGCCCTTTTAGACTATCTTTCCTTTTATTATTATTATTTACCTTTTCCAATCTATCATCCACTGTTCTAACACCAGTGGTTCGTCCTCAATTAGTGTCTCCTCATGATTTATCATCCACGGTTCCAGAGTTAGTTCCGGATCTTCTATTAATGTCTCTTCATGATTTATCATCCATGGCTCTATACTCATCTCTTTCTCAAACTGAAAATCAGTTTCTAAAACAGATATCCATCCTGATATATCGGCATCTGTATTATTATTAAGTATATACGGAAGCGATGGTGGCGTATTAGATATAACAAATGTTACCGGACTTTTTGCTTCGTCATAGTTGCTTATGCTTGTTGCGTATGATGTAGTTATGAACAACATCATAATACCTGATAAGATCAAATTTCTTGTTTCCATAATAATCATATTGTGGGGTTAACACTTAATTAATAGTAACATTTTTTATGTTAAACATTAACCATTTATTGTGCCATAAACATTAAGATACTGTTATTTAGTGGTTTATTGGAAAGGGTAAATTTTTATAAGAATAATTGTTGAACGCTACTGATCAGTAGGTGTTCGTTAACGAACAAGTAGAAACCCGCGCAAACACTGGGTTAACGCAGGTTTTAAGTTTTTTTAATATTGAGTTATTGTATCAGATACCTTATACTATATTTTCTCTAATTGAACCACATTTTCTACATGGTGAGTATGCGGGAACATATCAACAGGCTGTACACGTGTTATTTTGTACATATGATTCATTAACTTAAGATCTCTTGCCTGTGTTGCCGGATTACAGCTAACATAAACAATCTTTTTTGGAGCAGCATTAAGAATAGTATTAACAACATTTTCGTGCATACCAGCTCTCGGAGGATCACATATTATTACATCAGGAGCACCATGCTTTGCAATAAAGTTATCTGTTAATACATCTTTCATATCTCCGGCAAAGAATGTGGTATTGTCAATATTGTTGTTTGATGAATTTATTTTAGCATCCTCAATAGCCTCCGGTATATACTCTATACCTATAACTTTTTTACTTTGTCTGGCAACAAAATTAGCAATAGTTCCGGTTCCTGTATAAAGATCATATACCACCTCATTACCAGTAAGCTCAGCAAAATCCCTTGTTATTTTGTATAGCTCGTAAGCTTGTTCTGAGTTTGTCTGATAGAAGCTTTTTGGACCAATCTTAAATTTCAACCCTTCCATCTCTTCATATATGTGATCATTACCCTTATAAGTGATAATATCCTGATCTGTAATGGTGTCGTTAGCTTTACCATTTATTACATACAGAAGAGAGGTAATTTGAGGAAATTCTTTATAAAGTGTATTCAGAAGCTTTTCTCTTTCTGGTTTATCTTCATGGTACATTGCAAGAATTACCATTAAATCTCCTGTAGTTGATGTTCTGATTATAAGATTTCTCAGGAATCCTTCATGATTTTTTATATCAAAGAATGTTAAGCCATTTTCAAAAGCATATTCTCTTATAAAATTTCTTATCTGATTAGATGGATCTCCCTGTAAATAACACTTTTGTATATCAACAATTTTATCAAACATTTTTGGTACATGAAAACCAAGAGCATCACTCTGCTCAATATCATCATTGTTTGATATCTCCTCTTTTGTTAACCAACGTTTATTAGAAAAAGTAAATTCTATTTTATTTCTATAGAATTCAGTTTTTTCAGATCCTGCAATAGGAGTAATTTCAGGTAGTTGTAGATCTCCAATTCTTGTCAAAGTATCTTCAACCTGTTTTTGTTTGTATCTTAATTGCTCTGTATAAGGTAGCTGTTGCCACTTACATCCGCCACAAACACCAAAATGAGAGCAGAATGGTTCAACCCTGTTGTCGGCATATTTGTGAACCTTAACAACCATGGCCTCCATGTATTTCTTTCTCTTTTTGGTAACCTGAAGATCAACAATGTCACCAGGCATGGCTTGCTGTACAAATATTATTATATCATCTATTTTAGCTATTGCCTTTCCTTCTGCAGCAACATCACTTATTGTCACGTTCTCAAACAGAGGCAATTTTTTTCTCTTTCTTCCCACAGTACAAATTTTTGCGCAAAAATAGGAAAGATAATTGAATTAGAGTACAATAAAATTATGAGTTGTGGTTTTTTTGGTAAAAGCTACTTGTATAGATATATAAATCCTGTAACAGATTTTCCTTTATATGATCTCTTATCCCAGCCGGTTGCTTCAATAGTGTAGTAGTATATACCACTATCCATTTCACTTCCATCGTTATCTCTTTTTCCGTTCCACCCTTCCCAATCTTTGTAGTTTCCTGAGAAAGAGTAAACCTTTTTACCATTCTTAGTATATATATTTATGGTAAAATCCTTTAATGATTTAACATTGTCTTTTTCAGATGTTTTTACATTGAAAATATCGTTTACCCCATCGCCGTTTGGTGTAAAAGCATTTGGTAAATGATCTTTCTTTATAAGAGAGGAATCTATCTTAATGTTATTGTAAACAGCGCTGTCTATACAACCATGAATATTCTCTGTAATTAGTTTTACTTTATATTTTCCCGGAGTGTAAAAGAAGTTATCAACAGAAGGAGTTTCATCAGTAGATGACAATAAAATACTGTCGGCACCAGATCTCAGGTTAATATCGTTGTAGAAACTCCATTTAAAGATCGACGAATTTTTAGACTGATTTTCTAAAGCTGCATATACCGGAGCTTCTCCTTTAAACTTGGTTTTATCATTATCTTCGGTGCTATTAGTTAATGTAATGTCCTTACTATCTTCATCGTCTCTGTCTTTGTTTTGAATCAGAGTAAGTTTAAGACCTGCAACGGAAGCAATACCAACTACTTCATCTGTTTCTGCAACAGCCTCTTTGCCAAAAACATCTTTTAAAGACACTTTATACTTAGAGTTCTCTATTGGTGCAGGATTAGATATGCTTTGTCTGAATAACGAAGGATCTTTAATAATACCAGATGTAGTAGATTCCCATTTGATAGACTTCATTGAAGATTCTCCATTGTCAATCTTTAATGGTAGAATAGAACTTCGTTTTATGTCATAATAATTATAGTGCTCAGCAATTCCGGGAACAGTTAGTGGTTCCAGATTAAGATGCGTACAGGTAGAGTTTACTTTTATTCTCTTTATTCTGAAATTATCAATAAATATCCAACATGATAGTGTATCCTTGGCATTTATTCCGTCGTTAATTATAATCTTATATCCACCAGCATCAAGATTATTTTCGGTTGTTTCTGATACACCTGATGTCGTTTTAAAACTTTCAAACCTAAGATTCAGATCATTAAACTTAAACCAATCGAACTGCGCAGGAATATTATTAGGATTTTTAACAGTAACAGAGCCCTTTTTGGGAGCAGTTACATCAGAAAAGAATACAAATATGCTATCCTGACTGAAAGCCCAGTATGTAATATCGTTTTTAACGTCATATTCTGTTAAAACAACAGCATCTTTGGTTAAACTCTTGATCTGCGATTTTGCAGTTATTGATATGGTTAACAGGATAATTATTATAAATACTGACTTTCTCATTAACATTGTTGTTTGGTTGATAGTGTTCTGTTTTTAAGCGACACCGAAAATAATTATATTATGAATAACGTACAACAAATATAATTATTTTAATAGTTAAAGTCTATTCTATTATTGTAATCGTTTGATATTGTAAGTTATTGTTGATTTTTTGCGCTATGAACTTGATTTTTTGTGGATAAAAAAAGGCATTTATGATTGTTTTGATTAATGTATGGTTGTAATTTTGACGGTTTTAATGTGTAACAAGAAAATATTTTTGTAGTGAATTATCTTAACCAACTTAATGATGTGCAACGTGAGGCTGTTGTTAAAACAGACGGGCCAGCTTTAGTTATAGCAGGAGCAGGTTCAGGAAAAACACGTGTTTTAACATACAGAATAGCTCATTTGCTTAATAGCGGCGTTAGACCAGGGAAAATTCTGGCGCTTACATTTACAAATAAAGCTGCTAAGGAGATGAAAGAGCGTATTGCAAATATTGTTGGTGAAGAGGCGGCAAGATATTTATGGATGGGTACATTTCACTCAATATTCTCAAGAATACTTAGGGTTGAAGCCGAATCAATTGGGTATACATCTAAGTTTACTATTTATGATACAACAGATTCAAAGAGTTTGCTTAAGAGTATTATTAAAGATCTTAAACTTGATGAGTCTGTATATAAGGTTGGTAGTGTTTTAGGACGTATATCAAATGCAAAGAACAACTTGGTTACACCTCAGGCGTATCGGCAAAATGAGGTTGCTCAATCACATGATGCAGCAGCAAGAATGCCTGCTATAGTTGAGATATATGCAAGGTATGCTGCAAAACTGAAACAGAGCGACGCAATGGATTTTGACGATCTGCTTCTTAGTACAAATATTTTGTTCAGAGATAATCCGGCTGTTTTAGAGGAGTACCAGAACCGGTTTGGACATATTCTGGTTGATGAGTATCAGGATACCAACTACTCGCAATATCTTATTGTAAAGAAACTTGCTGCACAACATGGAAATGTTTGTGTTGTAGGAGACGATGCTCAGAGTATATACTCTTTTAGAGGAGCTAAGATTGAGAACATACTTAACTTTAAGAATGATTATCCACAATATAATCTGTTTAAACTAGAGCAGAACTACAGATCTACACAGAATATAGTTGATGCAGCTAATAGTATAATAGCCAAAAATGATAAGCAGATACAGAAGAAAGTTTTTTCGGAAAATGAGATAGGAGAGAAGATTAAGGTTTCGCGTACCCTTACAGATAAAGAGGAGGGGTATATTGTAGCATCATCAATTATGGACAATGTATTTTCTGAGCAGATGCAATATAATGAGTTTGCAATACTATACAGAACCAATGCACAATCCAGAATATTTGAAGAATCTCTCCGGAAAAAGAATATTCCTTACAGACTCTACGGCGGATTATCATTTTATGATCGTAAAGAGGTTAAAGATTTGTTGGGATATTATAAATATATTATAAACCCAAAAGATAATGAGGCTTTTAAACGAATTATAAATTATCCGGCGAGAGGTATTGGAAAAACAACGCTTGATAAACTTACTGCTTTTGCAAACCATCTTAATGCGCCTATGTGGGATGCTATAGAACATTTGGGACAAGCTGATATAGGTTTGAACAGAGGGGCTATAAGTAAACTGAATATGTTCAGAGAGTTTATAACTGGTTTTATGGCTAAGTTTGAGACTACACCTGCATATGAATTTGCTCTGGAGATTGCCGAAAAAACAGGAATATTAAAAGAGTTCTTTACGCTAAAAACACCAGATAATATAGCACGATATGAAAACCTTCAGGAACTGCTTAATAGTGTTAAAGAGTTTGAAGAGTCAAATAAAACCGAGGAGGAATCGTTGGTGACAATTGATAAATATCTGGAGAATGTTTCGTTACTTACAGATGCTGATAATGAGTCGGATGATGACAATAATAAGGTAACTCTTATGACAGTTCACTCTTCAAAAGGATTGGAATTTAAACATGTGTATCTTGTAGGTTTAGAGGAAGATCTGTTTCCATCTAAAATGAGTATGGTTATGCCAGATGATGTTGAGGAGGAGAGACGTCTGTTTTATGTAGCTTTAACAAGAGCTGAGAAGCGAGCGTATATATCATATTCGCAGACCAGATATAAGTTTGGGACACCAACCCCGTGTAATCCAAGTAGATTTATAAATGAGATAGACTCTAGATTTCTTGATATGCCGGATAATGAAAATGATGTTTTTGATCCGGACAGATATTATGAAGAGAAGACACGAAATAAGCAGAATGCATTTCAGTCGTTTAATAACAAGAAGCGAGATGCTAAACCATCAATAAATGTTGTTGATAGTATGCCTTTATCAAATCGTAAATTGTCAAAAATAAGTAACTCTGCCACTACTGAATCAGCTGTAAGTGGAGGTGATTATAGTGTAGGACAGCATGTGTCTCATGAAAGATTTGGAACAGGGGTAATAGAGCTTATTGAAGGCGAAGGCTCAAACCTTAAGGCAAAAATTGTGTTTAATAGTTGTGGTGCAAAGACATTATTGCTAAAATTTGCTAAACTTAAAGTAGTTAAGAATTAGTAATGTTTATGTAAATATGGTTATAATATCTATATTTGCATATTGATTTATTGAAAACACAATTATATTATTCTATCGTAATGCTTTGTACAGATTGTGTGCTCATTTAAAATTGAGTCTATTATATAATTAAGAAATGTTCCAGATTAAATAGAGATATGGATTACAATACAAGTAGAAAAAAACTGGTTCTTCCTGAATACGGAAGAAATATTCAGAACATGGTTGATTACGTTGTTTCAGTTGAAGACAGAGATGAGCGTAACAGATTAGCGCAAGCAGTTATTGCAATTATGGGTAATATGAATCCTCATCTTCGCGATGTTAGTGATTTTAAACATAAGTTATGGGATCACCTTGCTATAATGTCTGAATTTAGTCTTGATATTGATTATCCGTATGAGTTACCAGATCCTGCTGATTTTGACAGAAAGCCGGATAAGGTTCCGTATCAGAAAAAGAACAGAAGATACCGTCACTATGGTATTGGCATTCAGAAGATGATTGCTGCAGTTTCTGATATTGATGATCCGGAACGTAGAATAAATCTTATAACTGTTATCGCAAACCATATGAAGAAATCATATCTGATGTGGAACAAAGATGCTGTAACAGACGAGATGATATTTGGCGATCTTGAACATATTTCTGACGGACAGATTGTTGTAGAACCAGGAACATTGGTGCTACATGATATAAAAGATCACTCGCACAGACCTAAAAACAGACAGAAGAAAAGTAGATATAAAAAATAATTTCCGATAATGGGGAAATTTGTGATAGAGGGCGGGCGCCCTCTAAGTGGCGAGATAGTGCCACAAGGAGCAAAGAATGAAGCTTTGCAGATATTATGTGCTGTTCTGTTAACACCAGAGAAAATAATACTCCATAATATACCGGATATTGAGGATGTTCGTAAACTTATTGATCTGCTAGGATCATTAGGAGTAAAGATTCATAGATTTGATAAAAATACATTTTCATTTCAGGCAGATGAGATTGATATTGACTTTATGAACTCAGCAGAGTTTAGTAGGATGGGTGCTAAACTGCGTGGTAGTATTATGATTGTTGGACCACTGTTGGCTCGTTTCGGGAAAGGTTATATTCCAAGACCAGGAGGCGATAAAATTGGTAGAAGAAGACTTGATACCCATTTTGTTGGAATGCAGAAGCTAGGTGCACAATTTATATATGATAGCTCTACAGGTTTTTACAAAGTTGAGGCGCAGAAATTAAAGGGCTGCTATATGTTGTTAGATGAAGCCTCAGTTACCGGTACAGCAAATATTATTATGGCAGCTGTTCTGGCTGAAGGAACTACAACAATTTACAACGCAGCTTGTGAACCATATATTCAACAACTATGTAAAATGTTGATTAGTATGGGAGCAAAAATATCAGGTGTAGGTTCAAATCTTATTACTATTGAGGGTGTAGAAAGCCTGAAAGGATGTGAGCACACAATGTTGCCAGATATGATTGAGGTTGGAAGCTTTATTGGGCTGGCAGCAATGACAGGTTCAGAGCTAACAATTAAGAATGTGTCATACGATAACTTAGGAATGATACCAGATGCCTTTAGAAGATTGGGAATAACAGTTGAAAGAAAAGGCGATGATATATATATACCAAAACATGATAGCTATCAGATAGAGACATTTATTGATGGATCTATAATGACAATTGCAGATGCTCCGTGGCCGGGATTAACACCTGACCTACTTAGTGTTTTGCTGGTTGTGGCAACCTTGGCAAAAGGTAGTGTTTTAATTCACCAGAAGATGTTTGAGAGCAGATTGTTCTTTGTTGATAAACTTATTGATATGGGAGCGCAAATAATACTTTGCGACCCTCACAGAGCAACTGTAATTGGAAATAACAAAGAGGTTAAACTTAGGGCAACAATGATGACATCGCCAGATATCAGGGCAGGTGTTGCATTGCTTATTGCTGCACTTTCTGCAAAAGGAGAGAGTGTTATATACAATATTGAACAGATTGACAGGGGTTATGAATGTATTGATGACAGATTGAATGCATTGGGTGCAAAAATAACACGTGTTGATTAAAATTTAGTGTCATGTTGTCATATTATTATTGACTGGCAGAGTTATTGATATGCTCTTGACAAAAATTTACATACAATGGTTAAGAAGAAAAATAAAAAAGATATTGAAGATCAGGTTGAAGAGAAAGAGCCTGTAACAACAGAGGAGACAGAAAACACTGCTGAAGCAAATGAAGAAAAAGCAGAGGAGAAAGAGGAGGTAAAAACGGAGCCAGAAGTTGTTGAGGTAAATGTAGATTTTAAAGATAGATATATCAGATTATCAGCAGATTTTGACAATTATCGTAAGCGTACTCTTAAAGAGAAAATGGATCTTATGAACAATGCTGGAGAGGGTATCATAAAGGATATTCTTCCGGTTTTTGATGATTTTGAGAGAGCCATGACTGCTATGAAATTTGATGAATCTAATCCTGATAGTAAAGCCAATAAAGAAGGTATAGATATTATCTATAATAAGTTTAAAGACTTTCTTAAAGGAAAGGGAGTAAGTCAGATAGAGGCAAAGAACAAAGAGTTTGATACTGATATTCACGAAGCTATAACAAAGATTCCTGCACCAACACCAGAGCTGAAAGGAAAAATTGTTGATGTTATTGAGAATGGTTACGAACTTAACGGTAAAGTTGTTAGATACGCAAAAGTTGTTATAGGCGAATAGCCTTAATTTTTTATTATGGCAAAAAGAGATTATTACGAGGTTCTTGGTGTTCAGAAGAATGCTACTGCCGATGAGATAAAGAAAGCCTATAGGAAGAAGGCTATACAATATCATCCGGATAAAAATCCGGATAACGCAGAGGCTGAGGAGATGTTTAAAGAAGCTGCTGAAGCATATGAAGTGCTAAGTAACTCAGACAAACGTGCCAGATACGATCAGTTTGGTCATGCCGGAATGGGCGGAGCTGCTGGTGGCGGTGGCGGTTTTGGTGGATTCAGCGATATTGAAGACATCTTTTCGCAATTTGGCGATATATTTGGTGGTCATTTTGGATTCGGTGGTTTTGGAGGCGGCGGATCAAGAGGACAATCAAGACGTGTTAATAAAGGATCTAATCTGCGCATAAAGGTTAAACTTGATCTTGAAGAGATATACAGAGGAGCTGAAAAGAAGATAAAAGTTAACAAATATATCAAGTGTGATTCGTGTGACGGATCGGGAGCAGAAGGAAATAGTTCTCATAGTACATGTACTACATGTAATGGCTCAGGTCAGGTTATAAGAGTACAGAATACCATACTTGGTCAGATGCAAACATCATCTACATGTCCTACATGTAATGGTGATGGAAAAATTATTAAGAACAAATGTAAAAAGTGTTCTGGTGAAGGAATAGTAAAAGGAGAAGAGGTTCTTGATATACATATCCCGGCTGGAGTTGCTGAAGGAATGCAGATGTCTGTATCCGGAAAAGGTAATGCTGCACGACGTGGTGGTATAAATGGCGATCTGCTTGTGGTTATAGAAGAAAAACCGCATCCTGAACTTGTACGCGATGGAAATGATCTTATTTATAGCTTGTATATAAGTGTATCTGAAGCTGCAATAGGTGGTCAGGTTGAGATTCCAACTGTAGATGGAAAGGTTAAGATTAAGCTTGAATCAGGAACACAACCGGGTAAGATATTACGTTTAAGAGGTAAAGGAGTGCCTGATGTAAACGGGTACGGAAGAGGTGATTTATTGGTAAATATTAATGTATGGATTCCTAAGAAACTATCTTCTGAAGAGAAGAAGATTTTAGAGAAGCTTGCAGCAAGTGATAACTTTAAGCCTAATCCGGACAATACAGATAAAAACTTCTTTCAACGAATGAAAAGTTTTTTTGAATAAAATATTATAAAGGGAGTTGCAATTTGCAACTCTCTTTTTTTTTAACCCTCCTGTATATAGATACCATATTATTGCTATATAATAGATTTGTTTTTTATAAATGCTAAATAATATCCAGTATAAAGTCTTTGATATTAACATCTGAATATGTTATCTATTCTGATACAGTTACTTGTTCTTAAGTGGTTCGATGTCTGTAATATATGTTGTCATTATAAATTAAATTTCTGTTTAGATATACATAATGTTATGCTTAGGCTGTAACAGTGATTCTGTAATAGTTTTTTCACCATTTTAGGCTATTGACATAGCTGAATTTTGCCAATAAATTTGCAGTGTAAGTTTATTTAGAATTAATTAAAATAGATTCAAAATGGGAAATACACTAATATTGTATGGTTCTACAACTGGTAATACAGAGAAAGTAGCAGGTTTAATATCTTCAAATATTGACAATTCAGAAATAGCAAGAGTTGAGGAATTTGACTTTTCGTCAATTGGTAGTTACGATAATATTATCATAGGTAGTTCTACATGGGGAATAGGTGATCTTCAGGACGATTGGGAAGGTGCACTTTCAGACCTTAAAAATGCAGACCTTTCAGGTAAAAAAATCTCATTCTTTGGATTAGGTGATGCAGAGTCGTATCCGGATTCATTTGTAGATGCAATAGGTATAATATATAAAGATATTGAAGGTAGCGGAGCTTCATTTGTTGGTAAAACGCCGGCTTCTGAAATAGAGTTTGATGCTTCAGTAGCTGTAGTTGACGATCATTTTATAGGACTGGTAATAGATGAGGATAATCAGTCAAATGAAACTGAGTCAAGAGTTAAAGAGTGGTGTGGTCAGCTTAAGCAAGAATTAAATTAGAATATTCCTGACAGTATATTGATTGATAACAATTAGATAAGGTAGCATTGTGTAGTGGCAACTGCTACCTTTCTTTATATAAACATATAACTTGAATAGAATATGAAGGTATTTTGTCATCATATATATGAGTATAAAAAGGGGATACGAAAACTTATATTACATACATTGTCGGCAGACTATCGTGAGGTTGTTGAACAGAAGTTATTGGTTAACGGGATATCATACACAATACAGGTTGTAAATGATAGTAAGATAAATGTATTTTTTGGAGCAGATGAGTGTATCAGAGTAATCGATACATTTGTGCATAAATCGTTAACAAATCTTACCCCTGAAGAGGATTTTATATTAGGAACACTGTTGGGTTATGATGCATTGCAGCAGTGTAAGAGGTATAATAAGAAAAGAAAAGAGATACTGATTGCATAAAGTGTATGCAATCAGTAAAATAATATCTATACAGACTTCTTAAAGGTATTGTTCTCTCTTTTAAAGCCCAGTTTTTTCATATAGGTAATATGCTTTTTGTCATTGGTTGTACATGTAACAGTATCTACACCAATCTTCTTAAATAATTCACTATCGGCATACAAGAATCTGCCAAGCTTCATATCTCTGTACTGTGGTAAAGCAAAATCAGCCACAATATTTATACTTTTGTCACTCTTTTTTCCTATAAAAAAACCTGCCGGATTCATATCGCTGAGCAGCATATAGCAGTGAGTGTTACTGTCATCGTTGGTATTATAATCGCTGAATATATTGTTAAGTTCCTCATTAAACATACTTCTGAACTCAGCCAGATACATGTCATCACTGTTAACCTTAATAACCTTTATTGTACTTTTCTGATTATATAACTTGATCAGATAATATGTGTCGATAATAATTATGAATCCGTTTACAGCAGCAACCGGCCATGCACCAATTATTACAGCATATGTTGTGAAAAGGATTGCACCGAATAAATTATACCATCTTAATTTAAGAATAGAGCTCATTACCAAACTTACAGCAACTGTAATAGAGGCAAGATAACCCACCCACTCAATAGCAGGAATAGAAGATAAAAAATCTATCATTTTGTTAATTGTTTTATTAAAAATTGATAAAAGGGTAGCAAAAATAGAGATATTAACTAAATAACCAATATTATATATGCTTTTTAACACATAACGTGTAACTATTCTCTGGTAACTACAAAATGAGGGTTAAGTAAGTTCTCTTTATTGTATATAAGATTATTGCCATCTGTTTTAACAACTGTGCACCCTGCGTATTTTGCAATTGCATGTCCTGCACCGGTATCCCATTCCATTGTAGGTCCTAGTCTGGGGTAAAATGTAGCATTCCCTTCGGCCATTAAACAGAACTTTAGTGAACTACCAACAGAAACAATCTCGTACTCTTTGTCTTTCAAATAATTTTTTATGAACTGTGATGTTTCTTCATTTTTGTGTGATCTGCTACCCACAACAATATTGCGCTCTTCATTTTTTATAGGAAGTGGAGTTCCATTAGTTATATCAATATTATACCAGTCAGTTATATTCTCGAATTTTCTTGAACCTGTATCTTTTGATCCGATATAGAGCGTTTTTTTAACAGGAACATATATTATTCCCATAACAGGAGTTCCTTTCTCAATCAGGGCTATATTTATAGTAAACTCACCATTCTTTTTAATAAACTCTTTAGTACCATCAATGGGATCAATAAGCCAGAACTGTTCCCACTCTTTTCTTATATCAAAAGGAATCTCTTTACCCTCCTCACTTAGTATTGGAATTCTTGTACTTTTAAGTCCATCTGTAATTATCTTATTAGATGCTTTATCGGCTTCAGTAAGCGGAGAACTATCTTGTTTATATTCTATACTTAAATTGTCTGAATTGTAGAACTCAAGTGTTTTTAAGCCGGCACTAATAGCCAGCTTTATAGCAATATTTATCATTGTTAATAGTTTAAAAATACATTAGCGATAGGATAGATACTGTAACAATCATATATATGATTGTAAGTGGAAATCCTATCTTAAAGAAATCTTTAAATGTATAATGTCCGGGACCATATACCATTAAATTGGTTTGGTAACCAATAGGAGTCATAAAGTTTGCTGCGGCAGCAAATGCAACAACCAGAACAAATGGTAACGGATTTAAACCCATATCTCTTGCCATTGTAACGGCAATTGGGAATATTATTGCAACAGCGGCTTTGTTTGTTATGTATGCTGCAAGAATAGCCGTGATAAAATATATTCCGGATAACAGACCAATTTTACCCAAAGGCAGAAATACTGTAATAATAAAATCAGACAGTAAACGTGCTGCACCTGATTTCATCATAGCTGTGCCCAGAGCCAGTGCCATTACAATAATCAGAGCAAGGTCATAGTCAATCTTTTTGGGCAGATCTTTTGGGTTTGTAACACCCATTGCCAACAGTATAAGAATAAGTATTATCAGCCCTGTAAATAGAGGGAAGACGTTTATTGCACTCAAAAAGATGGCAAGAAAAGTACCTCCAAAAATAGTAACAAGTTTATACCACTCAATCTTATGAAAATCTTTAACCTTACTTATAAAGTAGAAATCTCTTGAATCTGATGAAATACTATCAAAATTAACACCGGTGAATAACAGAAGAACATCACCGGCTTTAAGTTTCATAGTCTCTATTTTACCTGTAATTCTGGCTCCGTTACGGTGAATTGCAATAACAGCAGAGTCAAATTTACCTCTGAAATTAGATTCTCGTACAGTTTTATTTATAAGGGTAGAATTATGTGATATAACAATCTCAACCACCTCTGTATGCTTCTTTTTATTGAGCATACCAACAGTTGGCAGAGTTAATCCACTATCAGATTTCACCAAATCGGCAATAGTATCCGTTTGTCCGGCAAAGAATATAATGTCTTTCTCAGCCAAAACGAAATCAGAACCAACCGATGGCAGAGTTATACCATTTCTTATAACCTCAATAATATATAAACCATCAATGTTGGCAATACCTGACTGTTCAATTGTTTTGCCAATCAGATTTGAATTTTGTCTTACCTCTGCCTCAAGAATGTATTGTCTGCGGTTCATCTTAAACTCTGTCATAGGGTCAGCTTTTGCTGACAGAAGTTTGTCTCCGAATAACAAAAGAAAAGCAAAACCAATAACAATCATAGGTATTCCAACCCAAGCAAAGTCAAACAGATTCAGTTCCGGTAAATCTGGAATTATCTTCTGATCAACAACAAGGCCGTTTACAATAAGGTTTGTTGATGTTCCTATAAGTGTTGCAGTACCACCAAGTATTGCAGCAAACGATAATGGAATGAGAAGTTTTGATGGCGATATATGATTTTTCTTACACCATGTGTTTACATATGGCATCATTACAGCAACCAGAGGAGTATTATTCAAAAATGCTGAAAAAGCTGATACCAGAATTATCATTCTGCTCATAAACCCCCGGTATCCTCTGGCATTTCTGAAAATACGATCGAATATAACCTCAATCATACCTGTTTGCCTGATAATTTCGCCCATTAGTAGCAGCAAAATTATAACCGCTATCTGTTCGTTAGCAAAACCACTAAGAATCTCTTTTGGTGTAAGAATACCAAATACACCAAGAGCAGTTACGCCAATCATAAATGTGAATGCGGCACCCAGCCACTCATTATATAAAACTACAAGAATAAAAACAAGTACAACAAATACTAAAAAAAGATCCATACTGTATTTTAAGATGTTAGAATTTGAGTCTCATATCAAGTGCTTTATCTCTTACAATCCAGCAATTTAGATTACACTCACCCTCTAAATTGTATGACTTCATTGTTGTCCCGTCTACAGCGTTAATTATTCTGTTTCCACTAATGTATTTAACCATAATAGTATACCTTATATCAAGGCTAAGATCTTTTTTGAATTTACCTACCTGTGTAGTATCTCTCGAAATAATATTCTTTTCAACCGGATCGCCCTTATATATTGTAATGGGCACTCTCTTGTTTTGGCTGTTTATTGTAATGTCTAAAGTCAGCTCACCTTTGCTTGGTTCAGATAGTTTACACTCTGAGCAATCAACCTCAGATGCCCATGTAAACTTATCTTCGCAGCTTTGCAGAGTAAAAATGATCGGGATCAGATATATTAATATTCGCTTCATCTGTTTATTTCTTTTTAAGGTTGTTTGAAACCTGCATAACAACCATTAATTTTTTATCATTTTCTGCCACTTAATACGCTCTTTCTTAATTCTGTTTTTGTTTATGTAGAATGGAGCATATATACTAATAGAGAACTTGTTTTCTGATAAATTATCTTTATAGTCCAGATAGTTGTACTCTATTTTTATACCTGCAATTTTACCTTTGTAATGAATACCTGCTTTTGGAGATAAATAGAACTCGCTGTCTGGTTTACTACTGATACCACGATATTTTCCAAATCCGTATACCCCATTTACACCGACAAAAAGTTTCAGATGAGCCCAGAATTTACTCCTGAAAATGGTGAAATCTTTTGCCATGCCAACCTGAAATATGTTTTTTCTTTCGCGATACTGAAAGAATGTATTGTTGCCTGCTTCAACAAGTACTCTTTTGTACGTTGGTTCAGTAAGATATGCAATATCAAACATTAACCCATATTTAGATTCGTATGCCCCAACAAACGCACCAATTGCAAAATTGTCAGCACTCCATAAGGTTTGTGCTCCTGCATGAGCAGTTAAGAAAACAGGATAAGGATTAAATCTGGCTCCGTTGTTTCTCAAAAATCTTTTTATATCATTACTATTGTTGATTCTTGATATCAATAGCGGAGTAATTCCTGCTCCTGATACATGATTTCTTGAAGTATCAATTTTATATACCTTTTTTACTATCTGAATATTTTTTCCATTAACTGCATATTGCAGTAGAGAGTAACCCTGTTTTGATATTGTTGCACTGTTTTTTTCTGTATTCAGTATATCAAATATATCTTCGTTACCGCTATTTGCTGACATCATAAGAGGAGTGATACCATTGTTGTTAGCAATATCAACTTTTGCACCATATAGAGTAAGTAGCTGAATATTTTTTAGGTTACCATATTCAGCGGCTACTAACAGGGGTGTGTTACCTTTATTGTCGGTTTCATTTACTTTTGAGCCAGCATCAATAAGTGTTTGTAAAATATCCGAATCATTTATAATTGCAGCATAGTGTAGGGGTGTTGCACCATGTTTATCTTTTATGAGTACAGTACCTTTATACTGAGCAATAATTTTAATAATTTTATGCCTTTTAGTTCTTACAGCTGCATGCAGAGCAGTAATTCCGTTTTTTGATTTAACAAAAACATCGGCATTGTAATTTAACAGAGCTTTTACAATTTCTGTATGACCATTTTGTGCAGCATACATTAATGGTGTAACGCCTTGTCTGTCGTTTATATTCGGACTGTATCCCTGTTCAAGAATAATATTCACATCGTCAATATCACCATCTTCTGATGCTTTAAGAAGTATCTTTTTGTATATCTTCTCTTCTTCTGATATTTGCGAAAATATGTCCTGAGTAGATACCAAAAAAGATACAATTGTCGCGATGCATATTATTTTTGTATAGTAAATCCTCATATTATTGGTTGCTGATATTTTACTTAAATATCGGAAAATAAATTTTTTTATTGTTAATAATGATACAGATATTAAATAAAAAATCCGGTTTAAACCGGATTTTTGTAAAAGTAAAACAATTTATTATTCTTTCAAACCAAACATTATTGCTACGCACCCCTTCATTTTTACATTATCGTCATTATCTTCCAGAACCTTTATAGAGATTATTATTTGTTGGGTTCCGTCAATTGTGAAATCCCATGTGGGACTGAAGTCATTATCCCGGTTTGAGTAAAGAACTTCGCGGTTTTCATTTTTTATAACAAACTCAACACCTACCAACGATTTTTCAGCGCATATTGCAATGCGATACTCTTGTCCTGTATAAAAGGTTTTATACAATTCAGCTTTTTCACCTTCTGACAGCACTGCAACATTATAATTGCCATCGTGCCAATAAGGTTTAAGAAGAGGTTTACATGATTTTTTGGCAAACTCTTTACACTGTCCAGATACAATTGTTGTGTGAAGTAATGCTAAAAAGATAATAATTACAGATCTATATATACTTTTCATAGGATTTTCATTTTTCATTTGCAGAATTATACGACATAGTTTTCATTGTTGGAGTTATTTATTTGACAAAGTTGTTTCTAACCTTTGCAATTTTCTTTTTTAGTTTTCTGAAACCACTTTCACTTATATGAAATTTTCTTTCAGATCGTAATATTACTTTTCCTCCAATATGTTTAGTTTCGGTTTTTTCCGTTTTAACCTCAATAAGATCAAAGCTTCGTTTTAAATCTTTAAGCTCTTTAAATGTTTTTCGCATCTGTGCATCGTTTTTATACTGAAGCATAATTCTGTAAACATTCTCCATAGCCAATTTTTGTTCAAGAATTCTATCCATAAGTTCAGTCTTTTCAGATGTTGACTCGTCTAACAGATACGTTGCAATATACATACCCTCAATCCATCCGCCAATTAGCGATAATACAGATAAAGAGGTTCTGTTCTCATCCTGCAAAGTCTGATTTGTATTCATTAAGGTTTCTGAAACAACTTCAATAATAACATCTCTATCGTTTATATTTTCCTCTAATTTCTTTACAACCTCATCGCTTATTACATTTAAGATACCCAGATTCTCAGCCAGTTTTTTGCAGGCATCCATGTAGTTAATAATATGCTGCGATTGATCAAACAGACTAGCATAACTCAGGTCTGTAGTATATACACCAAGAGCCAACGACATCTCATCAAGAGTAACATAATCCTCAACTTTTTTATCATTGCTTAAAACTTCAGGAGTAAAATCAGCACCTGCTCTTTTTATCATCATAGAAGTTTCAAGAGGAGATGGCAGCGAGTATATAATCTCCTTTACAAGTTCAAGGTTGTTTTCAATCTGCTCTTCAGCTTCAATCTCGCTTAATACGCTCTCTAGATTATCTTCGTCACTGTTCTCTCTATTGCAATTACATGAAGATATAGTTGCTAAGATAATCGTAAGTAGAATAATGAATGTTCTGTATTTCATACCCGAATGGTTATTTAAATAATTGAATTATTATTAAATATACTGGTATTTTTTTTTAGAGTCAACCCCTTAAGTGACAAATAATCATATAAAAACAATATTTTTTGATTAATTATTGAAACATTAGCTTCAATGTTTCTTGCTTAATATCGTGTATATACTATAGCTTCAGACTATTTTTATACCATATATCTCAGACTGGTTTTTTTGGAATAAATATTACTATTTTTGCCTTTCGGAATAAATACTATAAGATATATGAATCGTCAGGAGGCATTAGCAGCACTTAAAAGTTCAGATAGTTTAAAAATTACTGAAGCGTTAAAATTTGTAAGAGAGAGTGGAGATAATAAACTGCTTGAGCAGGTACTTACTATTTTAAGGGATACGGATAATTCAGATATAAGATTAGAGGTAATTAATCTGATAAATGATTTGCGTAATAAAGATTGTAAATCTGTAATTTTTAATGCACTTAACGACGATACATATGCGTTGGTACATAAGTATATTATAAGTTCGTGCTGGCAGAATGCAATTGATTTCTCTGATGATATAATGCTGTTTATTGATATGTTACCGTCAGCTGATTTTGAGACAGCAATTGAGATATTCTCAGTAGTTGATAATTTTATTGAGGAGATCACAGAAGATAATAAGCAGAAAATATTGGAATTGTTGAATAAAACTTCAGAATCGATTGATGAAAATAAACAAGCGCTACTATTAGAATTGCAAAAATTAATAAAAGAGTAGCCTGATATGCTTAAATATCTTAGTCTGGTAAAATTTAGCCATACAATATTTGCAATGCCTTTTGCAATATTGGGATTTGTTATTGCCATATGTAATAATGGTAGTTTTCATTACATGTCGTTACTGTATGTGGTTTTGTGTATGATATTTGCCCGTAATGCAGCAATGGGTTTTAACCGATATCTTGACAGAGACATTGATAGCAGAAATGTGAGAACAGAAAAAAGAGAGATCCCTTCTGGTCTAATATCTGGTAAAAGAGCTCTGGTATTTGTTATTGTGAATTCTATACTGTTTTGTGCAACCACTCTATTGATAAATACACTTGTTTTTTACCTTAGTTTTGTTGCTCTGTTTGTTGTATTGGGGTATAGTTATACTAAACGATTTACATACCTGTGCCACTATGTTCTTGGTATTGGTTTAGGACTGGCACCTGTAGGAAGTTACCTTACGGTAAATCCTTCGTTTGATTTAGTACCTGTTCTGTTAGGATTTGCAGTGGCAACATGGGTTGCAGGTTTTGATATTATTTATGCTTTGCAGGATGCTGACTTTGACAGGGATAATAGTTTACACTCAGTACCAGCAAAATTTGGTGCTAAACGTGCGTTGCTAATATCTCGTTTTAGTCATATTATTTCTGTACTTATAATTTGGTACTCTGCATATATGTCAGGAACAGGAGTGCTTTATTACATTGGTGCGGGAGTATACTCTTTACTTATAATTTACCAACACAGTATTGTTAAATATAATGATTTGTCAAGAATAAATGTAGCATTTTTCACAACTAATGGAGTTGTAAGTATTCTGTTCTCAATCCTTGCTATATCGGCATATCTGTTATAATATAACATTGCAATTGCAATGTTATGAGGCTTATGTTTAGGTATTTATACCTCTTGTATTTTACGTTTAAATAGCGTTATATTTGTATAATGCTAACTATTAATGCTTTTTAAGCAAATTAGATTTTATGATTATATACAGTAACAAGAAGTTATACCCAGTAAATCTTTTTCTTAATATTAAGAAAAGGGACTCTTTTTGTATATAAACTATCGTAACCAACCTGATCTGTTCAGATCGAGATTTCATAACTAATTTATTAAAAACGTAATAAAAATCTATTACTATGGATTTACCATTTGCAGAATCGTATAAGATTAAGATGGTGGAGGCTATCCGCCGCAGTACAAGAGAAGAGAGAGAAGAGTGGATTAAAGAAGCAAAGTACAATCTGTTTAATCTGCGAAGCGACCAGGTGTTTATTGATTTGCTGACTGACTCGGGAACAGGTGCTATGAGTGATCGTCAGTGGTCTGAACTAATGCTTGGAGATGAGAGTTATGCAGGAGCATCTTCGTATCAGAAGATGAAAAATGCAATTAAGAATATTTTGGGATTCGACTATTTTTTGCCAACACATCAGGGTAGAGCAGCAGAGAATGTACTGTTTTCTACACTTGTTAAAGAGGGTGATGTAGTACCCGGAAACTCACATTTTGATACTACAAAAGGACATATTGAGTTCCGTAAAGCTAAAGCAATTGATTGTACTATTGACGAAGCTTTTGATACCACAAATGAACACCCTTTTAAAGGAAATATAGATCTTAATAAACTTGAAGAGGTTTATAAAACGACACCACTTGATAAAATACCGTTTGTAATAGTTACAGTTACAAATAATACTGCCGGAGGACAACCTGTATCGTTAGAGAATATAAAAGCAGTTGCTGAGTTATCTGAAAGATATGGAGTAAAGGTGATGTTTGACTCTGCGCGTTTTGCAGAGAATGCATACTTTATTAAGATTCGTGAGAATGGTTATGCTGATAAAACAATTAAGGAGATTGTTAGAGATATGTATCAGTATGCTGACTATATGACAATGAGTTCAAAAAAGGATGCTATTGTTAATATGGGTGGATTTATTGGCTTTAAGGACGAAGAGACATATCGTAAGGCGTGTACTTTTAATATAATGTTTGAAGGGTATATTACATATGGTGGTATGTCCGGAAGAGATATGAATGCACTTGCACAAGGTCTTGATGAAGGTACAGAGTTCGATTATCTTGAAACACGTATTAAGCAGGTAGAGTATCTTGGATCTAAACTTGAAGAGTACGGAATACCATTCCAGCGTCCGGTTGGAGGTCATGCAATATTTGTTGATGCAAAAAAGGTACTTCCAAATGTTCCGAGAGAGGAGTTTCCTGCTCAGACATTAGGTGTAGAGTTATACCTTGAGGCGGGTATCAGAGGTGTTGAGATTGGAGCAATTCTTGCGGACAGAGATCCGGTAACACGAGAGAACAGATACCCTGAACTTGAGCTGTTACGTCTGGCAATACCACGACGCACATATACAAACAACCATATGGATGTTATTGCAGCTGCGTTTAAAAACGTATATGACAGAAGAGAGTCAGTTACCAGAGGTATGGAGATAAAATGGGAAGCGCCTATTATGAGACACTTCACAGTTGAGCTTGACAGATTATAAAACATAATTTATAATATAAAGTGAAACCCTCTCCGTAATTGTGAGAGGGTTTCTTATTTTTGTATAAATTTTAAGCCGATGATTGGAATTATTGGGGCTATGGATCAGGAGATCAAAGCCTATTTGAATACTGCAACAGATATAGTTGAGAATAATTGGAATGGAGTAATATTCTATTCAGGAAAACTGTTTGATAAGGAGGTTTGTATTGTAAAAAGTGGTGTAGGTAAAGTTTTGGCGTCAGCAGTTTGTCAAAAACTTATTGATACATACAGTGTTGATAAAATTGTATTTACAGGAGTTGCGGGAGCAATAAACCCGGAATATAATATTGGCGATATTGTTGTTAGTACAGACACAATGCAGCACGATATGGATGCTACAGATCTTGGTTTTAAAGTAGGAGAGATACCATACTCTGATTTCTATATTATTAAAGCAGATAAGGAATTATTTGATATCTTACAAAACTGTAAAGTTGATAACCATAAAATATGGTTCGGCAGGATTCTTACAGGTGATGTATTTGTATCGTCAGGAAACAGCAAGCGTACTTTTATGAGAGAAACACTTAACGGCGATGCTGTAGAGATGGAGGGTGCTGCTATTGGTACTGTGGCTTCATTGAACCATATACCATTTATTATTGTTCGTACAATTTCAGATAAAGCCGATGGAGAAGCTACAAATAGTTTTGAGGAGTTCCTTCCGGTTGTGGCAGATAATTCATATAAGGTTGTAAAACAGTTATTACAAAATTTATAAAAAATATTTAGAGAGGTAAAATAGTTTAATGATTGACTTAACAGATGGCAGGGAAGGAAGATTGATATTGAGATTTGCAATACCTATGTTTATTGCAAATATATTTCAGCAGTTATATAATATTATTGATAGTGTTATTGTAGGTCAGGTTATAAGTAAAGATGCCCTTGCTGAAGTTGGTGCTTCGTTTCCTATTATATATGCACTTATAGCACTGGTTATAGGGTTAGGCTCAGGGGGTACTGTTGTTGTTTCTCAATATTTTGGAGCAAAGAATATTGAGAAGGTTAAGAGGAGTATCGATACCATATTTTTATTTCTGATTGTAGCATCTGTATTAACATCTATATTGGGTATAATATTCAGTGAGTCGTTGTTCAAACTTTTGCAACTACCGGAAGAGCTAATTCCAAATGCATCATCGTATCTGAAGATATATCTTGGTGGAATGCTGGTGTTTTTTGGATTTTCAGGAACCAGTTCTATTCTCCGTGGTATGGGCGACTCAAGAACTCCATTAAAATTTCTTGTAGGAACAACAATATTGAATGTGATTCTGGATCTGTTGTTTATTATAGTGTTTAAATGGGGTATTGAAGGTGCTGCATGGGCAACCGTAGCATCACAAACAGTTGGATTAATTGCTATTACAGTTTATCTGCACAGAACGCATGATATTATGAAGTTCAGACTGTTTAATCTGAATTTTGATTGGTCTATCTTTAAAGATATTGTTAGAATTGGTTTGCCAACAGGATTTCAGCAAACGTTTGTTGCATTAGGAATGATGGCACTGCTTGGTATAGTTAATACATTTGGAACCGATGTAATTGCGGCATACTCTGTAGCCGGGCGTATAGATGCAATGGCATCGATGCCCGCTATGGCATTCTCGGCAGCTTTGGCAACATTTGTGGGGCAGAATATTGGTGCAGGAAAACTGGACAGGGTAAAGAAAGGGCTTATAGCAACAATAAAGATGTCTACCATATACTGCCTGTTTATAACTGCTGTTGCTGTAATATTTGGGCATTATCTTATGATGATGTTTACTGATGACGAAAATGTTATCTCTATAGGATATGAGTACCTTATTATAGTGAGTTCATTCTATCTGTTATTTAATATGATGTTTATGTATACAGGTGTATTACGTGGAGCTGGTGCAACACTAATACCAATGTTTATAACATTAATATCGTTGTGGTTTATAAGAATACCAATAGCATATTTTTTGTCAGACCACATTGGCGAATCAGGAATATGGTGGGCTATACCAATTGCATGGTTTGTAGGTATGGTAGGATCATATATCTATTATCTTACAGGTAAATGGAAGAATAAAGGTGTAGTTAAAACACAAAAAGCATAGTGAACTATATTATACTAAAAGGTGTTGATATAGATTAGCATATTTATAAAAACATAGAAAATGAAGATACTTATTTCACCTGCTAAATCGCTGAAAGATAGTGTTACATCTGATAACTTTGATAGATGTACTCACCCGGAGTTTATTGATAGTGCAGAAGAGCTTATAGCAATCATGCGTAAAAAGAGTTCTGCCGATATAGCTGCCATGATGAAGATTAGTGATAAACTATCTGATCTGAACAGAGAGAGATTTCAGGCATGGGAGAAAACAGATCATAAAAGGAATGGTAATCCGGCGGCATTTGTTTTTGACGGTGATGTATATAAAGGTCTGGATATTGAAACTTTTAGTTCTGATGATGTTATCTACGCACAAAATATTTTACGTAGTTTGTCCGGACTATACGGAATATTAAAACCTCTTGATGCAATTCTTCCTTATCGTTTAGAGATGGGAAGTAAGGTTGAGAATAGTAATGGCAATACACTTTATAAATTCTGGGGCGACAGGATAACCGATTTTATTAACAATGAGGAGGAAGAGGTGTTGATAAACCTGGCATCAAATGAATATTTTAAGGTTATTAACCCAAAAAAAATAAATGCAAGAATAATAACACCAGAGTTTAAAGAGCTACGTGGCGATAAACTAAAGGTTATATCGTTTTCGGCGAAAAAGGCGCGTGGCTTAATGTCCAGATATATTATTCAGAACAGAATAAGTAATATTGAGGATATAAAAAGCTTTGATGTTGAAAACTATCGTTTTTCTGAAGAGTTGTCAAATGAGAATAGTTGGGTGTTTACAAGGTAGTTGAAAAACCGTGTAAAAAATTCTTGATAAAATCTGTTTCAAAAAGTAAAAAACAGATACTTTTGTTGCTGAAATTAGAATAGATATGGAAATAACAGGAAAACTATACCAAAAATTAGCTGAGCAATCAGGAACATCAGCAAGAGGAGAGTGGAGAAAACAGGACTTTATTATTGAAACAGAGGAGCAATATCCTAAGAAAGTATGTATCTCTAACTGGAATAACAAAGTTGATTTGGATAGTGTTGCGGAAGGAACAACAGTAACCGCATCAATTAATATTGAGAGTAGAGAATTTAACGGACGTTGGTACACTGATGTTAAGGTTTGGAGAATGTCTGTAAATGGTCAGGGAGGAACACCTCCACCACCAGATATGCCTGATTTTAGTCAGATGAATGATGCTCCACCGGCAAATAACAATGCAGATCAATTTGCCCCACAAGACGACGATCTACCATTTTAAATTGAAATATTCAGAGCAGATATCACAGTGATATTTGCTCTTTTTTTTATCCCCTTAAATTTACATGTAATGAAGTTAATTTCATACAGAACATACTGTATACTACAATTTATTGTTGTATTATTTTTAATAACATCCTGTTGTAAACATAAGAAAAACTATAATGGTTATTGGTATGGAAAGTATAATGTTGAAAATAAAGAGTTTCATTATTTGAGTGAGATAACAGATTCTTGTTATTATGAGTACTCTGTTCCTTTTACGAAAACATTTTTTTATGACAGGGATTGTAACACTTTTGTTTTACCTAATGGGAAAATTAAACCTGTAGGTGATGATTTGTTGTATAATGATAAAACTCATGGTATTACTGTTAGGCTAAAAAGAGCAGTTGAAGAGAGTTTTATCTTAGAAAAACTAAATGATAAAGATCTTAAAGTAGACCTTGTAGATGCCGGAAACTGTTTGCTTAATAATTTTGAACCAGTTAATGGAAATGTAGCTATTTATCTGGGACAGAAGAGTGGGGTTACTATGTGTTCATATAAGAACAATACAATGCTGTTAAACGACGATTTTTGTCGTTATATGAACCAGTTAGAGGGGAGTTTACAATCTACAGTAAAGTTCTCAGTAGCCATAGATAGAGAAGTAAAATATAGAGACTTTAAGAAGTTTACCGAGTATTTGGGTTTGTTAACAACACACGGAGGCTATATGTATCTGCTTGTTAAACCTCAGAAATATATTGGTTATTCATTCATGTCAAAGAGTTTTTCGTTTCCTGTACATAAAAAGGATTATTATAAAGATAGAGGTCTGTTTTTTCATAATGAAGAACAAAGCTTACTTCCTCCACCAACTATACCTAATGCTGAATGGCTATTGAATACCAGGAGTACAACTGTAAATATGTTCTCGTTAATAGATAATAATATATTTTTTGATAATAAAATATGTGAGCTTAAAGATATAGAGTCTCTGGTAATAGAGAACAGTGATTATATAAAAGCGAATACATTTATTTACTATATAGATCCGGAGACCAAGTATGAAGACTATTTTAAGTTTTTAAATAAAATTAAAACAGTTTACGGTAAAATAAAAAAGACTGCCTATTCAGAGCCTGAAGGAGAGTATATTAAGAGTAAGGATAGAGACATTATTTTTACAGAAGTTGACTCTTTGTATTATGGAAAATATAATGAATTATTAAAAAGGCACTAGTATATGCGATTTTACACTTTCTTAATATCTGTTTTAGTGTTACTTGTAATAACTTCCTGTGAGGTGGAGAAGGATGGTTATAAGGGATTTTGGTATGGTGTATATACTCTGGACGGTATTCAGTCACCTGTTCTGGGTGAGATGACAGACTCCAGTTTTTTTGAATATACAGGTCTTACTCATAGACTATTTCCTTATGAAAGGCGTGGTAATACATTTATTCTACCCAATGTAAAGACAACTGATTATACCTATGATATAAAGGTGAAGTATACTGGTGATGAACTTATATTTTACAGGAACAGGTTGTTTAACGATACAGTGTTTCTGACAATGAGACGTGCTGTTAAGGATAACTTTATTATTGAGAGATTAAAAGATGATAACCTCAGGTTAGATTTTGCAGATATTGAGATGGACGGATATAGAAATTTTTATTATCCGAGTGTTAGAGATATAATATATATTGGTAAGAAAGATGGTATGGTAATGTGCTCCTATAAGGATAGCGTAATGCCTTTAAATGATGATTTTTACTATTATGTGAATAGTACGATAGATAGTATGATTCTTACAGAAGCGTTCCATTTAGCTGTAGACAAAAATATAAGATATAGTGATGTTAATAAAGTTCTTGAATATCTCTCTCTTACATCTAAATCGTCATGGTTTGGTGTAAGAGTAAATTTTCTGGTGAAACCACACAGCTATGTAGATTATACATATGTTGAAAGATATTTTTCTATTTATGAAGAGAGAAAAGAGTATTATAAGAATAGAGGGTTGATCTTTAATAAATCAGGAAGACCTGTGCCACCTCCTCCACCGCCAATTATGTTAGAGTGGTTTATGGATAAAGAGAGATCTACAATAAATATGTTTTTACTGAAAGATGGAGAGCTGTTTTTTGATGGCAAGAGGTGTGAGTTGAATGAGGTTAAATCTTTAATGTCAGAAAATATTGATAGCGTGAGGCATAATATGTTTGTGTACTATATACATCCGGACAGTAAATATGAGTATTATCTTAAATTATTCAATGAACTTATAGAGTGTAACAGGATAATAAAGAAGGAGTATGCTGCAAAGATATCTGGTAAAGATATTGAAGATATCTATACAAGATCTGAGGAGATGCATAGAGCCAGAAGGGTTTTGCAGATAGGTTTGTCTGAGCTTGACTCTTTAAAGTACATCAGATATAAAAAGTTGTTCTGTAGAACCGACTCTTAGAGTTTAATTAATAGATATAAAACAAACAGAGAGTGAAAAATGACTCACCCTCTGTTCTGTTAATATATGTTGAATATTATCTTCGTTCAACCTTGAATCTTATACGTAATACATCATTCTCAAACGAGCTGGATACCCATTTAAAGAGACTTATTTCAGATGTGTTTTTGACGTGATCGCCAATGCAAGGACAGTCATCAACATCGCCAATTGAAACAATGCGCAGCTCTTCACCAGCACTATCCGGAAGTCTTGATAGATTAAACCTCTTCTCAGCATCTTCTCTTTTTAACAGATACTCTTTTACATCAAGATTCTGTGCAAGTGTAGTGTTAACTTTTTCTGTAATCTCAATCTCCTCTTCAGGAGTTAAAGCCCTGTTAAACTTGTAATCGCATTTAGACTTTTTTCGTTCAAGATGACTTGAAAAAGCTCTGTCGCATCCAAACATATCTACCATTGTTCTGTTCAGAATATGTTCGGCAGTATGCATATGTGGGTCGTAACTCTTCATTGTAATTAATCTATTAGTTTCTCAAGATCATACTCTATAGGCATATCTTTTTCAAAATCGTAAAGTGTTGTCATTCTAAGTTTGAAATATTCGCTCCAGTACTGTTTTAACATGTTGATGTAGCTTGTGTTTGCTTCGTCTTTCTCTTTTTGCGATATATTCAGATCCAGAACATTTATCTTTCCTATAAGGAATCGTTGTTTTGTAACGTTGTACCTGTTTCTTGCTATAACATCAGCTTTAGATGAAATTCTTATCTGGTCATCTAACAGGTTAAAACGCATTACATCAAGCAGAATGTTTTGTCTGAAATCAACCCTGCTCTGTTCAACCTCTGTTTTAACCATTTCAAGATTCGATTTAGCCATCTTTACACGCCCTCTGCCTTTTCCCCAATCAAGAATTGGTAAAGAGATTCCCACTCTAATATTCTGTTGATTTTCAGGGTTAACATATACATTGCTAAAATTGTCTGATGACTTGGTGAGACCTACCTCTGCAAACAGGTTTGCACTTAAGCCTCGCTGACTCCTCTCATTTGCAATTCTTTCTTCAGCTTCTAATAGTTGTATATCCAGATTTGTAACCTTTGGACTGTTCTCTAATGCTTGAGAAAGAGCTTTTTTGTAATCTACTTCAAACTCCGGAATTTCGTCAGAAATAATAAGCTCTATATTAATGCTTTCATTAAATCCAAGAAATGATCGTAGTTTTATCTTATTCTCTTCAAAATCTACTATTGCATCATTTAACTTAACATCTGCATTTAACAGGCTAAGCTCCATTTGTAGAAGTTCGTTCTCAGCAATTGTTCCGATATTGTAGCGACCTTTAGATATTTTGTAAAGAGTATCTGCATTTGAGTAATTCATCTTAGATATCTTAAGGTTTTGCTGAGCAAGAGCTAATGAAAAGAATTTATTGACAGCGCTTTGCGAAACCTCTTCCATATCTACAACATACTTTCTTTTTGCTGCTTCATACCTCTTAGGTTCAATTCTTTTACTCCACCTGAGTTTGTTGTAACCGGTAATCGGCTGATCGTATCTTACTATAAGAGGCTTAGATAAAAAGGTGTTTTTCTCTTCGTCAAGATAGTCTATTCTCTCAAGTTTTGATACTAATGATATCTTACCTCCGGTAAATCCAATGTTCTGATCAATAGACAGACTGGCATCGGTATTTAGTATATTCTTATGATAGAATCTGTCCTTACCCAATTCACTGTCAAACTCTCTTGTTATAGATCTGTTATAGTTAGGCAAAGTTCCGTTCAGATTTAATGATGGTAAAAAATCAGCTTTGTGCGATCTCCACTTCCAATAATTGGCTCTGAATGAGTGTTTAGCTACAAGGGCTTTAGGACTTTGATTTTTGGCTAGTTTTATTACCTCTTCAAGTGTAAACTTTTTAACATTACTACTATCAGCTTGTGCTGACAATAGTAAAGGTGTAATAAGAAGTAGTATAATAATATTTAATTGTTTCATTTTTAAGCTAAATTAAGTTTAGTTTTACTCATATCGTAACGACTCTATAGGGTCTTTGTCTGCAGCTCTTTTAGCAGGAGAATAACCAAAAATAACACCAACAGCAGCTGATACACCAAAGGCTATAAGTACTGATGCAATTGATACAATTGTTGTAATCTCGAAGAAATAAGATATGAACTTTGCAAGAACCACACCTAAGATTACACCAATTAATCCTCCTGTAACGCTTATTAATATTGCTTCAGAAAGAAACTGAGCAACAATATCCTTTTTTGTTGCACCAATTGCAAGTCTGGTTCCTATCTCTTTAATACGTTCCATTACCGATGCAAACATAATATTCATAATACCTATACCACCAACAATAAGAGATATTCCGGCAATAGCCCCAAGTACAATATTAAATACCTTTTTTGTCTCTTGTTGCTGTTTTAATAGCATCTCTGGTACAGTTATTTCAAAATCTTTTACTCCATTATGTCTGCGTTCCATAATCTTACTAAGTACCTCTGTAGAGGCTTTTAATTGCTCTGTTTTGTCTACCTGAACAACAATTTTGTCGAGCTGATTTGTTGTTGCTGTAGCTGCATTACTCGCCGACTGAGAGAACATAAAGAAACCTCCACCAAAGCCCATTCCACTCTGTTGCGAAGGTTTAGAAATACCTCTGTTTTGGAACCGCATAAGCATGGTTTTTACAGGAACGTATATTTTATCGTTTGATACACTAACACCGATGTTATCAAAAGATGAAACATTTACGTTACTCTTCTCAAGTACACCTATTACTTTTAGCCATACATTACCAAACTTAATACGTTTGCCTATAGGGCTTTCGTTATTAAAAAATTTAACTTTTATGTTTGATCCTACAACACATACCGGGATACCCAGTTCGTTGTGTTTTTTTGTAAAAGGTCTGCCTTCTGATAACTTTATATTGTACAGGTCAAAATAATCTCTACTTATACCAACAAGTTTTGAAGCTTCTCTTTTTCCGTTTTTTAGTACAAATGAATTGTATACAATCTCCGGGCTTATTCTTTTTACCGAAGGGAGTAGTGTTTTTATAGATTCAACATCTCTCATTGTTAATCCTGGAGAGAACTTACCCTTTTTGGTGTCTCCCTGATCTTCCTCAGACTGTTCTCCTGCTTTAAGTTCTAGTATTGGAGAGATAACAATATTGTTTACTCCTACCAACTCAATCTGTTTAAGAATTTCTTGTTGTGCACCATTTCCAATAGCAAGCATACTAATTACAGCAGCTACACCAAATATAATACCCAGAGCGGTAAGAATAGATTTAAGTTTATTGCCCAATAAAGACTCAAGACCAATCTGTACGTCGTGCAAATATCGTTTCATCTGTTTAATTTTTTCTTTTCAATGGTCAGATGGAACTCGCATGATTATAGCCATTCATTTATGAGAAAACTATTCTCATGCTCGTTTCACATTGATATTAAATTATTGACACATATCTATTAATTAAATAGTGTCTGTATTAAAATTAGATATAGGTTTTATGAGTTATCTACTGGCTTTTTTACCATTTATATCTCTACCTCCGCTATTTGCATTGGCCTGTTCGTTTTTTTTATTGCTTTTGTAAAGCTCAAGACCAATAAAATTGTAACTCTTAGGATTATCTGGTTCAGATAAAAGAACTCTGTCACTTACCTTAAGACCATCTAATATTACAATATGGTTTTCATTAGACTGTCCTGTAATAACTATCTGTTTTTTACCTGATTTTGTATAAACAAAACTTAGAGAATCTGTTTTACTTACCGATTCAATAGGCAGATACATTACATCGTCTGATTCAGATATTATAATAGTATTGCTGGTTGTCATACCAGGTCTTAATATAGCGTCAGTGCCATTAACTCTTACAATAACCTCAAATACTTTAGAGTCTGTATTAGGTAACTGTTCGCCAACATTGGCAACCTCTTTAACAACTCCATTATACTCTTTGTCAGGAAATGCATCTACGCCAACTTTTACCACCTGTCCTTTTTTAACTTTGCTGATATCAATTTCATTTACATATGTTTTAGATATCATCTGGCTGAGATCCGGCAATGTTGCAACTGTTAAATCCCAAGGGTTAATTGTAGAGCCTACTTTTCTTTTCTTACCACCCCACTCTTTAGAATATATTACCATACCCTTTTTAGGAGCAAAAATTGTGAACTCATTGATTAAAGCAAGCATCTTATCTCTCTTTCTCATCTGCTTGTCTTTATTTATCTCAACCTCACGCATATCGGCAACAGCTTGTTTTACTTTAAGCTTGTAATTTTTTCTGGCTTGATTCAGGTTGCGTTGTATTTTTTCTAACTCTATTTGAGCTTGTCTGATAGTTGCAGGTGGTTCATATTTAGACTGCTCTAGTTTAATCTGAGCCTCTTCTGCCTGATACTGTTTGCTTATAATATCATCTCTCAGATCTCTTAGCTTTATAGTTGTATCAAGTTGAGTTTTTACATATTGTGACTGTACTTTCTCAAGTTCATCCTCAACATCTTTAAGTTTTACCATAACCTCAGATCTGTCAAGTGAAGCTACATAGTCACCAGAATCTACAACTGTCCCTTCAGCAACAAGATCTTGTATTTTTATCTCTCGGATTCTTAAATCGCGATTACCAAGTCCGGACGGTCCCTGAATATTTTCAGAATTTGCAGATTGTAATTCACCTGTTGTTGAAACAATTACTTCAAACTTACCTTTTTTAACCTGTGCATAGATTTCGGTTTCGTTATCAGAACTTTTAGTGAATTTTGTAACTACAATAACAACTGCTACTGCTACAACAGCAATTGATATGTATAAAAATCGTTTTTTCATTTTTTAAAATATTTTACACAATAACACGTAGTTAAGTTTTGATTATAAATATTTTAATAAATGTAGTGGGTGTTTGTAATCAATTTGTTAACTCTATTATTGTGTCTGACAGTTTTACTCTCTTATTGTGATTATATATAGTGCTTCTTATACAAAGATAAACAGTTTTATTATTATACTATTGTTTTGTGGTTTACATATGTTTTTGTTTCAACCTTTGATGTGACCTAAATAGCTTAGTTTAGTTTAATCAGGGACTATTATAATTAATATTTTTTAACATATGAATAATAAAAAAGGCCGGAAATTAATTTCCGACCTTAGATATCTCTTTGTTTAGATATTCTCTTTTATTTTGGTAATAACACTTTGAGCAAGATTGTTAGCACTCTCAGTAGTTGCACCCTCTGCATATATTCTGATTATAGGTTCTGTATTAGATTTACGCAGATGTACCCATCCTTCTTCAAAATCTATCTTAACTCCGTCAACATCATTTATTTTTTCTGATGCATAAACCTCTTTCATCTTTATTAGTAGTTTATCAACATCAATTTCAGGAGTAAGCTCAATTTTGTTCTTTGATATTGTGTATTGTGGATATGTTGCTCGTAGTTCAGAACATTTTTTTCCGGTTTTTGCCAGATGTGTTAAGAACAGAGCAATACCAACAAGAGCATCTCTACCGTAATGTAGTTCCGGATAGATAATACCTCCGTTTCCTTCGCCCCCAATAACTGCATTTTGATTTTTCATCTCAACAACAACATTTACCTCTCCAACAGCCGATGCTGTGTAAGAACCGCCATGTTTAACTGTTACATCTCTCAGAGCTCTTGTTGAAGACATGTTTGAGACTGTATTACCTTTTGTGTTTGATAGTATATAGTCTGCTACAGCAACAAGTGTGTACTCTTCACCAAACATAGTTCCGTCTTCGTTTATTATAGCAAGTCTGTCAACGTCCGGATCAACAACAAAACCAATATCTGCTCTTTTCTCTTTTATAAGGCTTGAAATTTCAGTTAGGTGTTCTGGTAAAGGTTCCGGATTATGTGGGAACTCTCCGTTAGGCTCTGTATATAGTTCAATAATATTATTAACACCAATAGCTTTTAGCAGAGGTGGGATAGATACACCACCTACAGAGTTTACACAATCTATTGCTACAGTGAAGTTTGCTTTCTTTATTGCATCAATGTCAACTAACGGAAGGTCAATAATCTTCTGTATATGAATATCAATAAAGTTATCAACGTTCTCTATTGAACCAAGATCATCTACCTCTGCAAATTTCATATTCTCCTCAGCAGCTAACTGAAGAACTTTTTCTCCGTCAGAACCAGATAAAAACTCTCCTTTATTATTAAGTAGTTTAAGAGCATTCCACTGCTTAGGATTGTGACTCGCAGTTAATATAATACCTCCATCGGCATTAAAATGCGGAACAGCTACCTCTACTGTTGGAGTGGTTGCCAGATCAAGATTGATAACATCAATCCCCATTCCCATTAATGTTCCTGATACAATCTGCTCAACCATAGAACCAGATATACGTGCATCACGTCCCAGAATAACCTTAATTTTATTGTTATGATCACAGTTGTCTTTTAGCCACTGTGCATATGCTGAAGTAAATCTAACTAAATCTAAAGGTGTCAGATTATCGTTAACAACATTTCCAATTGTACCTCTGATACCTGAAATTGATTTTATTAGTGCCATAAAATATTTGTTAAATTTCTATTCCTATCTCATCTTTTAAAGATGGTAATTTATAATAAAATGAGATCAAATTTAATAAAAAGTATAGATTATTATCTGTAAATAAATGCAACAATATTGTTATGTTATAAAACTATTAGCAATATATGTTTGTTATACATATCTATAAATAACTGTTTCTAAAAGCACTAAACACAAATTGTTTTATGTTCGTCAAAAAAGATTTTCTAAAAGTGTTGAAATACTACAAATACAAGTACTTGCCAATTTTTTTGATAACTTTTTTTTCTAACTTTGTAGTTTGTATTTTATGTATAAAAGGAATTAATAATTTTTGAGATTAATAATTAACCAAACATTAAGTAATGGTACTAAATTTATTTAAGAGAAAGCCAAGAGACGGGGAATCTGAAGATTATTCGAGAGAAGATCAACAGAGCTACTCTAACCAGAGTGGTAACAGGTCTTATGGAGATGGCTCTAACAACGGTGAGAACCGCCATAGAACCAACTATGATAACAGGAACAACTCTGAAAGAGGAGAGAATGGTAACAGAAGGGAAAGAACTTCATATCAAAACAGAGATGGAAATGTAGAAGGACACAAAAGACCTTACAAGAAGGTTTATAGAACTCAGGATGATAATGGCGAGAAACGTCCTTATCAACGTAGAGAAAATAACTATAATCGCGAAGATAATGGCGAGAGACGTCCTTATCAGCGTAGAGAAAATAACTATAATCGCGAAGATAATGGTGAGAGACGTCCTTATCAACGTAGGGATAATAATTATAACCGCGATAATAATAATGGTGAGAGACGCCCTTATCAGCGTAGGGATAATAATTATAACCGCGATAATAATAATGGTGAGAGACGCCCTTATCAGCGCAGGGATAATAACTATAACCGCGAGGATAATGGTGAGAGACGCCCTTATCAGCGCAGAGAGAATAATTATAACCGCGAGGATAATGGCGAGAGACGCCCTTACCAGCGCAGGGATAATAATTATAATCGCGATAATAATGGCGAGAGACGTCCTTATCAGCGCAGAGATAATAATTATAACCGCGAGGATAATGGTGAAAGACGTCCTTATCAGCGCAGAGAGAATAATTATAACCGCGAGGATAATGGCGAGAGACGCCCTTACCAGCGCAGAGAGAATAATTATAATCGCGACAACAACGGTGAGAGACGCCCTTATCAGCGCAGGGATAATAATTATAACCGCGATAACAGACAACAACGTCCTTACAATAACAGAGGAAACAACAGCAGACCTCAGCAGGTTCGTAAAAAATCTACATATGTTCCTAAGCCGGGACCAGATATTACGGAACCAGTACGTTTGAATAAATTTATTGCAAATACAGGTCTTTGCTCAAGAAGAGAGGCAGATGAGTATATTAAGGCAGGAGATGTTACAATAAACGATGTTGTACACACAGAGATGGGTGTTAGAGTTAAACCTGGTGATGTTGTTAAGTATAAAGGTGCTGAGATAAAGCCTCAGAGCAAGACATATATTATAATGAATAAGCCAAAGGATTTTGTTACAACTGTAGATGATCCTAATGCTAAGAGAACTGTAATTGATCTTGTAGAGGGAAAGATACATCAACGTGTATATCCTGTAGGAAGACTTGACAGAAATACAACCGGAGTTCTTCTGCTTACAAATGATGGTGAGTTAACAAAGGTTCTTACTCATCCTAAGCATAATAAGAAGAAAATTTATCATGTTCAGCTTGACAAGGTTCTTGAGAAAGAAGATATGGATAAGATAAGTGAAGGATTTGAATTAGAGGATGGTTTTATATCTGCTGATGAGATATCATATGTTCATGATGAAGATAAACGTCAGATTGGCATTGAGATACATTCTGGTAAGAACAGAATTATCCGTCGTCTGTTCCATCACCTTGATTATAAGGTAATGAAACTTGACAGGGTTTATTTTGCTGGACTTACAAAGAAAGGGTTATCAAGAGGTCAATGGCGATTCCTTAATTCTAAGGAGGTTGCGGCTTTAAAAATGAGTGCTTACGAATAGACAAAGATATTAAAGAGAGTGCCTTGTATTTTTTAATGCAAGGCTATTCTTTTATAATATGACTAGTTTTTAAAAACAGGAATTTGATATGGCACATAAAGCCGGTTTTGTAAATATTGTAGGAAACCCTAATGTTGGAAAATCTACAATAATGAACTCTCTTGTTGGTGAGAGACTTTCAATTATAACATCTAAAGCACAAACTACACGTCATAGAATTATGGGTGTGGTGAATGGTGAGGATTTTCAGATAGTGTATTCTGATACTCCGGGTATACTGAAGCCTAATTATAAGCTTCAGGAGAGTATGATGCGTTTTGTTAATAATGCTATTACCGATGCCGATATTATATTGTATATCACAGATGTTATTGAAACCCCTGACAAGAATATAGAGTATATAGAGAAGATAAAAGGAACCAATCTTCCGGTTGTTGTTGTTGTTAATAAGATTGATTTGACGGATCAGGATAATCTGGTTAATATAGTAGAGCGTTGGGAGAGTATTTTTCCTGAGGCTACAATTATACCAACATCAGCTAAAGAGAATTTTAACCTTGAGTGGTTACTTACAACAATAACGGAGAAACTACCAGAGAACCCTCCATATTATCCAAAAGATACCCTTACAGATAAGAGTGAGCGCTTTTTTGTACAGGAGATAATAAGAGAGAAGATCCTTCTTCATTATAAGAAAGAGATTCCGTATTCTGTAGAGGTAGAGGTTGAAGCTTTTAAGGAAGAGAAGAAAATTATACGTATTAATGCTGTAATTTATGTAACGCGTGATTCTCAAAAGGGAATTATTATCGGGCATAGAGGTTCTGCTTTAAAACGTGTAGGAACAGAAGCACGAAAGGATATGGAAGCATTTTTTGAGAAGAATGTTTTTCTTGACCTATATGTAAAAGTGAATAAGGACTGGAGGGATAAGGATAAGCAACTCCGTAATTTTGGATATAATTTAAAATAGAAGAAAATATATGGCCATAGCAGCAATAGTAGGAAGGCCTAATGTCGGAAAATCTACACTGTTTAACCGACTTATAGGGAAAAGACAAGCCATCGTTGATGAAACAGAGGGTGTAACCAGAGACAGACACTACGGAGTTAGTGACTGGAATGGTCATGACTTCTCGGTTATAGATACAGGTGGATATATAGTAAATTCAGACGATATATTTGAAGAGGAGATACGCAAACAGGTTGATTTAGCTATTAATGAGGCTGATGTTATTCTGTTTGTTGTTGATGTAGAGATAGGTATTACAGATTTAGATAATGCTGTAGCAGAGATTCTGCGTCGTCAGGATAAACCTGTTATTCTGGTTGTTAATAAAGTAGATAATAACGAACGAATACTTGCAGCAACAGAATTTTACTCTTTAGGACTGGGTGAATATTTTACAATATCGTCTATAAATGGTTCTGGAACAGGAGAACTGCTTGATAATCTGGTAGAGACATTCCCAAAAGAGTCATTGAACAAAAAGGATGAGTTTGAAGGACTGCCAAAGTTGGCTGTTGTTGGTAGACCAAACGCAGGAAAATCATCGTTTATTAATGCGCTTATAGGAGAGGAAAGAAATATTGTAACAGATATTGCCGGTACAACACGCGACTCAATACATACACGATATAATAAGTTTAATCATGACTTTGTTATTGTTGATACAGCGGGTATAAGAAAGAAATCAAAGGTAAATGAGGATCTTGAGTTCTATTCAGTAATGCGTGCAGTACGAACAATTGAAGATGCTGATATATGTGTATTGATGCTTGATGCTACTCGTGGTGTAGAGTCTCAGGATATGAGTATATTACAGCTGGTTCTTAAGAATAAAAAAGGACTTGTTGTTGTTATAAATAAATGGGACCTTATTGAGAAAGAGACAAACACAATGAAGGAGTTTACTGAGGCTGTTCAGAATCGTATAGCTCCGTTTACTGATGTTCCAATTATATTTACATCTGTTATTAATAAGCAGAGAATACATAAGGTTCTTGACTCAGCAATGGAGGTTTATAATAACAGAACAAAGAGAATATCTACATCTACTCTTAATGAGGTTATGCTTGAGGCTATAGAGAAATATCCGCCACCAAGTTATAAAGGTAAATTTATTAAGATTAAGTATGTTACTCAATTGCCAATAGGTCGCCCGGCATTTGCATTTTTCTGTAATTTGCCGCAGTACATAAAAGATCCATATAAACGATACTTAGAGAATAAGCTTCGTGATATGTTTGATTTTAAAGGCGTACCAATTGATATTTTTGTACGTAAAAAGTAATTTATGATATAAATGGCTGCCAGTAAGGTGGCCATTTTTTATAGTTTCAACAAAGACCAGCAGTGTCGGATTGGTAGGATATCATGCTCTGTCATCGAAAATGGTTGGTGTTGTATTTATCAGCTCTCTTAGCTCTTACCAGAACTGTCTCTGGACTTATTTTAAAATCAAACTCATCAATCTCTCGATACCATGACATATAGTTCTTAAGATATTTTGTAGCAACACCTCTGAATCTTTTCATCCAAATCAGTAAGCTCAATTGATATTTCTGAACATTTTTTATGTGGACTATATCTTTTTTTACAGACTCTTTTTTTGGAATGCTCAATATACCATGTCTTATGTTATTCTCTTTTGTGTATTTCATATATACAGCTTTATTCTGACTACATAACAGCGTGTCTTTTGTAATGAGTTTTGACAGGTCCGGTTTTAGGTTATCTGCGTTAAACTTTAAGAAGATATCATCAAATGTATTCTTTCCTCGATCTCTGCAAAACATTGTAAATACTCGGCTTTTTGATGGAATATCCTTTTGGGATTTATATCCTCTTTTACGGGGTTTTCTTCTCAATCTCTTACTCCCTTTCTCTGACCATGCAAATATTGATTCATTAACCTCTACAATACCTGATAATTTGTCTGGTTTAATCTGATTCGCATTTTGAAGAAACCTGTGTCTCCACCTGAAAGAAGTATTTCTGTGAACCCCACATTTATCTGCGGCTTTTCTTACGCTTAACCCATCTATCAAACACTGAGCATAGGATAACCATCTTCCTTTCTTATGTAAATTAGCTAAAGGAGTGCCTGTTAGAATATTGAAAGTTCTCATACAACTTTTGCACTTGAATCGTTGTAAATCCTCTCTTATACCCCATTTATTGTGTTCTTTGGAGTTACAATAAGGACATGATCTATTATTTTCATAATCATCATTATTTAACAGAAATGATACGAATTTGATAGAATCTCTCTTTTCTATAGCCTCTTTTAGACGCGAATAGCTTTTTGTATCAAGATTGTTTATAGAATTTATAAACTTAACAATGTTCTGTGTTGCCATAACCTTTCTGATCCTATACGAGCATTAAAGAGATAAGTTACACCGAACTTGCTGACAGAGCATGTTTATACTATATGACTACCCTAAACTATTAGACTATAATTTACTATTCTATACATCGTTCGTTATTTGTTATAATCAAATTATGAAGCTGTTATAAAAGTGTGTGAGGTTTTGTGAGGTTCTTTATTATGTTTAGAATAAGGTTAGTTATTTACTTGCGCAATGTATAAAAGTAGTTTTTAGAACTATTACAAAACCCGGAACTTCAATGATAGTTGTTCTGAAACAAAGTCTACAACTAAAAAAAATACTATGAGGAGAGTTTACATTTTAGTCATGTTGTCTCTTATCTATTGCGGAAGTGTATTTTCACAATACAGATCTGTAAAAAATATTGATTACGATAATAAGAGGGGAGAAAACTATTTCGAAAATTCAATGACTACGAATGCTGTGTCAAAACTAATTGTTGTGGGAGCGTATCATGATTACAGTGGTACAGTATATATATTCAGACAGACCAAAGTAAGAGATAATAACTTTGGTCAAACTATACATATAAACAGTCCTTTAGTAAGTTTGAATCAGGTGTTTGGTTCTGATTATATAGATAATACCTCAGATCTGTTATGATATAGTTATAACTCTAAAGCTAATCTACAATTAAATTGAAATAATATGAAGAAGATTTACATTCTGCTTCTGTTGTCTTTGGTTTATTGCGTAAATACATTTTCGCAGTACGGACATATGAAGAACCTCGACTACAGTAATAAACGTGGCGAGAACTATTTTGGAAATGCAATTGCTGCCGATGCAACATCAAAACTAATTGTTGTTGGGGCGTATTGCGATCATAATGATGCAAACTATAGTGGAGCTGTATACATATTTGGTAGAGATACCGATACTGAACATAATTTTGGACAGTTAGCACGACTAAAGAGCCCGTCTCCTGTATTGAATCAGATGTTTGGGTCTGATGTTGACATTGATAATACAACAGTAATTATTGGTGCAAAAGGACGGATGAATTACGGGAAAGGTTCAGCATATATTTATGAGAAAAGTACATCAGACGACGGAACATGGAACATGATTAAACAGATTGTTCCATCTGACAGATATGATAAAGATTACTTTGGATCATCTGTACTGATAAAAGGCGATTATGCATTTGTTGGAGCAAAAGCAAATCTACCATCGCAATGTGCTGTTTATGTATTTAAGAAGAATCATGAAGGAGTAAACAATTGGGGACAGATAGCTAAGATAACTGTACCGGCAGGCGAAAATGCTAAATCGTTTGGAGATAATCTGGCATTTGATAATGATGTTCTTGTTATAGGAGCACCATATCAGGATAATGTAAATGGTGGTGCAGAGGATGACAGAGGAGCAATATTTATCTACTCAAAAACGGGCGATACATTTAATCATGTAAAGACTATAAAATCACGAAATGGAATGGCATTTGGATCATCGTTGGCTCTGGATAACGATCTGTTAGTTGTTGGTGCTGAAGATGATGGTGTTAGCGGAAAGGTTCACCTGTATAAAAGAAATAGTGGAGGTACAAATAATTGGGGACATCTGAAACAACTTGTTCCAAGATACGAAGGATCAATACATGGTTTTGGAAGCTCTGTAGATATCAGAAACAATACAATATATGTAGGAGGATCTGATTATGATACATACAGAGGAGAGATATATCTGTTTGAAAAAGATAATGGTGGAACTGATAACTGGGGAAGATTATACTATACAAGTGGTTATAGTGGACCGACTGGTATAAGAGAGTACGAGAAACTTGGAGCATCGGTTGTAGCATATGATGATGTATATTTCTTAGGAGGAGCACCACATAAGGCAGGAGAATTTGGTGATGTATATCTGTTCAGAAAAAACTGCCCAAAACCGGAAGGAGTTACACAAAAGAGCCTTGGAGCAGGAAAGGTTGAGGTAAAAATAGGGAATCATACCTCGCGTATCTCAAAATACTCATACTATTGGTACGATAAATCATTCAAAAAACATCAGGGTAATTTTACCGGAGCCAGCTCTGTATTAACCGGATTTCCTGTTGGTCAGAAGGTGAACATGACTGTAAAATCTGTTTGTGAAACAGGAAACGAGTCAGGAAGTACAGGCGTTGGAGTTACTGCTACAGAACCAAAAACAATAAAACTGGAAGGTAATATGAGTTTTGGTAATATTGATATAAATGGGACAAAGAAACAGACATTAATAATAAAGAGTATAGGATTAGAGAGTATATCTGTTACAGATATAACCCTTCCTGAAGGATTTAGTGTAACAGAAAAATCATTTACCATAAATGCGGGAGCATCTAAAAATGTTGACGTAACATATAATCCAACAGAGAATAAAAGTTACAACGGAACAATTAAAGTTATATCTGACGCAGCTGCAGGAGCAACTACAATAGATGTTACAGCAGGTGTTAAGGTAAAAACTATTGAACTCAAAGGCGATCTGAATTTTGGGACAGTAAAGTTAAATGCATCTGTTACTAAGAAAATAACAGTAAAGAATGCAGGAACAGGCACTATTAATATTACCAATGTAGATTGCCCTGATGGCGTAACAGCGGCATCAACTAACTTTAGCTTAGGCGAGGGTAATATCAGAGAGCTTACCTTTACATTTACCCCAACTGAGGCAAAGAATTATTCAGGTACAGTAACTTTTCAGGGCGATCACACCTCTGGTAAATCAACAGTAGACTTTACAGGTGTAGGTCAGGCAAAAAGTACGCTTCAGATAACAAGTGTTACTCCGCAGGAGAGATCCTGTACATTAGTGTTTAAACACTCTGAGAAAAAAGGAACAGTATATTTTGTAATAACTAAGAGAGGTGTTACAGAACCAACATCAGCTCAGATAAAAGCAGGAAAAGGTGGCGATGATAAACCTGCGGTTCAATCGCAGAATACAACTATAAACTCAAATACGGCAATGTATAATGTGTCAGGACTTAAGGAGTTTACAGATTATAATGTATACGCTTTTGTTGAGTTAAATGGTATTAGTTCAGATGTTGTTGGCAAGGGATTTAAAACTACAGATGAGAAAAACCCATCGTTTGTAATGAGCTCAAATACAATATCAGATAGCCATATAAATAAACGCAATGTAAATATCGGAGCCAGAGTAAGCGAGGATGCTACTGTTAACTTTGTTGTTCAGTTGGCATCAGAAACGGCACCAAACATAACACAGATTCAGGCAGGGCAAAACCATGCCGGGACTGTATTAGATGAGAACTTAACCGGAGAAAAACTGTTAACTTCAGGATCATGGCACAATATTGATGTAGTTAAAAACCTTGATGAGGTAACCGACTATGCTGTATACATGGTAGCTCAGGATAAGTCTGGTAAAAAATCGGATATATATAAAGCAACATTCTCAATAGGCGATTATACAGCACCGGTTTTATCAGCATTAAATGTTACTACAGTAAAAAATAGCGAAGGATATACAGAGGCTACTTTCAGCTTTAATAGTACTGAGAATGGAAAAATGGCGTTTGTGTTTGAACAAGTATTCAATAAACCAAGCTATACAAACCCTGTTCCGGATGTTGTTGCACACGGACGAATTGCATCAAGCGCAGATATTGGAGTATCTATGCTTAATAGTATAGCTGTAAATTCTGGGAATAATAGTTTTAATAGAATAATAGAGGGAGGAGTAGAGTATAAATTTCATGTTATTGTTGATGACGTTTCTAAAAACAGAAGTGTTACATACTCATCAGATTTCTTTATATCTGCTAAAGACGAAAAAATATCTGCCCTGAAGTTAATCTCAATGGAGGCTTCAAGAGATAGAGCTGTTGACTTTAAGTTTGCCTCAATGGAAGATACAGGAGATATGAGACTAAAGGTTGTTGATGCCGGATCTGCTGAGCCTACACGTGAAGAGTTGCGTAAGTATGATGCAAGAAAGAGAAGGGTTCTGCGTAATATGGATATCAGACGACTAGATTTCCTGAATGCGCCAAACAGATCGTATGATCTGTACTGGTTATATACAGACATGTCTGGTAACGAATCTTTTATGTGTATCAATCTTAAAACACAGCCTTCGGCAGGAAAACCATTACCAGCTCCGGAAGCATTTGGTAACTATACAAAAGCTATGAGCGGAAACGATGTAAACATTACATTTAATTCAGGAACTGCCGGAAAGGTATACTATATAGCAACAGAAGAGGAGCAGATAGGAATATCATCACTTCAGATTCGTTTAGGTAAGAGTGCAGAACATGAGGTTGCATCATTAAAAGGCAGTTATGATCTGTCACGCGGAGTGATGAATATTACCGGATTAGAATCAGGTAAGAAGTATCATATATATATGGTAAGAGAGTCATCAGATGGATTCCTGTCTGAGATTGAACACACAATGAATGTTAAACAAGAGACAAATATCTCATTAAGCTCAATAAAATCATTCGGAAATGTTATTACAGGACAATCTAAAAAACAGACATTAACAGTGTCATGTACAGGTAATAGCTCACTTATTATTACAAATATTACATTACCAGGAGGATACTCAATATCAGAAACAGATTTTGTTGTTAAACAGGGTGAGACAAAAGATATAACATTAACATTTGCTCCAACAGAGATAAAAAATTACTCTGGAACACTTTCAATTGTATGTAATAGTACAGGAGGAAACAGTACTCTGTCTCTTAGTGGTGCCGGAATATCAGCAAACGGCAAAAATATTTCGTTAACAGGTAACATGAATTTTGGTAAGATTAACGTTGGTGGTAGCGAGTCTAAAGAATTAACCATAAGCAACAGTGGTAATTCAGATCTGAGCATAACAGATATTACTGTACCGGAAGGATTTGTTGTTAGCGAAACTAATATGACTATTGCTGCAGGAGAGTCTGAAGTTGTGAATGTAATATTTACACCAAAAGAGGCTAAAAGTTATAACGGAAAAGTAACAGTTGTATCTGATAAAACATCTGGTAATAACACAATTGATTTGGTTGCACAAGGAGTTGTAGCAAACTCTGTTAAGGTCTCTGTTGATGCCAAAATAGATATATACCCTAATCCAGTTGTTGATATACTTACTGTATCAACATCAGCTGATTGCAAATCTATTAAGATTTATAATAGTACAGGAAACTTATTAATACACAGCAGTAATACAAATGTGATAGATGTTGGTGATCTGTCGAGTGGTGTCTATGTTATTGTTATAGAGCTTGAAGAAGGAACATGCTCAAGAGTGGTTGTTAAGAGCTCTAACTAACACATAACACAGATTTACAGAGGGTACGTTCTGTACCCTCTTTTTGGTTAATCAAGGAAAGCAATTAACTATTTTTTTACAACTAAAATTATCATTATGAAGAGAGCTTATTTGCTGTTTACAGCACTATTATTAACAATAGCAGCATATGCTATAAACCCTGTAACAGAATACAGTGGGTACGGAAAAGTATTTTATAAAGGCAAACACTGGTTGTTTGGCGGAGGAAAAAAATGGGATGTGTTTAATCACATATGGTCCAGTACAGATGGTGTAAACTGGGCAAAAGTGGGTAACGCACCATGGTCGTCAAGAGACGATATGACCTGTGTTGTATTTAAAGGTAAAATATATATAATTGGTGGTGGAGTTAGAGGAGGAGCATCCTCTCCTGCTTTTAACGATATATGGGTGAGTACCAACGGAACCAATTGGAAAAAGATTGGAAATATATCAGGCAATATTACAGGACTTAAAGGAATTAAATCTTTTATCTATAAAGATAAATTATTTCTGTATGAAGGACTTCAGGACAATACAGGTAAGAAACATCCGTATATTTTTTACACAGAAGATGGTACAACCTGGAAGCAGAAAAAATGGGATTATGAGTTTATTGAGAGAGATAACAAAGGATCTATGTTTGAATATAAAGGAAAACTATGGTCTATTAAGAGTGGTGAGTATAATCCGGTTTATAAACTTGAAAAACATACAACAAAACAACATATCTACTACACATCAGACGGATTAAACTGGCACAGATACGGAAACTGTATTCCTGATGATTTTCTTATTGATAATGATGCCAGTACATATATTAGTAACGATACAGTTTACAGAAAAAGAGGTAATGTAAGTTCAACTACAAAGCAACCGTTGACCAGACGTCCTCCATTTGTACTTAACCCTACATTAGGAAAATTCTACTATAGTAATATTGCATTTAATCCGGTAAACGATACAGTTATATCAGACAAAACGTCGGATATGTTTATAAAGACAATAAAATTCAAATATTCAGGAGCGGTATCTAAATCAAACATAAAGGTTAAATCAAACAATACAGATATATCTGTTCCTGTACTGGTTAATGTAACAAGTAGCGCAGATATTCATACTGCTAATGTTGCTGTAGTACCTACAACTCGTAGAGGAAAATCAGATATATCGTTAATATTTAATAATGGTACTGATAAAGACTCCATTAGATTTGAGATGTTAGTGACTGATAATCCGGATCTGTTCTTCTATCCTACAAAGTTAAAACAGTATAATTTTAAACTAAATAGTAGTATTGTACGATTCCTGCCCAAAGATGTATTCTCTAAAAAGTCGCTTGCATTTAACCCTCCTTTTGATGTAGAGGTAAAGAGTAGTAACAATAAGCAAGTTGCCAGCAGAACAGAAACAATAGCAGGATATGGTAAAAATGTAAGTCTTGAAATACAGAAGAATATAGAAGGATATTCTGTGGTAGATTATAAGCTGCAAAGCAATGGGTTAACAACAATATACAGAGAATATTACACTGTTGGTAACCCGGGCGATGTAGCCCCTGTATTTGAAAATGATATTGATGATAAAACGGTAAATGTAGGAGACGATCTGGAGTTAAACATCTTTGCTCATGATATTAACAGCGATAAGATAACTTTTACTGCAAAAACAAAACCCGATTGGCTAACTATTTACGATAACAGAAACGGATCGGCTACAATTGAAGGTACTGCACCAAAGATTGGTGATTATAAAGTTGTGGTTAATGCCTCAGACGGAGCGTTATCAACTGAAAAAAGTTTTACTATTCATGTAAGAGATGGAGCTTCGGCTACAGGAACAAAGATAATTGCTATTACAGGTAACATGAGTTTTGGAAACGTTGCTGTAGGAGCTTCTGAAACAAAAGAACTTACAATAGCAAATAGCGGAACTGCTGACTTAACAGTTACAAATATTAATGTACCATCGGGCTATTCAGTTAGTGAAACATCTTTTAATGTTACTGCTGGCAGTAGTTATAAAGTAAACGTAATATTTAGTCCTACAACATCAGGTGTTATTTCAGGCGATCTTGTAGTTGTTTCTGATAAGACATCCAGAGATAATACTATATCGTTATCGGGTGGAGCTGCATCAACAAAAATAATGGCAATATCAGGAGTAGCAAATTTTGGAAATGTTGAGGTAGGAAAGAATAAAACTACTACATTTACGTTATCTAATAATGGAAACCAGCCACTAACTGTAACAGGTGTAAATCTTATAGAAGGGTTTACCATAAGCGAAAAGAACTTTGTTATTCAGCCGGGTAAAAGTAAGAGTGTTAACATAGTTTTTACTCCGGTAAAAGCAAAGGACTATAGCGGAGATATTACATTTTTATCAGATAAAACAAGTGGAGGGAACATTGTGAGAGTAACAGCAAGTGGAGTTATAGCAAATGCAGTTGGATATAACAGTGTTGATAAAATAAAAGTTTATCCAAACCCTGTAAGTAGTATACTATATATATCGTCATTAACAGACTATAGTGAGATTAAGGTTCTGGGAATGAATGGTAATCTAATTAGGGTATTTAACAGAGCCGATAAAATAGATTTCACGGATTTTGCAAACGGAATGTACATTGTTCTGATAAAACATAATAACAACGTTTCCAGATTTGTAATAGTAAAACACTAATAAAATTGAGGGAGTGTGTTTATCACTCCCTCTCAATATATTTATTTACAATTTACACATACACCTTTTACAACCATATTAATATTTTCGGCGCTAAAGCCATTTGGTAGGTTTACTGATGGAATTAATATGTCATTTAGGCAGAATGTATTTTTGCATTTTGTGCATAAAAAATGAACATGCAAATCTTCATGCTTTATCATACACTTACCTTTACACAGTGCATATTTAACTGATCCTGTTCCATCATCAATACTATGTATAAGATTCTTCTCTTCAAATGTTTTTATAGTTCTGTATAGTGTCGATTTATCAACATTATCAAACTTCATCTCTAAGTCAGCCAGACTAATAGCCGTTTGTTGCTTCATAAATACCTCAAGAACAAGTTGCCGCATAGCCGTAGGGCGTATCTCTCTTTCAATTAGCTTACTATTAACTGTTTTATCCATAACTATACAAATAGCAATATAATAACATGCTCACTTTTTATTATATAGTGCTAAGTTAATAATCGTTATTACAGATAATAGCTTACTTTGTATAATTTATGTTGATAGTTTAATTGGTTTGAAGCTATTTTTTATATGTAGGAGTGGTTTTATTTTCTGATTATCAATGTAATGTTATTAGTTTGGGACTACATGTTACAGGGAAGCATTACAATGTGACAGGTTTTGTTTTGCAATATCATTTGGGAGCATTACAGTGTGACAGGTTTTGTTTTGCAATATCATTTGGGAGTATTACAATGTGACAGGTTTTGTTCTGCAATATCATTTGGGGGCATTACAATGTGACAGGTTTTGTCCTGCAATATCATTTGGGAGCATTACAATGTCATTTTTTTCGTACTACATATCACTAGTTTGCATTACAA
>JAOARD010000048.1 GCA_025210735.1 Bacteroidales bacterium
GATGTAAATTATGATTTTTACGCCACGAAGTGGCAGCTTATATAACCTGAGGCAACGCCTCAGGAAAAAATAGAGATAAAAAGTCGCACTGAAAGTGCAGGTTAAAAAATACGGAAGAGCAAAAAAGATTTCACAAAAAAAATAATTATATACTGGTGAAGGTCAGAGTTAAGAACTGTACTCTCTAAGCAATTATTGCGCAGTGGTACTGCTGTTGGTGCATTGATACGTGAAGCAGGATCTGGACTCTTGTTTGTCCGATGTGAATTTTAAATTAATAATTAGTAAAAACGATCAACATTATTCAAGGATCCACAATCATTAACAATTGATAATTGACCATTAACCATTATCATTTATCAATTAAATAATTCGATAAAAACGCGGAAGTTAAATCATGTTTTTGTATCTTAAATAAAATATAGCCGAATCTGAATTGGTTATATCTTTTTTATGAATATTTGTGAGACGTTAAAATGCAAACAATAATTATAACGATATGAGTACAAAACATAGATTAGATGAGCTTAAGCGCCTGATGACTGAAAACAGCATTGATGCTTTTATAATTCCGAGTACAGATCCTCATATGAGTGAGTATATTGCCGACAGATGGAAAACACGTGAGTGGTTTTCTGGCTTTAACGGATCTGCTGGTATGCTTATTGTTACAACTGAGGAGTCTGGTTTGTGGACAGACAGCAGATACTTTTTACAGGCAGCGCGTCAGTTGCGCCCTAGTGGTATTAAGCTATTTAAGCAGGGGCTGACCGATACACCTGAACCAATAACATGGTTAACAGAAAAACTGCCAAAGAATGGTGTTATAGCAATAGATTCTGAGGTGTGCGACACAGCGTTTGTTGAGGGAGTATTGGCAAAGTGCGGAAAGAAGGGGATATCGTTATTTGATAATGCAGTAATAATAGATAAGGTTTGGGAAGACAGACCTGAATTTCCGAATAAAACAGTGATTGATCTTGATGTTAAATATTCTGGATTAGACAGAAAGAAGAAGATTAAAGATATAAGAGAGAAGGTTAACGCTAATGGAGCCGAGGCAATACTAATGTGTGGTCTTGACGATATTGCCTGGACATTTAACCTCCGCGGATCGGATATTGAGTATAACCCTCTGTTCCTCTCATTTGCTTATATATCTAAAAAAAGTGTTCTTCTGTTTGTAGATAAATCAAGAATATCAGACGATATAATTGCTAAGTTAGAGAAAGAGGGAGTAACCATACTTCCGTATGAGGATGTATACACATTTATAGAGACTGTTGAGGAGAAGAGTGTCCTTACAGATAAATGTAGAATGAACTATAAACTCTTTAATGCACTGCCTGAAACGGTAAAAATTGTAGATAATAAGAGTTTACCATCATTGGCAAAGGCAATTAAAAACGATATTGAGATTGAAGGAATGCGTAACGCACATATAAAAGATGGTGTTGCATTGGTACGTTTCCTTATATGGTTAGAGAATACACTTGAAGAGGGCACAACAACTGAGATTGAGGTTGCAGATCAGCTGTTACACTTCAGAGGGCTACAGAAGGAGTTTATAGGAGCCAGTTTCTCAACAATAGCCGGATACAAGGCAAATGGTGCAATAGTACATTACAGTGCAAACCCAAAAACAAATGCAGAGATATCAAAAGAGGGATTCCTGCTTATAGATAGTGGTGGACAGTACCTTGACGGAACAACAGATATCACAAGAACGGTACACCTTAGTACACCTGATCGTAAAGAGTCACGTGACTATACACTTGTACTTAAAGGACATATTAATCTTGCAAATACTAAGTTTATGTATGGTACCAGAGGTACACAACTTGATGTTCTTGCCCGCCAGCCGCTTTGGAACCACTATATGAACTACGGACATGGTACAGGGCATGGTATTGGTTGTTTTATGAATGTGCATGAAGGACCACAGAGTATCAGACCAAATGAGAATCCGCAGATTATTGAACCGGGTATGATAACATCTAATGAGCCGGGTATATATGTTGAGGGAGAGTATGGTATAAGAATAGAGAACCTGATATTGGCAAAAGAGGCAAAAGAGAATGGGTTTGGTAAGTTCATGGAATTTGATACAATAACTCTTTGTCCTATTGATCTTAAGCCGGTTGTTAAGCAGATGCTTAGCCCGGATGAGCTTAACTGGATAAATGATTATCATAAAAATGTATACGATAAGTTATCGCCATTCCTTGATGATGATGAGAAAAGATGGTTAAAGGATAAGACACAGACAGTTTAAATAGATATATGTAAGCTCTTGTTTTGTAAACAGGAGCTTTTTTTTGCTCAGAGCTAAAAATGTATTCAGGTGCTTTTACAGATATTGACAATGTTTTTGATAACAAAACGGGCATTGGGTTGTTTATTATACTTTGAAAAACGTTATTAATGGCAAATAATATTTTAAGCACAAAAGAGAAGGCATTAAGACTTAACCTCGATTCGTCGGTATACGGTACTATTGCTGAGATTGGTGGAGGGCAGGAGGTTGCCCGAAACTTCTTTCAGGCAGGTGGAGCTTCCGGTACAATTGCCAAAACTATATCGGCATACGATAAAACCTTTAGCGACTATAATTACGACGGAGCAAGTAGTGGCAGGTATGTATCAAAAGAGAGGATAGGCAGAATGCTTAATAAGGAGTTTGGTGAGCTGGCAATACTGTTAGGCAGCAAGAAACCACGCCCCAACCTTTTTGCATTTGCCAATACTATGGAGACCCTGAACTACCATAAAACCAACAGGGGGCATGGCTGGTTAGGAATGAGATTTGAGAAGAGTAGTGTTGGCAGACCAAATGAGATACTGATACACATAAAGCTACATGAGAACGACTGTATATTACAGCAATATACAATTGGAACAATAGGAATAAACCTTATATGGGCGGCATTTAATAATTATGACAGCCCTAATACCTTTCTGCGAACACTTATGGATAATCTTGACAGAGACAGGGTTGAAGTTGATTTTGTGAGTATGAAAGGTCCGGAGCTTGATTATATTGACAACAGATTGCTTGGTGTGCAGCTTGTAAAAAACGGTATGACCCCTGCAATAATGTTCGACAGATACGGAGAGGTACATCAGCCGGGCGATCTGTTGTATAAGAAAAATGTTCTTGCCTTTAGAGGATCGTTCAGACCAATTACATATGTGGGTATTGATATGCTGAAGAGTTCGTACTCTATATTTAAAACCGATAAGGAGCGAACAAAAGAGAATACGATTACATTCTGCGAGATTACACTTAATAACCTCACACAGGAGGGTGATATTGACGAGCGCGATTTTCTTGAGCGGGTAGATATACTTAACGGGATGGGACAGAACGTTATGATAACTGATTTTGAGGAGTTCTACAGACTTGCCGACTACTTCTGCTCATTTAAAATAAAGAAATTACGACTTATTATAGGTGCTCTTACATTTGAGAAACTATTTGATAAGGACTACTATAAATCGTTAAGAGGAGGGATTCTGGAGGCTTTTGGAAAGCTGTTTAAGGCAAATACAAAGGTGTATGTATATCCGGCAATAGACCCTGATAGTGGCAATAGGGTAGACTCAACAAAACTTAACAGACCCGATGATCTGGAGTTCTTGTACAGATATCTGGTACAAAACAGAAAGATAATAGATATAAGACATGTGAAAGAGAATTGGCTGAGTTTCTATCCGCATCAGGTTATTGATAAGATAGTTAATAACGACAGATCGTGGGAGAAGATGGTGCCAAAGTGTGTATCTAAGCAGATAAAAAAGAAGAAACTATTCGGATACAGAGAAGAACTACAGTGGTAGAAAATTGAAAAAATGCAGTTATGGATAAATATAACTTTCTGAATAATATTGATATAGATAATCTATATGCCGACTATAAAAAAGATCCGAACAGTGTTGAGGAGAGTTGGCGTATGTTCTTTAGCGGATTTGAATTTGCTAATAACAGTTACAAAAAGTCCGGTAACGGTGATGTAATGATTGACAGGGAGTTTAAGGTTATAAATCTTATTGAGGCTTACCGAAAGCGTGGACACCTGTTTACTAAAACAAACCCTGTACGTACGCGCAGAAAATACAGGCCTACACTAGATATTAAGAACTATGACCTTACCGATGCCGATCTTGAGGATTACTTTATGGCAGGAAATAATATCGGTTTAGGCAAATCTAAACTAAAAGATATTATAGACAGGCTTACAAAAATATATTGCCGTAGTATTGGATGCGAATATATGTTTATTCGTGAACCGGAGGTGATTAAGTGGCTACAGAATAATCTGGAACTGAACTCAAACACTCCTAACTTTAACCCTAAGGAGAAGAGAGCAATATATAGTGATCTGAAGAAAGCTGTAGGGTTTGAGAACTTTATACACAGAAAATTTACCGGACAGAAACGTTTCTCGTTAGAGGGTGCTGAAGGAATGATTCCGGCACTTAATGCAATAGTGCAGTATGGTGCAGAGTTCGGTGCATCTGAGTTTATTATCGGTATGGCGCATCGCGGTAGGTTAAATGTATTGGCTAATGTTTTAGGAAAGCCGTTTAATAAGATATTCAGCGAATTTTTGGGCGAGGAGTATGACAATACAGTATCGCTTGGCGATGTAAAGTACCATTTGGGTTATGGCAATAAGATTGTAACGCCAAAAGGCAATAGTGTAGAGATAAATCTTGCACCAAACCCATCGCATCTTGAAACGGTAGGACCGGTTGTTGAGGGTATAGCCAGAGGAAAAATAGACAATAAGTATAGTGGTAACTATAAATCTGTTATACCTATTGTTGTACATGGCGATGCAGCTATAGCAGCACAAGGCGTTGTTTATGAGACGTTACAAATGTCGCAGCTTGAGGGATATAAAACAGGAGGAACAATACATATTGTAATTAATAATCAGGTAGGTTTTACCACAAACTATCTTGAGGGACGTTCAAGCACATATAGTACAGATATTGCCAAGGTTACCAAAGCGCCTATATTCCATGTAAACGGCGACGATGTAGAGGCGCTGGTTCATGCAGTTAATCTTGCGGTAAAGTACAGGCAGAAATTCCATCACGATGTATTTATTGATCTTCTGTGTTATCGTAAATACGGACATAATGAGGGTGATGAGCCTCGTTTTACTCAGCCAACGCTGTATAAAGCAATAAGCAAACATCCTAATATACGTGATATATACAGTAAGAAACTTGTTGAGAGTGGTGTGTTAAACGGTAATGATATATCAGAGAAAGAGAAGACATTTAATACAAAACTTGAATCGGAACTTGAGAAGGCAAAGCAGAGTAAACGACTGCATATAAAACAGTTTTTAGAGGACGATTGGCAAGGGTTTAAACATCCTAAACCAGACAACTTTTTTGAGGAGGTTGATACAACAATCAGCAAAGAGCAGTTTTATGATATCACAGAGAAGATGAGTTTTATTCCTGATGATCTGAATGTGTTTAAGAAGGCACGTAAACTGCATGCCGATAGATTAAAGATGCTGAAAGACGGTAAAACAGATTGGGCTATGGGAGAGTTGTTATCGTATAGTACGCTATTGCTTGAGAAGCACAGAGTACGTGTAAGCGGGCAGGACTCTGAAAGAGGAACATTCTCGCACAGACATGCTACACTCACCATTGAGGATACAACAGATAAGTATACACCACTAAAACATCTGTCTGAAGATCAGGGTAAGTTTAATGTTATAAACTCTCTGTTATCTGAGTACGCTGTAATGGCGTTTGAATACGGATATGCACTTACAAGTCCTGAATCGCTTGTGATATGGGAGGCACAGTTTGGTGATTTTCATAATGTAGCACAGGTTGTAATAGATCAGTATATAAGTTCGGCAGAGGATAAGTGGGGATTGATGAATGGTATTACACTACTGTTGCCACACGGATATGAGGGGCAGGGGCCAGAGCACTCAAGTGCGCGTATTGAGCGTTTTTTAACGCTGTGTGCTAACTACAATATACAGGTACTTAACTGTACCACGCCTGCAAACCTGTTTCATGCACATCGCCGACAGCTTAAGCGTACGTTCAGAGTACCTCAGGTTATCTTTACACCAAAAAGTCTGTTGAGGCATCCAAAGTGTATATCTACGGTTGAAGAGTATACAGATAAAGGATTTCAGGAGATTATTGATGACAGAGATAATGATAAGGATAGTGTAACAAGGGTGGTATTCTGTACCGGAAAGATATATTACGATCTGCTTGAGAAGAAGCAGGAGCTTAATGTAAAGGATATTGCCATTGTACGTATAGAGCAGTTGTACCCTTTCCCAATTGATCAGTTCAGAAAGGTGCTTGAGGGTTATCCTAATGCAATAAAGTGGATATGGGCACAGGAAGAGCCTGAGAATATGGGAGCATGGCAATTTATAAGAAACACACTTGATAAGATAGAGCTACAGCCTGTAACACGTATTGCAAGCGGATCGCCTGCGGTAGGGTTAAATAAACTACACCTGATAGAGCAGCAGAATATTATAGATAAGATTTTTAGAAAGTGCGATTGTGAATTGAATAATATATACTGTGGATTGCAGTGCGAGAAGGGCAGCTCAAAACCTGAGATTAAACGACAGTATAAATATATATATAGTCTGAAAAATCCTGATAAACATTAAAGCATTAAAAAAGATATGATAGTCGAAGTTAAAATACCGAGTCCGGGAGAGTCGATAACAGAGGTTGAGATTGCATCATGGTATGTTGAGGATGGTGATATTGTTTCGGTTGATCAGGAGATAGCCGAGATAGAGTCTGATAAAGCGACACTGCCATTGCTGGCATCAACTGCCGGAAAGATAAAGATAAATATAGCCGAAGGAGAGAGTGCTGAGGTGGGCGCAGTTGCCTGTACAATTGATACAGATGCTGCCGGAGAAGAACCAAAAGCTGAATCGGCAACTACTACAGAGGCAAAGGTGCCGGATACAGAGGTAAAGAAGAGCGAACCTGCTGTTGAGGTAAAAGAGAGTAAACCAGATGAGGCTTCTGATAGCAAGGTTAAGATATCGCCTGTTGCAAAGAGTTATATGAAACATAATAACATATCGGTTGATGATGTTATTAATGGGTTACACAGGTTAAGCCGTTCAGATGTTGAAATGGCTGTTACAGCAAAGGAGAACGTAACAGAAAGTACTGTAAAGGGTAATGTAAAGCAAGATGATAGCCCGGAAGAGGATCAGGTGATTAAGATGACATCGTTACGTAAAAAAATAAGCGAAAGGCTTGTTGCTGTAAAGAATGAGACGGCTATGCTTACTACCTTTAATGAGGTTGATATGTCGGCTGTAATGAAGTTACGTAGCAAGTACGGGAAAAAGTTTATGGATAAACACGGTGTTAAGCTTGGGTTTATGTCGTTCTTTACAAAGGCTGTAACACTTGCCCTTAAAGAGTATCCTATGGTGCACGGTTTTATAGAGGATGAGAATATTGTGATACCGGCAGCTAAACATATTGGTATGGCTGTTCAAACACCAAAGGGTTTAATGGTACCTGTTGTGCGCAATACCGATAAACTTACACTTGATGGCATTGAGAAAGAGATTGCTGCATTGGCAAATAAAGCACGTACCGGAAAAATAACCATTAATGAACTTAACGGCGCATCGTTTACCATTACAAATGGTGGTGTTTTTGGGTCAATGATGTCTACACCAATACTTAACCCGCCACAATCGGCAATATTGGGTCTGCATGCTATAAACGATCGTCCTGTTGCCATAGATAAGCAGGTTGTAATTAGACCTATGATGTATATTGCATTGTCGTATGATCACAGAATAATTGACGGGCGAGATTCGGTAGGTTTCCTTGTTAAGATAAAGCAGCTTATTGAGAATCCGTTGAATATGTTACTACCGTCAGGTAAACCGGAAGATTTGTTACTAGATTTATAAAAAATAAAAGGCTGCCTCACGGCGGCCTTTACTTTAAAAACAACTATTAAACTAACCAACTATTGGTCAGTTAATAAAACTACTAACTAATGAGTTGATACTACCTAAAATGTACTCTATACCTAATGCTATTACAAAAAATCCTATAGTTCTTGAGAGTGCGTTAAGACCCGATGCTCCAAGTTTCTTTAATACAACAGGAGAGAATCTGAGAATAAGAAATGTTACAACAGATACTGCAATTATTGCACACTCAATTAAAAACCACTTACTGAAACTGCTCTGCTCAATATGCATACCTATCAACAACGATATTGATCCCGGACCGGCAAGCATGGGTAGTGCCAGTGGCGTTATTGATACGTCATCTTTTGACTCGGCATCGCTTTTAACATCCTTATTCATACCTTTATGTTTGCTAAACTTACCTGTAAGCAGTGCAAAACCTGAGCTGGTAATAATAAGTCCACCTCCAATTCTAAGTGCGGTTATTGATATAGAGAAGAATCCAATAATATATGTTCCGGCAAAGAAAAACAGTGTAAGAACAATCATCATAACAAAGCTTGCTTTAAGAGCAACTCTCTTCTTCTCCTGATCAGTACTCTCATTCATTAATCCAATAAATACCGGCATAGTACCAAACGGATTTACAACTGTAAATAACGATGCGAATACTGTTAAAAAAAATCCCATAATTTTACTGTTTGTTTATTATTTATTCAGTACAAATGTCTGCAATTACAGTAACAGTGAGGTTAAAACAGGGTTAAGTATACCTGAATATATTGATAACAAAATGTCTGTTTTTACGGGAATTTTATCCGGATTTCACCTGCTGTCTTATGTATGTTTTCACATATATGAATATATTAGTTGCAAAATACTCGTTGTTATAAACAGAAAATAATACATTTGTATAACCAATATGTTACGATATGAATTTTCTGGAACTTGTTAAACGCAGACAGAGTGACAGGGCGTATTTGCCGGATATGATTAATAAAGATATTATTGATCGTATTCTGGATGCTGCTCAGTTGGCTCCATCTGCATGTAATGCTCAACCATGGCGGTTTATTGTGGTTGACAATCCGGAGTTGAAAAACGAGCTGGCCGATGCCACCTCAGCAAAGGTACTCGGAATGAATCACTGGACTAAGCAAGCCCCGGTTCATATTGTAATTGTAGAGGAGGCTGCAAATTTTACATCTAAAATAGGCGGAGTGGTAAAACGCAGACATTTTCCACTTACAGATATAGGAATTGCAGCAGAACATATCTGCCTGCAGGCAGCAAGCGAAGGCCTCGGAACATGTATGATAGGGTGGTTTAATGAGAAAAAGGTAAAACAGCTACTTGGAATACCTAAATCTAAAAGACCACAACTGATTATTACATTAGGATATCCTTCGTCTGAGACTAGAGAAAAAAAGCGTAAACCTAAAAATCAGATTATTTCTTACAATGGATATTAAACACAGGTTGATGTCGGGAGTGGTTGTTGACAGAAAGCCACTAAAAGAGTTAAATACATTCAGAGTAAATGTTTTTGCTAAGTATTTTACTGAGATATACAGTAAATATGAGTTGATGGATGTTCTTAAGAATCCTGAATATAAAGAGTTGCCAAAACTTATTATAGGAGAGGGTAGTAATATTCTTTTCACAAAGAACTTTAAGGGCTTGGTTATAAAACTTAGCAATAACTTTATTGATGAAGCATACATTGATGATAAATCTGTAACCCTTAGAGTAGGTGCCGGACTTAGCTGGGACGAGCTTGTTAAGCACTGTGTAATTAAAGGCTACGGTGGTATAGAGAATCTGTCGGATATTCCTGGTACGGTGGGTGCTGCTCCGGTTCAGAATATTGGGGCTTATGGTGCTGAACTTAACGATGTAATATCGTATGTTGAGTATCTTGATCTTGACGATATGGAGGTACATGAGGTTAGCCGTAAGAAGTGTAAGTTTGGTTATCGCGATAGTATCTTTAAAAATGAACTTAAAGGGCGTGCTGTAATTCTGAATATAGAGTTAGATCTTACAAGAGGCAAACACGATATAAAACTTGATTACGGAAATCTCCGCGACAGACTTGCAAAGATATACGAAGGTGAAGGTAAAAATCTCGATGATATTAACGAAGAGAATATACCTCTGCATGATATAAGACGTGCAGTAATTGAGGAGAGAAAAAGTAAACTGCCAAGTTATAGCGAGTTAGGAAATGGTGGCAGCTTCTTTAAGAATCCGGTTGTATCTGTTGAGCAGTTTAACGAGATGAAGGAAAAGTTCCCTAATCTTCCGGGTTATGAGGTTGAAAATGGAATTAAGATACCTGCCGGATGGATTATAGAACAGTGTGGCTGGAAAGGAAGAAAACTTGGAAACTGTGGAGTGCATGACAAACAAGCATTAGTACTTGTTAACTATGGTTTTGCTACAGGACTTGAGATAAAGGAACTTGCTGATATAATTATGGATGATGTAAAAAGAAAACTGGGAATAGAGATTGTACCAGAAATCAATATCATATAATTAATGATCAGACGGGTTACCAGAGATGATATACCGGCGGTTAATGCTATCTATAATGAGGCAATAACCGCCGGATTTTGTACTGCCGATACTGTACATAAAGATATAGACTATACTAATAGTTGGTTTACAGAACATAATAGTGATAAAACACCTGCCTTTGTATTTGTTGAGGGTGGTGAGGTTGCCGGATGGATATCACTTAGCGAATATCGTAAGGGTAGACAGGCTCTTAGGTATACTCAGGAGATAAGTTATTATGTGAGCAATAAGTTTAAAAACAAAGGTATAGGTACAATGCTTATGATGTTTGCCGTTGAGTATGCACAATCGGCAGGTATAAAGACTCTTATAGCTATTCTGCTTGACAGAAACAAACCAAGTATTGCACTGTTAAAGAAGTTTGGATTTGAGCAGTGGGCATGCCTGCCATCAATAGCCGATTTTGATGGAACAGAGTGTAGCCACCTCTATTACGGACTACGAATAAACAGATAAACCTCTACTGTATAACTAACTTTTCACTCTTTACATTTTTACCATTCTCAAATATTCTGTAGATATAGAATCCGGGTTTAATACCATTTAAGTCTACACTATTTCTGTTTGATGTTAGTCTCTTATCCAGGAGCTTTACTCCCCACAGATTATATAACTTGAACGACATATTTATGCTCTCTCTTATATCGGTATAAACATTAATCTGATTACCCGATACCGGATTTGGGAATACCTCATAGCCATTTTTCGGAATGTGCAGAACAGTGCTGTAATCAGAGGTATATGTTCTGTTATCGGTGAGGTGTACAACAGCATGATATGTATTATTGCCTTTTTCCGGCGATACGTCCGCAATAATCATATTAAAATCTGTAGGAGTAACTGTTTTGATTACTCTTCTGTTTGTATTGTCTTCTCTGTATATATCAATCTTTTTTACCATATACAGACTGCCCAGGTTAAGATTTATATTTATGTTTTTATTTGTGCTCTCAAAGGCATAAAAACTATTAATGTAACAACTGTTTTTACTGCTTTCTGTATCAGTATATCTGCTTCGTTGACCTGTTGTGTTGTTGAATATTGGTGCAACAGTAAAGTAGTTACTATTATACTGATCAGATTTAAAACGGTATGTTGTAGAGTTGGTTGTTTGTATCTCAGCCATTACGCTGTTGTTTATACTGTAAACCTTATAACCCTCTGCATTATCAATATTGTTCCATCTTAGTTCAATATCGTTCTCACAATTTAGGCTGGTCTGTAGTGCAATATCACTGTTTATTGTAAACACATCAGATATGTACTCATTGCCTGATATAACCATTTTTAACTGAGCAATACCTGATATATCATCTTCGCTATTCCATCTGTACAACTGCTTACTTATATCAATATCTGATGCTATCTCTTGCCAGTTGGTATTGTTTACCTTTGCGTATAGTGTACCTTTGCTACTGTTGCTGTATGTACTCTCCCATATGGCACTGTAACCATTCTTAAAGTATTCATACTTACTATCGGCAACGGGAGATATCCATTTAAAACTATCTGTACCTGTATACTGATAAGCAATAGAGTAGTTTTGATTATCGGTAGTTATATTATGAGCAGTTACAGTAACTGTATATTCACCCTGTTCGGGGTTGTTAATGGTAATCTGTTCATTGTTGTTTAACCTGTCGGTACCTCTTGTTGCATTGGTTGTAAGATCGTTAATAGTTGCATTACTGTTTAGTACCCACGGAAGAACTGTGTTTCCGTCCGGAGTTGTAATCTTTATATCAAGATCGTTTATCAGTGCAATCTCAGAGTTTGGTTTAGATGGTAAATCAATCCACGATAGTGTAACCTTTAGCTCAGAACAGTTGGCAGGTATTGTGAATTTATGTGTTTTATATCCTGATTGATTAACAAGATCCTCTATAATCCGGTTGTCTGTTATTGTGTTAAGAGCATCCTCTGCATCTATATTACCAAAACCGCTCATAAAATCAGGTCCTGGTCTGTTTACATCGTTTGCAGAGTTTATTAATACAGCCTTTACTGTAGCGGTGTTTGGTAAATGTCCGTGTGTTTGTTTATACTGTTGCTGCAACAAAGCGCACACCCCGCTTGTAAGCGCAGCAGAGTTTGATGTTCCCATTGTACTGTAGGCAACAATATCTGGTTTTATACGTCCGTCGTAGGCGGGACCGCGCGATGAAAAAACAGGAGTATTATAATTATGATCAATTGCGCCAACCACAATAATATTTTTAGCCATTTTAAAATTACCTGTTAAGGTTGCATAGTTCTTAATGTCCTTATATTTACCTGTTTCAGACGTTTTAAGACCTGAATTACCTGCCGAAAACAGATGCAGAATTGTCGGATTATCGTATATAAATTTGTCATACATCTCTGCTGTTGATCCATAAAATGATTCCAGTTTTGTTCCGTATGAGTGGTTCTGTACTGTAATATTATTACTTGTAAAGTAATCTTTACTGTCAGGAGTGAGATTATTGTAGTCAGCTGAACTCAGCTTAGACATTTGTGCAACACCTTCTCCTTTTTCTGAGCTATTACCATGTCCTGCAATAATGGTTGCCATATTGGTTGCATGATTAGCAGTCTCTTCTGCTGCTATTGACGATCCTATATATTTGTTTAGCAGATCAATGTCATCCTTGTTAAACATCATGTCTTTAACAGAAACATTAATACCGGAACCATTAATGTCTCTATAAACTATATGCGCATTATGAACCCTGTTTATATAGTGGTTCATATCCGGTATTTTGCTTTCTGGTTCGGGACTGTTTGCCTCCTGACCAATATAGTATATATTGTTGTAGCCCTCAAGATACTCTATTATATCATCTGTATTGCACAAAATTGTAATATAGTTAGCAACAGTTGATACTATATTGTTGCCCAATCCACAGTTATTAAGATAAATTAAAGCTGTGTTTACATCATGTACTGCAATTGTAATCTGAGTATTACTGCTGTTTAATTTGTTAAAACCTGTTGAGTACTTCCAGTTATTGTTATTGATAATTGTACCTTTGTTTAGCTCTCTGCCCGTTTGTCTGTTGGTGAAGTAGGCAATGCAGTAACCATTATCTAAAACCTTAACAATATTATCTCGGTTACAGATATCTATTGGCACCTTGTAGTACCTTATACTATCTGTTTTAACACTACAGTTGTATCTGTTATGCTGTTTTGTAATATCACTACTTCCGTAGCATATATTAGTGCAGAAAAGCATTGTAATTAAGGTAAGAGTAACTAGATTATTGTTCATCTTAGTATAGGTTATAGAGATTTTTGGTAGCGGCTAAAATATGAAATATCTTATTATATAAGCAATTAAAAGGATGATAAATTATCTGTTTATACAATGCATATAAGTGAAAGATTTGATAATAAGGATATTAATCAAGTATTATAGTTTATATAAAAGTATGGGTATATATACATATTGTTATTTGTGCGTATGTTAATGAATTAATATTTTTAATGAAAAAATATTCAGATAAAGTATTAGTTGTAAATATTTGTAAATTAATGTTTAATGATTGATGTTTGGCTCTTGTAATTGTTGGTTTTATCTGAGTATGTTAAAAAAATGACGATTATATTTTGTTTTTATAATAAAAAACACATATACTTGCGCTGGTTAAAAACAACCACACCTATAAATACTAATATTAAGAGCATTTCAGCATAGACCAGTTTGATTATTGAAACTTTACTTTGGTTAAATATAATATTTAACCCGGGCTTTTATTACCTGAATTACTAATATAAACGAATTGAAAATGAAAGTTTTAAAAAGAATCAGCCTGTTTGCTGTTACAGCATTGGCTCTAATTTTATTTGCTTGTCAAAAAGAAGATGTAAAGACAAATGAGGTAAATAATGAGGTACCTCAGAAAGTGTTAGAGAAGATCTCCTCTCTGGAATTGAATACAGATGGCGTTACAAAGAAGTTTATTGAGTTTCTTGATGGTACTGGTAAAGAGATGTATATTGTTGAAGGTGATATAGCTATTGATCCTGAAAAACTTGACAATATGCACCTTTACGAAGGAATAACAGGAGAACAGTATAGAACTCACAACCTTGTGAATGTAACCGGATCTAAAAGAAAAATTACAGTAATTGGTTATACAGGTGGTAGTAATGCTCTTACTGCTAAGATGAAGACAGGTTTGCAGTGGGCTATAAATAACTATAACAGACTTAACCTTAAGTTGGAGTTTGAATTAACTTTTGGTACTGATTATAAAGATAAAGATATAGTTATTTATGTTAAGAGTAATGGCTCAGGTGCAATAGCTGGTTTTCCTGAAGATGGAAATCCTTTCTGGAGAGTAATTATTTATTCTGATATGGCTGGCTATAACGAGAACGTACTTGAGCACGTTATTGGTCATGAGATTGGACACTGTATAGGTCTGCGTCATACAGACTGGGCTACAAGACAGAGTTGTGGTGGTTACAGTCCGGAGCCGGCTAATCCTTACGGTGCAGTTCATATACCTGGCACAGGAACAGCGTATCAATCAGATTCATATATGAAGGCTTGCTTTAACGGATATGAGGATGGCGAGTTTAATGATGACGATATAGTTGCGTTAAAATACTTATACTAATATTACAAAATTGAAAGTCCTGAGGTTAAAATATTATGTTATGAGTCGTCAGTTACTGGCGACTCTTTTTTTTGAATAACCGTTAAGTATTTATAAAGATTCTATACAGTTAATTATTAATATATGTAGAGTGCTTTATATATGTTGTAATTATTGCTTTTCAGGTATAGTAATTGTCTTTTAAGTATATTTTGCTTCTGATTGACTATTTGTTATCTGTTTGAGTTTTTGTTTGTTTGTTGCGATTGTTAGAAAAAAACACAATATTGTATATGCAATAGAGTAGTATATAATACTTTACAAGCCTGCTGACTAATATAAACTAAAATTTAATCGAAAAATGAAAACTTTTGGAAAACTAACGTTATTATTTGCACTGATAATGTTTATGTTTGCATGCCAGAAAGAGGATGCAAATATAGAGAAGAAAGAGAATAAAATATCTGATGAGGTTATTGCTAAGGTAGCATCTTTAGAACTGAATACTGACGATATTGAATTAAGAACAGAGACGTTCCCTGACGGAACAAGTAAAGAGATGTATATAATTGAGGGTGATGTAGCTATATCTCCTGCTCAGTTAAAAAGTATGCAACTGTATGGTGGTGTTACAAGTGAACAGTATCAAACGAAAAATCTTGTTAGTGTTTCTGGTAGCAGAACAATAAAGGTTATTGGTTACACAGGTTCCGGTTATGCGCTTACAAGTAAAATGAAAACAGGTTTGCAGTGGGCTGTAAATAACTACAACAGAGTTAATCTTAAATTAAAGTTTGAGCTTACATTTGAAGCAAGTACTAATGCTGATATTGTTGTTTATCAGAAATCTGGTGCTGCTGGTGGGATGGCTGGATTCCCTGAGAACGGAAACCCATACAAATGGGTGCAGATATTCTCAGGGTTGGATTCATACAACAACAATGTAATTGAACATGTTATAGGTCACGAGATAGGTCACTGTTTAGGTTTTCGCCATACAGATTGGTGGACGAGAGAGAGCTGTGGCGGCGGTGGTGGAGAATCTGCTAACCCTGAGGGAGCAATACATATACCGGGTACACCAACAGATTTTGATGCAACATCGTATATGAAGGCTTGTTTTAATGGATATGAGGATGGTGAATTTAATGATAATGATATAATAGCACTGAAATATCTTTATTAATAACATTGGCTTGTAAAGTTTTAATATAGTATAATCAGGAGTCTGAAACAGGCTCCTGATTTTTTATGTATAACATATTGTTGTTAAAATAGCGGTTAGTACTGATAGTTTAGTATAGCTATATGTATTTACGGTAGTTGTAAGTTTTTATTTAGTGTAATAACCTGATATATTTTGATAAAACAACTGTTTTATATCGCCTATTCTCTGTTTGTGTTGATTGTAAATAATTTTATAATAGTTGTTTAAGGTGATATATCTCACTTTTGTTAGAAACCATTTATTTATAATCAATCTGTATAATGTGTTATTTAAATATCTATACCTTTCTATATATATTATGTTTATTGATTCTCATGTTATATAAAAATATATTATATACATAATAATGTTAAAATTTACTATATGTTAGTGCTTTGGTGGTTGAATACTGCTCTTTTTTTGTTAAAAAAAACATTATCTTGTGTAATATTAAGGTGAAGATGGGCAGAAATTACAACTAAACCTCCCATCTGACCCCAAAACTAAAATTATTTCTAACTAAAATTTTTCAGAGATGAAACGAGCATGAAAAAGAGTTTTTATACACGCGAAAACGACAAAATCATGCGAGTTCTATCTGACAAATTAAAAACAAATTTAAGACAGATGAAAACATTAAAGAATGTAACCCTGTTAGCTGTAATAGCATTGGGTATGGTACTGTTTGCATGCCAAAAAGAGGATGTAAAAACCACGGAAACTGAAGATGGAATCTCAAAAGAGGTTAAAAGGAAACTTATCTCTTTGGGAGTAAACCCTTATGGAGCCTATAAGGAGTTTATAAAGTATGAAGACGGAACAGGTGAGGATGTATATATTGCTGAAAATGACCTTATGGTACCTGTAGAACGACTGAACAGAGTAAAACCTAAAGAGGGAACTAATGCAGAGGAGTATGTGGGCGGATTGCTGGATGTTGGAGCCTCAAGAACCATAGTTGTAGCAGCAAGCTCTAATTTGAATTATATGACTAAGAATGCGTTGCGGGATGCTGTTAGTGAAATTAGTTCAACAATATTTGGAACTAAAATCGATGTTTCTTACAGTTATAGCTCTAATCAAAATGATGCTGACATATATGTATCATATGCCACATCCGGAGTAGGTTCAACTGGAATACTTTCAGGGTTACCGCAAAATGGTGACCCATATGATAATATATTGATAGGATCAAATTTTCACAATAACGGAAGCTATCAACAAAGAATATTTATGCATAATATTCTACACTGTTTAGGATTACACCATAATGATGCACAGAGTATGCAAAGCTGTCCGGGATATCCAGGTTTTGACTATTCTGATATGCCAAGTTTCCCATCATTATATGTACCTGGTACACCTTCAGGTTATTATTCTAGTACCGCAATAATGAATGTATGTTATGATCCATATGCTCCTGTAAACTATGGATTAGAGTATATTGACGACTTCTTTCAATTTTTCTATTATCAGTAGTATAAAAACATCCAAGTATAAAGCAGGAGCCATCAGGCTCCTGTTTGGTATTTGGTAAATAACTTGTTCAGTTTCTCCTCTATAATATCCTTTAGTTCATTGCTGTCAACAATATCAACCCCGCAACCCATATTTATTACCCAGTTTGCAAAACCATTAAGATCAGGGTTGTTAAATTGCATAGTTGTGTAATCTCCACTCTTCTCTTCAGATATAAAACCGTACCAATATTTTGAGTCGAATATAGAATTTGCAGTTTCAGCATCTGTCTTTATTGTAATTTTATTAAAGGTCATACTCTTCTCAACCATAACTATATACTGCTCAAAATCCTTTTTCAGATCTCTGTTGTAGTATCTGTCTGTATGCTCCACAGCCTTAATCCTGTCGAGCCTGAAATCGCGGAACTCTTCACGCAATCTGCACCACGTAATAAGATGCCAGCTCATACCATAATATAACAGGCTTATCGGCTCAATCTCCCTCATGGCAGTTGTCTGATTATACTTTGCAAAGTACTTTATCTGCAACACCTCCTGATTTATCAGAGCACTCTGTATATCGTTAATAAATATAGATTCACACTTTTTGTCGTCATGCTCAAAGTGCAGTACATTCATACATGAGTCAATCTTCTCAAGTTGCTCCTTTTCGGTAGTTTTAAGTACAGATCTTACCTTAATAATAGCATCCTGATAGCTGCGGTTTACCTTATTGTCTGATAAAAATGGCATAAGCTTACCTGCCAGAACAAGTGCAGAAGCCTCTGTTGTTGTAAACATTACAGGAGGCAGATGGTAGTCCTCTTGCAGAAAATAACCAATACCTGCTTCGGCACCAATAGGTATGCCAGCCTCTTCAAGTGCTCTAATATCTCTGTAAACAGTTCTGAGGCTTATACTGAATCTGTCAGCAATCTCCTGTGCCTTTACAATCTTTTTAGATTGCAACTGTGTAATAATTGCCTGTAGTCTGTCGGTACGGTTCATACAACAATGGTTTGCAGTTATTTTGTCAGCAATTTACACCATCTTTAAAACAATAGACTGTTTTATCGTCTCTTTTTTCGTGGCATAGCCATAATATTTTTCTCAGTCATATAGGTGACAAAATTGTTATAGCCGTTATCTCTTATATATGATAATCCGGCTTTACGGTCGGAGTTAAATACCACAGCAAAAAACTTACCAATAAGGTTGTTAATATTTTTGCAGTTATTCACTGTCTCTTCCGGGCAATCGGCGCATGATACATAACCCTTCTCTTTGCAGCAGGTGCGTATCTTACACCATTTTGCTTTCTCGTTATCGGCACATCCTGGGCACCTGCCAGCTTTGTATTTTTTGCAATTGCCACAATACAGGCCGCAGTACGATATTAGTTTAAAATCAGGAGAGATATCCATTGTAATTCTGTTTTAAATGATGATAAAATTGAGTAGGCATCAGAGCATAGATGATAGTTGCAGTATCATCTATGCCTGCTTTTACAGTAATAATTACAATATTCCAAGTTGTACCTCGGTGATATTGTTTGCCGGATTCTCAAAATCGCAGTTTATATAAACCTCACGCGATGTACCATTAGGAGTAAGTCCCTCTTTCTTTATATACTCCATCATCTTCATATATGTGGCACCAAGATTTTTCCAGTCGCCAATATGCTCGCAGCTTATACAGTTAAAAGCTGGTGCCTTTTCAAGAGTAAACTCTCCGTTTTTATAGGTATTGCCAAATGTTGCAACAGGCAAACATATCTTAAGTGTAAACTCTGTATCCGGATTTGACGGATCTCCGGCAGCATCTTCATATATCCAGTACTGTGGCCCCGATGGATGCAGACCGCTGTCTACAACCTCTTTTACAAGGCGTTTTGGGGTCTCGCCAATGTAGTTTATCAGGTTTGTCATGTTTGTTCTGCCTTTGTGTACAAGCAGTGTCATCTCTGGTGCAATTTTCTTAATCATAATGTTTATACTTTTAATTGTTACACTGCAAATCTATACAGGGGTAGTGACAACGTTATGTCAGTAGTGTGACACAAAAGATAAAATAATTCAAAAAAAATACCAGGAGGAATAGCCTTCCGGTATTTTTTAATGTTGTATCTGGTTACGTTGTTATATCTCTCCCACAATCTCTCTGCGATACTCTGTTCCGTTTGGACCACCTGTGTCGGTACATCCTAATGTTACTTTTCCGCCTGCAGGAATATCTATTACATCATCATACTCGCCTGAATTTATCCACTTTTTCCAGTGAATTCTTATTGTTACAGAATACTCCCTGTGCGGGTCGCGGTTAATAAGATAGTAGGTTACGGGCTGAAGGCCCAGTTTAATAGCCCTATGCAACGCGTAGGGCAGTTAATATAAAAGAATAATTGCGAAGAAACGAAGCATAGGTAGAGATTTTTCTTGTATGAGGAGATATTGAAATGTGAGTTCAATCTGATCAGTGAAAAATAATTTAATGGTTTTATTATTCGGATTAGTAATACGTTACGGGCTGAAGACCCAGTTTAATATAGCCCTATGCAACGCGTAGGGCAGTTAATATAAAAGAATAATCGCGCTGAAGGTGCAGATTAAAATAATGATCAATTATTGAGTTTATATCATTTGTCATTCAGTGTAGTAGAGATATGTGGTTCTCAACTCCATGACTGATACCTATATGCTGATTATGTTTACAGTCAGATTAATAGTGTGTTACGGGCTGAAAGCCCAGTTTAATATAGCCCTATGCAACGCGTAGGGCATTTAATAGAATTATGTAATCGCGCTGAAAGTGCAGGTTAAAATAATGATTAATTATAATGCAAGTTCAATCAGATAAATGAAAAATAATTTAATGGTTTTATTATTCGGATTAGTAATACGTTACGGGCTGAAGGCCCAGTTTAATATAGCCCTATGCAACGCGTAGGGCATTTAATAGAATTATGTAACCGCGCTGAAGGTGCAGATTAAAATAATGATCAATTATGGAGTTTGTATAATTTCCCATCATGTGGAGTTTTTGACTATTCTCAAACCGATAACGGAATAGATAAAAAACAATTATAACAAATAAAATATATCAGAGATACCATTATAAATGTACCGGCACTGTTTCTGGATATGGCCTTTCTTGTGCACAAAGCTATAATCAATATACTCCAAACTACAGCAGCAAAATTTACTACTATCAGTTGCATATATTCTGATAAGAAATTGAGTATGCCTTCGGGAATTGTAGCACATATTACAATAAACAGAATGCTATTTGCTTGTATATTGCTGTTGTATCTTCTGAAAATGGCATTTAAAAGATAAGATTTTAGCAACATCAGAAACAATACCCCGGTAGTGTATCCGGCAAAGTACAATAAAAGTGTTATTGTATTACCTCTGTATACAGGTCTGATACCAAGTACATTTAACGCAGCTATAAAGATAGAAACCACAGATGCAAACAGAACATTCTCTCTTGTGTTAAATGTACTGATCATATCACCATCAATCGCAAATCTCCATGGTGTAAGTACAATGTAAGATATATGTTTAAGATGTCTCATTTTATAGGTAGGGTATGCGTGTATAAATTCCTGTTAACAGATTCATCAATTGATATCTCTAAAATCACTTGTAATATCATCAAAATCGTATCTGTTGGGCCAGCTCTGTTCGCTGCACAAATTGTTTATCCTGTCTACTCTTACCAGAAAGTTCTCTTTTATACCATTGCTGGCAATAAATGTAGTTGCCTCTCTGAACGATTTAAGCATACTACCATAAAAAGTCTCCGGAACCCATCTGTTCTGACCTCTGTATGTTTGTGCAATCTCAATATTGTATAACATTATATCTGCTATAAGATGAGATTCCACACCAATTGTAATAAAATGTTTTATAGCTTTCTGTGCAACAGATCTGCGCATTTTTGCCCGTCTGCCACGTATCGGAAAATACTCCTTTGATATCTTAACCTTACACTCATCAATAAGTTTATCCTCGTTGGGGTTGAATGCAAAATCGTAATATACCTTTACATCCTTAAACTTTGTATATAGTTCAACAATCTGCTCTTCAAGTTGCTCTTTGGTGAGCTCTTTTACATATTTCTTGAGTTCTCTTTTACTCATTACTGGCTAAATTTTCGGATAAAAGTAGTAAGAAACTGTTTAAGAAACCATGAAACAGAGAAGAGTAATTCTCCTCTCTGCTTCATAATATAATCAGGTACTGAATTTAAGATCAAAATCCTTTCGCATAGGAAAACCATATCTGTCTCTGTTGAACATTGTATAAAAGTTTATACGATATTTAGTATCTGGTTCAAGTTCTACCCTCATTCTTATCTTGATTCTATCCTTGCCTACCCACTCAGCTTTCATTTTGGGTCTTTTACCCTTTTCTGAAATACCGAAGCTACTCATAGGACGATCATATACAATAATAATCTCCTTTAAATCTGTACTCACATCCTTTGAACCATTAGCAAGTGAACAACTTACTATTTTAGGACAACTGCTCAGGTACTCTTCATACATGGGTTCTACAGGTAGTGAGTTTTGTAGTTTTACAACTTCTGGCATAATGTCCTCAAATGTTTTGTACCTGTCCCGATTATCAACGTAATTGTTAAGAACACTATACAGCTTATCAATCCATAGGAAACCTCTTGCTTTTTCATGTTTAATCATGGCATCAACTCTTTCCTGTTCAGCTCCCTCGTCCTGAAAATACCTTATTGTAGAAGCCCTTACAAGAATCTCATTTACCATTGTTTTTGCAGAACCGTATGCCTGTCTTCTCATAATGTCATTAACCTTACTGTATATCTCTTTGGTTTTATCTTTCATCTCAGGATAGAATTTATCGCCCATAGGATTACAGAATGAGTGGCAAAACTCATGTACAAGAGTATGTTTTTGTTCTTTCATATATACCGGATAGCCAAGACTATCGGTTTCCCATGCACATATTATTGAGTATGCACTCTCTTCTCCCGATTTGTCTTTTACCTTTGGGCCATAGTTACCCATATTTATAAAACTCAGAACAACATTATATTCACCTTCTGGTTGGTAACCAAAGAACTTTTTAAACCAACTAAGATCTATAGTGCCTGATATATCCTCAAATCGTTTCCCGGCAACACTGTATAGCTCTTTTTTGCTGGTATAGAATTTGTTAAAGTTACTGGTCTGGTAAAAGTCATTTAGTAGCAATACAAACTTATCTGCACTCTTTCCCCATCTGCCATCAAGATTATCTCGGGTAACATTGTTGTTAAACTGTACCGTGCCATTCTCAATAGATAGATGAATAGCCATTGACATAATAGCATCGTACGCTACACCTCTCATTTTACGAAGCCTTTTAGCCTTCTTTACCACCTTATGTTTTTTGAACGAAGCAAAATAGCTGTCAACAGAATCGGTATATATCTTTACACTGTTGTTTTGATACTCCCTTGCGCCAGATAGTCTGAACACAACACTCAGAAGTTCTGTACGTTCATCGAATTTAGGTTTTAGATTGTTCTTTTGAGCATAAATAGTATAGCACAGAGCTATACTTGTTAATAGTAGAATAATTTTTTTCATATAAAGTATAAAAATTAGTTAACAATTAAGGGGTGAAACATATGTACTTTTGAACCAATCAAAGTACTATATTTTTTCTCCTCTCTTTTTATGCAGATGCACTTTTCTGTATTGGTTGCACTTTTGTTTCAATATTATTTAATTTTATAGCTCAGGTTAAAAATTCGGAAGGTTATTCACAACCTGTTTTATTCAAAACTTTTAAAAGATTACAAGTGTGTTAAAAGAGCTTGTAATTTTATACTAAAAAAGTATATAATAGCGTGAGAGCCAAATAAATTTACAGTTTTTAAGAAATAACTCGTTTGCAAATATACCTTCTGTTTAAAAAAGTACTGATATGTTAATATCTCTACTATTAAGGATGTTAAAATGTTATTAATAACAGAGTAACCATCTCTATAATTATCTATATTTGGATGTTTTAATAACCCAAACTATTATCTATGAAACAGTCATGAAGAAAAAGTTTTTACATACGCAAAATCAATTAATCTATAATACGTGTTTTGTCACATTGAGCGCATTAGAAATGTGTAGTTCTCGACTCCGCTCGAACTGACATTTCGATAGACGATGTGATAATTCAGATTGGTAATACTTTACGGGCTGAAATGAAGCATGGTTAGAGATTTTTCTTGTATGAGGAGATATTGAAATGAAAGTTTTATCTAATAAATGAAAAATAAATTAATGGTTTTATGATTCAGACTAGTAGTGTATTACGGGCTGAAACGAAGCATGGATAGAGACTTTTCCTATATGAGGGAATGTTGAAATGCGAGTTCAATCTGACCAATGAAAAGAAAAAATAAACAGATTAATGCCCAGCTTGATATAGCCCTATGCAACGCGTAGGGCAGTTAGCAGAATAGTAAAATCGCACTGTAAGTGCAGGTTAAAAGAATGATTATAATGAGAAGTTCCATATGATAATGAAAAAACTATTATAAATATATGAAGAGATATTTTATAAAATATTTTGTGTTGCTGATAGTGCTTAGCTCACTATATGGCATATTATCGGGTTTGTTAACTATATTTTCATTGCAACTATATGATATCTTATTTACAGAAGATGTCTCTTTAAGCAGAGGGCAGGAAATTATTTACTATATAAGTACGTATGTTATATATATTATAAATATAATAGCTGCAATATTTGTAATATTTGATCTTAAAAAGTTAGGTGTTAAATCTATTCCTGTTATACTGTTAACCCTTTTAGCATATCCAATAGGAATAATTCTGACACTTATATTAATTAATACAAAAATAGATAGATAATGACTGATATACTATTCAAAAGACTTATAAATAAATATGCTATCCTTCTGGTTATAGGTATGGCATATCCTTTCGTAATTAATCTGACAATGAGTTACCTGAACACTTTTACAGAGGTTTCAGATTCAATTGTTTTTTCAACACTTTCCTATTCAATTTATGTTTTTCAGCTGATATTAAATATTATAACATCAATAATTGTTTATAATGATATGAAGAACTTCAGGACAAGAAGTAACTTTATAGTTATAGTATCGCTACTGTTCTCGATAGTAGGTGTTGTAATGTTTTTGTTAATGGCAAGCAGAGAGCTTAAAACATCGCAAATGCCACCTGAAATAAAATAGATTTACGGGCTGAAACGAAGCATGGGTAGAGACTTTTCCTATATGAGAGAATGTTGAAATGCGAGTTCAATCTGATCAGTGAAAAATAATTTAATGGTTTTATGATTCAGACTAGTAGTGTATTACGGGCTGAAAGCCCAGCTTGATATAGCCCTATGCAACGCGTAGGGCCGTTAGCAGAATAGTAAAATCGCGCTGTAAGTGCAGGTTAAATGAACTATCAATTATATGATGTCCGTTCAGTGTAGTCAAAATGTAAAGTTCCCGATTCAACTGCAACAGACAATTATTTGTGGATGATAAATTAAATATATTTTAGAACTAATTAAAAATACATATAAATGAAAAGAATATTAATAGCAATCCTGATAGCTGTATCTGTATCAGGATATTCACAGACAAAGAACTTTATAGATCAGAACTACATTGAGGTAACAGGAAAAGCCGAGATGGAGATTATTCCTAACGAGATATATGTTAGCATAAAGTTAAATGGTAAAGACCTTAAGAAAACAGGTACAGTTGAAGAGGTTGAGAAATTAATGTTTGGTAAACTTAAGAGTCTGAACATTGATGTTACTGAAAACCTTGTTATAAAAGATATGGCAAGTAACCTTAACAGTCACTGGATAAAGGCATCGGATATAAATACTACTAAGGAGTACCTGTTGCTGCTTACCGATGCAAACAAAGTAGTATCTGTATTCAGGGAGCTTCAGTCTGTAGGTATATCAGATATATCGGTAGACAGAGTTGAACACTCAGAGATAACTAAATACAGACAAGATGTTAAGATAGAGGCAATAAAAGCTGCAAAAGCAAAAGCAGAGTCGTTAACATCTGCAATAGGACAGACCTGCGGAAGAGCACTATATATTCAGGAGCAGAATATTGATATTTATAGAGGAAGAAATTATGGTTCCGGGTTAACATCAAATGTTTTTATGAATGTTAAAACAGACAATAGAGACCTTGATATAGAGTTTCAGAAGATAAAACTACAGTATACCGTTTTGGTAAAGTTTGAGCTTAAGTAAATATTCTAAGCTATTTTGTTGTATCTGTTAGTGGAATTTAACAGATACAACACTATATTTATATAAGAAACAAACCTCTAAAACAGCATAATATTATGGCGTACTATTTTGATTTTAAAGAGAAGAGCATATCAGGTTTTATAGAGAAGCTAAAGAGTACAAAACTGTTACCAAGTCAGAAAGTGTTGGAACAGAATATAGATGAGGGTTATGCTTTTATTAAGGGTGCCGGATTTAATAATATGGCAGAGCTGTTTGATGCATTAAAGGTAAAGGATAGTGATGTTGATTTGGCAAAAAAGAGTAACCTGCCAGAGAATTTCTGGACTGTATTGCGCAGAGAGATAAAAGGACACCATTCTCAACCGCGTAAGGTTGCTGATTTTACAATTATAGATTCTGAAGTAAGAGATAAACTGACAGGCGCAGGTATTAAAAATACAAAACATCTGTATAACAGAATCTTTAACAGAGAGGGGAGGATTGCATTTTGTGAAGAGTTTAATATAGATAACGATACAGCACTGTTAATGATTAAACTTACAGATTTTTGCAGACTACGATATATAAACGCTGATTTTGCAACACTTTTGGTAAAATCTGATTACGATACTATTGAAAAGCTAAAAGAGGCAGACCATGTAGAGCTACACAATCATCTTAAGGAACTGAATACCGATAACAAATATTACCGGGCAAAGTTTTCGGTAAATGATATGGAGCTGGTTATACGCGATGCAAACTATATTGACAGTGAGGTGGAGTTGTAGAAGTTTTAAAGAAACGATACTTGGATTATTTATAAGTAGTTAAGCAAGTCATTCTGTTTGTTTGAGGTTGTTATAATAGACTATTTGCAAGTTAATTATCTGTATGATACTTTTTTCAATAGCAAAAAAAGCAGGGAAGAGTCCAAAAATGCCACCGCCACATAATCCTGAACGATATTTACTTCCCTTTGGTCAGACAGCACAAAATTCTTAACGCAAATGTCATTCGAAAAACCTACATTTTATGATGCGGATTAACAGTTCTGAACATTATAAATATCCTTTTACTTTGATTTTACTACCTATATATCCGTTATAATGAATATATTTGACGGTGTATTATGAAACATGATAATTTATAGAAAAGTAGATGTATAGAATAGATATAGAGAATAAGGATCTTATAAAGTTAGAAAAGACTACATTTCAGAATGAGAATCTTAGAGAGCGTTATGATATTCAGGAGTGGATTGAGAAAAGACCTGAGATAATTGAAGAAAATCTTCTAATAATTGGAAAGGAGGTTGTATTGCCTTCTGATATACGGCTTGATTTGTTAGCAATAGATAAGGATTCTAATTTAGTTGTTCTTGAACTTAAAAGGGATACATCAGGAAAGAATGTTGATTGGCAGGCAATTAAATATGCATCATATTGTTCAAGTTTCTCTAATGCAGATATCTTTAAACAGTTTGCAGAATATTCTGAAGTTAGCGAAGAAGAGGCTGAGGCAATGATTGAGAAGTTCGTAAATGCTGATGATCTGGAAGGGTTAAATGAAAATCAGAGAATAATTTTAGTGTCAAAAGAGTTTCATTCAGATGTAGTATCGTCGGTTTTATGGCTTAGAGATTATGGAATTGACATATCATGCGTAAAACTCACCTTGTACTTGAACGAGGATAAAAAACTGTTTATATCTCCAAATAAGATTATACCATTGCCAGAAGCAGAAGATTATCTTATTAAGAAGGAGCAAAGGCAGAAAGAGGTGAGAAGATTTAAAGGACGTTCATTTTCATTGGAGAAGAGTGATTATGATAATGAAAGGCTAATAAAAGAGTTAAAACAATCTCTTGATAAAGAGTCAGAGTTAGTTTCTAGAGTTGTTGCTTTCCTTGAAATAATTTTAGAAGAGGATAGAGAGTTTAAAAGAGAGGAATTGAAACAAAAACTATATGAAAGAAATATAGGTGATGATGTTGGTAGATCAGGGACATATTTGAGTAATATCTCTCAATTCTTAACAAAAAAATCTAATCCTCATTTCAGGCAGATAATTACATTTGATGGTGGAAATTCAATTGGAGAAGTTAAAAATAATTATTACGTACTTAAGGATTATAGAAGTTTGTTAAGTAGTGTTTTAAGTGATATTGCCAACGATTGTAATAAGTTTAGCGAAAACTAAAATATAGTATTGACATTGTTTGCACTATTCCGTAAATTATATCTGTTTACTAATGGATAGTTTATGAAACTTAGCATGATAAGGACTTTTTACACATACAGAAAGGACTAATCATGCTAGTTACATATGATCTTAAAAGATATAGTTAGACATATGAAAGGTTTAGTTGCAATTTTTGCTTTTCTGTTTGTTGGTTATGGTCAATCAACAGATAATACAGACAATGCATTAAAGGATATTATTGTAAGGTGTATAGACTATTCTGATACTAATCCTATACATAAGGAGGAGATAGACGGTCTTAGAGAGGAGTTTAAACACAGGATGAAATCATATCCTAGTGATATGAAGGATTATGAGAGTTCATACAGAGATTGGCTGTTTAATATACTATATGACTATGCAAAAAATGTATATGAGGATTCTCCTGATTACAGACGAATGAAGATGAAGCGTGCATTCTGCTTTCTGCTGTTGGCTATAACCTCTGATTCAGACAGAGCGTTAACATTTTTGGAGTATGCAAAGTTATCGGTACAGGAGTTTATAGATAATCCTGATTATGAGATGCTGGAGGGGCAGCTGCTGGGTGTATACTGGCTTGAGGTATTTCTGAGGAAACAGAGTAACAGGCTGACAATTGAAAATATTGACAATCTTGAGCAGTATATAGATCATAACCGTACTATGCTTGATATTGATGTAGTTAAGGACTCTGAGAAGTTGATAGAGACATTGAAGGAGAGTATATCCGGTAATCAAAAAAATTGATACCGGAATATACTCAGACACCAACAGAAGTTGTTTAAATTTTGTTTTTGTATAAAGAAAAACTGAAAGATAAATTTAAAACATCTTCTTGCATATATAAACTATGATTAATTGAGATACTTTTTTAGTTGTTTTACCAGCTTTTTATTCTCTGATGGTTTTCTTGCTTTACTCTTAACTATTTTACCGTTTTTGTTGGCAATCATATAGCAAGGCAATCTATAACCGGACTCTTTCAGCAGATCTGTACGCAGCGGAGATCCATTTTTCAGATAAATATGGTATCCCGGAGGTTGATGTTTTTCTATAATATCTCTCCATATTTTAGCATCGTCTTTTCTGTTAGCTACGTTAAATGCTACATATAACCTTACAATATTATTCTTGCTAAAGAAATTTTCAAGTTCCTGATTATAGTTAAGTTCTGTTATACATGAACCGCACCATGTACCCCACATATCAATGTATACAACCTTGCCTCTGAATCTTTTTAATGTCTCCTCCAGATTATCAGCACTATCTAAATATATAACCTTTTGATTATCTTTTTTAGCTGACTCCTTAGCTTTTAATACTGAGGGCAGTAGAACTATAACTATTATTAATAATAATACTCTTATACGCATATTGTTGTTATTGTTTATTTTATAATAATTTTTTGGGTTACAACTCTTTCGTTACTATAAATCTGCACAATATATGTTCCTGTTTTAAGAGCCGATATATCTGCTTTAATTGTATTACTACCTCCGGGTATCACTACAGATACTACTTTATTTCCATTGGTATTATATATAGCTGCTTTATCAATAGTCAGATTACTCTGTATGTAGATATTACCTCCTGTAACAGGGTTAGGGTAGAGGGTAATGCTTATCTGGTTTGGCTCATCAACAGCAGTTGCAATTCGCTCTAATTTAAACTGTTTTTTATACTCACCACCATTGTTGTCTGTAGCTTTAATCTCAATTATATACTCTCTGGTATTAACCGATTTTATGTCCTTGTTTAGTATAAGTTTACTGTTACTTATAGCAAAAATACCATCCGTATTCTGCTCTAAACTAAATGTATGAATATCGTCTTTATCAGCATCAACAGCAGTAATATCTGCAATAACCGATTTAACCGATGTTTTGCCTGATATGGTATTACTACTTAAGATAATATCAGTTGGTATATGGTTTTTTCTGTTTACGGTAATATAGTTGTTTACAGTTTTACTGTTTGATACTCCATCTTTAGTAACAGTAAGTTTAACCCTGTATATGCCCGGAGTGTGGTAAGCTACAGTCGGGTTATCGTTATCCGATGTTTCAGGTGTTGCACCCTCAAACTCCCAACTGTAGCTGCCGATATCTGAATTGTTGTGAAATCGTACTGATTCTCCTTCGGTTATAACTGTTTTATCTGCC
>JAOARD010000049.1 GCA_025210735.1 Bacteroidales bacterium
ATGTGTACAACATCCTTCTTTACTGACTCTCTCTTAGGAATACTCAATACCCCATGTCTTACATTATTCTGCTTTGTATATTTAAGATATACAGCCTTGTTCTGACTGCAGAACAGCGTGTCTTTTGTAAGAAGTTTTGATAGATCTGGTTTCAAGTTATCTGCACTAAACTTTAAGAAGATATCATCAAATGTATTTTTACCTCTGTCTCTGCAAAACAGTGTAAATACACGACTCTTAGATGGGATATGTTTTGCTGACTTATATCCTCTTTTGCGTGGTTTCCGTCTCAGTTTCTTATTACCCTTATCTGACCATGCAAAGATTAGTTCATTTGTCTCTACAATACCGGATAACTTCTCTGGTTTTATCTGGTTTGCATTCTGAAGAAATCTGTGACGCCATCTGAATGATGTATTTCTATGTACTCCACACTCTGCGGCTGCTTTACGTACACTTAAACCATCTATAAGGCATTTCGCATAAGCTAACCAATGCCCTTTCTTTCTCAGGTGAGCAAGCGGTGTACCTGTTAATACATTAAATGTCTTACTGCAATCCTTACATTTGTAGCGTTGCAAATCATTTCGTACTCCCCATTTATGTAGTGATCTGGATTTACAATGCGGACAGCTTCTACCAATCTCGGTTTCATCGTTATTCAGCATATATGATACAAACTTTACCGAATCCCTTTTTTCTATAGCCTCTTTAAGGCGTGAATAACTCTTTGTATCAAGATTATTTACCGATTCTATAAACTTAACAATGTTCTGTGCCATAACTATCTTTCTGATTGTCTACGAAAACAACAAAACTGAGGTTACATACTTAACGTAAACAGAACAGGACTTCAACTCACAAACAAGCAGAAACTATACTCTCCAAAATACAATACTGACTAACCATAAAACATTATCATTAGCATACAGAATCATTACATAAAAAAACTGCATTGATCTGTACTTATAACCTCCGTCTGTAAAAGTAAAATACAAATCAAAGCAGTTTGAAAATATACCAGTTAAAAAAAGCACCCTTAAACTAAAAGAAGAACATAGCTCCCTTTCCTGATATATTAGTTAACAATCGAAACTAACACTTTCATGAATCTCTATTGTACAACCATCCGACCATTTCAGGTGAGGGTGATCCTTAAGAAGTTTCTTTGCTTCAGCAAAATCATTTGCCTCAATTATAGAATATCCTACAATCTGTTTTGAGCTTTTCTTACACCCTCCATCTGATAACAGTTCTGTCCCATTAATTAATGGTGCACCAAAATCTATTAACTTATCACCCAGTAAGTCTCTCCAGGCATACCAAGGCTTCATTCCTTCCTCTTTTTGTTCTGGTGTAGTTTCTGACATCTTTTGCATAGCATCTGCTGATGCATGATAAATTATAACAAATCTTTTCATACTCATCTTTTTAAAAATTTAGTTATAATTAAGTTACAAAAACTTAATGACTAAACCACAAACAGATACCAAAAGAGTAATGAAGCAATTCATCGCAACAGATTACTTCAACTGTTGATTTATGCTCTTTGTTATATCAGAATCAACATCACCTGTATGTGCCGTTTTTTTATTCTCAACAAGCATTATTCTACACTCACTTGTAGCTGACACCTTATGATCTACTCCTCTCCTTACTATGTGCATATCTCCTTTACGCATAACAAATTTTCCCTCTACAGCATCCTCAAAAAGAAGCTCGCCATCAATAATATAGAACATCTCATCTTCACTTTTATGGTTATGCCAGGGGATTTTATCACCTTTAATTTTAGCAATCTTTATATACACATCATTCACCTCTCCTACAACCTTTGGAGAGAAATACTCATCTATCTTATCAAACTGATCATTAATGCTTATCATAATAAATGTTTTTGTAACTGATAATATATAGTTCTACATACAATATAAAATTGTATATTTATTATGTACCAATTAAATAAAAAAATGATTACAATACTAGAAACCCCATGTAATAGTATAGAAGAAAGTTCCCGATTCTACACAGAACTTGGTTTTACAACTGTAGACAAAGACAAAAACAGCGAAACTATATCAGATGGCAAGATCATAATACGCATAAATAGTGACATATATACTCGTCCTGGCATAAAGTTAATAAGCACAGATTGGACTAACACAATAATAAATCTGAAAAAAATAACTAAAGTAGTTAAAGCAGATAATGGTCATATATTGTCTGACCCATCAGGAATAATAATAAGACTTGAACAAACAAACAGTATGCCTCAATACAATCTCCCGACAGAGAGTAGCTCTGAACTGGGAAACTGTGCAGGAATAAGCCTTGAATGTCTGAACACAGATCTGGCCATACAGATATGGGAAACAATAGGATTTAAAATGGTAACCGGATCGCCTGAGAACGGATTTGTTATATTAGCGAATGATAATGGTGATGGAATTAGTATAATGCAATACGGAGCATGTCCGCACATGTTCTTTAATCCTTCTGTTACTTACTTTAACGGGAAAAACAATATAGACATCATTAACAATATCAGAGATAAAAAAATAACTATAACAGAAGAGATTACACACTTTAACAAACAGAATATAGCCGACAATATAATAATAAGAGATCCGGGTGGAATAGGATTCTTTATATTTAACGACTAACTATCAACTACATAAAGAATACACATCAACTTTTGTTCCGCTTAATCCTATAATATATTATTCTCTATGCAAAATATTTATAATTTTGCATAGAGCAGGATAATATACACCTTAAATAGTAGAATCATTTTTTAAATAAATACCATTTAGTAATATAAAACAAAAAGTAATGCATTACAATCTTAAACTAAAACAAATAGCTATAGCAGTTATAGCATCTGTTTTGCTATTTACATCATGTAAACAAGAACAAAAGAGTTTAACACTCGTTCCTAACGATACCGATCTTATTGGTGTTGTTGATCTTTTTTCACTAATTAAAAAAGGTGAACTAAGAAATATAGATGATCTGGAACTGGTTAAATTTGCAAATAAGGAGATGAAGAGTGAGAGTAAAAAAATCTCCAGATTCTTCAACAACCTTAAAGAAGACCCAAGAATCACTGGTATCAACTTCCAGAAAGATATAGTTATGTACTATATAAACGATGCAAGAGATGAAAGATTCACCTGTATTGCATCAGAACTAAGCGATAGCCAGAAATTTGGTGACTTCCTTAGAGAAATGTTCAAAACTACTGAGACAGATATTGATATTATCGAAGAGCAGGGATATAAATTTGCATCACTTGGCAGAGAGGCAAACATTGTTTGGGATAACGAAAGAGTTCTAATGATTATTGCTACAAGCTATTCAAGTAGAAAAAACCTGTCTACACAAGTTGAAAATCTATTTAATCTTAAAGAGACAGAGAATATTACAGCAAATGCGGAGTTCAACAAATTCTATCAGAACAAAAAAGATATTAGCATATATGTAAATACAAATATCCTTTCTGAGATGAGCAGAGAGTATGCATATCTTATGAAACAGATGGACTATGACTTTTCTGATAGCTATGCATCAATGTATCTTGATTTCCAGGATAAAGCTATTTCTGTAAAAACAGACTTTATTCCTAACGAGGAGATGGCAAAGATAATCAACCAAAATAATGTAACAATAAACAGTGAGCTTACAAAGTTTGCTCCTGAAAAGCAATTTGCAACTGTTGCATACTCAATGAATCCTAATATGATTGTTGATCAGATGAAAGAGCAGGATAATTATGACCTTACTGCTGAGATGATAAAAAATCAAACAGGTATTGAACTTGAGAAAATTATCAATAATATTGGCGGAACAGTACTTTTCGGTCTTTACAACTTCGAGAAGCAGAAATACTTCTATAAAGGATATGATTTTACTCAAAAAGAAGACGGGACATACAGCTACGATTTTGTTGAGAAAGAGAAAGAGACTGTTGTACCTGTAATGGGAATGCTATTTGATATCAAAGGAAAAGAGGTAGTTGATAAACTAATCACAAAACTTCCGGAAGAGGAGTTCACAAAAAATGGTAAGCACTACGAGTTTAAATTCGACAATAAGTTCAAATCGTATATGGTATATAACGATAAGCACTGTCTTATAACCAATAGCAAAGAGGCTGTTGATGCATTCGAGAACGGTGGTTACAATCCAAATCTGGCAGATACAGATATTGCGAGCAACATGAATAACAAAAATTTCTATGCTTGGTTAGATCTTTCATATGAGAACTATCCTACTGATATTAAAGATGAGTTTACAGGCAATATGAATGACAAGCAGAAAGATATCTTAAATCTATGGAATGATCTTTTAAAAGATGCTGAATACAAACAAATTGACAAAACATCATTTGAACTTAGAATAAACACCCAGAACAAAGGCAACAACAGCTTAAGAGCTATCATCGAAACTATTGATGATAACTTTAAGCTAATGAAGTCTATGTAGTATATTGTTGTAATATGAATATTGAACTTAACAATATAAAACCAAATTATATGTCAGAAGCCGAGATTTCGGCTTCTGACATATATTTGCAAAAAAACATACTCTTCGAGAAAGAGAAACTATACCTAATAAAAGCAGGTTCAGGAAGAGGCAAAACATCGCTTCTGAACTTCATATATGGTATGAATCTTAACTATAGTGGTACTATAAAATATCCCATGCACAGTAGCTTTATGTCTTTTTTCGACCTTAGAAAAGATAAAATAAGTTACATGTTTCAGGACTTTAAACTATTCCAGAACCTTACCACTTTCGAGAATATTAAGATTAAAAACAGTATTACAAACCATAAAACCGACGAAGAGATTATTGAGTTAATTAACAAAGTTGGTTTAAAAGATAAGATCAATACAGAAATAACTAAACTATCACTAGGGCAAAGACAGCGCATTGCATTAATAAGAGCTGTTTGTCAACCCTTTGACTTTATACTGATGGATGAGCCATTTAGCCATCTTGACAATGAGAACATAAAAATAGCAACAGATATTATTAATTCCGAACTAGAGAAAAACAGAGCCGGATTAATAGTCTGCTCTCTCGAAAACGAATACTACTTTAACTACCACAAAAAATATAACCTGTAACAAAACCACCCCCCGGATTTAAACAGCTTAATAAAAATGAAAGAGATCAACAAATTACAACTATCCACACTAATTCCGAGTCAGCTTATTGGGTACTCCATAAGCCTCATCATAGGTATATTCATTATTCTCACAACCTTTCAGGTATACAAAGATGTATCACCACTATTTACCGGCGAAGAAAAGCTGTTTAACAAAGACATAGCCGTTATAAGCAAGCGAATAACCATATTCAAAACCCTGGATAAAAGCAAAGCCTACTTTAAAGATAAAGAGATTACAAATATTAACGAACAACCATTTATAAAAGATGTAGCAACATTTACCCCTGCTACATATAAAATAAATGCATATACAAACAGCAACGGAAACATACCCCCATTCTATACCGATCTATTCTTTGAGTCAATACCCGATTCATATATAGATATAGCACCAGAACAGTGGAGATGGACCAGTGACAATAACTTTATACCCATAATAATACCAAAAGACTACCTTAACCTCTACAACTTTGGATTTGCAGAGAGTCAAGGGCTTCCTCTACTTTCAGAGAACACAATATCAGAGATTGAGTTTAATATCAGACTATCAGGAAATGGCAGTACCGGAGAGTTTAAAAGTAAAATTGTGGGATTCTCATCAAGAATAAACACTATTCTTGTACCTCTAAACTTCATGAAATGGGCAAACAACAGATACGGAAAACAGAACAGGTCAATGAACATAAGCCGCATTCTTGTTGAGTTTACAAACCCTTCTGACGAAAAAATAACACCATTCTTTGAAGAGAATAGTTACAACATAAATAACGAAAAACTGGAATACAATAAAATAATATTCCTGTTTAAATCAGCAATATACTTCTTTACCGGACTGGCAATACTAATAATAATACTATCTGTATCAGCCATAGTACTCGGGTTATTTTTAATACTACAACGCAATCAGGAGATAATTAAAAACCTATACAATATTGGTTATCATTACAAAAAAATTGCTCGTTTATACCAGATTGTTCTTACAGCTGTAACTCTATTTGTAACAATTTCGGCAATAATATCAAGCTCTGTTGTAAGAGGCATATACACCGATAAACTAAAATACCTTATAGCCAATACAGAACAATCAAATACAATTATACTATTTGGTATTATTATAACTATAACTCTGATAGCAATCTATAATATTCTAATTGTAAAAAGGATAAAAAGAATTGTAACACATTAGTTATTTTGTTGTTATTTAAATATGGATAATCAACTTCATACATTAACCAACGATATTGTTGTAAGAGATATAAAGCACAAAAACAGCTACAACTCCAGTACAATTCACAGGCACAACTACTATGAGGTGTTCATGTTTAACAGAGCCGACGGAGACAGCATGCAGATTATTGATTTCTGCAAATACCAGATAGAATCAGACAGTATATATATAGTGGCTCCGGGACAGGTACACCTGATGAAACGCTTATCTGACGATAACGGAATATTGATACAGTTTACTAAAGAGTTCCTGTCAGAAAGCATACTGCCAATGCACATAGATTGGTACAGTAGATTTATGACAAATCCGGTAATAAATATTCCTACAGAAATCTCAGAACAGCTATTTAGTTATATCAGTAAACTAAAAGAGATATATAATACTAAATCGGCATATAAAAAACAAAAACTTCAGAAGATGTTTGGTCTGATATTCTTTACTATACTAGAATTTACAAAAGATCAGAAATATAACAGTAACAATCTGGCATACCTTTTTATAACTGAGGTTGAGAAGAGATTCAGAGAGATAAGAGTTGTAAAACAGTATGCAAATAACCTGAATGTTACAATAAGTAAACTGGAAAACGAAGTAAAAAAACACTTCGGAAAAACTCCGTTACAGATAATAAATGAGATTTTACTTACAGAGATAAAGAGAATATTAATTACAGAAGATATCTCGCAAAAAGAGATTACACACCGCCTCAATTTCGATAGTCAGGCATCATACACAAGGTTCATAAAACGTAATACAGACCTCACTCCTACTGAGCTTAAAAACGCAATGCTGGAAATACACAAATAATTGAGCAAAATTGCTAAACACAATTAAGCCCCATGCATATAAATTTGCAATAAGCTAAATACAGAGATCTGTATTATTATAAAGGATCTGGTTATAAGACATAGCATAAATAAAACATTACTGTACAACAGAATAATTATTATGCAAATTTCATATAACCTTTAAAAAGTTTGTATTATGAAGATAAATTCAAGAACACTACACCGCGACCTGGGATATTTCTTTACCGGATTAATAATTGCATTCTCACTTTCGGGATTACTACTAAATCACAGACAGGACTTTAACCCATTAAAGTATGAATATGAATCAAGAGAGATACAGATACCGGAAAGTATGCTTGTAGAAAATGTTACAGACAGTATAGTAACAGAATTAAACAGAGAGATAAACATTACAGACAATGTAAGAAGATACGGTGTATACAAAGACATTGTGTGGATATCATACAAAAATGCTGATCTTGAATACAATAAACAAACCGGAAAAGGAGTATTCAAACGATTTATACCAACACCTGTAATTGCACAAATGGCTCAGCTACACATGAGCATAAGTAAATACTGGATATACTACTCAGACATATTTGCAATATCGCTTATTATTATTGCCATTACAGGTATGATATTTCCTAAAGGACGCAACAGTTTTAGAAAATATGGCTGGAAACTTACCATTGCCGGATTAGTATTCCCACTTATATTTCTATTCTTCTTATCATAAATATTTACATGGATACACAAATAATAATATCATTCCTTACAGCATCTGTACTGCTTACAATAATGCCGGGGCCGGATAACCTTCTGGTTATTACAGAGAGTATTACAAATGGTAAAAGAAAAGGAACCGCCCTTGCAACTGGTTTATCATTAGGGTGCATTATACACACCATTGCAGCTTCAACCGGATTGGCTTTAATAATTAAACAATCCGATATGGCTTTTAATATAATAAAGTATGCAGGAGCAGCTTATATTCTATATATAGCATGGAAAGCGGCCACAGAAAAGGTTCAAACAATTGATAACACAGTAAAAAAATCGGATAAAGGTGCTTTTAGTATGGTAAAGAAAGGATTCATTATGAATATACTTAATCCAAAAGTATCGCTGTTTTTCATTGCCTTTCTACCTCAATTTATAAGCGATAACGGATTCAGTATCACCTTACAAATGCTGATTCTTGGCATTATCTTTATGACACAGACAGCATTAATATTTACTCTGTTTGCACAGATATCGGGTAATCTGAACAGATATCTTGATAAACCATCGTTCTGGAACTACACAAAATGGATTAAAACATCTGTACTAATAATAATTGGTATTCTGCTGATATTTGCCGACAAATAGTACAAAAGTTGATATATATCACCTGTTTAACCTCTCTATTTCAATAATAAAATATACAGATACCCGTATTATTGTAATTTTTATTTGTAAATTAGGTATAAATACCTATGTGGTATTATAATATACTCTGTAAAAAGAGACTAGTCCTGTAAAACAAAACATAGGAAACAGTTCTCTACAAATAAAATTACTTACGGATGAAAACAGCCAGCACTATAACCGAACTCGAAAGAGAGTTAAACATACTTAAAGAGGAGAACAGACTACTTAAACAAAACAGACCCTCTAATATTGGTGATCACAAAAGATTATCAGCTCTGTTTCATGAAATGCAGATGGGAGTACTTGTAGAAAATAACGATAGAGTTATTACAAGAGCCAACAGCTTTTTCTGCGAACTGTTTGGTATCCCCGATCCAACAGTTTTAGTTGGTATGAACTGTGAATCTGCAACAGTTGAAGCATCGCTTATGTTTGCCGATCCAAAACAGTTTATTGAACACATAAACAAGATACTTGTATACAAGAAACTGGTTCTTAATCAAGAGTTAAAGCTTAAAGACGGACGTGTATTTGAGAGAGACTATATTCCTGTATATGACAACGAAGCATTTATTGGTAATATGTGGGTATATCGTGATATTACAAACCGATACCAATCAGAGCTGGATCTTAAAACAAGTGAAATACGCTGGAAATTTGCTGTTGAAGGAAACAAAGATGGATTGTGGGATTGGGATCTGAAGACAAACACTGTATTCTTCTCATCGCAATGGAAACATATGATTGGATATGATGACCATGAAATAAAAGGAACCATTGAGGAGTGGGAAAAGAGAATACATCCTGACGATTTAGAGCGAGTATATCATGACATAAATAAACACCTGCTCGGAAAAACAGATCAGTATGTTAATGAGCACAGAATGTTATGCAAAGACAACTCATATAAATGGGTTCTTGACAGAGGTAAGATTATTGACTATGATGAGAAGAACATTCCTATTAGGATGATAGGAATACACTCTGATATATCGGCCAGAAAAAAAGCCGAGAGAGAGATAAGGATGGTTAACCGAAAACTATCTAACGAGAGAAATATGTTTATGCAGGGTAATGTAATAGTATTTAAATGGAAAAATACTGAGCGGTGGCCCGTAAACTATGTTTCGCCAAATGTAGAGAACATTCTGGGATATAAACCGGATGAGATTAAATCGCCTAAGTTCAAGTACTCGGGTATTGTACATCCTGAACATATTAAACAGATTGAGACAGATGTTGAGACTGCACTTAACAATAATGCAGATAGCTTTGAACATGAACCATACAGGTTATTCAAGAAAGATGGCTCAATAATGTGGGTTAACGATTACACAATAGTTATAAGAGATGAGAATGGCGAAGTAACCGACTTTATGGGGTATATTGTTGATATAACTGATCTTAAAGAGACTCAGCAGGCACTTATTGAGAGTCAGAAAAAACTCATTGGATTAAACGCCACAAAAGATAAATTCTTCTCTATAATTGCTCATGACCTTCGCAGTCCGTTCAGTGCGCTATTGGGTTTCAGCGATATAATAATTAACGAGATAAGAAAAAAACGGTATCATGAGCTTGAAACCTATATGGACGTTATTAAAGATACATCAAACAATACGCTCAAGCTCCTTGAAAATCTTCTTGAATGGGCATATACACAAACCGATGGTATACAGTATGAACCGGAAAACATGACAATAAACAGCATTATACACAACGTTACAAAACAGAGTAAGAATGCTGCCGATCAGAAACATATAACAGTTAAAGGGAATATTAACGACAGCATAATTATATATGCCGATAAAAATATGATTACAACAGTTGTCAGAAATCTGGTATCGAATGCAATAAAATATACAAAAGATGGTGGTGTAATAGAGATTATTGCCAAACAAGACAATACAGATACACTTGTAACAGTAAAAGATAATGGCATAGGAATAAAACCTGAAAAGATAAAGAGACTGTTTAAGGCTGAAGAAAATGTAAGTACTCTGGGCACAAATAACGAAACAGGAACAGGTCTGGGGCTTCTTTTATGTTATGAGTTTATAAAAAAACATAATGGCAAAATATGGGTAGACAGTGTAGTAGACAGAGGTACATCATTCCATTTTACAATACCTGTTACTCAAAACCAATAATGATACAATACGTTGATAATTAAATATTTTTCAGACATAGTATATTGTTTTTAGTTATTATACTGCTATATTTATATAAAATTAAACATCAATGTATCAGCGTAATACAAAAACCAGACGATTACTAATAAGAGATCTGCACCCGGAAGATATTCCGACATGGAGATCATTCTTTATTAATAATCCATCGTTACCATATCTTGGGCTTGACCTGTCTCTTACTCCCGAACAACAATCTAAAGATTGGATTGAGAGACAGATATGGCGTTATGAGAATAATAACTTTGGGCATCATGCTCTTATAAACAGAAAAACCGGACAATTTATTGGTCAGTGCGGCTTGTTGACACAAGAGGTAGAGGGTAAAGAAGAGGTTGAGATAGGATACCATATACTACAACAACATCAGGGTGTTGGTTATGCTACAGAAGCAGCAAAGCACTTTCTCGATTATGCATTTAACAATAATATTACAGATAGCCTCATCTCTGTAATTGATATACGCAATACTGCCTCGCAAAGAGTTGCCGAGAAGATTGGTATGACCAATACCAAACAGATAAAATATTACGATCTTGATGTATTTATATACAGAATAGACAAACCATAATGCTTTAGATAAAACAGTTTTAACAAGTGCTGTTCTAGACACTATTAGATAGATAACAAAACAATTATAAACATATGGAAACACAATTAGTAAACAGGTTAGTATGCATTATAGGTATAACAATTGGTGCTATAGTATCTGCAAATGCACAGAAGGTATATCCGGTTAAATACAGTTCAAATGCCGATGTAAAGGTATTTGTTGTAAAGTACGAATCGCAGGCCGACCTGCTTGTATACAGCGTTAAATATGAGTCGCAGGCAAAAGGTAACGAGGGCAAATGGTTTAAGGTAAAGTACCAGTCACAAGCCGACAAGAAGATATACTTTACAGATTATGAGTCGCAGGCTGATCTGAAAATATACTATGTAAAATATAGCTCAAAAGCCGGATGGCGAAAGACAAGTAAGAAACATCTGATGGAGTAAACCCAATTTATACAGATAAAAAACACTCTCCTCATATTCAGAATACTATTCAAGATATGGGGAGTTTTATTATAATCATTAAAAATATAACTCTACAAAACTTAGGATTAACTCTTTTTTTTAAAATTCTCACTCTGCAAAAGAAAAAATGACTCTCTGTATCTCTCAGAAACAATAAATATCAGGAACAAAACAACTCTGCATTCAGAATAAGTATCTATTATACAGAACAGATAAACACATATACAAAAGGTGCCCATATGTTGGACACCTTGTATAATATGTATAGTAACTATCTACTACCGTTTAACTTTATACAATAACTTGTAAACAATAGGAACAAATATCAGGGTTATAACTGTTGCAAACAGAAGTCCGAATATTATTGCAATTGCCATAGGACGCCACATTGCACCACCACCAATCCATAACGGAATAAGTCCAAATGACGTTGTAAAGGTTGTCAGCAGAATTGGTCTGAACCTCTCAAATGCAGCATATACAATTGAGTCAAACGGACTACGCCCCTTCTCTACCCTCTCAATCTGTATACGATCTATAAGCACAATAGCATTATTTATTATTATACCGGCAAGCGATATTATACCCAGAAATGCCGTAAAACTAAAGAACGATCCGGTAATAAGCAGACCACCAACAATACCAATAAGTCCGAGAGGTATTGTACTCATTATTATTGCTGATTTACGTACCGAGTTAAACTGCATTATAAGTAACAGGATAATTATAAATAGCGATAACGGAAGTTTATCTGCCACAGCACCCATTGCATCTTTACTACTCTCTGCATCGCCACCAAACTCGTAACTATATCCGGGCTTCCAGTTTTTGCTATCCTCTTTTAACCAGCCACCAAGTTGGGTAAATATATCGTTTGCTGTAACTCCCTCTTTCAGCTGACTCTGTACCGTAATATTACGCACAATATCTCTACGCAATATTTTAGCATATTGCCAATCGGTAACAATGCTTGCAACCTGTGCTAACGGAATATTTGTTGCGCTGGATTGACTAAAAATACTAAGCCCTTCCAGTTCATCAAAACTCACCATCTCGCTACCCTCAGTACGCATAACTATTGGTATAGACTTATCATCTAATCTGTATTCACCTACCGTAAAACCTGATAACGTAGTACTTGACGACACAGCAATATCCTGATTTGTAAGACCAGACATACTCAGTTTTGCAGGATCTATATTCACAAGAAACTTCTTTATTCTTGGTCCCCAGTTATCATCAATGCTTTTGGTACCAGGTATCTCTATCAGTTTAGTCTTTATTTTTGATGCCAGTCTTAGCAATTCATCAGGATCATCACCAGATATACGTATCTCAACCGGTATTGCCGATCCACCACCACTTCCAAGACGTTTTATTGTTGTTTGTGCATCGGGCAGATTCATAAAGCAGAATCTGTCAAGAGCATCAATCACAAACTGATTATCGGCTCCTGAGGATGTATTAATAAGCAGATGAGCATATCCTGAGTTTGCCTCGCCCGGAAAGTATCCAAGGTCATAGGAGTTTGGACCTTCGCCTATAAATGCAGACCAATCTGTTACCCCTCTGGTTCTGTTATCGCCTACCAACAGACTATCTGTAATAAAACGCTCTATAAATTCAATACTACTCTCTGTAGACTCTATTGCAGTACCTAATGGCAGATTCAGATCAAGCGTTACAAGGTTACGCTCACTATCAGGCATAAAGCTTACAGGTATCTTTGTAAAACCATATAACGATATTATCAATAAAGCAACAATGGTTAGTACCACCTTTACAGGACGGTTAAGTGTCCATATCAGAAACTTTTTATAGTAAAAGTTCATCAGATCAAACATGCCACGTTTCTTTGCCTCTTTCTTCTTTACCCTTATTATTGCAACGGCAAGCATTGGCACAACTGTAAGAGCCATGAGCCACGATGATAACAGAGCAATTGTTATTACCTCAAACAGCGATCCCATAATCTCTCCCATAACCGACTCTGCAAGGAAGAACGACAGGAATGCTGCCGATGTGGTTAATGACGATGTAAGCAGAGGAATCATCAGCTCTTTACTTGATGATATTACTGCCTCTATTCCTGTTGCTCCGCGCTCCATCTTAACCATCATAGATTCTGACATTACAATAGCATTATCAACCAGCATACCCAGTGCCATAATAAGTGCAGCCAACGATACCTGATTAAGTCCTATTGTAAACACATTCATAAGAAGCAACGTAAGTATTATTGCAGTAGGAATAAGGCTTGCAACAACAATACCTGTGCGCATACCAAGAAACAGGAACATTACAATTACCACAATAATAATACTCTGAAGCAGATTACTTATAAAATCGTTTATACTATTCTGAACCTCATAATCCTGCGATGCCATTCGTACCACATTTATACCTACAGGCAGTGTTTTATTGTACTCTGCAATAAGGTTGTTTACTGCAACACCAAGGTTTATAATATTGGCTCCCTCTTTAAGCGATATATAGAGTGAAATACCCTCCATGCCATTTATCTTAACTATAGATTTTCGTGGAGTGATATAGCCTTCGTATACATTTGTAATGTCGCCAAGAAAAACTGAACCTTTACCTTTTCCTGTTGGAATCATTATCTGCCGTATCTCATCAATACTCTCAAAATTACCGGATGGTTCAAGTATTACCCTTTCGTTCTCAAGATTTATCTCTCCGGCAGGTATAATAATATTTGTAGATGATATTATTCCTTTAAGCTGATTTCCTGACAAACCCAACTCTGCAAGTTTGGCATCATCAAAATCTATGAATATACGCTGATCAATAACCCCACCCAGTTCAACCTTGGCAGCATCGTCAAGTTTTATAAGTTTATCGCGCAGGTCATCAGCATAATCCTCAACCTCATGCGATTCAAAACCATCATTTACCAGTCCTACACTTATTCCGTACACAACACCAACATCGTCGTCCTTAAGGTTAGGACCATATATGCCTGCAGGTAACTGATCTTTTATGTTATCAATCTTACGTCTTAGTCTATCCCAGATAGGCTGCAAAGCACTCTTAGGAACATTCTCTTTAAGCGATACACTTACAACAGAGAGTCCTGTACGCGACTCACTACTTATGTAATCTACCTCAGGTATCTCCTGTGCAACCTTCTCTATCTTATCTGTTATTAAGGCCTCTACCCTCTCCGGTCCGGCACCCGGAAATGAGGTTACAACACTTGCTACACGTACTGTAAACGGAGGCATACTATCACGGGGCAGGGTTTTGTAGCTCAACAGACCCAGTGCAATAATAATTATTAGTGCCACATAGGTAACCCTGTTGTATTTTATTGCCGTTCCTGTAATATTCATACCTCTATCTGTTTAATAATGAAACTTTCATACCATCGTACAGACTCCTAAGTCCTGCCACGGCTACAATATCACCATCGTTAACACCTGATATTACAATAAATCCGTCAGATGCAAGTGCGCCAAGCTCAATTACCTGTTTCTTTGCTATGTAATGACCATTATCGACCGTAAGAACGTATACAAAATTACCGTCCTGATCGTTACCTACGGCTTTTACCGGAACAACCAATCTTGACTGTGTATCTTTATTACCAAAACTAAACCTAACCTTAGCAGCCATACCCGGACGTATATCTTTAACCTGTCCTATTATCTTAATAATAACAGGAAATGTTGTAGCTCCGCCCGATGAGTAACCAACCTCTGTAACAATACCTTTTACCTCCCTGCCACCAAGGGCTACAAATGTAACAAGCACCTCATCGCCATGGCTTATCTTGTTTATATAGCCCTCTGGTATACCAACATCTACCTCGGCATCAGATCTTCCTGAACTCATTACTATTATCGGCGACCCTGCCTGGGCAAACTCATTTACATTGCTGTTTTTGGCAGATATAACACCATCCATAGGTGCATATAGCTTTGTATACTCTATCTGAGAGCCTTGCAGTTCAACAGCACGTTGTGCGGCCTCATACTGCGACTGCGCATTTGAGTATCCGCTCTTTGATTTTTCATAATCGCTAAGCGATGCATTACTTGTCTGGTACAGCTGCTTAACACGTTCCAGATTTGATCTTGATGTCTCTAACTGCACCTCTGCATTACGTTTATCAACCTCAGCTTTTTCAAGCGATATAAGTGCATCTTTTTGATCTAGTTGACCTAAAAGCTGACCCTTTTTTACACGCTGCCCTACCTTAACATTTAGGTTGGTTATAAGTCCATTTGCCCTGAAACTAAGATTTGTCTCTGAACTTGACTTTGATACCCCGTTAAATGTACGCTCTACAATACCTCCCGAGAAACGTACCTTATCATACTTTACAGGTTTATAAACCTCTCTAACGCTATCTGTATTTCCATTGCCACAGCCATAAACAATCACAGCAACAATTACAGATATTAAATAAATCTCAAATCTTGTCTTCATCGTTTATATTTTTTTCTCTATTTGCAATTTTAATCACCATACTTATCAGCTCATATAAGAGCAAAACATTGCTATGGTATATTTTACATCTATCTAAAACAGTTTCTCTGCCTCCTCAATACTTCGCCTGAAATCCATAAATCTCTTATCCATAGCTCGTCTGTCTTCAGGTAACAGATATGATGAGAAGCTACCAATGCTGTACTCAAGTTTGTAGTAGGCAATTATAAGGTCGTATATTGATATTGAGTAGCTTAGTTTTGCCTGTAGCGATGCTTTCTGTGCATCAATAAGATCTACAATTGATACAACACCCTGTTTGTAACTATCCTGAACAAGCTCAAAGTTCTTCTTGGCATTATCTGCCGATGTATAGCTAAAATCGGTGTTTGTAAGGGCACTTATAAGTTGCATTATGTTTGTAGTTATACTAAGCTCAAGGTTATTATCCAAATTACGTCGGGAGTACTCCTGTTGCTCTGTCTGAATTTTTGTTTTATTATACTTTACCTTGCGTAGTTTCCCGGCAAACAACGGATAGGTTACTGAAACACCAACATTCCAGTTGTTATCGCTTCGTTCAATTGCAAACCCCGACGAAGGATCTGGATCTTCAGATCCTTTACCTGCCCGGTGAAATATTGAACTGTACTGTCCCTGAAGAGCAAGTGTTGGTGTATAAAACATGCGTCGGTTCATTTTGTGTTGTCTGTCAACCGCTTTAATATTCTCTAATAACTCACGTTTTGCCGGATGCGTCTTCTTTGCCTCTGTAATAAGAAATCCTATTAATATCTCAGTATTTACCGGATCTGATATAAGTTCATACAACTCAGTACGTTTAAGTTCATTAAACATTTTATCGTCTATATCAACATCCTCTACCTCAAAATCTTCGTCAAGTTTATTATCAAGCATACTGTTTAATTGTAGTTTTCTGGTGAATACAGCAATGTTTGCCTCAACAACACTCTGCATTGCATTTGCTACCTCACTCTCCCAACGGTAAACATCCGCTTTATTCGACGATCCAAGCGATACACGTATCTTTGCAAGATCCAGGTTTTTCTTTGATACCGACAGGTTCTCGTCCTGAATAGAGAGATAAGATTTTGCTGATAACATATTAAAGTATGCTGTATATACATCTAGCATCACCTTAAGTACTTCCTGCTCGCGTGAATATTTTTTTGCTGCCGACAAATGCCTGTTTATCTTAATTGCAGCAATAGCTTCTTCTGAGTATAATAGTTGCTGAAGTGTAGCAGCTCCGCTAAGGGTTGTCTCTGCCTGTCCGCTAAAAGTGCTGGCTCTCTCATCATTTATCTGTGTGCCTGTAGCCGATAACTCAACAGTAGGCATAAATCTGGTTTTTGCCTCTGCAATATCCTGCATTGTAAGTTCCAGTTCTTTATTACTTACTTTTATAGATACATTATTATCTATCGCCATACTCATAATCTCCGACAATGAATATGTGTTGGTTACATCGGCCTCATCTTTCACAAAATTTGCAACAAACAGGTGTTTAAACTTAGGAAAGAAGTGTATTTTACGTGCAGTACTCATATTTATGTAGAGCTCCTCTTTTGTATTAAGATCTACCGATTGTTCTTCTATTGGTATACCAGATAATGCATCATCAATCATTATAGATATTCTACGATATATCTGTGTATGTGCATTATCTACAGTAAGGCTTGCCATTATTCCGTTATCTACATGCCATTTATTTGACGAAAACGATGGTAGTTTTTTCTCTATTAACTGATCAGACAAGTTTTTAATAAAATTCTCTGAGGTTTCAAGTGGCATTGCAATATATACTGCATCACAATCCTTGCACATTCCTGATAATAATACCTCGGTACCCTTCTCTACTTCAAGAAAATTTATTACAGTATTTAATGAGTCCTGAAGGGCTTTAACCTTTTTGGCAACCAGTTCCTCATTAAATATTCCATCCTCTATCTCATTGGTTAGTACTGTTAAACTTTTAAAGTTATATATATCATAGAAGTGAAGAATCTCCGAATAAAAATCTTTTGCTATAGATATAAAAGTAAAGTTCTTAAGTGCAGAATTACCATTGTCTGTTAATGGTATATTTAACAACTCCGGATCTATAATACCAAGACCAATTGTTGGTACAGGCGGTACTCCTCCATCAATAATTGCACGTATACATACCGGCCCAAAGGCCAGAATAACATCTGAACTATTAACAAGTTGGTTATACGCAGTAACTGTATTAGTATAGCTACCTTTTGCGAAAACAACATTACCCTGTGGCACCACAACATTGCGCGTATTACCAATGGTACGTTGTATCTCTTCTATTAAATTATTTACATGATTACTACTATCTGCAATATCCTCAAAGTCGGTAATTATACCTAATCTCAGATCTTGTGCTGCAGTTTTTACAGATGACATCAACAGTATAAATAGTGTTGCCGCCAATACCAAAACATATCTGTTCCTCATATTATCTGATATATGTTAACACTTAAATTTCTATATATAAGATAGTAATAAAAAAACAGATAGCCAATAGTTTAATTCGCAGGTTATTACTTTTACTATCTGCATAGAGTATACAATATGTAACATAAAACAAGGGGTACTATTACAACAAAGAAGTTGTATCATAAATAAACTGATATAATATAATCCATTGCAACTTGTTACTATTTTAACGTATCAATCTACTTTATAATAATATGCATATACTACTGGTTACCTAAAAATAGGTATCTTGCAACACCTTAAACAAAAGGCTTAAACTATAAAATTTAATATATGCTAAACTTTACAAGAATTGTGCAATTTTTAATGATATCTATTCTGATATCAGCATGTAACTCCGGTAAAAACGATACTAGAAAACCTGTTGCAGATAAAGAGATTGAAGTAAAAAAAGAGGCCGATAACCAGACTAATGATCAGTCTGCTGAGGAAGTTGATAACAAACAAGAACCACTAGCTATAACCGATGATATCAATCCCGCCAGTGGAGATTACGAGCTTATATATATAAGTAATGGCTCTCTGTTTTTTTATGATACTGATAACAATATCAGCAAAAAGTTAAATACCCCTGAGATGATATTTTCTTGTGCATATGATGCAAAAAGAGAGAGATTATATTATTTGACAGATGCCGATGAGAGTGGAAATCTTTGGTTAAAAAAGGCTGATTTTAATGATAATAACATAACTATTAGTTGGCTTGAAAATCTGGAACTAAAAAAAGATTTTTGCATGACATGGACTTATGGAGAAAAGAGTAGGTTCCTTATAAATAGTGATACTCTTTTTATAGAACACGGATATGAAATGCATGAAGGTTTTAGAAATCTTTTAGGATATAGCTTAGATACAGAACAGCGCGTAGATTTTGAAAGTAATGATCTTCATAACAGACTATATACAGCTCAATATGAATCTGGTTTAACTGATAGTCTTAAAACTTTAGATATTGATAAATCCAGAGAGTTATATCTTGTAAGATCGGCAGATACAGTTAAAATTAGTAATACTCATATGTTAGATAAAGAGATTGCCGAATATGATCCTGAATTTGTTAAAGATTTTGGATGTTATGATCTATCGGCAGATACAACTAAACTGATATTTGGGGTATACACATCGTTCGGAGATTTAGCTCACGGTCCTTATTTTATTGTAAATATTGATGGTACTATGCAGAAGAAACTAAATAATGATGGCATTAGCAGAAAAACACAACCTGTCTGGATAGATAATAACAAGCTTATTTATATGAGCGAGGATGAGAGCGGAAATGAGATGACAAGTCTGCGTATAGTTTCAGGAGCAGATAACAACATACATGAAATAGCTACAGGAGTAGATTACTTTATTATATTATAATTAGATTAGCTACAATAGAAAAATGGCTTTACATTGTATCACATACTGTAAAGCCATTATATTTTTATAAAGTACTTAATTCTTGAGAAAGATTGAGATACATAGGGTTCTAACACTAAGATATCATTACTATACAGGTAGAGTAATTTGTTATCAAAAAGATGGCGATCTTCTATTTTCTCTTTTATCAGTCTGTATTTTTTAAAGCAGTAGTCTAATTCTGTTATGTTAGTCTCTTCCTCACAGTAATAACTAAATGTCTTAACACGTTTGCCATTAACATATAAATTCACCCTACAAAGTGGTGTTTTTGAGTACAATGCTGGATCTCCAAAATCAACACGTATAAGTTTATACCACTCTCTGATTATTTCCTGATTATCTATTAAGTATACGGTGTCTGCGCATCGCCCCATATCCTCTACATATATTTTTGTAATTAATACAGTATCCTGATCTTTTAAACCAACAGATTCAAACGGACATAATGTATGTTGAGAATAACAAGATATACTAGCACTAACAATCAATATTAAAAATATAATATTTGTTCTCAACATATATTCAATCAATTTACAAGATCCTCAAAAATCAAATTATCCGGTACTATTTTGGCAATAGCTCTATCATCATTTATATCAATAAACTCTATACCTTGAGGAATAGCCATTCTGCATAACTTTACAGCCTTTTTAGTAAGAATATTCCATACAACCATATATCCTAACCCCGATTCAGGATAACCAATAATTACAAAGTTATACTTGTTTTCAAGGTATTCTATACAATTATCACAACCTCTATTATCAAATATTAATTTGGTTATTGTTATCCAATCATCAGTCCTGATACAACTCTTCACTATATCTGAATTAATAATATTTCTATGGCTATTTATTTATAGTCTTTAGATGCCAAATATTTACTTTCTCCTTTAATTCTCTCTGAGAGTATAATACCATAAAGGCTATATGACAGACTACCTATAATCAGCACCTTCCATAATAGTCCGCTAAATATTAAAGCCGGGTGTATTAAAAAACTGAGAATATTAAATCCAATAACCAATGTAAGTGGTACTATAACAGATACCAATGGTGCTTTTTTTATTATAATAGCAAATATCAGGAATATAAAGCCTAAGAACAAGTTTGCAATAAGCTCTAACATATCAGGAAAGCTCAGCAATCCGAACATAAGGTATACAGCAGCTACAACAAACAGTATTATACGCGATCTTTTTAAACTGCTCTGTGTTTTATCTATTCTACCCGCATTCATAATCTTGTGCGCAACAAACATAGATTTTTCTGTATCGCTACCAGAAAACGGGTATTTACAATACTCACACTTATCTGGTAATTCCTGATAGTTAGTCCCACACGACGGACATACTTTTGTATTATTCTCCATTATTTACTCTCTTTTAGAACCATGTCGATTGTTATTGCACTTGATATAATAGCAATCTTGGCTTTATCTTTTGTATACTCAGGGTTAATTGTCACGTTATATTTATCAGCTGTTGTAAAAAGCTCTTTCATTGCTCCTGCCCACTTCTTGTCTATTGTTCCTATCTGATTATCATTAGCACCTTTTATTGTAAAGTTCCATGCTTTCCAGTCGCCGGTAATAACACCAATAAGATTCTGTGCTGTATCAAATATTTTAAATGTTGGTTTCAGGAACTTGAACTTTTGTTTAATGGTTCCTATTCTGTTACCGTCTGCGTCATCAATAGTTATTTCAGACATAAAGAATGTCCATCCGCGCGATATTGTGGCTTGTAGTTTATTATCTATGTCACGTATCTCCAGTTTAAATGGTAACATAGCTTTGTTTAGTATTACACGTAACAACTTCTGCCCGCTGGTAAGCTTCTGACGAACAGAACCTATCTCGTCACCATTGTCGTTAAATACTTTGTAACAGTTTTCGAAGTTAAAGAAGTTTACCTTCTCATCTATAAAGTAACTGTTTGTGTCAAAAAAGTTCATCGTTTTCTTAGTTTAGTTTAAAACAGATTATATATACCCTATACTCAAAATAATACACTCAATGGTGATATAATTTTAATCAGGGGCTGTCAAATGTAATAATTAATTAACCGCTGTAAACATTTAAATGCGAGAAATTACAAAAGATATACACTTAACATGTCGTGGTATAAAATATTCAAATTAATGTTTCAGACTTTCATTTTCACTATTACTTTAAACTAAGTGCCATTAAGATAATTGTAGTTTCTGGCTACAGTAGCCTAAATGTCTGTTTTGTTCGCTACGCACAGCTTTACGGAGCCAGAGGCTCCTGATAAGCGTCTCATCGTTAATTAATAGTCTCGTTAAGACTGATTCGAAGCATAGATGCTACGAATAACAGTTGTAAAATATAAGTGATACACGTAGAGCCTTCTCTTCGTGTATGTTCTTAACGAAACCTCTAATAAATGCTGTAAAGATAATTGTAGCCTCTGGCTACAGCAACCGAAACATCTGTTTTGTCCGCTACGCACAGGTCTACGGAGCCAAAAACTCCTAATAAACACCTCATCGTTAATCTAATAGTCTCTTTAAGACTGATTCGAAGCATAGGTGCTACGAATATCAATTACAGAACATAAACGATGAGGGTGTCCAAAATTAGGGCACCTTTTTTTGTATTAAAAAATCTCACTTTGTCAGCTATGGTGATCAAATAGCTGAGGATTGGTATTTGAAATTATTACAGCACTTAGAGGTTATAATGGAGGCTAATATTAGAAATTTTACTAAAATATGAGTTTTCAGAGTCTTTTCTTCAATCTTTTTAATCATTTTGCCAATGTTTATAGCAATTGCGAGTAAGCCAAACTCCAGACTAACGCCTTTGATACCTTTTAACTTAAACCGATTGAAGCCTTTGTTATACTTGATTTGCCCAAATATAGCTTCCGGTTCAACAGGACGTTTACTTCTATGAACTAACCCCTTTTCACTATCCAGATTCTTTCTGGCAGTTTGCTTAAAAGCCCTTAATTTAAAGTTAACTTCAATACTACGGTTGCCTTTCCCCTTAAAACAGCGACCTCTGATATGACAATTCCGACAATTTACGGCTCTGTATTTTCTGATAGTACTTTCATAGCCTGAAGCATTTCTCTTTTTGTACTCTTCAACAAAGTTCATCTGTTGACCCATTGGACAAACAAAGTAATCTCCTTCTTCATTATAATACAGGTTCTCCACTCTATACGGATTGATCTTAAAGCTATTTTTATGTTCTGCATGAAAATAGTTATACTTCACATAATGTTCAACCTGCTCCTTTTCAAGATATTCATAGTTCTCTTCACTACCATAACCACTATCAGCAACTACTTCTTTTGATTGTTTGTTGTATCGGTTCAGAAAACCTTTTAGGTAATCAATAAATGTGCGTGTATCATTAGGGTTTTGATAAATACAATAATGGGTGATAAACTGATCTTCTGTGCTAATCTGAACGTTGTAGGCTGGCTTTAGTTGACCATTCTTCATATGATCTTCCTTCATGCGCATGAATGTAGCTTCTTTATCAGTTTTTGAACAGGAGTTTCTGTTATCTCCGATATCTTCAAGCTTTTGTTCGTACTCTTCAAGTTTTGGGAGGTGCTTTTCCTCTAACTCTTTAACTAGCTTCTTGGTTGTATTATCTTCTGCATTATCTGATTTATTGATCTGGGCAATACGTTTTTTAAGCTCTTCTGAATCAAATGGCCGTGGTTCATTGTTCTGACTTTGACTATCATCTGTAATACCATGCTCTATTTGGTCAAGGATACTGGAAATTTTATTTTCAAGGCTGGATTTATATCGTTCTACTGACTTTTTCCATACAAAACTATACCGATTGGCCATGCTCTCGATCTTCGTACCATCAATATATTGCACATCCAGACTCACATAGCCTAACTCTACTAACATTACCACAACTTGTGTAAACAGTTGATGAATATGTTTCTTCAACCGCTTACTTCTAAAGTCATTAATACATGAATGCTTAGGATATTGCTTACCACTAAGCCACATGTAACTTATGCTTTCTGTTAGGGCACTTTCCATCTTACGGCAAGAGAAGACATTTGTTAGATAGCTATAAAATAACACCTTTATTAGCATTCGGGGATGATATCCCTTACATCCACCAGCTTTATAGCTTTTAACAATACTGGTTATATCAAGTTCATCTACAACTTGACTTACTATACGAACAGGAGCGTTTTTTGGAATAAATTCATCTAAACGAGAGGGAAAGAGTTCTGACTGTCCCTGATTATAAGACTTGAAGCTGATTCGTTTTATATCTTAAATTACTAAAAATCAACCTTATAAACAAGTTTACACAACACTGATTGCCTGATTTACAATAAAAAAAAGAGGGAATCCGTTTTTGGACACCCTCATGTTCTTAACGGAACCTTTAATAAGTACGCTAAGATAATTGTAGCCTCTGGCTACAGCAACCGAGATATCTGTTTTCTACGTTATGCACAGCTTTACGGAGCCAGAGGCACCAAACAAACGCCTCATCGTTAATTAATGGTCTCGTTAAGTATAGATTCGCAGCGTAACCACCCGACCAATTACATCTTTTTAGATACTGGTTAATGATTTACTTTTGGAGCATGAGTAAACAGGATATAATGTACAGCGAGATTGAACTATTTTTTGCAAGTGGATTAACACAGAGAGAATTTGTAAAAGGTAAAGATTACACAAAAGATAGTTTTCATTATTGGTTAACGAAATATCGTTTAGAGAAAAATATACTTCCTTCTGAAGGTCAAAGAAAAGTTTTCATGAGATAGATCTTAGCAAAGACCCCAACAGATCAGTAAAACTATTAGAACTAACAACAAGATCAGGAGCTCATATTATAATCTATCATTAGAATGATTCAATTGTCTAACAATACAAAGGTTTTTGTTTATAGTG
>JAOARD010000050.1 GCA_025210735.1 Bacteroidales bacterium
GATTACTGCAACAGATAATAACTCAGCATCTACCATAAAAGCATTCAATATAAATGTAACTGATGTTAACGAATCTCCGGCCAATATAAATATTACAAACAGAGAGGTAGATGATAATGTGGCTGTAGGGTTTGAGGTAGGACAATTATTAGCAACCGATCCTGATAAAGGAGATATATTAAGTTATACTGTCGCAGATAACAACTATTTTAATATTACAGGCGACAAACTTACAGTTAAGGGCGATCTTACAACTATAACGGCTGATAGTTTTAATGTTTCTGTAACAGCTACAGACAAAGGCGGTTTAACAATATCAGGAGATATAACAATTGATATTAATAAAACTAAACCAACAGATATATTAAGTGTAAGTAATAACCTGTTCAGAGTTTATCCTAATCCTGTAAAAGATCAGCTATATATTGAGGTTGGTACCGATACAAAATACGATATCACTATAACAGATATAAGCGGAAATATAGTATATAGAGGTAATGGATTTAAGAAGTCAGAAGCAATAAATACCACTGGTTTAAAGAGAGGTGTATATATGGTCAGTATATACTTTTCAGGAAACAGATACATAACCAAGGTTGTCAAAAAGTAGTGTTTAGGTAAAGGTTATGTATCTACTCTGGCTGTTATATTTTTAATATAGCAGCCTTTTTTCTGCCCATAAAGCGAGAGTATAACCAGTAAAAACCTTTTAATAATAGATGCTATTTTAACCAAATTATACCTCTTGTACTGTATATGTAACATAAAAAGATGCCTTAGGGATAGTTACGAACAAATTGTAATGTGATTGTAATAGACATATTGTTAATGATTTATAAAACGGATGATATGTTTGTACTGTTACAATTTGTTTTGACGATGAGTTTTTGTCAATATCATTAAAAGGAGAAATTATTTATGAAGAAATTATCTTTACTAGTACTAAAACTGTTTTTTGTTTCGGCTCTGTTAAATGGGCAAATAACACAGTTAGATCTTATAAAATTATCGAATACACATATTATAACAGAGCTTAGAGATAGCATGTGGTTGTATGGTGAACTTTTGGCAGATACGTGGGAGCAGTCTGTATGGAAATCGGCTGATGGAAAGAAATGGGAGCTGGTTAAAGATGGAGTACCTGAGATACACTTTAATAGTGCGGGAGTTGCATTTAAAGGTAAATTATACTCAATAGGAGGACATGTAGGGTCATCTGCATCTAACATTGTATCTGTGTCAGAAAATGGGAAAGATTGGACAACGTATAATGCGCCGTTTATTGGTAGAGAGAAGCTTGGTTGTGTTGTACATAATGATAAATTATTTGTTCTTGCCGGGGCTGGATTGAATGATGTTTGGTACACAGAGAATGGTACCGATTGGATTCAGGCTACTAATAAGATATCAGATGATTTTCCTCATTTTTGGCGTCCCAGAGTAGTATCATTAAACAATAAACTAATACTGTTTGGAGGAAGCAAAACAGATTGGGGATTTGTAAAGAATGAGCGAGGTGTATATATATCTGAAGATGACGGTAAAAACTGGATTCGTCATGAGTGTCCTATCAATGGTATAAATTTAGGTGGACCTATGTATTTTGTATATAATGATAAATTATGGGTTGTAGTTAATAATAGCCCTAATAAGAATTTTGGCAATCAGTATTACTTTCCTGTAGATTATAAGATATTTGTTACATCAGATGGTATAGATTGGAGAGAGTATGCTAATGGAAACCTTCCGATAATAGAAAACAGAGATATAATAAGTAAAGCATATTGTTTTAAAGGAAAGGTACATAGTTATGCAAAGCGTGGTGGTGGTGGAAATCTGCCGGTATTTCATGCAGAGTTTACAGAGTCAGAGATCTATCTTGATAATATAACGTCTGATATAAAACTTGTAAGCGATCCGGCAACATATACAATACCATTCACTTATAAACATACTGATCCGGCAAATACCAACCCTATAACATTTAGTGTATCATCGTCAGATAATTCAGTTATACCTTGCGGAAGTATTAAAGTAAACAGTAATAATATATCTGTAACCAAGACCGGAAAAGTAGGTATCTCTGAGATAGAAATTACTGCAACAGATGGTGTATCAACAAATGCTGTTCAGTTTCATATTGCTGTTTATCCTGATGAAAAAGTGTACCTGAGTGGAAAGAACTCAAATATTATGAAAAAGAATGGTGATGTTAAAAATGCTTTTTTTAAATATAATACCCTGTCAGGGTATGGAGCAAACAGCTTTACTGTATCCTGTTCAGATAATTTGTTTATTATACCTGCAGAAGTATCAATTAATGAACATCCTGTGTTAAAAGGCTTCTACTATATTAGTTTAGGCTCGTCATTTACAACATCAAAAGAGGGAGAGGCAATATTAACCGTTACGGCAACAGATGGAGTAAATTCACAAAGCAGAGATATTTATGTAAAAGTTGGCGATAATAGTGCTCCTGTATTATCTAATAATCCGGATAACTATGTAATAAATCAGGGTGATGCTTTTAATTATATGTTGCCTGCAGGTTTGTTTACCGATCCGGAGAACGATAATATTATATATAGTTCAGATAATTTACCTTGTGGTTTAACCATTAATGAAAATACAGGAGCCATAACAGGTATAACAGATGAACTACTACCATATAATATAAATATTACTGCAACAGACAGATATGGATTAGAGACAACAACTGTACTAAATGTTGTAACTCCGGGAGGAAACACTAATAGTGCACCAGATAATATAACACTTACAAAATCGTCGGTATCAGAGAATGTTCCTGTGGGTACTGAGGTGGCAGTAATATCGGCGACAGACCCAGATAGTGGCGATGTAATAACATACTCATTAGATAATACATCAGTTTTTAAGATTGATAATAACAGACTGCTTACTAATGCTGAGTTGAACTTTGAACTAAAAAGTTCATATACAGTGAAGATTACTGCAACAGATAATAACTCAGCATCTACCATAAAAGCATTCAATATAAATGTAACTGATGTTAACGAATCTCCGGCCAATATAAATATTACAAACAGAGAGGTAGATGATAATGTGGCTGTAGGGTTTGAGGTA
>JAOARD010000051.1 GCA_025210735.1 Bacteroidales bacterium
CATGATACAAAGATCGGTATATCAGAACTTTTAGCATTATTGAAAACGAAATTATTACTAACAAATGAACTCCTTTTTTAGTTAAATTTGTTAATAGTGAATGATTATTCGAAATATTAGTCTTGACTGAATAGTTACATTATTTGTAATAACAGTTTAATATTTACTGTTTTCAAATTTTAACTTGTTATTATCCACTCTATAATCATCTTTTATATTATCACTTTATATCCACTTGTAGTGCACTTGTAATATGTCAATTTATAAATTAGTACATGTTTGTAGTTTATTGATATCTATTGTGTTGATTCAAATAGTTAGTTTTGATATTGGTTGTGAAGAGATACAGAGAATCCTCTGGTTTATTAATTTATTCTCGCAATAATTTAACTTATTTAATGTTGGGAATCCAGTTATATCATGTCAGTAATTTGTGGGTGGATTATAATAACTGATTGTATAACGGGAAGTTTAATGCTATGAAGGTTCTCTTTGTTTCTGGTTTTTTTATTAATGCTTAACTAAAATAATTATGAAACTACAGATTGATTTTCTGAAGAGATGCGTGTTGCTGGTTATGGCAACATCTGTATTAATGTGCTCTTGTAAAAAAGAGGATAGTGAAGATATTGGCGATGAAGATATTCCAAAATCGTTAATTGCGGTAGGTAAACAAGCTACTATTCTGAGAAGTATAGATAACGGAGTTACCTGGACAAAATCAATTATTCCTACAGAGTCAGAGACCTTTCAGGGATATGATGTATCTATTAATGATGCAACATATAATAACGGAACATGGGTTGCTGTTGGTGGTTTTGGTTCAGGAGCAGTGCATAAAGGCCTTGTATTGGTAAGTACAGATGATGGAGCAACATGGAAAGAACAGGCTTCTCCGGCAATGTCTAATCTGTATGATGTAGCATATTGCAATAATACGTTTGTGGCTGTTGGTAACAGAGGGAGTCTTATAACAAGCCCTGATGGTAATAACTGGACAAAGGTTGATCTTAAGAATGTGATACCAGATAGTGGTGAGAAAGAGGTAAGAATGCTTACAGATATTGCTTGTGGTGATAATACTATTGTAATTGGTGGAAGAATAAAGCTATCAATGGTAGGAGGTTCATTTTATATATCTCTTTTAATAGAGAGTACTGATGGCGGAAAGACATGGAAAAATGTAAAAGGAACAGGCGGCGATTATATTAATGACATAGTTTATAGTAATGGTAAGTTTGTTGCTTTAGGAGATGGTGGTGTTATGACCAGAGAGGGTGGTAGCTGGAGTTACGATAACAGATCTGGTAAACCACGTATACATAGTCCTTTATTGAGTAATGGAGATAAGGTGGTTGCAACATGTTTAAATAGCTATAGAAAACAGATTGTACATAAGAGTGGTAGCGATTGGGATATAAAAGGTGGAAGCTTTGTTAATGCAGGAATATATGCAATGATGTATGGTAATAATACATATGTTTTTGTAGGATCGGAGATGGACCCTGCTACAAGCGAATCATATGCAACAATATATACAAGTAAAGATGACTGTACAACATGGAAGAGCGGACGAGAGTCGTTAGGTGATAAGTTGAAGGGGCGTAATTATGCTTTTAGAACAGGAGTATTTGTGAATGGTAACTTTGTTATTGCTGGTGATCAGGAAAGAATGCCGGGAACTCCAACAATGATTTTTACAAGTAAAGATGGTATGAACTGGACTGAATCTTCTGTTCCTGCTCTTTCAAATGAAGAACATATTACCAAAATACTGAAGGGAAATTGATAATTTAAAGGAGTAGTTGTTTCTGATAACCGGGTTTGGATAGTTAGGGTCTGAATCCGGTTTTCTGCTTTTTTTAGCTTTGGTTTTGTCGTTGATATTCTATTTTTAATTATTCACTTTTTTCTATCTGTTTTTACAGATGTAATGTAATTGTAACTGCCGTTTTATAATTGATTATCTCTTTATCCGGTTTTGTAATGTAATTGTAAAGTGCATGTTTTTAACTGTTTGAGATAATGATAATATGTTTGTAGTAGTTACAAATCTATTTGGTGACACATTTCACCTATATCATTAAAAAGGAGAGTTTATTTATGAAGAAATTATCTTTACTAGTACTAAAACTGTTTTTTATTTCGGCTCTGTTAAATGGGCAGATAACACAGTTAGATCTTATAAAATTATCGAATACACATATAATTACAGAGCTAAGAGACAGTATGTGGTTGTATGGCGAACTTTTGACAGATACATGGGAGCAGTCTGTATGGAAATCGGCTGATGGAAAGAAATGGGAGTTGGTTAAAGATGGAGAACAACAGATAAATTGGGGAGGTGCAGGAGCTGCATTTAAAGGTAAATTATATTCTATTGGAGGGCATCAGGGAAGCTCAATGGTGAATACCGTATCAGTATCGGAGTATGGAAAAACATGGACTACCTATAATGCGCCTTTCCCGGGACGTAAAAAGCTGGCAAGTTTGGTACACAATAATAAACTGTTTGTTATTGCAGGAGGCGGACATAATGATGCCTGGTACACAGAGAATGGAACCGATTGGATTCAGGCTACTAATAAGATATCTGATGATTTTCCTCATTTCTGGCGACCAAAGGTAGTCTCATTAAACAATAAACTAATACTGTTTGGAGGTAGTAAAACAGATTGGGGATTTGTTGAGAATGAGCGTGGTGTATATATATCTGAGGATGATGGTAAGAACTGGACTCGTCATGAATTTCCTTTTCCAATATCACTTGATGTACCTATGTATTTTGTACATAATAACAAACTATGGATTGTTGCGCGGGATAACCCGAACAGCGCTTATGGAGACCAAAACTACTTTGGAACAGGGTATAAGTTATATGTATCAGCCGATGGTATAAACTGGAAAGAGTCAGCTAATAGTGAACTACCGGTCTTAAAGAATAATAATGTTATCTGCAAAGCTTTTACATTTAAAAACAGAGTACATAGCTATGCAAAGCGTGGTGGTGGCGGAAATATGCCTGTATTTCATGCAGGATTTACTGAACCTGAGATATATCTTGATAATATATCATCAACTATTAAATATGAAAGTGATGCAAACACATTTACAATACCATTTAGCTATAAACATAATGATGCGTCAAACACAAATCCTATAACATTCAGTGTAAAATCATCTGATAATAGTATTGTACCATGCGGATGCGTAGCAGTTGGTGGTAATAATATATCTGTTACAAAAACAGGCAAACCCGGACGTACAACTATAAATATTGAAGCAACAGATGGTGTAAGTACTAATGCCGTGCAGTTTGATATATTAGTTTTTCCTGATGCAAAGGTTTATCTGAGCGGAAAGAAATCATATCTGATGCAGAAGGGTGAGGATAAGAAAGGGATTTTAATCAGATATCTGTCTATGCCCGGATATGGAACAAACAGTTTTTCTGTTACATCATCAGACAACTCATTTATTAATGGCTCAGAGGTTTCTTTAAGAGAGCATATTGTTATAAAGGGTATGTACTATGTAAATTTAGGATCATCGTTTAATACCTCTGCGGAGGGTAATGCTGATATAACTATAACAGCAACTGATGGTACAAATAGTTTCGATTTTAAACTAAGAGTTGAGGTTAGAGAGGGAGTTAATGCAATACCAACAGTTAACGGAACATTAGATAACTATGTGATTAATCAGGGTGATGCTTTTAACTATAAATTACCTGCCGGATTTATTACCGATGCAGATAATGATAAAATAATATATAGTTCAGATAATCTGCCATGTGGATTAATAATTGATGAGAATACAGGGGCAATAACCGGACAAACAGATGAGGTATTACCATTTAGTATTAATATTATAGCAAAAGATATATATGATGCCAATGTAAAAACAGTTTTGAATGTTGTAACTCCGGGAGGAAACACTAATAGTGCACCAGATAATATAACACTTACAAAATCGTCGGTAGCAGAGAATGTACCTGTGGGTACTGAGGTGGCAGTAATATCGGCGACAGACCCAGATAGTGGCGATGTAATAACATACTCATTAGATAATACATCAGTTTTTAAGATTGATAATAACAGACTGCTTACCAATGCTGAACTTAATTTTGAGCTAAAAAATTCGTATACAGTTAAGATTACTGCAACAGATAATAACTCAGCATCTACCATAAAAGCATTCAATATAAATGTAACTGATGTTAACGAATCTCCGGCCAATATAAATATTACAAACAGAGAGGTAGATGATAATGTGGCTGTAGGGTTTGAGGTA
>JAOARD010000052.1 GCA_025210735.1 Bacteroidales bacterium
CGTGTACTGTTAAAGTCTTTGTACAGTACATTCAGGTTAAACAGCGGATTGGCACCACTGTAGTAATCCTCTAATAGTGGCGAGTGTGGTAATCCTATATTTAGTGTTGCCTGAACAGGATAGCCCTGTGCTTTTATTCCTGTTATATTGTGTACTAACAGCAGAGCCGTAAGTATTACATAGAGTGCTTTACGCATTGTGTTGTTTAGTTTGTATGTTATGAGGTTATATTCCGGATATTTATCTTCCTGATTAGCCTTTATTATTCGGGGCAAATATAGTAAATTAAAGAGCGGTTATAACTCATAAATGTTATTATTTCAACAGGCTGTTCGTTTTGTTATGAAAAACAAAGCCTTTACATATCTCAAAAATGTTATTGACGATATTAGAGCCTGTGGAAAATTTACATTCAGAAATGATCCGGGCAGACTTAAGGGATATCGAAGTAAATATAACCGCGCCAAATATCTTAAACGTAAACGTGCTACAGAAGATAGTAATATATAAAAACAGACAACTTTATAGAGGCAGAACAGGCAATTGATAATAACCTGATTGGATTACAGATATTTGACAATCCTATTATAGGTTATGTTGATGCTTATGATCCGATATTTAAAACATTTAGCGAGAACTATAATATTCTATACAGAGAGTTCATGCTGCCTGAATTATGGTTGCCGGAAGCTAAAACTGTTATATCTGTATTTTTACCATATACAAAAGAGATAAAGGAGGCCAATGCTGTTGATATGAAATTTCCGGCAAACGAATGGTTACATGGCAGGTTCGAAGGTCAGAAGATAATAGACAGATTATCGTCTAACATTGTTAGGGTATTACAAAACAGTGGGTACAAGGCTATATCGCCATCAATAGATAAAAGATTTAAAGCATCGGTAGGTACATGGTTAAAAACAGATAAGAAACTTAATAACAGCTACTATTACAGTAACTGGTCTGAAAGACATGTTGCATATGCTGCCGGTTTGGGCACATTTGGTTTGTCTAAAGGATTACTAACAGAGAAGGGTATTACAGGCAGATTTACCAGTATAATTACCAACTACAATCATGAACCAACCAAACGAATATATAACGGTATATACGATTATTGCACCATGTGCGGCAGATGTATAAAGAACTGTCCGGTTAATGCAATATCGTTTGAGCATGGTAAAGATCATACCAAATGTTCAAAATTTATTGATTATACCGCTAAAAAATCGAACCCCAGATATGGGTGCGGAAAGTGTCAGGTAGATGTTCCGTGCGAGAATGGTATACCACATTACAAAAAAACAGAAGGCTTAATTTAAAACCATCTGCCAATATATACTATATTTGCATACTTGCGTTTTAAATTTTCACAAATTAAATATATATGATCATTCTGGATACAATGCCTTTGGTGAATATAATTCTTGGTATTCTTCTTCTATTCCTGATTTTACCAAACAGGAAGGGTTATATCCAGAATAAATTATCTAAATCGTTATTGATTATAATCATATTCTTTAATACACACTCTCAGTTAGACTCTTTCCTATATAATAACAAATATTTTAATATGGAATGGTACGATATATCATACTTATATTACCATCTGTATGGTTTTCTGATATTCCTGTTTACGCAACATATGTTTAAGTCTGAAAAGAAATACAGGCCTATTACATTGATTATGATAATTTACACTATTGCACGAATTATATTGTATATAGTTACTTATGATGTTGTAGATATGTCAGATATTGAGGATGGTTATATGCCATATGTGATTGATATTGGATTTGCTCTATTTATAAACACACTGTTTCTTACTCTTGCATATATTAAAATAAAAAAGGTAAAGTTTGCTGTTGAGTTATCAAACATTGATAAAGTAAACTACATATGGTTAAAACGATTAATTGTTATCTCAATAGTTATATATATTGCAATAATTCAGAACGATATTATTCTTGCATACAGGTGGGATAATCTGGTTTTACATACGAAGATAGAGTCAACTATACAAGGCACGTTCTTTATTGCAATGTCATACTTTGCAATAAGATTTCCTCTGTTCTCGTTATATGGCGACTTTAAAGACGATACTCATATAAAAAAGGACAAATATGCCTCTTCAACTCTTAAGCCTGATATATCTGACAAATTATGGAACGATATACAACATGCTGTTAAGGAAGATAAAGGATATATGAATCCGGAATACAGATTAAATGATCTTGCTAAATCTGTAGACAGATCGCTTCATAATGTATCGCAAGTAATAAATGAACGCACCGGAAAAAGTTTCTCAGACTTCATAAACAAGTACAGAGTTGAGTATGCTAAAGAGTTACTTCTAGATGATAATAATCGTAATTTCACAATTCTTGCCATTGCCTATGAGGTAGGTTTTAATAGTAAAACCTCGTTCTACAACTCATTTAAAAAGGAGACAGGAGTAACACCAACACAATTTAAAAAAGACAACACAAAAACACATTAACCACTAACTACAAAGCCTTTACACTTCCAGCTTTATAAAACAGTACTAACTCCCACCCCATAATTTATCCTGTTTTATAGTATCGGAACAATCATTGATTCTTACAAATTATGTTTGCAACGTAAAAGATCGGGTAAACATAATTTTAAGATCAGGTTATGAGAGCAAAAACAAAAGAGTGGGTGCTATTTATATGCATCATGCTTCTGTTTATTGCAGGAATGGTATTCCTGATGATAAACAATATTAATAAATGGTGGATATGGGCAATATATATTTTTGCATGGACTATTGCAGAATCGGCAGTTATGAAAACCATTAACCTAAGTTGGTGGAAGTGGGCTTTAATAATTGTAACCATACTAAGTATTGATATTGTTGTAATATCTATTGTATAAGATAAATAGACATTACTTAATTCTTAAACTAATTCACATTTAAACATATTACAAATGAGGAGAGCTATTTTTATAATGGCATGGCTTATAACACCTTTATGTTATGGTCAAACACTAAACATAGATGCATATCTGGAGAAAGTAAGGACTAATAATATTAACCTCCGGATAAGTAGTAACACATTGCTACAGGCAAAACAAGACAAACAGATGGCTAAAGCGGCACTTTTGCCATCAGCAGGAGCCAGTGCCAGTTACAAACGCGATTTTAACCAGACATACATGTATCTGGGAAATACCGGGGGTATGTTTCCTGATAAGTTTCCGGTAAACTTTAAGAACAATATTGATGCTAATTTGGCTGTTGAACAGATGATATATAATGCCTCATCAATAACAAGCTACAAGATTGCAAAACTAGCAGAGGAGTACTCTCTGTCTGAACATAACAATGTATCGCAGGAACTTGTGAAACAAGCAACACAGCTATTCTTTCAAACACTTCTGGCAAAAGAGAATATAAAGGTGATGAAAGAGAACAGCGACCTTGCAAAGGAACACTGGAATCAGATACAAAAACTAAATGGTCAGGGTTATGCGAGCAATCTGCAATTACAGCAGTCTGAAATATATTACAAGCAGACAATCCCTCAGCATAAAGAGGCAAAAGATCTGTACAACCACTTGCTAAATGAGTTAAAGGTATTAGCTAATATTGATATAGCATCAGATATAGATATTGAGGGAGATATTGAGCCTGTAACCAAAGAGTTTGTAATAGACAAAACTGATACTGTTTTAAATAATAACAGCGAACTGATTGCACTTAAAAACAGAATCAGGTTATCTGAATTACAGATAAAGGAGAAACAGATGACACTGTATCCGGATGTAAAACTACAATTAGGTTATGGTTTTAACGGAGCTTCAGATAATTTCAAGTTCAAGAACAATAACAATCTTACATTTGGTAAGGTTACACTATCTATTCCAATATCAACAGGAGGTTACAGAAGAGCTGCAATAAAAAAGGCCAGAATAGATTTCTCAAACAGTCAGTTACAACTAAGCCAAAAGCAAAATCAATTAGCTAAAGATTTAAGCAATGCAAAACGTAAGCTAAACACAGCCCTTTTAAATATAGATAGTCAGAAAGAACTTATTGAGCTTGCTAAGAAAGAGTTGAATATATCTGACAAGAAAGTAAAGCTTGGTATAATAACCAATGTTGAGCTAAAAGAGATCAGAATATCACTTATAAAAGCAAAACTAAATATGCTAAACGCATGCCTTGACTATCGTATTGCAAAGATAATAATTGCCAGAATAGAAGGGAAATGAGAACGCGTAGAGGAAGAGTATATATAATCATAGCATTGTCATTGTTTATGGTAACTTCTTCCTTAAATGTAGGCTTATTCTATCTGAACATAACAGAAATATCAGGAATTAGAAAACAGGAAAAAAGTATAAATATGAAAATGTTATCCAGAAAAATAAATCTCGTAATTGCAGCAGCTGTAGTAATATTAGCTGTCTCTTGCACAGAGAAAGAAGATAAAAGCAGTACAAAATCAGACAGAGTAAATGTACGTGCTACCACACTTAAGAAACAAGATATTACTATTGAGAAAAACTTCTATGGTAATGTAAAGTTTAAACAGAGTATGATTGTTGTTGCCGAGATGCAGGGACGAGTAGGCAAACTTATTGCAGAAACAGGAAAGAAAGTAAAAAAGGGTGAGGTTCTTCTATCCTACCCATCTCAAAATCATCATCTGCAAATACAGCAAACAGAGTTGGCATATACAGAACTAAAAGCAGAGTATGAGCGTCAGTTAATTCTTTTTAAAGAGGGTGCTGTTTCAAAAGTTACGCTTGACAGGTTAAAAAACCAGTTAGATATACAGAAACGTGCCTATATGTTATCAGAACAGATGTACACAATAAAGGCTCCGTTTACAGGAGTTATTACTGACGTAATGGTAAATATTGGTCAGGAGATATCGCCGGAACAGCAACTGTTTGCTATTGCTAAAACAGATGAGATAGAGGTAGATTTCTTTGTAACAGATAAGGATATAAACGATATAGAAGAGGGATCTGCATTGAGAATATTTGCTGAATCTGATACCTTAACAGGTAAGGTTACTCAGAAGGCAATAATTATGGATGCCGAGAAAAAAGCTTTTAGAGTGAAAGGCTCTTTTAAATTCAATTACAACCTCCCTATTGTCGGAAAAACTGTAAAAATTGGTGTAATAACTGAACATATAGCTAATGCTATTATTATACCTCAGGAGTCGATAAAAGAGAGTAACAACAGTGTTTATGTATATATAAATAAGAACAAACATGCCGAAAAGAGATTTATAAATAAAGGCAGAACAATAGGTCTTGATGTTCTTGTAACAAGCGGTCTGAATCCGGGAGAATCATTAATAACCACAGGTATAGGTAAGCTGGACAAACAACCTAACATAAACATAATTAACTAAATCTGTATCAAATAACAACTATATAAAATGAAGATAACACGTTTTGCCGTTGATCGTCCGGTGACAACAACAATGCTGTTCCTCGGACTGGTTTTCTTTGGCATGCTATCATATAAAAAACTGGCTGTTAATCAGATGCCAGACTTAAAACTACCATATGTAATTGTAAATACGGTTAATATTGGAGCAACACCAGAAGAGATAGAGTCTGAGATTACCGATAAAATTGAGAAGGAGGTTATTAGTATTAATAATCTAAAAGAGATAAAATCGTACTCAATGGACAACATCTCTATGTTAACCATACAGTTTAACATGAGTAAAAACCCGGACAAAGCCCTGACAGAGGTAAAGGAGAAACTGGATCTTGTAATACCTGATCTGCCACGAGAAGCGGAAAAACCGTTGGTCTACTCATATAATCCGAATGAGACGCCTATACTGAATCTTATTGTAAGTGGTGAGAAATCTGCAAAAGAGCTCTTTGACTATACCGATAAGATATTAAAAAACCGATTGCTGAAAATAAACGGTGTATCAAAGGCCGATTTAAGTGGTGGAGAGGTTAGAGAGATAAAGGTACTTGCTGATACACGACGAATGTATGAGGTTCAGATGAACATTACCGATGTTGCATCTACGTTAAAGGCTATTAATGCAAAGATGTCGGCGGGTGATTTTAGTAATAAGCACATACAATTTGCTGCCGAAACAAACAATAAGTTCAGAAGCGTGAACGATGTCCGTAACAGCTATATTACCACACCTTCGGGACCTACAAAACTTACCGATTTTGCACTTGTTATTGACTCTGTAAAACGGGTAAAGACAAAATCATCGTTCTTTGATATACCAAACAACAAACGATACAAGAACATTGTAAACATTGGTATAATGAAAAAATCATCGGCAAATGCAGTGCTTGTTGCCGAAGAGGTAAAGAAATTTGTTGAGGAGATATCTGACGAACTACCTGAGGGTATTAAAATAAGCATCCCATATGACTCATCAAAATATGTAAAGAGTTCTGTTGACGATGCACTTATGAATGTTATTCTGGGTATACTGCTTACCGGACTAATACTTGTATTCTTTATTGGCGATATACGTACATCAATAATTGTAAGTATATCAATCCCAATATCGCTTATCTCTACATTTATTATAATGAAAGCTATTAATGCCTCGCTTAATATGCTTACACTTATGAGTTTCTCTGTTGCTATTGGTGCATTAATATCAAACTCTATTGTGGTAATTGAGAATATTATGCGTCTCAAGAAAACGGGTATGACAATTAAAGAGGCTGCAATAAATGGTACACAAGAGGTAACAATGTCGGTTATTGCATCTACGGGTACCAACCTTGTGGTATTCCTGCCTATTGCATCAATGAGCTCTATTGCTGGTGCATTCTTTAAGGAGTACGCTCTTACAATTACTGCTGCAACAGTATTCTCTCTTATAGTATCGTTTATGCTTACACCTATGCTAACAACTGTGGTGTTCAGAAAAGATAAAGAACCTGGTAGGTTTGCGAGGTTCATGGACAGACTGTTTAGCAAACTGGAGGATAGATATGAGCGATCTCTTGCCAGACTTATTGCAAAGGTATGGCGACCAATTGTACTTTTTATTGCAATGTTTGGTGTGTTTATTCTAAGTACCGGATTATTATCATCAATTGGTTTTGAGTTTGAACCACAAGAAGATAATGGAAACATATATATTGGTTTAGAGTGTGTTGCCGGAACCTCAATAAATGAGAATGCACGAATAATATCTTTGGTTAATGAGAAGATAAGCAAACATAAAGAGGTTAAGGCTATTATAAGTAATGTTGGTATAAAGAATGAGTTCACAAAAGGATCAAACGTTGCTAAAATTACTGTTACACTTGTAGATAAAGATAAAAGAGAGATATCTAATGCCGATCTGGCTGAGATTATATACGATGAGATAAATGAGATACCTGAAATTATACCATTTGTATCAACAAAAGACTCTGACGATGGTGCACCTCTGTCGTTCACTCTGCAATCTGATAATATGCAGAAACTAATTGAGGCAAATAATATTGTTGACTCAATTATGAGAAGTGTTCCGGGTCTTCTTAACTATGAATCAAACTTCAGACAGGGTAATAAGATTATTGACATTAAGCCAAAACAACGATTACTTGCCGAGCTGGGTATAAGTCCTGTTGAATTAGCAATGGCAATAAGAGGTAACATAAACGGAATTAAGGCCGGAGTGTATAAAGATAATGGTAAAGAGTATGATATAATGGTAAGTTATCCGGAAAATCAGATAAACTCAATTGAGAAGATAAAACAGATTCCGTTCTTTGTAAATGGCAAAACCTACACTGTTGAGCAACTGGGAGATCTAAGCTATAAAAACTCTCAGGCGCAGATCCTTCACGTTGATAAAGAGAAGACCGTAGAGTTCTCTGTTATCCCCAACAAAGATGTTGTAGCAAATGTGGCTCAGAACAATATAAAAGAGGCTCTTGCAACAGTTGAACTAGACAGTTCTATAAGATTTAACTGGTCCGGAAATATTAAAGAGCTTGACAATACAGTTACCGATATGATTGTAACATTCCTGATTGCGATGATGTTAATGTATATGTTATTAGCGTCGTTACTTGAAAACTTCTGGCATCCGGTTATAATATTTACAACAGTACCAATGGCAATGATAGGTGTATTCCTGTTTATGTATCTGGGTGGTACAACAATGAATATTATGTCGTTAATGGCAATAATTACTCTGCTGGGGCTTGTAGTAAATGATAGTATTCTGATACATGACTATACCGAACAGTTAAAAGACCGTGGTATAAAGCTTAAAGAGGCTACACTTACCGCTGGTAAAACAAAAATGAAAACTGTTATAATGACAACCATTGCAATTATTGCCGGTATGCTACCTAATGCACTTGGTATTGGCGATGCAGGAGCAGAATATCGTACACCAATGGCTGTGGTAACAATCGGAGGTATCATTACATCTACAATATTAACACTATATGTAATACCATCGTTGTTTTATATAATTAAGAGACGTAAAGTTAAAAATCAATAAACCATATATATGAGACTTATTAAAACAGTTGCAACAGTTCTGTTTACACTATTACTTACAAATGTATATGCTCAAAAAGAGGATATGTTACTTGGTAAATGGAACGTAAAATATGAAGACAGTAAAGAGACAGCTATATATGAGATTGTAAAAGAGGGAGCCGAATATAAGGGTTACTCTATTCAGTATACCGATGAAAAAGGTGTTCTTCATAAAGAGAAGGAACTGATATTTCCAGATATAACATTTGATGGAAATAGTGGTGAATCTGAATATAAAGTTACCTATGAAGGTAAACTGTATAATATTGACGGTAAATTCACTCTAAAAGATCCAACCACAATAATACTGTCATATTCCTACTGGGGATATAAAGGTAGAGAGGTTTGGACAAAAATAGATTAACAATAAATACTTAATAGTATGATATTAACAGATATAGAAAGAAACGTAATAGAGCAGTTAAAGAAAGATGGATACTCATCAAACAAACTTACACCAGAAACCGATTTGATAAATGATCTTAAGCTAACTGAGAAAGATATATACAATATTGGATGGAGGTTAAACATAGTTTGCGGAACAGATATTCCAATGCCTGAAAAATTACCTAATGCGCGCATTAAGCAGATAGCAACGTATTTTATTGAACATACAGATAACGCAATTTAGATACATACCACTACCACAAGTCCCATACTCCTTTAGGTCATTGCTTTTTAATGATCTATCGGATATGGGACTATCCTTTACAACTATAAGAATGAGACAAAGCATGAAAATGGTTTTAGAAGCTGTTTGGATTTTTTATCAATGAAACGAAGCATAAGTAAAGAATTTTCACACGCGAGAATGATTATAAATGCGAGTTCCATCTGGCAAATAAAAAACAGTACTAAACATATGAAGCAACAAACATCTAAGGACAACAAAGTCAGAAAACAATTCTTCCTGATTATGTTCACAATATGTCTCTCTTTTATTGTAGATATATCCTACTTTGTAGTAAATATAGTTACCATACTAAATATGCCTATCAGGTATTTTAATTGCCTGTTTAACCAAAAGAGTCAAACTAACGATATTGCAGCAATACTTATCATGTCTTTGGTTATTGTATCATCATTGTTAATTGGTCAACAGAAATATGTTATAAATAGTATATACATCTCTGTAAATACAATCATATCTGCTTTTAAAGGTAACATCATTACAAAAACCAATAATACATTTAAAAGTGCTGTCAGTTTAACCAAATACACAATTAAATCAATACATCATATTATATATTTATCAGTACAGATAAGAGGTAAATAGGATATTACTCCTCTTCAATCCTCTGAAATAAACTCAGCAGGAGTATACATTACCTTGCCATAATTCTTAGATATAAGCTCCTCCTCTATTAAAGCTCCGCTTCTGAACTTTGCTATCTTATTTCTCCAAATCTCGTTTGATCTGTAGTAGTTACTTCCCTTCTTAATAAATTTATGATTACGCTCTTTAACGTGATAAGCAAAATCTAACTCCTCATTAATACGTAACTCTCCTTCAAGCAACTTCTCTGTAAGCCACAAATTAATCTGAAATGTCCACTCTGTATTATTGGTTATCTGAAAATCGCGATAGTTATAAAATACAGCTGCACCACTAGCCCATGGAAGGACTCTGCCGTTATCCGGAAACGGATCTATACTGTGGTGGTGCCTTTCGGTAATTGTAAGGGGTGAGTGCAGAGCCAACCAATGCAAAAGGTTTGCACTTTGGCATATCCCTCCGCCAATACCTGCCCTTGCCTTACCAAACGATAACTCAATACCCTCTTTATAACCTTTGCGCTTTGTTGGCAACCCCACCGTTTTACAGAAAGAGAATGTCTCTCCGGGTTTAATCAGCATTCCATTAATCCGCTCAACAACAATTTTAAGGTTATCCACTTTGTTATATTGCAATTGCATATCAGTTTCGCCAAGCTTACGCAATAGTTTCGATTGATGCTTTTTGACCCTGAATGGTAACTTATCAAACCGCCTCTCTTCTGAATATCGTTTATCATCAAATATCCAGGAAACTTTTCTCCTTATTCGTTTCTCCCAAACAGATACAAAATATAGTGCAGGGTGTCTTTGCGACAGTAATTTTCTCTCAGCCATTAAAATTCATAGATTATCTTAGTTGCACAAAGATATACAATACATCAAAAAAAGTCATTTAAACAGTTTCTTAATATTGCATAAACTAAAAGATAGATTTAAGATGTTTCTGTTATACATTTGTTGTCTTAAAATTTAAGCTAAACATTATGTCGGTATCAAACATAATACAATACTACAGAGACTGCTACAGAGCTGATAATAGAGAACAGGTAATATACGACTTTCTTGACCGCAAAATTGAAGATAAAATATGCTTTGAGGGTAAAGAAGAGCTTATCACAGGCGAGTACCCTTTTGTTCCTATAGAGAACGGGAAAGCCGATAAGATAACAAAGAAACTGACTATATTCAGCAAAGAGAAAGAGTTACTATACGCAACCTTCTTCATATGCGGAGACTATACCGATTTCAGAGGCGAAACAAAACGTCTGTGTGCGCCGCTGTTTTATTATCCGGCAGAGATAATGGTTAAAGACGATCTGTCGTACGTAAAAATTAATGATACAGACCGAAGAATTAACTACCCTTTAATATCAATGCTTACTAAGGATAGCGATGATAATATACATAACGATAACCTATTTAAGAACCTACCTAAAGACCTCATCAGATTTGAGGATATAAACCTTATTACAGAGGTAATAAAAAAGTATTTTACTGATGTCGATTTCAGCAACATATACAGCTATCCACAAAATGAATCTATAGCTGAATTAAAGAGAGAAGCTACAAAAGCTGCAAAAAGTAATGGCTTATCACTAATACCATCGTCAATTCTGGGTATTGTTGAAAAATCGTCAAATACAAGAGGTGTAATAAATGAACTTACTGAACTGGCAGATACCCCTGATCTATCAACTCCACTCCTCTCTTTACTATCTGACGATAGCAAGAGTAGTAATAAAACATACAAAAAGGGTAATCTGCCACTAATACTTAGCCATGCACAGCAGGCAATTCTTAAATCGGCATCAATAAATCCGCTTACCCTTATTGTTGGGCCTCCGGGAACTGGTAAAACATACACTATAAGTGCCATTGCATTAGAACACCTTAGCCGTGGTAAATCTGTACTTATAGCATCACGTACCGATGAGGCTGTTGATGTTATTGCTACAAAGGTATTTGAACAGACAGGTATAAGCAGATGTGTTGTGCGCACAGGTAAAAAACGATCGTACGCTACACCTCTCAGACGATTCCTGAAATCAATCATCACAAGGTCATACAAATTAAGATATCTGTTAAAAGAGTTTGATCTTACAAAAAATATAAAGGATAACAATCTTAATAGAATCATTGAACAGTTATCTGACGATATAGACAAACAGTGCAGTACTATAAATAAGATTGAGACGGATTTAATTAAAGAGTCAGAGAATGAGATAAAATGGGGCAAACATCTTAGCAGAGAGGACGAGAGCTTTCTGGACAGACTAAAAACAAAATACCTGAATATCAGAAACAGAATTCAGACACCTCTATGGGAACACAACAGTATGCTTCACAGGAATGACAAAGAACTATCTGAATCTATTCTTAAACTTATTCGCCTAAAATATGTAAGCAGAATATACAGTGTACTGAATAACAACTGGAAAGATATTATGATGTTTCGCGAAGCACTGATGCTTAACAGCGATACCGAAAGGCTAAAAAAACTAAACGATATCAATTTTAATGCTGTACTCCGTGCCTTTCCTATATGGCTCACAAACCTGTCTGAAGTAAAAGACTCAATACCATTTAAGAAAGAGATGTTTGATGTTGTAATAATTGACGAAGCCACACAGTGCGATATTGCAAGCTGTCTGCCATTAATTCAAAGGGGCAAAAGAGTTGTTTTTGCAGGTGATCCGTGCCAGTTAAGACATGTATCTTTCCTCTCTAAAGGTATACAGTCAATGCTAAAACAGAAATACAGTTTAGAGAATACTGACGACTCTATGTTAAACTACAGAGACAGGAGTATTCTTGATCTGGCTATTACACGCCTTAAATCAGGTGATCAGGTTGCCATGCTTGATGAACATTTCAGAAGTATTGAACCTATTATAAATTTCAGTAACAAACAGTTTTACGATGGAGGTTTGAGAGTTATGACATCCAGACCCGATTTAAAAGAGAGAGGGATATACACTATTAACTGCAATGGCGAAAGGGATAAAAAAGGTGTAAATACAACAGAGGCAGATATGCTTATGTTAAATATTCGTAAACAGGTAGACGAAGAAAAAGATGTTAATGATTCATTATGTACATCAATAGGAGTACTCTCTCCATTCAGGAATCAGGTTGATATACTTATAAAAAAACTTACCGATAACTTCACCACAGAAGAGATTGAACGCCATAAAATACGCATTGGCACTGCTTATGCATTTCAGGGTGAAGAACGTGATATTATGCACATATCATTTGCTGTAGATAATAATAGCCATCACTCTGCATTTATACATCTTAATAAGGAGGATGTATTTAATGTATCAATAACCAGAGCACGACTAAAGCAGTTTATATATATATCTGTATCAAAGAACAATCTTAAACCAGAATCTTTACTAAGAAAGTATCTTGAAAGTACAGAACAATACAACAAAAAATATATCCCTGACAACAGTACACAAGATACGTTTCTGAATGAGGTAAAAGAGCTAATTAATAAATGGGAAATAAATAGTTACTGGTCTGATTTTACAATTGCAAACCTGAAAATAGATCTTCTTGTTAAACATAATAACAACTATATTGGTATAGATCTGGTCGGGTATCCGGGTGAATACGAAGATATATTTGGTATTGAGCGATACCGAATACTAAACAGAGCCGGAATAAAGATATTCCCTCTACCTTACTCCGATTGGTATTTTGCCAAAGAGAATACTCAGAACACACTTAAAAGATTCATAATTGAACCGGACAAGATATATAATAACTAAATAATATTTACCCGTAATGACTTAACAGGTGTGATAAAATACAAATCACACCTGTTTTTTTAACACATAGTTAAACAATAATAATCTTAACAATCAGCACTTAACCCCGTAACTAAGTAACGTATATTTATCTATACGTAAACATAAATTTAATAATGATTTATACCTATACTTTTAGCTGTTTTATTATATTTGATCGATTATTAATTTTATTAAAAAAACCAAAATGAAACATTTTACACTTTTAGCATTATTCTTATGCTCAATTATCGGTCTTCAGGCACAGGAGAAAACAACAAGAGGCGGTTATATCTCAGGATATGAGATTCTGTGTAGCACTAACCAAAGAAGCTATACAGCAAGAAACTTACCTAGCGGAACAACAGTTGTTTGGTCTGTATCTCCTCAATTAACTGTAATTAGCACAAACGGTAATACAATTACTGTTAAGCCAGCAAACAGTAATTACTACGGAAATGCATATATATATGCAAATTATGCTGCAAACTCAATTATAAAAACAATACACATTGGTACTCCAAAACCACAAATATGGGGAATGTATGAGGAAGATTGCCACTGTATGGTAGCACGTATTGAAGTTGGAAAAAACTATTACCTGAGAGCTTATGGTAACAATCTGTCTAATAACGATTCTGACTACAGGTGGACAATATCATCTCCAAACTCAGGTCTACCTATTGGTCCAAGAGATCGTTTTATTGAACTACCAATGCTAGGTGGAGGAAAACAACTTGATTTTATTCCAAGAAGTACAGGAACACACCATTTTACCCTAAAATATAATGGCGTTTGCGGATGGAGTCAGGAAGCAGAAAGAGATTTTTATGTTGAAGAGGGTGGTTATTACGAATATCGTACATACCCTAATCCAGCAAAAGATTTCATTAATATCGAGAGAGTATCAACTGTTGATTCAAGAGAGTCAGATGCTACTATATGCAATATAAAGGTGTATGACAATATGCAGAATATTGTAGCTACAAAGAAGAATTGTTCAGCAAATACAAGATTAAATATATCTGATCTTAAACCTGGACAATATATTATAAGAATTGAGAATGGTAATAGTGTAAAAGCTATTCAGTTTATGAAAAGATAATACTATAAAACAAGCCACCCTCCGTTACCGGAGGGTGACTTAAGTTTCACGATCAAGTTGTATCATCTGTCAGTAGCAATTTCAATAACAACCTTATAACTATGGGTAACCTCAAAACAATTCATTATCAATCTTCTCTGCAATGACAAATAACTTAATCTGAACCCCTGTCGTTTTTTTAACTAATCCCACTTTCTGATACGATACATTTAGTTATAACACTAAATAGATTTGACAAACAACCAATCATAAGAGACCAGTACACTGTTACATTTAGCGAGTATAAAATTTAAGAATTAAAGAATTTGCAAATATACATCTGCAAATTAGGTATACTACTATGTAAAACTAGCTGTTTATTGTTCCTTTATAATGGTAAGCTCCTCTCTAAACAAACAATATTCAAAAGTAGAAATTGAGACAGGTGTGTTGCAAATATTTGATGCAAAAAAAAGCTGCCAGAAGGCAGCTTGAAATATTATTAGAAATTAAGATCTTTATCTTTGGCTTTACGCAAAACAAATGCTCCTAAAAGCTCATGAAGCACATCTGCTCTACGCTCAGATATATCTTCAGGTTTTAACTGCTCATCAATCTCACGTGTTATATCACTCATTATGGTCTCATTTGTATAATCAGAATTTAATGCAGATAACTTCTGAAGATCGCTCCATACCATAAGGTTCATATAAGTGCCCATAACTCCTCTCAATGCCGAAGGAAATTCTACGTCAGAATTATTGTTTTCTGGTTGCAGAATCGTAATTATACTATCATAAAAAGTCTCAGATGTTGTATAAAGTAACAGAATCCTGTCTCTAAGAATCTTAAACTGCATTTCAGCATCCTTTGAATACAGATCTAAAGCTCTTGAATAATACAAATAAGCTAAATGAGTAATAACAAGATTTGTCTCCTCATTAAGAAATACATCTCTGTGATACATACTTGTACAAGCTTTTGCCAGAGTATATATTTTGTTATTATCCCAAAGTACATGTGGTTCCTGATCTATCTCAAAAAACAGTTCCTCAAGTAGTTCATCGGTAAGATCAACATTACCCTCTTTCATGCTGGACTTAACATTTTCCAATATATCAATCAATCCTTGTTCTTCCATAACTAAATAGTTTTTTGTACGTACAAAATTACAAAAGCTTCTTAATGTTAAAAGTTAATTTATTACAATGTTTATGGGTTTAAAAACATACTTTTTTTTTCTTTTTGTACTCACCTTTTCCTCAGCAATTTATGGACAAACAATAAAAAAAATATATTCAGAAAAATTTAACGGAACAAAGTGGTCAAAGAAAATGCCTCATACAAAGAGCATATATTACAACGATAAAAATCAGGTTACTAAAGAGATAACACACTCCGAACTTGGTGATACAACAACTATATACGAATACAACATTATAAACCAATTAGTTAAAACAGAATCTTTTATACATGACACTTTACTTACAGGATTCTCTCGCTTTTATTACTCACCAAAAGGTTTCCTTGTAAGAGAGAATAATTATAATCCGAACGAAGAGTTAATATCAAGATATATTTACGGCTATAATAAAAAAGGTCAGCTTGCAGAGACACAATATTTTCTGAATAACGAATTAAAGTGGCGTTTCAACTTCTATGAGTATAGCGACTCACTTTGTATAACCAAGGTAAGAATTATATATAAGCGTTTTAGCCGTATTGCAATGGAATCGTGGACAATGAAATATGACGAACAGGGAGTACTAAAAAGGATTATAAAAAGAAACAGTAAAACCAAACGCGATGTTGAGGAGATAAGCTACTACTATTCTTTGCGTAGAAATCAGCTTACAAGGCAAATCACATTTAACGGAATAGGAACGCCACTATACAAAGAGAGTTATAAATATGAAGCTATAAAACCAAAAGAACAGGATTCTATAATAAAAAATAAGGAACTTCCTTAAAGGAGCTCCTTAATCTTATCTATCATTGCATCAAACTCGTTGCGTTCAAACAATCTGGTAAGGAATACAATCTTACCATTTTTATCAATTATTACATTACGGGTAACTCCACTCCTCTTATCGGCATACAACTGAAATATCTCAGACTCTTCATCAAGAATAAGAGGATATGTTACCTTCATCTTCTTTGCAAACTTATTTACAACTTCCTGCTTCTCTCCTCTGTCAACACCAAGTAGTGCAAAATCCTTATCCTTAAAAACCTTCCATATCTCCTTCTCAATATGTGGCATCTCTTTACGGCATACAGAGCACCAACTTGCAGTAAATTGTAACATAACCACTTTACCTCTGAGATCGCTCAGTTTTACAGACTTCCTGCCATCGGCATAATTCACTGTAAAATCAGGAGCCATATCACCAACCTTTACCACAAACCCTCTCTTATCTGCCTTTTGAGCAACTACACCAGCTACACTAAAAAGTATAAGCACAAATGCAGTAATCCATCTTAACTTCATAAATATAATTTTTTACAAGTTCGGAATTATCTCATCGTCGGTATAAGCATTCTCAAAGTAAAACGTATTACGTATTGCTGTAATATTATCAATAAGAGTTATACCTGTTTTTGCAAATTCATAATCAGGATTTATATCCAGGGCTTTATTGTACAGATTAATTGCCTCACCAAATTTCTGCATCTTATATCTTATTCTGCCTAAATATGCATAAGCAATATCGTGATTTTCTTTGCTCTCCTTCAAATATTTTTGAATCAATTGCTCCGCCTCATCTAATCTATAATCTTCGTACGCCTCAATTGCAATCTTCAAACTATCCATTCATCAATCCTCCATTTCTATCAATTCAAAATCATCATTTGGTATCTCAGCTAACTCAAAAAGATCTTCTCCGGCCTCTTTACCATCTTCATCATCGTTCTCATAATACCACAAAAATGTGATCTTTTTATTAGCTTCAATTAATGTCTTTATCTTCTTTAATAATCTTAAAAAATATTTATACGATGCCGTATTATAGTACCTGAATCTAAAGTCTACAACCAGCTCATCTGCAATATAACCAATATTATTCAGGCAGTCATCTATCCACCTCTCTACCGGCTGCATAAAATCTATCACATTCTCAGGGTTACAATTTCCCTCAAAAAGCAGATGTCCGGTACTAGGATCTAGAACCACCATTGGTGTTTTCTGATTCGGATAAATTTTCAATATTTCCACAACCTAATCTCCCTATTTTATTCTTCTCTTATTTCTAAATTAAAACAACTCCACACACATTGCGAAAAACACAGTAAGAAACATCAAAAGTTTAAAATGGTTCAAAACTTATAAGTTTAATTTTATGTTTCGCGTTAAAATACCATGTAAAGGTAACTTATTTTGCATTACCCTTTACATGTATTGTATAAAACAAACAATTATATAGATTAATTTTTATTTAACCATGAAAAATTAACAACGGGATCTTACTATGAAACAGCAGTTTATTCTGCACATCTGGGTTAAAAAACCTACCTATAATATTCTGTTTGTGGAAAGTATATGAAGATACAGCAATGCCCTTATCCTGCACATACTTATCAATATCGGCCTCAGCTTCAGTTATATCAACAAGATGATAACTAATATTGTACTGAGGATACAACTTCTTAAAATAAGATATGAATGAATCCATTCGCGCCTGATCAATAACAAGCTCTCCTCTGTTTGACAAATGTATTGCATGCAGATTAGCATTCAGTGGTTGTATAACAGCCATTAACTTTGCCACAGATACAAAATCAGATTCATCAAAACGCGATGCATACATCACATTCTTTACACCTTTGCCATTACTAAAGGTTGCTTCAGGCGGAATTATCATTACCGGAAACGTTGCATTCTCTGCTACATAACTCGTTACAGATCCAAACAATCGGTTTGTTGTACGATCATGTGAACTTGAACCAATTACAAGCAATGATAGATTATTCTCCTGCACATATCCCAATATCTGATCTGCCGGATCGCCATTAACACAATCGTAGGTTATCTTTACATTCTCTATCTTACGCTTCTTTCTATAAGCCAATATATCAGACACAAATGTCTCCATCTTTTTCTCCGAAGTCTCTTTAATCTCACGCTGCACCTTATCAATATTTACATAACTCTCAAAATATGCATCAGACAGGGTTGTGGTCTCTATAAGCGGTGTGTAGTAACAGTGAAACAGTCTTATCCCCACTCCTATCTCTGCGGCCAGCTCTAAAGCATATCTGGCCGCATTTACTCCATACTCCGTAAAATCAACAGCAACAGCAATGTCATTAATAACATATTTACCAGGTTTCCCTCTCTCCTCCTCAGTCTCTATTCTTGAAAGAACATCCAGAGCCACTGAAAGATCTTCCTGACGCAGGCTTATCTTAACCTCTCCCGGCAGTGCTCCCGATATTGGATTTGAGTTAGACATAAAACACTCTATACCCTCAGCTTCAAGAAAGCCTTTAATAAGCTGTGCTCTTGAGAATGAGAATGCTGCAAAAAATACAAGTTCCTCTTTACTCTTTGACAACTCAGACTGTTTTCTAGCCTTAGCAAACTCCTCATTTATTATTGTAATGATAGGTATTGCCTTTTCAATATCCTCCTCACGCACCCTGAGCTTTGCTCCAGACGGAAACGATCCTTTTATAGGATTCACATTAGTAATTACGCACTCTATTCCTTCATTCTCTAATCTCATCTTAGCTATCTGAGCTCTGTTGTACGGATATGTTGCAAGCGTGACCAATTTTCCCATATAGATACTATTTTATGTAAATCTTTCTAAAAGGTATAAAATATTCGCTTTCAATGCAATAATTAGTAACTATATTAATTCATCTTTTTTTATAAAAGAGCAGTTTTATTAGCCTGTATACCACACCTGAACAAAAAATATAATCTGCATGCGTACCTCTATCAGCATTACATTTTATAAGTATATAGCAGATCATAAATGATAAAATTTTAAAAACAAATCTAAAGACTGTTTAAATTTTGGTATTTTCGTACAGAAAATATTTAACCAGTAATTTGCGCCTATGAGAACTAAGGATAAAAATAAAGAGATAGCAATATTTGAGTCTACACTAAAACTCATACAACAACAGGGTATTGCAGGAATCACAATGGCTAAAATTGCTGAACAGGCAAATATTGCTACAGGAACGCTATACATATACTTTACTAATAAAGAAGAGCTTATTACAGCTCTGTATGAGAAACTTTGCGAACAATCTACAGAACGCTTTTTTATTGGTTACTCAGACGATCTTCCGTATAAAATGGGGCTAAAAAAGGTTTGGACAAATTACCTTAATCATCGTATTAATTTTAACGAAGAGAGTGTTTTTCTTGAGCAATATTACAGATCGCCATATATTACTGAGCGACAGAAACAGATGGCAGAGAAGATGAAAGAACCTGTATACTACATTATAGAGAGAGGTAAAAAAGAGGGATTGATAAAAGACAATGCCGATACAGAGATGCTCTTCTCAAGTATGTTAGGATTTATACGCGAATTGGCTCAGGATCATGTAGAGAAACGATATGATCTTACAGATGAGAGAATAGAGAAAGCTTTTGATATAAGCTGGGATGCAATAAAAAAATAAAATCAAGTATGTTAGTTACATTTAAACCTCTGCACCAACAATATTACAACAATATATTTCAGAAAGCAGCTCACAACCTGCATAAAGATACTGCCAATACCATATCAGAGTATGTAGAAAAAGGCATGTATGTACTTGACTTTGGTTGTGGCGAGGGAGCTTTTTCATCCAGATTAAAAGATATGAATCTTAAAGTAGATTCATGCGATATAGATACTGATCAGTTTAAAGCTACAGTTGACAATCTTATAAAGCTTGACCTGAACAGAGATAATATTGCAGATAACTTTGATAAAAAATACGATATGGTTATCGGGATGGAGATTATTGAACATCTTGAGAATCCAAGAAAATATATTAGAGACATTAAAAAACTTGTTAAGCCCGGAGGTACAATAGTTATTACAACTCCAAACATCACAAGTTTTGAATCGAGATTACGATTCTTTATGAAGGGTAACTTTGTAAGTTTTGAGGAGAAGAGCCTTGCTTTTGGTCATATAACTCCTTTATCGCCATTTCAGCTTGAGACAATATTCAAGGAGAGTAACCTTAAGGTACTTAAAAGAACACACGGAGGTACACTACCAGTATTTGATTTCTCATTTCCGGGATTCTTTACCAGATTCAGATTGGCTAGAAACTTTGTTTTGCCTCTATTCAGACCATTTATGAGTGGTATCACAAAAGGGCGTTCGGTAATATATGTTCTGAAGAGTGATTTATAAACATATAGAATAATTTAATGTATTACTAGAAGTCACATCAGATAAAATATTTCAGTTTAAGCGGAGTCTAAAACTAAAGAACTCCGCTTAAACCAACAAAATACATATCGTTCATTACTTAAATTAAGTAGTGAATAAAAAACAAATTATAATAAATGAAACGAAGCATAAGAATGGTCATTCACACACACGAGGGTGATCATTATGCAGAGTTCCATCTGACCATTAAAAAGAAAAAACAGACAGATGAATATACTTTTTATTGCGCCTAAATACCCCTCTGTATATAACAACTTCAGAGCTCCATTTTTCAGAGAGCAGGCAATAGCAATTGGCAAAAGACACAATGTAACATATGTATCTGCCGAGCTGCATCTGGAGTCGTTCTCAGCAATAAACAGTTTATCATCCACAAAAAAGAATATTGATGGTATTCAACTGCACGAGTTAGCTATAAAAAAGGGATTACCTCTTATAAACAGCTACCTGCACGTAAAACAATCAACAAAATATATAGAGCGTTATATAGATATTAAAACCATTGATGTTATACATTGCCAGACATCATTTATTGCCGGAGCCATTGCATATAACCTGCATAAAAAATATGGTATTCCGTATGTAATTACAGAGCACTCATACTACACCAAACAGAGCGATCTGATAGTAAAAAAGCAGTTCAGACCAGAATTCAAATCAGCTTTACATAAACATATAACTACAAGAAACCTAAAAAATGCATCTGCTGTTATTGCAGTTGGAAAATACCTAAAGGCTGATATAAATTCATTTATAAGCAGAGACATTGATGTTGTACCTAATGTGGTAAATACCGACAGATTCTCATTAAACAGAGAGGGATCTGATACTATACGCATTGGTGTTGTTGGAAACCTTACACCACCAAAAGGCATTGATATACTTATTGATGCTGTTGCAAAAATAAAGAACAAAAACACAACACTACAGATAGTTGGTGATGGTCTGGAGATGGACAATCTTAAACAGTTGGCCAAAGAGAGAGGCATAGAGAACAGATGTATATTCAGAGGACATATACCTCCTGACAATATTGGCGAGTTCTACAAAACCACCGATATATTTGTTCTGCCAAGTAAACACGAGACATTTGGCGTTGTGCTTGTAGAGGCTATTGCTTCAGGTATTCCGGTTATTACTACACTTTGCGGAGAACCTGAAAACATTGTAACACCAGAGATAGGAATTGTTGCAAACAGAGCTGATAGTAACGATCTGGCAACCAAGATTGACACTATGATTGATACAATAGATAACTACTCACCAAAAGAGCTAAGAGACCATGCAATAAACAACTACGGTACCGATAGCTTTAACAATAAGATAGACGAGATATACAGAAGAGTAACGGGATAGACAAATAAATACAAACTGATTTGAATTTACAGTGTAAAATCACGATAATATATAATTCATCCAAAATTTATGGCCTCGTCTGATATTACCTAACGTCTCAGATATTTTTTGAGAAGCTTTCAACATCGTACAATGAGCTCAAAAAAAGTTCGGGAACGAATCTGCTGGAACAGAAACGCTCAAAATATTTTCGGGAAGCCTTCGACATCGTACAACGGACTCAAAAAAAGTTCGGGAACAGATTTGTCGGAACAAAAGCTCTCCCAGCTTTTTTGGGAAGCCAAAAACATCGTACCGAGGCTTCAAAAAAAATATTGAGAGCTAATCTACTACAACAGATGGGCTCAAAATTTTTCAGGCAGGTCATCAACACCATACCTTAACCTCAAAAAATAATTTGCCAACAGATCAATTTAAACAGAAACTACCATAATATTTCAGGGCAGTACAAGAATACCGATAATTAACTATCTCAAACACCAACTACTACGCTGGTTCGAGCTTGAAGCTCGGATACCAACCATTTGCAATATCCCGACATCATATAATATCTATACATCTAAGCAAACTACTAAATCAGACCTCCACAAAATAAACTACTTTCATAAATGAAACAGGCTCGGTGCGAGCTATCAGCTCGAACCAGCAAAATGGGTTGATAAATAACTATTTATTAATTCGATCTTGAAAATTTTAGTTATACAACTCTCTGCAATACCAATGTAAAAACCTATTACGTTCGCTCTACTCTAAGCGAGACATGTTTTCATTATACATCCTACCTCTATAATCATAATATCAGCCTTTATTATTATCCTCAAGCTACGCTAAGAGAGAGCTAATCTACTACAAAAGATGGGCTTAAAATTTTCCGGCAGATCATCAACTCCGCTGGTTCGATTTTGAAGCTCGGACACCTGCCCATTGCAACATCACGACATCAAACAGTATATCTGCACTTGAGCAACTACTTAAAACAGATCTCCATAAAACAAACTACTTTAATACATGAAACGGGCTTGGTTCTAGCTATCAGCTCGAACCAGCTGAATAGGTTGATAAATAACTAATTATTAATTCTATCACTGTTCACAGGATATACATCTATCTTCTGCTTTTTAAACAATTTCTAAATCCATGTCATAATTCCAATCAACCCATTACTGAGAAAATAGATTGTAAAAATCAGGTTAAATAGAGATGCAAGTAGTGCGTGATAGTAGAAAAAGCGTGACATTTTAACTCTACTGTTTTTAATAATGTAATATAGCGTGTATATAGAGAATATTGCAAAGCCCAGCGTACATATAAATAGCAATAACGATACTACACTGATATTACCCAGTTGCAGAAAGTAATCTATGTTTGACTGTATACCTAAACTAAATGCTATAGCTATAATCACAAAGAACAGTATAGTTATAAGAGGAAGAGTATTAATCCATAATGCAGTACTGTTTCTCTTTTTTCCTATCAGGTATATAAGCAGTCTGATTATTGCAAAAATTACTATTGTGACTGGTATTATAAAGAGCGCCCAGAAAACTACCAGCAAAAAATATGCGTAAACTGATGATACTCTCTTCATCATATTTCCGTTTTCGTACACAACCGTTCCCTGTACCGGATCATCTATCTGAAATAGTGCTATCCCACCACTTCTGTCTGATATAAATCTGTTATCGCCAATTGGGTGGTACTCATTTTTATACTGCTCCAACATCTTTTTTGTATACAACGTATCTCCTGTGCTCCAAATCTTACTCAGACTCTTAATCTTCTTAATAGATTTAACAAGTGTAAATTTATAGTTAACATCAATATAATATCCGGATATATCGTTGGTAATTTTGCCCGTTGTATATCTATCTTCCACAATCTTTTTTGGCAGATTCTCTGTCTGATACCTCATTATTAATCTTGATATACTACTCTCTACATCTTCGTTATCGCTATTTACCATAACTGCAAATCCTAGATTGTACTCTGGCATATAACATAAATTTGATTTATAACCCGGTACACTACCACCATGTCCACGATAAACATAGCCATTACATGACGTTGCATAATTTACAAAACCGGAACTATTAAATATCTCAGATAACGAAGCAAACAGACTCTCATTTTTCTCCATTCTTAAAAATGATGAGTCAGAGATAAGCTGCATGGTATCAATTTTTCCTCTATTTATAAAGAATCTGAGAGCTTTGGTTACATCGTTTAATGATCCGTTTAATGCTGCCGATGGACGATAAATAAGGTTCAGATAATCAATACTCAACGGAACTCCATTATCATATGCTTTGGCTCCGGTTGCCTTGAATCTGTCAGAGTTTAAGAATGTCATATCCTCAATACCAATAGGTTTAAAGAAGTTCTTCTCTATATAATCCTCGTAACGTAATCCAGATACCCGTTCCACTATATACGCTGCTATACTTACCCCAAGATTACTATATTTAATTCTTGTTCCGGGTACATATTTAGCAACCCTTGCTTTAGGATAATACTCCAGTGATTCCTTAAGGGTTAAAGGTTTAGGATTATTATAACCCAGCTCTGCCAGACTCCAATCATCTAAACCAGATGTATGCTCAAGCAGATTCTCAATCCTGATTGGGTGACTATCTCTCCATGGATTGTCTATCTCTATATCGGGTATAAGTTTACTTACAGTATCCTTTAAACTTAGTTGTCCCTCCTCTTGCAGTTTAAGTATTGCAAGGCCAACAAACAGTTTTGATATTGATCCAAGACGAAACATTGTGTTCTCATCTACATCTATATCCTTTTCAATATCCGCTTTTCCAAAACCTCTCGACAAGATTATCTCATTATCAGATATAATTACAATGCCTGCACCTGGTGTATTGGTTTTGGTTAATACTTGCTGAATAGAGTTCTGTAACTCATTTAATGCGGTGGTGTCTTTTTTTAACTCAGGGCTGTTTGCAAGGTTATAGCTGTAACCAAAAAACAGGAACATAAGGGTAACAAATAAAACTTTATACATATTAAAATTGATTAGTTCACCCTACATATCCATCAGGTTAAATAATGCATATACAGGGTTTAAATATTATTAATAGCATAAAAATATAAGCACAGGTTATGTATGTTTATACAGATTCGGTGAGTTAATGATTATGGTCGGTGAATGGTATTAAACAAAAAACCTCCGCTGATTACAACGAAGGTTTTATAATATATTTTATCTGTAGCTACTATTTAGCCCACTCCTTAAGTTTCTCTATCTCTTGTGGCCAGATATCTGTGTTTGGTGTCTCAAGTATAAGTGGTATATTATCAAATCTTGAATCCTCTGCAATCCATCTGAAACAGCCCTCGCCTATTGCACCAACACCAAGACTCTCATGGCGGTCAACTCTGCTGCCAACACCTTTTTTTGAGTCGTTTATATGCATCCCTTTCAGATATGAGAATCCTACTATAGAATCAAACTGATTAAAGCTTTCTGTAAACGCCTCTTTGGTAGAGAGGTCGTATCCGGCAGCAAATGCATGACATGTATCAATACATACTCCTACCCTGCTTTTATCCTCAACACCCTCTATAATCTTTGCAAGATGCTCAAATTTGAATCCAAGATTAGTACCCTGTCCAGCGGTATTCTCAATAACAGCAATAACACCATCAACCTCTTTAAGCGCAATATTTATAGATTCAGATATTGTTGCCAGACACTCATCTTCCGATACCTTTTTAAGGTGACTTCCCGGATGAAAATTCAACCTGTCAAGACCAAGCTGACTGCAACGTTGCATCTCATCAATAAATGCAGTACGCGACTTCTGTAACCCCTCTGCATCTGGATTACCAAGGTTTATAAGATAACTATCATGAGGGAGTATCTGCTCCGGTTTATATCCGTATTTAGCACAGTTCTCCTTAAACTTTTTTATAGACTCCTCTGTAAGTGGTTTTGCAACCCACTGGCGCTGGTTCTTTGTAAACAGCGCAAATGCTGTTGCTCCTATATTGTGTGCATTAACAGGCGAGTTCTCAACACCACCTGCTGCACTAACATGTGCTCCTATATATTTCATAGTTTATTTTTTCTTTTAAAGATCATCCAGAACTTAGCATTTTAAACATTCTCGTGTTTGCAAAAAACCTTTGATCATGCTTCGTTTCATTTGTCATATAAACCTGTTAAGACAAACTATGTTCATCTGTTTATATTGTTTTTTCATTTGTCAGACAGAACTTCGCATTATAATCATCTCTGTCTGTAAATAACTATCCTCATGTTCCCCTTTAAAGACCTTTAAGTTTTCTTATCACCATAGGTAATACAACACCCTTTAGCTTACCGGTAAACTTCCTGTCTATAACCTTCATATTATCCGAAACAGACGCTGATCTTTCGCGTATCTCGTTATCGTAAATAACCTTTCCGTTGCCTTTAAACATTCTAAGCTCAACGGTAAGGTGCAGGTACGATTCATATCCCTGTCCCGATACATTTGAGCCTTCATCTATACTGAACACAACAACATGATCTGCTCTCTCCTCGCTGTACGACATCTGGATATTATTCTCGCTAAAATAAGTTGCTATTGTATTCTTATTAGCCTTTGATACATCGCCACTGTAAATAAGCCACACTGTAGGCTTTGTTACGTTAAGTCTGAATTTCAATCCCGATGATATTACACCTTTCATCAAACCAGATATTATAAGATCTGTTGTTGACAGAGATATAAGCTCATCAAAATCAGGTGTTACCTCTATAATCTCTGTATCATTCACAGATATAAGTCTGTCTATATAGGTTGATACCTTTCCCTCAACATCAGACATATCCTTATCTTTTGGCAGATACCCGGCAGTAAATTTAAACTTTACAGGTATCCCTGATAGTTTTTTACCTGTCTGTCTGTCAATAACATTAAATGTAAGTTTATATGGTTCAACACTACTACCCTCTTTAACACTAAGGCTTCGCATATCATGGTAAACATTAATTCGCGATGCTAAGTCTGATAGTTTATTAAACAGTTCGCCTGCAATATCAATCGATTTTCCGTTATCTTCAATCTTTGTGCTCTCAGCAAGATATGCGCGTATTGCAGATAAGCCTTGTATATAAAACTTAACAGCACGAGAGATATCCCCCTCTTTATCTGCCTGAAGTCCTGTTTTATATTTTCCAAGAGCAATCTCTGTTGCTTCGCGTTTTTTCTCTGCCTTTATACGGTAATACTCACTCTTCCTTATTCTGTAATAACACCAGTAGTGCGTATCGTTCTGAAACTGCTCTACAAGTTCAGCATCATATAAAAAATCTTCTGACGATGCCTTTATCTGCTCAGTAAAGCTCTCATATATTCCTCTGTTATTCTCTGTTTTTGCCAATACCGATACACCCGATATATTTACAGCTATACCTGATGCCAGATCGGCAAGAGCATCTTTTCGTGCAGCCGACATATATGAATTTGGGGTTCCGTTTTTAAGCGAACTACCTATACCTAAAAAATACTCCGATGATGCCGGACGCTGTTTAAGCCATACCGGAAGTGGAGTCTCAACCTTTCTGGTTGTTGCACATGAGGTTACAATAACTATTAATAAAAGGTAAATAAATGTCTTCTTCATATTCTTATAATTTCTTTTTAGATGTTGTATATAACCAGCATTTACATTATTACATCTCAGGGTTATACATCTCTACTCGTTGTGCAATTCTATTTGCTGCATTTCTCAGAACATCTCTTCGCATATCTTCAACGCTCTTAATGCTTCTCTTTGATCTGAACATACGATCGAATCTATTTCTCGATGAGTAGTCGTCATACACCTTATCCTCGTCGCTCTTACTCTTTTTATATTTCCAGTAACCCGGAACAAGCTCACCCTTCTCGCCATAATACAGCCCGTAATGCACTCTGTCTGTCATACTCTCATTAACAATATCGGCAGCAAGCACATCGCCTGTTTTTGTCGATACCATTTTGTAATCTACCTGAAAGTGTACTGCATTATCTTTCTTAACTTCAGTATATACAACCTTCTTATACTCATAATATGTACTGGTTGTACCATCGCTGTTTTTCTTTAGCTTCTTTATCTTAAGATATGCCGGTTTCTCCTTCTTATGCAGTTTACCTCTGCGTACCTTAAAACGTTTTATATCGCCACTTATCACAGCATCAATACCATCAAGCGATACCTTTCTAAGATCAATAGTACCATCGGCAAAGAATACCCCTTTGTTGTTAATGTACGACAAGTCTTTAACCTTATAAAATGGCGATTGTGTGTTTCCTATTGCATTAAGAACAACAGTCTGAAAGTTATTTCTGTTATATACTCCCCCATCTGATGATGTTCTGAATGGTACAACTAATATTGTAATTGTAGCCTCTTCAAGCGCCTGACTCAACAGTGCCGATGTCTCTTTATATTCGCCTGCACCATTCTGCACCTCAACAAAACTGTAGTATGCCTTACGGAATCTTCCCGTATTCAGATCCTGTATTGCCGCACGATACATAGGTTCAAACTTAGCTACTGTATATTTCTGCTTTGCATCTTTATAGTTGCTGTCTATATTAAGTATCTCAGTAAATATTGTTAGTGCATTACTAAAATCTTCGCGGTTAAGTGCACCTAAAGCCTCTGTATATCGTTCCGACAGATATGATGAACTGGCATTTGAGTACCATGTATTGTACTTTGAATCAATTGTTAACTCAGCTCCAACAGCACTAAGTTTATCTCTGTACTCTTTAGCTTCTCTGTATGCATATACCGCCTCTTTTATCTGGCGTGTCTCCCATGCCGATTTAAATTTATTTAGTTTATCTGCAAGCACCATCTCTCCGTTCTTCTTTAAACCAATAAGAGCATCAATGTTCTTTCTGTTAGCTTTTACCGAAAGATAGTATAGATTTGCTGCCTCCTGATATAATCCGGCACGCTCTAATTCAACTGCTTTTTTTGCATATCTCTTTGATGCACAAGAGAACATCAGTAAAGAGAGTAATGATAAAAATAGAATTCTTCGCATATATAGTTTTTTTAGTTTATTTAACACATTCAATAAATATCATGCCACACTAAAGTTACTGTGGCGAAAAGATGAACACACCACACACTCCTGCAGCATCTTCAGTTGATCCAACAATATTACCTTCAGCTGTATAAATACCATCAAACGAATCTGCAAAATACTCAACATCGTCCTCTGCATTTATCTCTGTTCCTCTAAGTGTAATTTTATTGTCTGATACCTCACCTTCAACCTTCTGTATAACAGTAAAGGGTTCTTCTCCGTCAGGATATTCAGTATACCTTAACTCCCCCTCAAGTTTGTTATCAAAATGCTTCAGATTCAATACTCCTACGTCCTTTCCTCCGTCAAACTCCTCGCTGTAACTCCAGTTACCGGTAAAATTAGTCATAATATTATCTGTTTTGCCAATCAAAAATAGCAAAATATATGCAACCTGTAATATATTGATTTACTGAGAAACCAATATTTAATGATTACTGTTATTATTTATAAGTAGTACAGTAAGATAAATAAGACTATGGAGGATTATTTATTATAAGAGGTGTGCATTCAGCTAAAGTCTCTGCCAACACGTTCAATACGAGTTAGTACTCCTGCTATTTCATTATCAACGTTATCCTCAACAATTTTTCCTGATAAAAACTGATACGCTTTATACAGATTACTGAAACTCTTCTTAAGACCGTAGTTATTAAACGTTTTATCAATAATCTTTTCCTGCCCCTTTGATACAAGCATATAGAGATACTCCTCTACCTGATCTCTATTATTTATCCTATAGTCGTAATCTTTCAGGAACCATTTTGATACCCTGTGTGCATCATTATAAAGATTACCCCATAGATAAACGCTTGCTACAATATGAAAACCGGATGCTTTTATCTCCATATCATCCTCATCAGAAAGTATCATCTCTCCCTCTCTTGCAAAGGTGAGTGCTAAATCTCTCTTTTTAGGATCGTGATGATGAAGCAGCAGATATGCAGCCTCAAGAAAACAATCAGGATTTCCGTATGCTATTGCTTGTAATATATTCTCCTCTGCATCCTGCATACGCGATTGCTCCCAGTTAATATGCCCCAGGAATTCAGCTGAGCGCGCTCTGTACTCATCAATACCGGTACGCTCACATGAGAACACGCGTGAGAAGCAAATCCTTGCCTCGTCAAGATTATTGTATCGGCAATAATATATTAACCCTGTAAGGTAATCTGCCAGCGGATCATTACCTGTATATGTACATAATAACCCTAAAGCTTCTTCCCATCGCTCCTCCTGTATAGCTTTTATACTTTTTGAGATTGACGATTTCATATCTTCATTACTACCTGACATACCTTACTTTTATTAAAAAAATAACATTTTTTATTATTGCTCTATATTAAATATACATAATTAATAAGACTAAAACCATAGTATTTTTAATCAGTTTTACTTTTTTTTGCATTTTAATCTGCTTTATGTATCAAAAAGTTCCGATACATCTAAGGGTTTAATTATTCAGGATATTACCTGATGAATAGCTGTAATTATTAATTTTGATATTAACGATAGATAATTATTGACCGCACATGGTCAAATATCTTAACTATCAGCATAACGACAAATATGTCTGACAATATATATACATATAATCCTACATGCGAGATTGAGGTGGCAAACAAGAGTGTTATATATACACCTAAACCTGCTTTCAGAATATTTAAAAACGATCTGGCAGCAATTATGGCATATTTTGCCGATAGTAACGACTATGTTATTACTCCAAATATTCCATCTGAGTTGTTTTTGAAAAAACTGAAGTGTGTGTACAAAGAAGCACCTCTGTTTATTAATATTGATGATTTAACCAAAAAGATATCAAAGAAAGAGATTAAGGTAAATGAATTAAAACCCTGGGGATGGAGTGGTCATATACACAGAGAGTATGAGTATATCATATCTGAATGTTCAGACCATTTCAGAAACAGTCCGAATGGAAGTTGGAGTATCAGACATAAAGATTTGCACTCAAGAGCATCTGCACTGAATATCTTAAAAAAGATAACTACAAACAACTCTGTTAAAGGGCTTATTCCTGATAAACATCATCCGGTAATATGTAAAGATCATAAAGATATTGAACGAGAGGTACAACTGCATCATGAGATAATCTTAAAATCGCCATGGAGTTCGTCTGGCAGAGGTATACAGACTGTAAAAAATGGTGATTACATACAGACTATAAAACAGTGGGCTACAGGAATACTGAGAAGTCAGGGGTTTGTAATGTCTGAACCCCGGTTTAATAAGGTACTGGATGCTGCGCTACAGTTTAATATAAAGTCGGAATCAGAGATTGAATATCTGGGATATACGGCATTTAAAACAAATAGCAAGAATGCCTATTGTGGTAACTATTTAAATCCAGATAATGTTAAAGAGATTCAGGAGCCGCTAAAATTCCTGAATAATCTGATAGATTCAGGATTGGTAGAGACTATTACAGGAGCTTTAAAGGGTAGTATATATACAGAGCTGCACAGAGGTGTTATTGGTATAGATACCCTAATATATAACGATGAGGATGGCAATATGGTAATAAATCCTTGTATGGAGATTAACTGCCGCTACAATATGGGTACGCTTGCTTTAGCTTTACAGAATATGGTTCACGAAAAATCGTACGGAACACTTTATGTAGAGCAATCAGTAAATGAGACTCCTCAGGACATGGAGGGACGATTATCTGCTAAACACCCTCTGTATTCAGAGGGTGACAAGATAAAAAAGGGTTATTTTCCGCTTGTTGATCACTCACTGTGTAAACAGTATGTTGCTTATATAGTTGTTAACTGTTAGGTTTCTTTGAGTGCAATACAAAACGAGTAATCTCAGGTGGCATCCCTATGCGTGCCGGGAATCCAACATATCCTAAACCAACATTTACATATAGTTTAACATCATCAGATCCGTACAGCCCTCCCCAATAGTCGTACTTTAACGATGCCGGACTATACAGTTTACCCCTGAACCTTATACCCGTCTGCATACCATGTGAGTGTCCTGCCAAAGTTAATTCAACATCGCTCTTTCCTTCAATATTCGACTGCCAGAAATCTGGATCGTGCGACATTAATATCTCAAATGCCCCATCTCCTACACCGTTGCGCGTTTTGGCAAAATCGCCATATTGCGGAAATGGTGGTAGTCCCCAGTTATCCATACCAAGTATATATATAGATGTATCTCCTCTTGTTATCGCTCTGTTCTCATTCTCAAGCAGGTCAAACCCCATACCTGTAATCTCTTGCTTAAGCTGATCAAACCCTGTCTGTTTGTCCTCTGCACTATCCCACTTTACATAATCGCCATAGTCATGGTTACCAAGTATCGCATATTTACCATCCTTAGATGTTATACCAGAAAGTATATCTGTAAGTCCATCAAGTTCTCTTGCATCTTTTGTTACCATATCGCCCGTAAAGAGTACAACATCGGCGTCGGTACTATTTATAATATCTACGGCCTTCTGCAATTTACCTGGGTTAGCTGCATATCCTCCAATATGAAGATCAGATATCTGTACAACCACATATCCATCAAACTGTTCCGGCAGATTCTCATAGTACAGATCTACATCATTTACCTTGAAATTCCATCTGCCAATTACAACTCCATACACAATTGCTATAATTGGCATAATAGATACAGTCTGACTCATTACCCTGAACAGGTTACTTCCGGGTTTTACTCTCCCTTCAAAAGCATATCTTATTAGTCTGGCTGTTCCTGATATAAGATAAAAGATAAGCAGAAAAGCTTTATATATAAACCAGGATAGTACAACTGCAAAACCAGAGAATAGTAATCCCAGCCATTTTGGCGATATTATATGTTTGTGTGAAAGAAATGTAAAAATTAATATAACGTAACATACAATGTTAAACACTTGTACTGACCTGTAAAATACTCTCTTATTTTTGTAGGGTCTTAAAAAATACCTGAACACCAACAAATCCTGAACAAACAAAAACAGTACTAATGCTAAAAGCATAAATATTAATCTTACCATAATAACATAAGTTTGCGACAAAAATAGGTAAATTATGTTATAGATTCCTTAAAATCAATAAAAGAGCAATCGCACTTTTTTGCGAATTGAGTGTTTATATATAGGACTAAACAATTTATTAGTATGAACATACAACCGAGACTCAATTTTAATATCAATTATTTTATAATATTTATAGCCATTATTATGCTAAATAGCTGTATGCAAACAAAAGAGCTACCCGTTGTTAAGAATCTGGATATAAAAAAATATTCAGGTAAATGGTATGAGATTGCCAGATTGCCAAACAAATTTGAAGAAGGACTCAAGTGTGTAACCGCCAACTATACAATAAAGGAGAATGGTAAAGTTATTGTGGAGAACCGGGGTGTATATATTAACGACTCAACTAAAACAGATTATGCTAAAGGTATCGCATGGCAACCAAATTCAGATACTCCTGCAAAACTAAAGGTACGTTTCTTCTGGCCATTCAGTGGTAACTATTGGGTACTTGAAATAGATTCTGATTACACATACGTTCTTATTGGCGAACCAAAACGAAAGTACATGTGGATTTTGAGCAGATCAAGCAAACTGGACGATAAGATATATAATATGTTATTGGTTAAGGCAAGGCATCTTGGTTTTGATACAGATATGCTGATAAAAACAGAGCATGATTGCGAACTGTAAAACTATAATTACATGAAAAACAATTCGTCTGACAGACAGAACATACTTATAGCAGGTGGAACAGGATTCATTGGCAGAGAGTTAACTAAGATGCTTTTGGAGAGAGGTTACAATGTATCGGTTTTAACCAGGCGTTTACTAAAAGACAGCAACATAAAATACTACCTGTGGAATCCGGACAAACACATTGTTGATGATAGTGCTTTTACAGATACTGATTGTATAATAAATTTGACTGGTGAAAATATTGGCGATAAGAGATGGAACAGGAAACAAAGAGAGAAGATTGAAAAAAGCCGTACTGACAGTATAAAGTTGCTTACAGAACATGCCGTTAAGTACAGTATTAATACAATAATATCTGCTTCGGCAATTGGTTATTACGGTACAAAAACAAGCCCAACAATATTTAACGAGGAATCTGAACCAGGAGATGATTTTCTTGCAACTGTATGCAAAAAATGGGAAGAACCAGTAAACAACTTAAGTAACAAAGATATAAGAACAGTAATAGTAAGAACAGGCGTTGTTTTGGGAAAAAATGGTGGCACAATAAAAAAACTAAAACCTATGCTCAACAAACATATAGCTACCATTATGGGGTCTGGTTTACAGTATGTGCCATGGATACATATTACAGATTTATGTAATATATACATAAAAGCTATTGAGGACATAAATTTGCAAGGTATATTTAACGCAACTGCTCCCGAACATATTACAAATATAGATTTCACAAAAGCACTCAATAAACATAATTGTAAAAAGAGTGTAATCATAAGAATTCCAGGATTAGTTTTCAGAATAGCCATGGGTAAAATGTCATCGATAGTACTTAAAGGCAGCCGTATTAGTTCCGATAAGATCACAACCAGAGGATATACTTTTATATATAATGATATAAACTCTGCTCTTATTAATCTGCTATAAAATCCATTTTTAATTAACCGTTATTATATATGATGTTATGATTTTTTGTATGTAATTTTATTACGAATAAACATTTTTAATCTAATACAAAGAGTTATGAAAAAATTACTTGTAACATTTTTATGCTTTACAGTTCTGGGTTTAATGTACGCTAGCAACTGGAATCCTCCAAAACCAGATCCTAATGAGAGTGCTGATTTTAAAAGAGGAGTAATATGGGGATATGATGTACACTATGCCTTTGGTTTTGAGCGCGGTGTAAATAATGATTTTCCTGGTTTCCCATCAGAAGATTTATATCCTTACCATGTATACAACAGTAACACAGCTGATTTTCAAAGAGGTTTCTACTCTGTTGATATGATTGATGCTATTATGGATGGTTACAAAGATGGCAGAAAATCAGGCAACGGCGGTGGCGGAGGCAACAACGGAAACAGTGGTCTCGAATAAGAAAATATATAAAACTCACATATTGGGGTGCCTTAGCGGGCGCCCTTTTTTTGTGCAAAAATTAAAACAGTACGGAACTTTGTTATTTTATTAACGTATAAAAGCCTGTCAATAGTAAAATACATATTGTAATGATATTTGCATACGTATTATACTACACAAAGTAACTAACTTAAATTAATATTTATGAAGAGTAATGAATCTGCAAAACAACCCAATGTAACAAATGAAACCATCAAAGAGCAGGATTTAATTAATTATGTAGCAGATGTATTTGATTCTGTAGGAAACAACAAGGCATGTCCGCACTGTAATTCAATGTCTGTATTTAAGTGGGGAATAAGAAACAATCTACAACGATACAAGTGCAAAACATGTAATAAATCGTTTAATACATTAACAGCAACACCCCTTGCAAACCTTCGTAAAAAAGAGAGCTGGATAAAATATGCAGAGTGTTTAAGAGAAGGTTTAAGTATTCGTAAAGCTGCTGCAAAATGCGGCATACACAGAAATACCTCACACAGATGGAGACACAGATTCAGGAAGATAAACAGCGAAGAGACTATATAGAGATACTCTCTGTAAGTTTAAGATAACTAAAAGAGCCGCTTCTGATTAAAGGCGGCTCTTTTAGTTATTTTATAATTGTATATATTATCTTACATCAACAAAAGGCTCAACACCATCATACCACATCTGATTAAGTACATTACCTTTTACATCAATAAATCCCCATTTTTTATTCTTCTTAACTCTTGCTAATCCGCTAGGTCCAAAACCTCTTCTGTTCTTTGTCATCCACGACAGATTCATTCCTAAATCAAAATGTGCCGGAATAACAAGCTTACCGCTCTCATTTATAAATCCCCAGTTAGCTTTATTAAGTTTCACAGGAGCCAGACCTTCATAAAATGCCTCTGCATCCAAATAGGTATAGTTCACAATAAGTTTTCCCTCTTTGTCAATAAAACCCCATCTCTTTACAGATGCTACACTCTTATCAAGATTCATTACAGCAGCATATCCATTCTCAAAATCTTTTGCTTTACCATAAACCGGATCAATTACAAAACTCATTGTCTTATCAATATATCCAAAACGCTTACCCATAAGAACTCTTGCCATACCATTCTTAAAATCCTTCATTACTAAAGCACCAGGTATAACCTTAAACTCTTTTGTTTCAATATTAATATATCCGTTTTGAGCTCCTTTCTTTGCCCAAGCAAACCCTTCTGATACACGACCTATTTTGTTGTACTTAAAATCTATTACAACATTTCCAACACCATCTATAATACCAGCCATTTTGTTCAGGTAAGCAACTGCATATCCATCTCTGAACTGTTTAATTGCATCATACTTAAAGTCAACCACTAACTTACCTGTTTTATCAATAATTCCCTTTCTCTTTCCTTTTCGTACAATTGAGTATCCATCCTTAAAGTTTCCATATTTATCAGCCGATACTGCATTTAGCTTTTCACCACTTTTATTTATAAAAAACCAATGTATACCATCATTAACAAGCGCAAGTCCTTCATGAAAGCTATTTGCTTTAACATATACAGGTTTAATAACCCACTCACCCTTTTTATTAATATATCCCCACTTATCATTGGCTTTTGCCATACACATTCCGTCTGAGAATGATTTTGCAGATTGTAATCCCGGAAGATTAATAACAACCTTACCTGTTTCATCTATAAACTTAATTTGTTTACCAAGTCGCACTTTTGCAACATAATTCTGGGCATATGATAATGTTACAATAGTCAGTAACATTATAGTTATAGAAAGTATACGTTTCATAAAAATTAATTTAGTTTTATAATTCTATTCCAATTTAATAAAAAAAAACCGCTCTGCAATAAAGCAGAACGGTTTACATATAATATGTTAAATCAAATTCTTAGTAACCCTGAGGTATTACAGGTAACTCTTCTGTCTGGTACTCGCCAGCCTCTAGTTTACCTCTACATGTTTCAAACGCTGTAAGAGTCTCTTCAACATCCTCCAGACTATGTGTTGCTGTTGGTATTAATCTAAGAAGAATCTGTCCTTTAGGTATAACCGGATACACAACAATAGAACAGAAAATACCATAATTTTCTCTCAGATCAATGATAAGATTCAACGCCTCAGCTAATCCACCTTTCATCATTACCGGTGTAACAGGAGATTCTGTTACACCTATATCAAAACCTCTCTCTTTTAATCCGTTTTGCAGAGCATTTACTATTGTCCATAACTTATCTCTGTACTCAGTTGAGTTCTTAATAAGCTCAAGACGCTTTAGTGCTCCCATAACCATAGGCATTGGTAACGACTTAGCAAACGTTTGAGAGCGCATGTTATAACGCATGTAATCTACAACATCTTTGCTTGAAGCAACAAATGCTCCAATACCAGCCATACTCTTAGCAAATGTAGAGAAGTATACATCAATACCATCAATACAGTCAAAATGCTCACCTGCACCTTTTCCTGTAGCCCCCATTGTACCAAAACCATGAGCATCATCAACAAGAAGACGGAAATTAAACTCCTTCTTAAGAGCAACTATTTCATCAAGTTTACCAAGGTCTCCTGTCATACCAAAAACACCCTCAGTAATAAGAAGGATTCCTCCACCCTGCTTCTCAGCCAACTTTGTAGCTCTGCGAAGTTGTGTTTTACAGTTCTCTATATCGTTATGAGGAAAAACGTAACGCTTACCCATATGAAGTCTAAGACCATCAAGAATACAAGCATGCGACTCTGAATCATATACAATAACATCATTTCTTGATACAAGTGCATCAATAATTGATACCATTCCCTGATAACCAAAGTTTAATAAGAAAGCATCCTCTTTACCAACAAACTCTGCAAGGTTTCTTTCAAGCTCTTCATGTTTACTTGTCTGACCTGACATCATTCTTGCTCCCATAGGATATGCCATTCCATAATCTCTTGCAGCAGCAGCATCAGCTTCTCTTACTTCAGGATGGTTAGCTAATCCAAGATAGTTGTTTAAACTCCAGGTTAAAACCTCTTTACCCATAAAGTTCATTCTTGGTTGTATAGTACCTTCAAGCTTAGGAAAAGCAAAATACCCATGACCAGTTTTTTGGTACTGTCCTAAAGGTCCGCGATCAGCAGTTATTCTTTCAAATATATCCACAGTATATACGTTTTTGTTATTTTAATATTAAGAGATACAAATGTATGCTTAAATTTTTTTTCGGCAAATAATTATAATTAATTAATATTTTTTATGAAACTGATGCATTCAACTCTGAAAATAACTTCTATCTTTGCACTCTAAAACAAGAAATATGTCGAAAAAGTTAGTACAGATTTTTGCTATAGCGGTAATTATTATTTTGTCATCGTGCTCAGGATACGAGAAGGTGCTCAAAAGTAATAATTATGAGGAAAAATATCAGTTTGCAAACAAACTTTTTAGAGCCGAGAAATACCAAAAGGCTATCAGGCTTTATGAACAGTTAGTACCACTATACAGAGGTACCGATAAAGCAGCTGATGTTGTTTATTATACTTCGCATGCATATTACAGAAGCGAGGATTACACTATGGCCGGGTACTATTTTGGCATGTTTGTAAGAGATTTTGGAAGAGATTCAAGAGCTGTTGAGTGTGAGTTCCTGCAAGCATATTGTGCATACAAACTGTCGCCTAATGTTGAGCTTGAACAGTCAGCAACAAGAGATGCTATTACTGGTTTTACACTTTTCATAAGCAGACATCCTGGAAATCCAAAATCAAAAGAAGCGCAAGACCTTATAAAAGAGATGCGTGACAAACTTATTGAAAAAGATTTCATGAATGCAGAGTTATATTATAAGTTAAGTGATTATAAAGCTGCAATTGTATCGCTAAGAAATTCTATTCAGGAGTATCCTGAAACAAAATACAGAGAAGAGATACTTTTTCTTTTAGTAAAATCTTCGTATCTTCTTGCAGAGAAGAGTATTGAGTCTAAAAAACAGGAGCGTTACCAGAAAGCCATTGATGAATATTACAGTTTTATAGGAGAATTTCCTGAGAGTAAAAAAGCAGCAGAGGCTAAAAGAATGCACGAATCAGCTACAAAAGCTTTATCAAAATACAAGAGTTCAAACCTTTAAGGAGTATGGATTATAAGAAAACAAAAGCGGCTAGTACTACAGTTACTAGAGATTTAAATTTATTAGATGAGCCAACAGGGAACATCTACGAAACTGTTGCCATTGTGGCAAAAAGAGCGAATCAGATATCTATTGATATAAAGCAAGAGTTAAATTCAAAATTAGATGAATTTGCAAACTACTCTGATAATTTGGAGGAGATTTTTGAGAATCGTGAACAGATAGAGATTTCAAAGTACTACGAGAGATTGCCTAAGCCATCGCTTATTGCACTGCAGGAGTTTGTTGAGGGACGTATTTACTTTAGAAATCCGAGTAAAGAATCGTAAATAAAAACATTTACCCATGTTAAAGGGAAAAAACATTATACTTGGTATTACAGGTAGTATAGCAGCTTACAAGGCTGCTATACTTGTTAGATCGCTGGTAAAAGAAGGCGCAGATGTTAAGGTTATTATGACCCCTCTTGCAAAAGAGTTCATTAGCCCTCTTACACTTGCTACACTTTGTAAAAATCCTATACTTGTTGATTTCTTTAATCCGGAAAACGGAGATTGGAATTCGCATGTTGATCTGGGATTATGGGCAGATCTGTATCTTATAGCACCTGCATCGGCAAATACTATGGGCAAAATGGCACACGGTATTGCAGATAATCTGTTGCTTACAACATATCTGTCGGCTAAATGTCCGGTAATGGTTGCTCCGGCAATGGATCTTGATATGTATCAGCATCCGGCCACACTTAAGAACATTGAGATTCTGAAAAGTTATGGCAACACTATTGTTGAAGCCACAAGTGGTGAACTTGCAAGCGGGCTTATTGGTAAAGGCCGGATGGAAGAACCGGAAGTTATTACAGAAAAAATAAAACTCTTTTTTGCACAGCAAGAAGGAGAAAAAAAAAAATTAAGTAATAAGAACGTATTAATAACCGCCGGACCTACCTATGAACAGATAGATCCGGTGCGTTTTATCGGAAATAACTCCACTGGTAAAATGGGGTTTGCTATTGCCGAAGAGCTTGCCGAAAGAGGAGCAATAGTAAATATGGTATGTGGTCCTACTGCCGAAAAAGCTTCACACAAAAACATTATTGTACACAACGTGGTTTCTGCAGATGATATGCTAAAGAAATCTGTTGAATTGTTTGATAACTCTGACATCTCAATAATGACAGCAGCTGTTGCCGATTTTACACCTGTAAGTAAAGATTTTCAGAAGGTAAAAAGAGGCAAAGAGAACTGGACTATAGAACTAAAACCAACAGCAGATATTGCAAAAACCCTAGGAGAGAGTAAAAAAGATAATCAGGTAATGGTTGGTTTTGCTCTTGAAACTCAAAACGAGGAGTATAATGCCAAGGATAAACTTACTCGCAAGAATCTTGATTTCATAGTACTTAACTCACTGAACGACAAAGGTGCAGGTTTTGGTTACAACACAAATAAGATAACAATCATTGATAATCAAAATAATATTCAGAAATTTGAGTTAAAGACTAAAAGAGAAGTGGCCGGCGATATTGCCGATAAAATTTTAACTTACTTTGAGGAATAAAACCATGACTGTTAAGAGACTAGCATCAATTCTACTACTGTGTACAGCTTTGTACCTACCTAATATTTCAGCACAAGAGTTAAAGTGTAACATATCTGTTAATGCTTCGCAAATACAAGGAACAAACAGAACTGTATTTGAAAATATGCAGAAATCTATGTTTGAATACATGAACAATACTGCATGGACAAACAGAGTTTTCGGAACAGATGAACGTATTGAGTGTAATATCCAGATTACAATATCAGAGGAGGTTACAACCAGTGAATACAAAGCAACACTTCAGGTTCAGTCAAGACGTCCTGTATACAACTCATCGTACAATACTGTTTTGCTTAACTTTAAAGATCCTGATTTTGTATTCAGATTTAATGAGTTTGATCAGATTCAGTTCAATGAGTCAACATATACATCAAACCTTGCCTCTGTTCTGGCGTATTATGCATACATAATTATAGGTCTGGACTTTGATACATTCTCTAAAGAGGGAGGTACAGAGTTTTTTGAGAAAGCAGAGAAGATTGTAAGTAATGCACAGTCATCAAACAGAGCCGGATGGAAAGCTTTTGAAGCAAACAGAAAAAACAGGTATTGGCTTGTAAACAATGTTCTTTCAAGAGGTTATCAACCTCTTAGAGAAGCATACTACACTTATCACAGATTAGGTCTTGATAAAATGGAGAAGAATGCTAACGATGCAAGACTTGAGATTATATCTACTCTTGAAAATATAAGACAGGTATACAGAAACAAACCTGATAATACACTTACATATTTCAAGATATTCCTTGACGCAAAATCAAATGAACTCGTAGAGATTTTCTCTGAGGCATATGATAATGAGAAGGCAAGAGCTGTAAATATATTAAAAGAGATTAGTCCGGGAGGGGCCTCAAAATTTGATAAGATATTAAATTCTAAAAATTAATATAGACTAAGTACGATGCTTAAATCTTTAACTATTAATAATTACGCACTTATTGATAAACTCAATATAGATTTTAATCAAGGGCTTACAATAATTACCGGAGAAACCGGAGCCGGAAAATCTATATTGCTAGGTGCTTTATCACTTATACTTGGTCAGAGAGCAGATTCAGCTGTACTAAGAGATAAAGACAATAAGTGTATTGTTGAGGCTGAGTTTGATATAAGCAACTACAATATGCAGAAACTGTTTGATGCTAACGATCTTGATTACGATCACAGTACAGTGATAAGAAGAGTTATTAGTGCAAATGGTAAATCAAGAGCATTTATTAATGATATTCCGGTAAACCTGAATATACTAAAAGGTGTTTCTGAGAGGTTAATTGATATTCACTCACAACACCAGAACCTTTTACTTGACAACTCCGATTTTCAGTTAAATATTATTGACACTGTTGCACAAACAGCAAAGACTCTTGAACAGTACAAGAAGATTTATTCAGAGTACAGGCAGTGTAATAAACAACTTAACGATCTTAAAGAGAAAGCCGAAAAAGAGAGTGATGATCTTGAATTTTATCAATTTCAGTTCAATCAACTTGAAGAGTTAAACCCGGATAGCAATGAGTTTACTGAACTTGAAAGCGAGATTAAGGAGCTGGAACACTCTGAGGATATAAAAGCAGCACTGCAAACAGGTGCTATGGCAATATCAGACGAAGAGTCAACCGTAATATCAGGCATTAAAGCATCTATCAACTCGCTTGATAAGATTGTACAGTATAATAAGGAGTATGAGGATATTCACAACAGATTATCGTCAACGCTTATTGAGGTTAACGATATCTCTAATGAGTTAACAAGTATAGCAGAGTCGTTTGAGGTTAATCCTGAACGAACAGCCTACGTTACAGAGAGGTTAAACGGATACTATACACTTCTGCAAAAGCACAAAGCAGATACAATAAACGATCTGCTGAATATTAAAGATGATCTGGACAACAAGATTCAGAACATCAGCAATTTTGATTTTGATATTGAACAACTTACTAAAAAGCTTGATGACCTTACTTTTAAACTTACTGAAAAGGCTGATCTGCTTACAACAAAAAGAAGCTCTCAGTTTAAGAAGGTTGAGAAACACATATGCACTTTACTGAATGGTTTAGGGATGCCAAACGCCAGATTCAGCATTACAAACGACAGATTAACGCTATTTAATGCACATGGTCTGGATAATATAAAATTCCTGTTTAATGCAAATAAACAGGGCGATATGCAGGATATTGGCAGGGTTGCATCAGGTGGAGAGATGTCCAGGTTAATGCTAAGTTTAAAATCGCTTCTGGCAAACAGTAAACAGTTCCCTACCCTACTGTTTGACGAAATTGACACAGGAATATCGGGTGATATTGCAGATAAAATGGGTAGTATAATAAAAACAATGTCTGACGAAACACAGATAATAAATATTACACACCTGCCACAAATTGCAAGCAAAGGATTAACACACCTGAAAGTTTATAAAGAAGATACCAAGAATACTACTAATACAAAGATAAAAACCCTTAGTAAAGAGGAACGCATTACCGAGATTGCAAAAATGCTTAGTGGTGAACAATTAAGCGAGGCTGCTGTTTCTAATGCCAAGGAACTCTTAACCACAAATTAGTTTAACACTTAATATTACATAGAAATAATTTAACACTATGGCGTATAATTTATTAAAAGGTAAAAAGGGGATTATTTTTGGTGCACTTAACGACATGTCTATTGCATGGAAGGTAGCTGAGAAAGCTCACGAAGAGGGTGCTGAGTTTGTACTAACCAACACCCCTGTTGCCATCAGAATGGGAGACATTTCATCACTTGCTGATAAAACCGGCTCAAAAGTTATTCCGGTAGATGCAACAAACATACAAGATCTGGAGAAACTTATAACAGAATCAATGGAGGCTCTTGGAGGTAAAATAGACTTTGTTTTACACTCAATAGGAATGTCGCCAAATGTTAGAAAAGGAAAATCATACGATGATTTAGATTATAACTACTATGCAAAAACACTTGATGTATCGGCAATGTCGTTTCACAAAGTTTTGCAGGTTGCCAGAAAACTGGATGCTATAAACGAGTGGGGATCAGTTGTTGCTCTTTCATACGTAGCTGCACAAAGAACACTGTACGGATATAACGATATGGCTGATGCAAAATCGATGCTTGAATCAATTGCAAGAAGCTTTGGATATATCTACGGACGCGATAAAAAGATCAGAGTAAACACTGTGTCTCAGTCGCCAACTGTAACAACTGCCGGAAGCGGTGTTAAAGGTATCGATTCACTTATCGACTTCTCTGAGAGAATGTCGCCACTTGGTAATGCTACTGCTGAGGAGTGTGCTGACTACTGTATAACTTTATTCTCAGACCTTACCCGTAAGGTTACAATGCAAAATCTGTTTCACGACGGAGGATTCTCAAACATGGGTATGTCATGGAGAGCAATCAAACAATACAATAAGAGTTTTGAGGAGTGCGATTGTGACGAAAAGAGAGATTAAAAAGTAAAATAATACTACAAAAAAAAGAGCCTCATTTCTGAAGCTCTTTTTTTTATCTAACCAAGATATGTTTTTAATAATTTACTTCGTGAAGTATGACGCAGTCTGCGAATCGCTTTCTCTTTAATCTGACGAACACGCTCTCGTGTTAAACCAAACCTCTCACCTATCTCTTCAAGAGTAAGTTCCTGAACACCAATTCCAAAGAAAAGCTTAATAATATCTCTCTCACGCTCTGTAAGTGTTGCAAGAGCTCTGTCAATCTCTCTTACTAACGACTCATTAATAAGTTTTCTGTCCGCAATCGGAGAGTCATTATTAACAAGAACATCCAGAAGGCTATTATCTTCACCCTCAACAAAAGGAGCATCAACAGATACATGTCTACCAGATACTCTTAAAGTATCAGCTACTTTTTCTTTTGGAAGATCTAACTGATCAGCCAACTCTTCAGGAGACGGAGTACGCTCATTTTCCTGTTCAAATTTAGAAAATGCTTTATTAATCTTATTTAACGAACCAACCTGGTTCAAAGGAAGCCTAACAATTCTTGATTGTTCTGCTAATGCTTGCAAAATAGATTGTCTGATCCACCAAACCGCATAAGATATAAACTTAAAACCACGTGTTTCATCAAACTTCTCAGCAGCCTTAATCAATCCAAGGTTTCCCTCATTAATAAGATCGGGAAGACTCAATCCTTGATTTTGGTACTGTTTAGCTACAGAAACAACAAAACGTAAATTTGCTCTGGTAAGCTTTTCTAAAGCTCTCTGATCACCTTTTCTGATTCGCTGAGCTAACTCAACCTCCTCTTCAACTGTGATAAGATCTTCTTTACCAATCTCTTGCAAATACTTATCTAATGATGCACTTTCACGATTTGTAATCGACTTTGTAATTTTCAGTTGTCTCATGCGTTCTCCTTCATTTAATTGTTTGCAAAATTAGTATTTTTCCGAAATAAAACCAATCAATAATTGCTGTATTGGAATAACCTATACAGTTTTTAATAAAAGTTTTACAACCAAATATCAAATTTTAAATTATTATATAACACAACTACCCCATTTTAACGGAGCTAAGAGGCAATTGTTTCATAAAAATTGTTATTTTTTTTAACTCAAAAAAAGATGTAATCAATTATAAATCATATACAATATAACCGCACAACACATATCATTTACAAAAAGGTTACATATAAAATGCTATAATAAAACACACTAGACACTACAATATAAAATAATATCTTGAATAAATAAACACAACAACTCTACTTTTTGTTACCATACTTTATCAAAAAATAATAATATTAAACTGTGTTTTTATAGCCTTTTGTCTATAACAAGACACTTTTAAATACGGAATTAACCAACAAATTGACGTCAGAGAAAACCATATTTATATGCTTTGTATATATTTTTTTGTTAAATTTAGATATAGTATAGTATTAAATAGGGAAAAGCAATATGTTTGAACATATATATTTTATTATAACCTAATACAGATGTAAGTTTTTATTTAAAGTATATATTTAACACTATTATATAATTAAAAGATTAAGTACAACAAAGCATTAGAAAGTGTTTTAACACACAAGAATGATTATCATGCGGAGTTACATCTGACCATTGAAAAGAAATAATAAACAGATGCAAATAGATTTTTACAAATATCAGGGTACAGGAAACGATTTTATTCTAATAGATAACAGGAAAGCAAATATTAATTTGTATGAGAATATTATAAACAAGTTATGCGACAGACGATTTGGCATTGGTGCCGATGGTTTAATGATACTTGAAGACGATCAGGAAGTAGACTTTGTAATGCACTACTATAATTCTGATGGAAAAATTGGCTCAATGTGTGGTAATGGCGGACGTTCTATTGTTGCATTTGCCAGAGATCTGGGTATAATTACATCTGAAACAACATTCAGAGCAACCGATGGATTACACAGTGCCAAAATAGATGGAAACATTGTTGAATTAAATATGCAGAACGTTGAGAATATAAAAACAATCGGCGAAAAATATTTTATGGATACAGGATCTCCGCATCACATTCAGTTTGTAACTGATGTAAAAAACTTTGATGTATACAAAACAGGTAAAGATATCAGAAACAGTTCTGAATACAATCCGAATGGTACAAACGTAAATTTTGTTGAATATAACGGAGATAATATATTTGTAAGAACCTACGAAAGAGGTGTTGAAGATGAAACATACTCTTGCGGCACAGGAGTTGTAGCATCGTCAATTGCAGCATATATAAATTTTAACAGACAAAGCAGCACTATAGATATAAAAACACTTGGAGGAAACCTGAGTGTAAGCTTCAATCACACAAACGGAATATTTAAAGATATTAAATTAAAAGGTCCTGCTGAGCATGTATTTAACGGACATATAAACATAAACCCTGATTAAGATGGAATCTATTTACATTAAACCAGATGAGATGACGCCAGGTATAAATCTTGACAAAGAACGGAATATATTCCACTTCTACGGAAGATCACTACCTGCTAACGCTCATAAATTTTATAAAAATGTACTGGAATGGGTTATAGAATACTCTGAAAACCCAAACCCGAACACCACTATTACGTTTGATTTTGAATACTTCAACTCATCATCATCAAACAAAATTTCCCAAATTCTCTTTCACTTTGAAAAGATAAGAGAAAAAGGTTTTCCTGTATATGTTGAGTGGTATTACAAAGACAACGATGAGGATATGAAAGATATGGGCGAACTCATGTCTGAACTGGTTAATATCCCATTCTCATATCACATGGTACTCTCATAAGAAACAATTCAGGCTGCCAGATAGCAGCCTGAATATAACACTAACACAATTAAATTAAGTATCTGAATTTATTTATTAAAATCAGTGCTTTCAAATATCTTATCGGCCGAATCAGCAATAAACCCGCTGAACAGTTTGCCATTCTTATCTTTATACCTGTATGCAAACTCATAATAACATGCCGGCACTGTATGTTTTCCGTCTGCAAAATCAACCTTAACTTTATCTGCCATTATACTTGACTGCTCTAAAAGTTTTTCCGGACTGCCTTTTATTGCTCCTCCACTTTTGTTAAGTACATACCCCTCCTCTTCCAGTAATTTATTAATATCAGAAAGTCCAACAACATTCTCAAAAGAGTTTACTGATATGGTAAAATGATTTGCTCTGAAACCATGCACATAAAACCAAGCAGCATATTCTGATTCCTCACGTAGCTTCTCGTATATCTCGTAACTCGGCTTACCCCAAAGCACACCTTTAGTAACTATATCTTCTGAATCAAGATCTGCCAGTGATATTCTGCCGGCAATATCGTTTGCCAGACTCCTTATAAACTCACTACACTCATTTAACTTTAATTCACTTATAAAAACGCGTGGTGCATTCGGAATATCCGGATTCTCAAAATGTTTTGCTCTGAGTTTCTTTTGTTTAAACTCATATTTACCACGCTCTACATAACCCAGTTGCTTAAAAGTTTTTGCAAGGGCATCAACATTAATACGCTCATCGTCAAAAGTTCTAATAGCAATATGGTCGTTAACCACTACCCCTATTCTCTCTTCAAACAGTGCCTTTATCTTAGCAGCCGAAGGATTCTGATTACTATAATCAATCCACAATCGTTCAAATAATTGGTCGTAAGTCATAAGCAAGTAATTTTAGGTAGTCTAAATAACACTCATATAATAAGTTTGTTCATAATCAATCAATTCAACCCATAATATTGCATTCATTTATAGTTAAGATACGATAACAAATTATTTATGGCATTTGATCTATAAATAAGTATCTTCTCATTGCTTAACCAATATTTTGTACTAAATTTACACTCCGTACGCTAAAATATATAATTTACTGATTTACAATGGATTTACTTAATCAGATCAAGCAAAATGCTAAAAAACATGGTAAAAAGATTGTTTTACCTGAAGGAAACGAAGAGAGAACTCTTGAAGCAGCAAGCATAATCCTTAAAGAGGAGACTGCGCAACTTATTCTTCTTGGAAATATTGAGGAGATAAAAAACAAAGCTGCCGAAAAAGGATTTGACATTGAGAAGGCCGAAATTATTGACCCAAAAACCAGTGACAAGCGCAATTCATACGCAGAAATTATGGTAGAGCTAAGAGGTAAGAAAGGAATGACTACCGAAAAAGCTCTTGAATTACTAAACGATCCATTGTACTATGCCACTCTAATGATTAAAGCAGGTGATGCTGACGGTGAGGTTGCCGGAGCAGAAAACTCAACCGGAGATGTTCTTCGTCCTGCATTTCAATATGTAAAAACTGCACCAGGAATAAGTGTTGTATCAGGTGCATTTATCATGATGCTTAAAACAAAAGAGTTTGGTAACGACGGTATGATGGTATTTGCCGACTGTGCTGTTCATCCAAACCCAACTGCAAAAGAGCTTGCTGAAATTGCTGTAGCTACAGGAAAAACAACAAGAGCAATTGCTGGTTTTGAGCCTAAAATAGCAATGTTGTCATTCTCTACTAAAGGAAGTGCAAAACACGAAATGGTTGACAAAGTTGTTGAGGCAACTAAACTGGCACAAGAGATGGCTCCTGACATGAAGATTGATGGTGAGATGCAGAGTGATGCGGCTATAATACCAGCAATTGGTCAGAAAAAAGCTCCGGGAAGCGAGATTGCAGGAAATGCAAACGTACTTGTATTCCCTACACTTGAAACAGGAAACATTGCCTACAAGCTGGTTCAACGTCTTGCAGGTGCTGAGGCTATTGGTCCGGTACTTCAGGGTATGGCTGCTCCTATCAACGATCTTTCTCGCGGTTGCTCAGTAAGCGATATTGTAAACCTTGTTGCAATAACTGCAAGCCAGGCTGCCGGGATGTAAATAATAAAACCTATAAATTTCTATATTTAATACATTTATCAAAGATGAATATTTTAGTTCTTAACTGCGGAAGTTCTTCTATCAAGTATCAACTACTTAACATGGGAGGTGAAGAGCATGTGCTAATCGCTAAAGGATTAGTAGAGAGAATCGGTCTTAAAGATGGTATCCTTACACACAAGCCATCAGAAAAAGATTCGTTTGAGAAGGTAGATGACATTCCAGACCATACCGTAGGTATTAACCTTATTCTTGAGGCTATTACAGACAGCGTTCATGGTGTAATTAATGATCTTTCTGAGATTTCTGCAGTAGGTCATCGTGTTGCTCACGGTGGTGAGTTCTTTACTAAAAGTGCATTAGTTACTGAAGAGGTAAAGAGTGGAATAGAGAAATGTATTGAGTTAGCTCCACTACACAACCCTGCTAACTTAAAAGGTATTATGTCTATGGAAAAACTTCTTCCTGGTATTCCTCAGGTTGCAGTATTCGATACTTCTTTCCACCAGACAATGCCTGCAAAATCGTATCTATATGCAATTCCTTACGATTACTACAACAAATACAAGATCCGCCGTTACGGGTTCCACGGTACAAGCCACAAGTTTGTTGCTGAAAAAGCTTGTAATATTGAAGGAGTTGATTTCAATAACTCAAAAATTATCACTTGTCACCTTGGTAATGGTGCTTCAATCTGTGCTATCGAGAACGGTAAATCAGTTGAAACTTCAATGGGATTCACTCCGGTTGACGGACTTATCATGGGAACAAGATGTGGTACTGTAGATCCTGGTGTTCTACTATATCTTGCAGACAAGGAAGAGCTTAACCTTAAAGGAATCAACAACCTTATCAATAAAGATAGTGGTGTTGCTGGTATCTCAGGTGTTTCATCAGATATGCGTGATCTTGAGAACGCTGCTGCTGAAGGAAATGAGCGTGCTCAGCTTGCTTTAGAGATGTACTACCACAGAGTATGTAAATTTATAGGTGCTTACGCTGCTATCATGAACGGCGTTGATATGATTATCTTTACAGGAGGTATTGGTGAGAACGATACTGTACTTAGAGAGAAAGTATCTACTCAGTTAAGCTTCATGGGTGTTGATTTTGATCCTGCTGCAAACAAAGGTGTTCGTGGTAAAGATAAGTTACTATCTAAGCCTGAGTCAAAGGTTAAGGTAATGACTATTACTACTAACGAAGAGCTTGTTATTGCACGCGATACAAAAGAGATTGTATTAAACAAATAATAAATAGCTTATAATTAGTTATGGCTTTACAAAAATTAGAAGATTTAATAGAGATAGCTAAAGGGAAAGAGACACGCAGAATTGCAGTTGCTGCTGCTGCTGATCATCCTGTACTTGAGGCTGTAAAAAAAGCTACAGAGAACGGTATTGTTGTACCTGTTCTTGTTGGCGATAAACCAGAGATAGAGAAGATTGCGAAGGAGATTAACTTTGATCTTTCTAATGTAGAGATTCATCAGGAGAGCAATCCTGCTAAGGCTTCAGTTAAAGCTGTTGCTCTTATTAAAGAGGGAAAAGCTGATATTCTAATGAAAGGTCTTGTTGCTACTGCCCCACTTCTTAAAGCTGTACTGAACAAAGAGAACGGTTTAAGAAAAGGTGGTACTCTGAGTCACTTTGCACTATTTGAATCACCATTTTATCACAAACTATTTGGTGTAACAGATGCTGCAATGAACGTTGCTCCTGAGTTCAACGACAAGATATCAATTGTAAACAATGCTGTTGAGGCAATGCACGGTATTGGTGTTGAGAAACCAAAGGTTGCAATAGTTGGTCCTCTTGAAACTGTTAACCCAAAAATTGAGTCTACAGTACATGCATCAATGCTAACTGTAATGAACAACAGAAAGCAGATTAAAGGATGTATCATTGATGGTCCTTTTGCAATTGACAATGCTGTATCAAAAGAGGCTGCTGAGCACAAAGGAATTGAGAGTCCGGTTGCTGGTGATGCAGATATTATTGTTGCACCAGAACTTAACGCTGCAAATATCCTTTATAAGACACTTAACTTCCTTGGTGGGGCTATGTCTGCTGCAGTTATTATGGGTGCTCAGGTACCTATTGTACTTACATCTCGTGCCGATACAGAGAAAAGTAAATACATGTCCATCGCTATGGCGGCGGCTATGATTTAATAATATTCAGAATAAGCCTGATCTTTTTCAGGCTTTTCTTTTATTACATTGAAATGCTTTTATTTTAAAAAATTATGGAAGAACAAAGAATTTTAGCAATCAATCCGGGATCTACATCAACTAAAATTGCCGTTTTTAGAAACGATGAAGCCCTGTTTGTAAAAAATATCAAGCACGCTAACGAGGAGTTAGCTAAATTCGAGAACATTACAGATCAGTTCGCATTCAGAAAAGATATCATTGTTAAGGAGCTTAAAGATGCTGAGATCGACATTAAAGCTATTACTGCTGTTGTTGGTCGTGGTGGTCTTGTTAAGCCTATTGAGTCTGGTGTATATGAAGTAAACGATGCACTAAAAGCAGACCTTAAGAAAGGTGTTCTTGGAGAACATGCAAGTAACCTTGGTGGTCTTATTGCTGACGATATAGCAAAAGAGCTAGAAGGAGCACGCGCATTCATCGCTGATCCGGTTGTTGTTGATGAGCTTCAGGATGTAGCACGTATCAGTGGTCATCCAAAATTCTCTCGTCTATCAATATTCCACGCACTTAACCAAAAAGCTATTGCACGTACATATGCAAAATCAATTGGTAAGAGCTACGATGAGATTAATGTTATTGTTGCTCACCTTGGTGGTGGTATCTCTGTAGGTGCACACAAACAAGGTAGAGTAATCGATGTAAACAACGCACTTGACGGCGAAGGAGCATTCTCTCCGGAGAGATCAGGTACACTTCCTAATGGTCAGCTTGCCAAAATGTGTTTCAGTGGTGAGTACACTATTGATGACATTAAGAAGATGATTAAAGGAGAAGGTGGACTTGTTGCACACCTTGGAACAAACGATGCTTATGAGGTAGAGTGTCGTGCTAAGGATGGCGATGAGAAAGCTAAGCTTGTTCAGGATGCAATGTCATATCAGGTAGCTAAAGAGATTGGAGCAATGTCTGCTGTTCTTAAAGGTAAAGTAGACGGTATCCTTATTACTGGTGGTATTGCACACGGTAAAATTGTTGTAGACTATATTAAAGATATGGTTGAGCACATTGCAGAGGTTAAAGTATATCCTGGAGAGGATGAGATGAAAGCTCTTGCAATGAACGGGCTTATGGTACTAAAAGGCGAAGTAGAGACTAAAGAGTACGTATAGATCAATTATAAATAACTTCAGAAAAGGGACGCTTTGTCCCTTTTTTTATACATTTATATCACTATTCTGAACTTAAATTTATTTTACATGACTATTAAGGGAACAAAAACAGAAAAGAACCTGCTTAAAGCATTTGCTGGTGAGTCGCAGGCAAGAAACAGATACGAATTCTTTGCAAAGGTTGCTAAGAAAGAGGGTTACGAGCAGATAAGTGCAATCTTTATGGAGACTGCAAATCAGGAGAAAGCTCACGCAAAGAGATTCTTCAAATTCCTTGAGGGTGGCGATACTGAGATTACAGTAACATATCCAACAGGCATTATCGGAACAACAGAAGAGAACCTTCTTGCTGCTGCCAACGGAGAGAACGAAGAGTGGGTTGAACTATATCCTGAATTTGCTAAAATTGCCGAAGAGGAAGGATTTAAAGCAGTAGCTGTAGCATTCAAAATGATTGCAAAGGTTGAAGCTGAGCACGAGAAGAGATACAGAAAACTACTTGAGAACCTTAAAACCGATAAAGCTTTTGCTAAAGAGGAGAAGGTTGTTTGGGAATGTCGTAACTGTGGATATATTCACGAAGGAACTAAAGCTCTTGAGAACTGCCCTGCATGTGAGCACCCAAAAGCATACTTTCAGGTTAAGTCTGAGAACTACTAAAAGAGTAAACAACAGATATAAGGTACCTGCCCTGCTAAAGGCAGGTATTTTTTTGAAAAAAATTCAGATTGCTAAACAACTAAAAATTAACACAATTGCCCTGCACACCGCAAAAACATTAGATTTTTTAAAGAAAAAAGAGCTGTATCCTTTGTTGTAATAAAAACATTTTTCTATATTTGCACAGCCTTTGGAGAGGTGGCAGAGTGGTCGAATGCGGTGGTCTTGAAAACCATTGTACGGCAACGTACCGGGGGTTCGAATCCCTCCCTCTCCGCATTACACCTAACATTTTAACGATGTTAGGTTTTTTTTTATCTAAACCCTATTTATCATGAAAAAGAGATACATTTCTATTCTACTTCTTTTTACTTTTATTAATGCTTTCTCACAAAAACAACGCTCTCCTGAAGAGTTGAGAATAATAACAGAACAATCTATAGAAAGGATAAAACAAAAAAGATCTGAGGAGATTCAGAGAGCAAACAATTTAGGAATCCCATTAGTAATCAATACCCCTGATGGACCTATACACTTTGAAGGTTTTATCTATGACACTCCTGTATATCATCGCCCAACAAATAGTGGTTCAGCAGCCAATATAAACACCAATATGTTACACACCGGAGGAGGGGCTAATCTCAATCTTAATGGAGAAGGAATTATTATCAGAGAATGGGATAACGGCAAGGTTTACGAAAAACATCCAGAACTAGAAGGCAAAGTAATTCAAGTTGAAGGTATTTATGGTAAATATGAGAATCATGCAACTCATGTTGCAGGAATACTTATCGCCAAGGGAATTAACGGGAAAGCAAAAGGCATGGCTCCAAAAGCTAAATTAAGAGTATTCTTATCTGGAGACGCATATGGGGATATGCTCACTGAATTACATTATAGACCACTCGTATCTAATCACTCTTATGGTAATTATGGAGGATGGGACACAAGAAAAAATAATGAAGGGAATATTTTCTGGGTATGGAGAGGCGATAATAGTATTAGCTCAAAAGAGGACTATACCTTTGGTTTGTATAGTGAAGAAGATCAAAAATACGATAAGATTGCTTATATAGCACCATATTATACTATTGTTAAAGCAGCTGGTAATGATAGAAATCAATATCCAGGTCCTGAACAAGAACATATAGATGAAGCAATTGCCAAATATGGAGAACATCCTGCTGATGGACCATTTGACTGTATCTCTTCTGGTAATCTTGCGAAAAATATAATTACAGTAGGAGCTGTAGATCATATAGATGGAAATTATATTAACGAGGAGAGTGTAATAATTTCTTCTTTTACGGCATGGGGACCTGTAGATGATGGTAGAATTAAACCTGATATAACTGCAGTTGGTCATAATGTTATATCCACAGTTTATGACAATGATGATGATCCTCACAATTTAGGAGAAGGCTATGATATTATGGCCGGTACATCAATGGCTGCACCGGCTGTTACAGGATCTATTGCCCTTCTGCAACAACATTATCAAAATCTGTTCGGGCAGAACAGGTTCATGAGGTCATCTACAGTTAAAGGATTAATAATTCATACTGCAAAAGAGTGTGGTTCACACAAAGGTCCTGATTATAAATTCGGATGGGGACTAATGGATAGTTACGCCGCAGCTATGTTAATTACAAAAACAAAAGAAACTTGTTTAAACATTAAAGAATATGAAATATCGAATGGTGAGGTAATTAAGATTCCCATTGCTAAAATAGCTGATCAAGAGATAAAAGTAACAATATGCTGGACTGATCCTGCAGGAGAGGTTCAACCTAAAATGCTTGATCCTGAAGACAAAACACTAGTTAACGATATCGATTTAAGAATTAGAAGAGAAACAAAAATATATTATCCTTGGATACTTGATAAAGACAATCCTGAAAATGCTGCACAAAAAGGAGATAACAGTATTGATAATGTAGAGCAAGTAATTGTTAATGGGAGAGCTGGTTTATATGAAGTTGAAATATCTCATAAAAATAGTCTCAAAAGCGGATCTCAGATTGTTTCAGTAATAATTTCTGGTGTTGATGATTTAACTAAAGACTTTTACATAAACGACCTTGATGACAGACAATTCGAAGACGAACCATTTCCTATAGTTATTGCTTCTGGAAAAAATGTCTATGCCCACAATTTATTATTCTACGATCCAATGGATTTTGAATTTTGTGCTAAAGAGAGTATAGTATTATCCGATGAAATACGTATATCTGCCGGTAGTAATTTCAAAGCTAAAATATTTGATTACTCTTGCAATGACGTAGCAGTTCCTATAAAATACGAGATAAACAGAACCCCGGAGGAGGAGCCTGTTTTAGAAATTCAAACAGAAAAAAACGAAAAACCAGAGATTGACTCAGAATCCAAATATGATGATTTAGTTATATACCCAAACCCTACTAATGGTATATTTAATATACAAATTAACAGCAATAAAAAAGTAAATAGAATTGATATAATAGACATATCAGGAAGACTAATATACAATACCAAAAATACAGATTCAAATAATATAAAGATAGATCTCTCTGGTTTTAATAAAGGCATATACTTTGTCAAGGTACACATAAACAATAATACTATTACGAAACAGATAACTGTAAAATAGATACTCTTGGTATTATTCATATATTAGCCTCATCTTAATTCTAGAACAGAAGATGAGGCTAATTTGTATAACGATTATCAAAACAATAACCCAAACAACAATCCCGATGAAGCAAGAATGATTAAAACATCAAAGCTCCATCTGACAACTGAAAAAAATTACACCCAAATGAAAATAAAAAAATCTCTACAAAAACTGATGAGCCTAAAAGCAATCAGAGAATCATTTATGATAATATTTAGTGTACTACTGGCACTTTTTGTTAATCAACTCAGAGAAGAGTACAAAGAGATAAACAGTGCTGAAAACGCACTAATAAGTATCGAATCGGAGATAAATAAAAACCTTACTATTGCACAAGAGTGGTATACCGACCATAAAATTACCCTGCAAAACATAGATAGTATACAGAAACTGGACAACTATACCGATATGCTATATTACGATAATCAATTAAACTTTGATACCACACTGCCAAACGGATATTTTATTCGCAGAATCATATCATCATCGGCATGGGAAACAGCGCAAAGTACAGGTTCCTTAAAACCAATAGAACTAAAAGTAATACAGAAACTACACGATCTGTACAATCTGCATAACATTATACTTAAATCACTTGATATGATAAATCAGTTCTACTTCTCAGAAAGCATTTACGATAAAAGCAGAATCTCAACAAATATGGCACACTGGAAGAACATGGTAAATATGATGAAAAATCAGGAACACTCATTAATAAGAGAGTATAAAGAGACATTAAAAGTGATTAACGAGTATAAAAACAGATAAATATTCAGAATCGCACAAGAGTATGATTAAATAAACTATTTTTGCAAAAAATTGTACATATAGTTAAGATGTCGGAATCAAAATCTGTAAGAATAAATAAATACCTTAGTGAGGTTGGTTACTGCTCCAGAAGAGCAGCAGATAAGTTAATAGAGCAAGGTAAAGTTAAAATAAACGGAAAAGTTCCTGAAATGGGAACAAAGGTTAATCCGGGCGATGAAGTAAGAGTAAAAGGCAAACTTATATCAGAACCAAAAGACAAACCTGTATATTTAGCCTTTAACAAACCTATTGGCATTGTATGTACTACCGATACAAGGGTAGAGAAAGACAATATTATTGACTATATAAACTATCCTAAAAGAATATTCCCTATCGGACGATTAGATAAACCAAGCGAGGGGCTAATATTCCTTACAAACGATGGTGATATTGTAAACAAAATACTCCGTGCACGTAACAATCACGAAAAAGAATATATTGTAACCGTAGACAAACCCATTACAAAAGATTTTATAAAGAAGATGGGAGCCGGAGTACCAATACTTGATACAGTAACCCGAAAGTGTTTTATTGAGCGGATAAACAAAAACAGATTCAGAATTATTCTTACTCAAGGACTAAACAGACAGATACGCCGTATGTGCGAATACCTTGGATACGATGTTATTAAACTTAAAAGAATAAGAATAATGAACATATCGCTTGATGTACCTGTAGGTAAATGGCGATACTTCACAAAACAAGAGCTAGAGGAGCTTAACAGACTATGCTCAGACTCAGCAAAAACTTTCGATTAACAATATTCACCTGTTACTGTCAAATGACAGTAACAGGACGGCTATATTCTTTAATATCACCCTAACTGTAACCTGATATCCCCTATCCAGTTCCATCATATTCAGTGTATCAATATATAAATCGAATCATCTGATTAACAAACCCAAATGTTAAAAGCTTAAAATAAAACATTAAGAATTATTTTTTTCACTATGTTTGTCCCGACAAGTTTATTATAGACCTGATTATTCAGGTTAGGTGTACCCCCGATATTAAGGGAAAACATCATTTACAAGGATTAGTTAATGAGTAAATTGTACAGATATGCATTAGTGTATCCTGACTTATATATTCATAAACATTTGAAATTACAACGTAAAACAACATGAAACTAAGGAAAGCTATTTTTCTTGTGGTTGCATTAACAGCATCTACACTGCTGATGCACGGACAAAAAAACATATCCATAAACGGATATGTAAGAGATGGTGCTACGGGCGAGGACCTTATTGGCGCAAACATCGTGAACATGGAAACCTACAAAGGGACATCTACTAACAACTACGGCTTTTACAGTGTTAAAATGCCGGAAGGAAAAGTAAAGTTACAAGTATCGTATCTTGGATACGAGACAAAACTACTTGAACTAAACCTAAAACAAGACACTACGCTAAACATTACACTACGAAGCAATACTCAGTTAGAAGAGATTGTAGTTACCGCCAACAAAAACGATTTTGTAAGAGAGACACAAATGAGTCAGGTTATACTACCTATAACTCAGATAAAAAAAATGCCGGTTCTGCTGGGTGAGGTAGATGTACTTAAAAGCATTCAGTTACTACCTGGTGTACAATCCGGAAACGAAGGCTCTTCAGGAGTATTTGTACGTGGAGGATCAGCAGACCAGAATCTTATACTGCTTGATGGCGTACCTGTATACAACGTTAATCACCTGTTTGGTTTCTTCTCTGTATTTAATGCCGATGCAATAAACCATGTAAAAATCATTAAAGGAGGGTTCCCGGCACGATACGGAGGAAGACTATCATCGGTTATTGAGATTAGAATGAAAGAGGGTAACATGAAAGAACTTGAGGTTGACGGATCGATAGGTCTCTTATCATCAAAACTTACAATAAGCGCCCCAATTATTAAAGACAAAACATCATTCATAATATCAGGTCGCAGATCGTACTTTGACCTGTTCGGAAAACTGCAAGGAGCATTATCCGGCAAACCTCAGAGCGGAGGATACTACTTTGGCGATCTTAATGCTAAAATAAACCACAAATTCTCAGATAAAGACAGAATATTCCTTAGCGCATATACCGGACGCGACAAGTTCAAGTTCAAAATTAAGGACGATAAGGATGAATACAAGAGCAATGTAGATATGTGGTTAAAATGGGGTAACATAACCTCTGCTCTACGTTGGAATCATATTTACAATAAGAACCTGTTCAGTAATGTGACTGCAACATACAGCCGTTACAAATTCGAGAACGACCTGGGTTACGAATTTCTTGATAAAACAAATAATTATAAGTTTAAAGAGAATAACAACTACTCATCGGGTATTGAGGACTATGCCATAAAGACTGATTGGGATTACTTTATATCAAACAACAACAAGATGCGATTTGGTGCAGAGTATATATACCACACCTACTCGCCAGGTATAAGCACAAACAATACACAAACCAGTTTCATTAAGCAGAACACAAAAACCGGAGAAAAAGATATCTCATCGCATGAAGTTGCTGCATATATAGAGGAGGATCTGTCATTCCTAATGATAATGAAAGCAAATATCGGTCTTCGTTTCTCAGGTCTGAACGTAAAAGGCAAAAACTATTTTAGTCTGGAGCCACGTGTTGCACTTAAGGCTGGTTTATCAGATAACTTCTCGCTTAAAGGATCGTTCTCTATGATGAATCAATATCTGCACCTGTTAACAAACTCTGCAATAGGACTACCTACAGATCTTTGGGTTCCAGTAACTGAGAAACTCAAGCCTCAGAACTCAACACAATATGCATTTGGAGCGAATTACCAAACCTCAGGATGGCAGATTACAACAGAGGCTTTCTACAAAACTATGGACAATGTAATTGAGTATAAAGAGGGCGCCAGTTTTATGCCGTCTGACGAGAATTGGCAAAATAAAATTACAACAGGTAAAGGATGGTCATACGGGTGGGAAGTATACGTGGTTAAAGACTGGAAGAAGACAAACTTCAACTTTGCATATACTCTATCATGGAGCTGGAGAGAGTTTGATGAGCTAAACAAAGGAGAGAAATACCCATATAAATACGACAGACGACACGATATTGCAATTGGTGTAACACACAACTTTAATAAAAAAGTAGATGTTGCAGTAAACTGGATATTCTCTACCGGAAATGCATTTACTCTGCCTAAAGAGAAGTATATACCGGCAACAGGAGATGGAATAAATGATTACGATTCTGATGCCATTCAATATTTTGACAGCAGAAATAACTACAGAGCACCATCATATCACCGACTTGATATTGGAGTAAACTTTAAGAAAAAGACTAAATGGGGACACCGTACATGGAGCGTTGGAATTTATAATGCTTACGGAAGACAGAACCCTGCATTCCTATACGTGAAAACAAAAAACAACGACAGACAAGCTCTTACACAGATAAGTTTGTTACGTTTTGTTCCGTTTATTAACTACTCATTCAAATTCTAAGACAAATGAAGAAGATTATTATATACATAACAATACCAATTATCATTCTTGCCACAGCATGCGAGAAAGAGATTAAGTTCAAAGGAGATGATGTTGTTAATCCAAGATTGGTTATTAACTCTCTGTACAGATCGGGTGAAGTAATAACTGTAAATATATCAAAGAGCTCAGCCGTTTTTGACGATACAAAACCTTCATATATAAACAATGCTATTGTTGATCTGTATAAGGATAATACAAAAATAGAGACTCTTAAAATCCGCGATAACGGCGATTATACATCAACAAGTGCAATAGCAGAAAACAAACAGTACACTGTAAAAGTATCTGCTGCAGGATTAAGTGCCGAAGCAACACAAAACACTCCGGTAAATGTTCCGTTTGTTGTAAGTAATACAGAAAAAGGTGTATATCTGAGAAAAGATATAAGTTCAGATGCATCGCAAACTGCAACATATGTTACAATAAAGTTTAACGATGCACAACACAACAACTACTATATTGTAAAAGCACATACAGTATATGATAACGACTCATACACAGAAACATCAATTTTCTATGAGGAGTATGACAAAAGTCAGAACGATATAAACTTTAGTGAAACAGGTAAAGAGCTGTATACAAATCTTATATTTAGCGATTTTGGTTTTAACGGAACAACTAAGCAATATCGTTTCGGAATCGATTTAGATCCTCAGTACTTTGATAGCGGCTATTCAAAAGGTATAAGAGTAGATCTGTTCTCAATAAGTTACGATTACTACCAATATCTGCTTACACTCAATTCATATCAGAATAATAAAGACAATTTCTTTTCTGAGAAGTCTAATGTACATACCAATATTACAAACGGACTTGGAATATTTGCTGCATCAACAGTAAAATCGGTTCTTATACCGGCAAGTGAGCTTAAAAACTTAAAGTAAAATAAAAAGATAGAGCTGTCTGACCCGACAGCTCTATCAATATAAATTAAACCTTCAAAATTAACCGATACAACTACTACTGTATCGGCGCGCATATTCAACTCTCATTGAATAGAACATTACCCATCCTTAAAAAAGGTATTTTAACAAACCTGTTATATGAAATATTATTGACGTTACGTTGCATATACATAGTGCCATGTTCTTAATTAGGTATATACAAGTTAATTAACTTAATTATTAAAATCAAATTTATTTAAAAAAATCTTCTAAAGATTTAGAATCATCAAAAACATACATCTAACCGATAAAAACATTCTTTTTATCACTATCTTGCATTCACACATAACAAATCAATAATTTAAACAAAAACCAATTATTATGAAAAAGTTTTATGACATTCATTTTCACTCACTTAATCTCAGCCATGCAAATCTGCTTGCATTTCTGAACAGAGATGATCTTATTACAACACAACGAGTTAAAAATGCTCTTAAAAAAGCATTTAAATGGTACAACATTATACCTGCCTGTACATTAAGATTATTCTCAAAGAAAGTAAAAAATGCAATCCTAGAACAGGTAAATGAGCACTCAAATATTATCAACCTATTATCATTTATGGGTAGCTCCTATAAGGATAACTTCCTTCTTATTGAACACTTTCTTAAAACTAAAGATTCTCTTGTTGAGAATAACAAACTTAAGCTGAATAATACATCATACGATAAACTTGTTATATGTCCGCTAATAATGGACTTTGGTATGAAAAATCAGAATATGGACAACATATTTTACAATATACCAACACGTAAACCTGTGCATGATCAGATAGTAGACCTTCTTAACTCTATAAACTACTACTATACTCACGAATACAGATATGATGAGAGCGACAATAAATACAGAATTCATAAAAGCAATACAAATAAAAAAGAAAGATTGCTTGAGATATATCCATTCATGGGAATGAATACACAGAATTACTCTATCAGAGCAATTGAGAAAATACTGGACAGATATTTTGAAGGATTTGAGAATGATACTCCTGAAGAGAGATATAAAAAACTACAGAATAAAATGGGTGATTTTGCTAACAGCAGTCTGGAAAGAGAACTGAACCCAGATTACGACTTCAGATATCTGTTTGCCGGTATAAAGGTATACCCTCCTCTTGGATTCTCTCCATGGCCAAAAGACAAAATTGATGAACTTGAAAAAGTAAAACTACTTTACAAAATTTGTTCAGAACGTAGAATACCAATAATAACGCACTGTAGCGATGGAGGATTCAAAACTGTAAAAAGAGCTCAGGATTTCTCCAACCCGGGAAACGAATGGAAAGAGGTATTAGAGAACTATCCTGATCTGATAGTTAACTATGCACATCTGGGAAATCAGGACAAGAGTAATGAATGGGAAAATCAGATAATTGATTATGCTACTGATAACAGTAAAAAGATATATACAGATATATCATGCATGGCAAAAGATGACGATTACTATAAAAAAGTGAGTAATATTATCGAGAAACACCCCGATATGGAAGATAAAATACTATTCGGAACTGATTTTGTTATAAACCTAATATGGTCAGAATCATACAACGAATATCTTAAAGCTCTTAGCCAAACAAATCATCTAAGCGATAATCAGAAACAGAAATTATGTAGCCATAATGCCGAAAAGTTCCTGTACGGAGGAGTTATTGATTACGGCAACATAGAGAAAAAAGAAGAGGTAGTTACTGAAACTGTATAGTAATAAAAAATAATCCGGGTTACACATTATAAGATTCTGTAATGAGTAACCCGGTTAAACAAAATATACAGAACAATCAATACAGCAATCAATTCTGGACACAAATCCAAATTCAGAGCATTTTTTTACCATTTTTTATCTACTCTAAAGAAAAATCAACTATCTTTGTTCGGCATTAAACGAACATACAGATGAGTAAAGAGGTTCTTACAGAGAAACAGAAGAGAGCTGCCAGATATGCAAAAGCTATGGGGCACCCAATACGTATGTATGTATTGGAGCTGCTATCTAAACAGAGCTGTTGCTATAGTGGCGATCTTACCGCAGAACTTCCGATTGTAAAATCGACTCTCTCTGGCCATCTTAAAGAGTTAAAAGATGCAGGACTTATTCAGGGACAGATTGAAGGTCCTAAGATTAAATATTGTATAAATAAAGAAAACTGGAAAGAGGCTCAACAACTTTTTAAACAGTTTCTGGATATATAAAAATTTTTTACAGTTATTGTTCGTTGTTTCACGAACAACGAACATATTAAGGAATAATAAAAAAAATATGGAGATAAAAGTATTAGGAACAGGATGCTCTAAATGTAAGACATTAGAAAGAGTTGTTAATGAGATTGTAGAGAACACAAGCATAAATGCCACAGTAACAAAAGAGGAAGATATAGTTAAAATAATGGAGTATGGCGTAATGGCAACCCCTGCAATGGTTGTAGATAATCAGGTAGTAGCAAAAGGAAGAGTACCTTCAGCAAAAGAGATTACAAAACTATTAACAGAATAGCAGTACAACATATTTCTAAAAAAATTTACAATACATGTTCGGCAAATAACGAACAATATAAAAAATTCAATCAATATGTTTAACATCTTAACAAAAAACAGAAGCAAAGCCACAGCAGTTGCTTATACTCTGGAAAACACCGATACAACAAACGAGGTTAAAAAAAGCAGAGTGCGATTAATAGTATCAATATCGGTTATATTACCTCTTCTGGTAGCACTTTATCACTACCTGCCTGGGCTTGTTGATTCATTCACCTACAATTTACTATCACTTAGTCCAGAATCGCATCTGGGAGAGGCTGTAAACTTCTTCTTCTACGATACAATAAAGATCCTTATTCTGTTATTCCTTATCAGTAGTTTAATGGGAGTAATTAACGCCTATTTTCCTGTAGACAGATTACGAGTATATCTTACAACAAAAAAACTATACGGGCTGGAATACTTCTTTGCATCGTTCTTTGGTGCAGTAACACCGTTCTGTTCATGTTCATCTATTCCACTATTCATTGGTTTTGTAAAAGGAGGAATACCCCTTGGTGTAACATTCTCGTTTCTTATAACCTCGCCACTGGTTAACGAGGTTGCCGTAGCAATGTTTTTAGGACTATTCGGATTAAAAGCAACTATAACATATGCCGGAACAGGAATACTAATGGGTATGCTCGGAGGATTCCTTCTAGGTAAACTAAAACTGGACAAATATCTCAGCGATTGGGTAAAACAGATACAAAAAGACTCTATACAGGAGAATGAAGAGTGGAAAGGCGAAAAAACACCATTTATTGACCGTCTGCCAACAATTATAAAAGACGGATGGAGCATTGTAAGAAAAGTTGTTCTGTACGTAATAATAGGTATAACCATTGGAGCAGTTATACATGGATATATACCTGAAAACTTCTTTGCAGAATTTCTGGCAGCAGATAAATGGTACGCTGTGCCACTGGCAGTAATACTTGCTGTACCAATGTATGCCAATGCAGCAGGAATTGTACCGGTTATTCAGGTATTTGTTGCCAAAGGAGTACCACTTGGTACAGCCATAGCATTTATGATGGCGGTTGTTGGTCTGTCGTTACCGGAAGCAACGCTGCTAAAAAAGGTTATGAAATGGAAACTTATAGGAATATTCTTTGGTACCATAAGCTTATTCATAATAGTTCTGGGATATCTGTTCAACTTAATACTGTAACAGAAAGATATGATCAGAAGATACATATTACCTATTCTGTTGATTATATCAATGCAAACATTTGCTAAATCAACAGATAGTACAACATTTAAACCTTCAGGCTCACCAATTATTCATGTTTTTGGTACCGTTTTGTACGATACAGATAATAATGGTTACGATTTTTACTCCGGACGTGCACACCTTGGTTATCAGTATCAGTTCTCTCCTAAATGGAGTGCAAAAGCAGTTATCGACAGAGGACGTGCTACCTCTGTTGGCAATATTACAGTAACCGACACCTCAGGGAATCGGTTACATGTAATAAATCAATCAAAAGAGGGAGCATACTACACTATGTACCTGAAATTTGCCACTTTGCAATACAGGGTAAACAATAAACTCACACTTCAGGCAGGATTAATACTACAGAACCACTACATTACTCAGGAGAGGTTCTGGGGATTACGTTATGTGGCACAAACATTTCAGGATATGCACTGGAATATACCCAGTACCGATCTGGGGTTTATAGCTTACTACAAAATAAACTCATCCATATCGTTTGATGCTGCTATAACCAATGGCGAGGGATCACGCATAAAACAGGATGATTCGGGAAATCTGAAATTTGCAGGAGGTGTAAACATCAATCCTCTCTCCAATATTCATACACGTATATACTATCACAACAAACAATCAGTGTTGGCACAAAATGAGCAGATGATATCTCTTTTTGCCGGATACAAACCAGGAAAAAGATTCAGGATTGGATGCGAATACAACTACGTAGATAATCTTAACAACAGCAATCTGAAGAGTTATGGTTTATCGATATTTACAGCTTACAAAACAGGTAAAAGAACCGAACTATTTGCCCGTTACGATAAACTACAAACAAGAAAGTCAGGAGAACATGTGCCTGAAATAAACGGCGAAGGATCAGTTATTATAGGAGGTATATCATACACCCCTGTTAAAGGAATAAATGTATCAATTAACTATCAGGGATGGATATCGGATAATAAAAGCGCAGATTCAGAGAACAACATACTCCTTAGCATGGAGTATAAATTTTAAAATCATTAATATGAATACAAACAGAGAAGAGTGCGCATGCAGTGCAGGCAATAAAATAGTAATTGCATGCTCCGGTGCATCAGATGTTGGATTAATATCAGATATGGTTGCACGTGGATTACAGATTGCAGGAAAAAGAAAGATGAACTGCCTGGCGATATTAGGTGCAGCAATCCAGAAGTCTGTAGAGAATATAAAAACAAAAGAGCTACTTATTATTGATGGCTGTCCGGTTGCATGCGGAAAGAGAATTGCAGAACAAAACAGCATATCAGACTACAAACATATAATTGTTACCGAACATAACCTCAAAAAAGGAGACTCTCCGGCAAACGATAAAAATGTAAACACCATTCTGTCAATTGCATCAGATTACTAAAATTGTGCAGCTCCGGGAATAACTCTATCACGGAGCTGCACAATATTTTACCCTCCTGCACCACTAAAAATACTCCTGCACGAGTAAACAACACTACTGCACCACATTATAAGCTCCGGCATGACACAAAAGTACTCCAGCTCAGGGGCAGATTACTCCGGCATGTGAAAAAACAGGTCATGCATAAGCTTTTATACACCAATCACAATACAAATATACTCATGCACAAGTTTCTACGCTCCAATTACAACATAAACACACTCATGCGCAGACTTTTACACATCAATCGCAGTATAAATACACTCATGCACAAGAAAAAATGCTCTGGCGCTCCTAAAAACGGGGCATTCACAAAATTTCAATCTACAGTTATAACAATTACAGATCATTTGTAACTAAAAAAAATATGCTCATAAATATTCTGCATCAGGAAACACTACCACACAATAAACCTCTGGTCAACACAACACTTGCAAACAATCAAATGTGCTTACAGATATAAATTACAGTAAAAAGGTACCGATAATTACATATGCAGTAAATTTGGGCTTATATTTACACAATAAATAAAACTTAGAAATGAGTTAAAACTTAGTTTATAATACAACCAATTTATTGTATGCAAACTACTAACTCTTTACCTGACAAGTAAAAAATCAGATAACTATATGCACAAAAGCAACTATATATACCATTTTAACTATAACGATAACGAGAGTGACCTATGCAAATTAGAGTCGCGACATATATTTAGTACCGAGGAGCAGAATAAAATGCTATTCTCTGATAAAAAGGTGGAGCCATCGAGCAGTGCTTTTATAAAGAAGAGAATAGACGTTATGCTATCGTCTGACCACTATCCTACCCTAATATCTGATATAAAAAAACTGGATATACATGCAGAGGGGTTTAAGGTTGAGTACCTGGTACTACATGGTGATACAACAAAGTATAACGACAGATTAAAAAAACTAAAGGACATAGGATATAGCATAGAGGGCGATCCGGACTACTATAATCCTACAATTACCTATGCACTATGCTTTAACAAAGGTATCTGGTATTTTGGCATAATGAATAAAGATAACTTTGATTGGCACAAACACAAGCAGAAGCCATGCTCATATAGCAACTCTATAAATGTTAGTATAGCCAAAGCTCTTATAAACATTGCAGCAGAGGCCGATAAAGACAAAAAACTGATAGATGCATGTTGCGGTGTTGGAACAGTAATGCTTGAGGCATGTTTCTCTGGTAATAATATTGAGGGTTGCGATATTAACGAGAAGATATACAAACAGGCACAGGAGAACCTCTCCCACTTCAACTACACAGCAAACGTATACCACTCCGATATTAAAGACATTAACAAAAGATACGACGCAGCAATTATCGATCTGCCGTACAACCTTTTCTGCTACGCCGATGATGATATAATTCTGCACATAATGAAATCTACAGCAGAGATAACTGACAGACTTGTAATTGTATCTACATCAGACATAACAGAACTATTAAGTAGCGCCGGATTGGCAGTATCTGACTACTGCAACATAAAAAAAGGACGAAAAGCAAACCTCTCAAGAAGAATATGGGTCTGCGAAAAAAATCAACCTCTGTTTAGACCAAATTCAAGAATATAATCGAGTAACGTTCAGGCTGAAAGCCTAGTTTAATATATATAGCCCTATGCAACGCGTAGGGCAATTAATAGAATAGTAAAATCGCACTGAAAGTGCAGGTTAAAAAGTTCAGCGACAAAAACAAACCTGACCTAATTCAAGAATTTGGTCTAACGAATATCAAATTAAACAATACGTGACACACATTTCGCCTAAACAGAATATTAAAACGAAGTTACTCTCCTCCTTGGAGGAGATACAGAGGTGGGTAAATATATAATCGAAACATTCCATTTACACAAAACGATACTCGCAGTGTCCTCACTACTAGCTAGATCTAACAGATCTTTTAATAAACGACATACAGACAATTGTAGCCTCTGGCTACAACAGCCGGAAAATCAAACAACAAACAAAGATCAACAACCCCAAATCTCCATTTACCATTAACAATTACTCAATCCTCAGAGATTGGTAATATTCAACAAATTATAATACAACTCGTATCTAAGGCTTAAATAAGCAATAATTAACAGCAATACTGTAAATAGTTAAGGGCTGTATATATCGGTATACTTTATTATGCAGAACAATTCCGTTTATATATATTTACATCACTCTATAATAAAACACAAAATGAAAAAACAAATCCAGATGATAAAAACACGTTTTTTACTACTTGCATGCTTAATAATTATTGGCTGTTCAGATAACATTGGCGAAGTTGCTTTCACAGATAGAGACTATAACATTGTTAACTATCACGAGAATTCCGGACTGGTATGTATATACAGACCAAACCATGAGAAGTACGAAATTATATACGAGAATATTGATGGAAAACAGTGTAGATCGATAGTTGTTAATGACATTAAAATAACACCAAAATCAAACCAGATATTCTTAATACTTGGTAATGGTAAATCATTTCTTTTAGACAAATTTAAGTTGAATAAGAAAGATATCTCTGCAATTAATAAATTTGCAAATGAGGTGAATTCAAAGTCAATATATGAAAGAAACAAACACTTTACAGAGCCTCTGAAAAAGGTATTTGGTAATCAGTTTCAGGTTGAGATAAACAAGCTAATAAAGAAACATTATCATACAGATAATTAGATGACAAGATCAGAACGTGTGGCTATTTGTAAAAACTGCAAAAAAAGGACATTTAGCCCCAAACACGGAGCAATATGTGGATTAACTAATTCTATTGCAGATTTTGAAAGCCATTGCAGTAATTTTGTACTAGACGAGAATATATATCTTGATGAACTAAAGAAAAAAGAGCAGGAGCTCTATCACCCTAAGAATTTCAGAAAAAAGGACAGATATATGGGTTCAAGGTTTCTGGATAAAAGGTTGGTTAATTTTAATCCGGATAAAAAAGAGATAGTTATAGAGAAGAACAGAACACATATTTTTACATTTTATGGAGTTACAACTACTGCAAGTACCATTATATACATATATACAGAGAATTATGATTTTATAGAAATGCTAAAGAATCCGGTTAACCTCATAATCTGGTTATCTATGTTAATATACCCACTGATAAAATATATTCTGCCATATCCCAAATACACACTTAATAGCACTGGTATAATATCAAGCAAAAAAGAGACTATTAAATGGGATGATATAAGCGCTATAACTCTTACAGATATTGATGATGATCGGGACGATGACAGAAGTTCATTCTACATCAAAAGATACTTTCTTAGACTAAAAAATGGCGATGTAAAGAAGTTAAATCTTAACAACTATACCATATCTGACGAGTCATACGGCATAAGTGTATCTGATATAAAAAAACTCTCAAAAGACAAACAGGATATTATTGAATCTGTTATAGCATCATACTACGGCAGATTCAGGATAAATAACTATGAATCTACAAAAAATTAGATCAAATTCAAGAATATAATCAAGTAATGTTCAGGCTGAAAGCCTGGTTTAATATAGCCCTATGCAACGCGTAGGGCTATTAATAGAATAGTAAAATCGCACTGAAAGTGCAGGTATAAAAAAACATGAAGAATGAGAAAGTGTATTGTGAGTGTGTTGTGTACTGAAACGCCTGTGTATAAAGAGATAGAGAGTGTGTGAGTGTGTTGTGTCCGTGTTTGAGAATCTTCCTAAAACTTCATGAAAAGTTCATATTAGAGTGTAGTGTTTTGCATTAAAAGTTCATTTAAAGCGTTTTTAAACCCTTTTTAAAACCATTTAAAGCCACATTTATAATGATTTAAACGTTTTGAACGTTGTTTTTAAAAGCAATAATGCTATTGTTTACATTTGCTATTATGGCGCATTACTACCCCCGATTTTTCAAAGCGCCAAATTACCATGTTACCAACTGTATAACGTATTGGCTCAGAGTCTTTATTGATTTTGTAATGGGGTGGTACATGCCTTTTTATTAAGCGGATTCTTTACTAAGCCCGGTACTCTCATTATCTTTATTCCCCTGATTATCAGCGTTACTTATGCCTAATAAGTGGTTGTTTATCCGTTTTAAATCTTCTTTATCTTGTTTTAATTCAGTTATTTGCTCTAAAAGCAATTCAATTACTTTATCCTTATCATCGTTAGAACTGTCATTTTGTTTCGTTGTAGTTGAAATTGTACTTTTCATTGTATCTTTTCCCTCAATTTCTCCTTTACCGGTAATCAACCATAACGCGTTTACGTTTTTATACGTATTTAATATTTTAATTATTAATGATAGTTTAGGGTCAGTTTTCTTTCCTGAATGATATTCAGATACAGAAGTGTATGGTATTTCTGTAGCAATTGAGAATTTTTTTTTATTCCCATCACACAGATTGTCAATAAGATATCTAATTCGAGTTTTAAAATCCATAAAATAATAACGCAATTGCGTTGTATATATCGTGTTTACGTTTTATATTTGTTTAAAAGTTATCCAAAAGTAACAATTATAACCGAAATATAAACAAATAAACGTAATACCATAAATTAACATGAAACAGGAAGAGATAAAACAATGGCTAAAACATGGTGATAACAAGCTTATTGCCCGTGTATGCAAGTGTCTGCCTCAATCTGTAAGCAGAGCACTCAGCCGACCATCAAAACGCTCTACAATCCTCACTGTAGCAGAGTTATTGGCAGAGAAACGTAAAGAACAATTTAACCAAAAATTTGCCTCTGAGCAGCAGTAAACCACACTGCCCCGTGCATTAGCAGTAAATCTTAACATCGGAACAGATCGGGGCTCAAAACATCATGAGTTATGAGAATTATTGATGATAAGCTATTTATAAACATAGACAACCTGAAAGAGTCTATTAGTATAAATGCTATAAACAAAGGGCTAGATAACAATCGTAATGGTCGTTCATCATGGGCACACCGTAAAGGTTTAGATGGTAATAAGCGCAGTGTATGGATTGATTTTGACACAATACCAGAACGCAGCAAGAGCAAATTACCATCTAAAGAGGAGCTTTTACAGCGTGTAGAGCTTCCTATAGGTATAGAGGTTCAGGGCGATAAGATAATACGCTCAGATGTTAAGGATTTAGCACCAACACAATATGAGGAGCTTAGCACAAAGCAATTAGAGGTTGCAATGGCTAAATACAACATAATAAAGGAGTGCAACAGGTTTATAGCAGACAAGCCAAAGCGAGGTATAGCAATAGATGAGTTTGTATATCTGTTACATAACGGTGGTGGGCTAAAAAACGAATATGAGATACTATCAGGAAAGATATCAGATAAGAGTATATACAGATGGATGAAACTTTTAGAGGACAATAACTACAATATTGATGCTCTGGCACCTTCAAAACAGCGAAAAAGCAAAAGTGCCTCTTTAAAACGTCAACATGAGGAGATACTTGTGCGCATGTATGTACATCCGAATGCACCAAAACTGAGCCAATCTATCCGTTGGGCTGTATCACTAATGGAGCAACAGGGTTTAGATGTTCCCAGTGATGCTAAAATGCGCCGTTTTTTGAACGATTATGTTAAGCGTAATGGTGTAACTGTTACAGCAATAAGAAAAGGCGTAAAAGCGGCAAAAGACGGATGGCTCCCATATATCGAAAAAGACCCTATGTCAATAAATTTTATGGATGCATGGGTAGCTGATGGTCATAAATTAAACTTTACAATACAACATCCTGACGACCCAAATAAACTGGTACGTCCTACCCTTATAGCATGGGTTGATATGCGCACATTAATGGTTATGGGCTTTGAGATTATGATAACTGAGAATACAACAAATGTGCTCTCTGCGTTTCGCAATGCTCTTATAGGTGCTGCAAATGTATGTGGTGTTGATGGTGCACTGGTGCCAAAAACGCTGTATATGGATAACGGACGTGCGTTTAAGAACAAGTTTTTCAACCAAAAAGCTGACTTAGAGCATGATCTTGACGGGCTTTTTGTTCGAATGAGAGCATATGGTCTTGAACATGTTGTATATGCACAGCCATATAATGCACGTACAAAGATCATTGAGCGTATGTTCCGTGACTGGGACGAGATGGAGAAACTATCTCCTACATATGTGGGTAACAGTATTGCTGATAAGCCTGCATATATGATGCGTAATGAGAAGTTTGCCCGCAAACTGCATGAGATAATGGTAGGTGAACATGGAGCACCAACGCTTTATGAGACTTATGACATGATATCTGCATGGGTAAATATCTACAATAACCGCATAGGTAATGGTAAATGGCTTAATGGTTCAACGCCTGCAAATATTGCAATAAGCCATATACAGCAGCTTGGTTGGGATAACTACAGCAGCCGACATATTACAGAGCAAACTACCGATTATATGCTGCAACGTACCGTTGTAAAGCGTTTGCAGCGTAACGGAATTAAAATAAATGGTATCTGGTACCTGCACCCGGATATGTACCAACTAAGTAAACATGAGGATTGGAATTTTATCGTGCGCTTTGACCCCATGCGCCCTGATAAGATACATGTATACAACTCAGATGGTACATTCTTCTGTACTGCAAAACAATATGCCGGACAAAATGTACACGCTATGGCTGTACTTGGTTCTGATGCAGACAGGCAGAAACTGGCAGCAGCCAATAAGGTAATAAAAGATGCCGAAAAAGAGCTTCACAGCTCAATGAATGCAGTTATGGGTATAAGCGATAAGAAACGCAAAAAACAGCCTCAGAAATCGGTAAAAACAGCCGAAAAGGAGCTGCACCATAACGAGGAGGAGTTTGATTTTAAACTTTACAACAATTAATAATCATTAAACATCTTAAACATGAGTAATTTACAGCATGAATTAAAGAGTTGGTTATCATCTAACAATAGTTGGAGCCAAACAAAAGTAGCACAGAAACTTGCACTATCCGGCGGGGCATTGTCCAGCTGGTTAAATGGCAAATACAAAGGCGATGTATCAAAGATTGATAAAGCTGTATCTGCTTTTCTTGAAGGTCAGAAAGTGGCTCAGGAGGATAGAAACACCTTTGCAAATGATTTCGAGTTCTGTGAGACCTCTGTATATCTGAAAATAGAAGAGGATGCCGATCTGGCAGAGCACAGAGGTGAGATGCGTGTAGTAACAGGTCTGTCTGGTATAGGTAAAACAACAGCTCTGAAACATATACAGGAGCAACGTACAGGAATGATCTTGGTAGAGTGTTATCAGGGAATGAACAAACAAACAATACTACGTCAGATATGCCGTCAGCTTGGTGTTGATACAAAAGGTACATATTCAGTACTTTTTGACCGTGTAACAGATAATCTTATTGACTCACATCGTCTTATAGCAATTGATGAAGCAGAGCACCTGAGCTTTTCTACTATTGATACAATACGCCGTGTACATGATTTTACTGGTTGTGGCGTGCTGATGGTAGGACACCCACGCTTTTACAGAGAGCTGAAATCTAACCAGAGAGATTATGCATACCTGTACAACAGGTTATCGCTCCCTTTACACCTTGAAACACTTAAAAAAGAGGATATAAAGCAGCTTGTAAAGACTGTATTTGATACAGATATGAACTTTGATACCTTCTTTACTGCCTGTGGTGGTATAGGACGTGATTTAAAGATAGTTGTTCGTGAGAGTATGAGAGTTGCAAAGATCAACCATGTAGAATACTCAGACAGCAAATTTGGTCAGATAGTAAACACTGTAGCAAAGCATTTAGGCAGAGCACAGCAATACGCATAATCATATGGCATATAGTGACAAGATAAAACGCATACATACACTTAAAAAGCAGCTTGGTTGGAGCGATGATATATATCGTTCAGCTTTAGAAGGCAGCTATGGTGTAACAAGTTGCAAAGAGCTCACAGAATCGCAAAAACTAGCTTTTATTGATGCTATGAGAGCAGAGTTACCGCAGAGAGCTTCTGTACGTCAGATATGGAAAATCAAAACTGATTGGGCAAAGATAGACTATTCAAAGATGCAGGATGGAGATAAACACCTGTCATCATTTCTCTCAGTACGGTTTAAAGTAGAAAAGCCGGAAGCGCTTACCCCCAGACAGGCGCACTTATGTATACAAATCATACAAAAGATGATAAACAACAAAAACAACTAACATGTCTGAAAGCAAATACCCTCTATCGGGTGATATGTCACTTATTGCAAGTGTAATAGGCGAAGAGAAAGCCCGCAAACTAATGGTTCATCTGGGCGGGATGAATTTGTACATACCTAAACCGGATAGCAATACAATAAAGTACTTCTATTATGAAGTGTGTTACAAGAATGCAAAGCAAACTGCCGTAATGGCTCATGTATCAGTATCGAGGGTATATAAAGCTGTAAGAGGCTCAGACAAAGCAGCGGAGACAGAGAACACAGAGTATGAACAACAAACACTGTTTTAACAATGAAAATCAATGTAACTAAATACAGTACCAACAAGGTTGGGCGTATTTTAAGGGTGCTTGATCTGCTCCCTTACACAATAACCCTTAAGTGTATTAAAACCAGATGGTATATAACCATCACAAAACCCATAAAAATATGATCTTCCAATATCACTATACAGACACAGAGGTAAAGGAGTACTTTGAGAGGTTTGGCTTTGAAGTAACCGAAGGCTCTGAGGAACGTCCGGTATTCTCTACTCATTCAAAAGATGACTATCACACAGTTGCTGTTCCGGTTGTATCATATGCCGGAAAAGAGCACAATGCTCAAAGGCTATTTGATGATGTATTGCGTAAGCGAATCAGTGCATTTGCCACATCAAAGCCTTTTAATGATAAAGAGACAATTAATCAATTACTTAATAAATAGATATATGAAAACAGTAAATCTTAATGATTTAAGCCCTGAGCAACGCAAAAAACTTGCTCAGGAAGCTTTAAAAGATCAGCAAAAGCTCAACGGTGAAATAGATTCGTATAAAGAGCTTATTGACTCAACTGTAACAGATTATTTTCCGTTGCTTATAAAAGCTTCTGATATGCTTGGCACACTAAAAAGAGAGATATATGACACATTTAGTGCAGCTATGGATATGAAACAAGAGTTATTCAAGACAAAGAGTAGCCAGAACTCACACACCTTTACAAATGCTGATAGTACAAAACGTATCATTTTAGGCTATCATGTTATAGATACTTACGATGATACAGCAGAGGAGGGAATACAAGGTGTTAAAGACTATCTGAACAGCTTAGCAGACAGCCCCAAAAGCAGTCAATTAATCAATGTTGTACTACAGTTACTTGCTAAGGATAAGCAAGGCAATTTAAAGGCTTCAAAAGTACTGTCATTAAGTAAACTTGCCGATGAATCAGGTAATAATGAGTTTATAAACAGTGTTGCCGTAATCAGATCTGCACACCGTCTGGGCAGAACCAAGCAATATGTAATAGCACAGCAAAAGAATAAAGAGGGTAAATGGGAAAATATACCTCTTGGAATGACAGAGGTTTAACCACATAGCCCCGTGCATTAGCAGTACATCTTAACATCGGAACAGGTCGGGGCACAATTTAATTAATACTTATATATATGGATATTATAATAGAAGATGTAAAAAGAAAGAAGAGGATAACCTTAAAAGCAGACCTCAGCAAAGAGCCTATTGATAAGGTTACTGCTTTAATAAGAGATATTTTATCACAAGTTCTTTCAACTCATCCAGCAATAGATCATAAATCTGATCAGGTGCTGAAAGATTTTTTAGTGAATTATAAGAATGAGTTGAGAACTTTGATAAAGAACTCTCTGGAGAATGATCCTGTCACTGGTTAATCATTAAGAATATCACCAAAAACCAATAGTAACATGTTTGTAGAAATATTCACAACTACCCGTGATTTTAATGTGCTAAAAGCCATTATAACGGCAACCCTGCAAGAGGGTAAAATACCTGTAATAATACCTAAAAAACCTAACTCATTAGACCGATTATATCAGGTTATGAATCACACCTACCAAGTAACAAAAGAGCAACTGAAAAGCCCTGATAACAGTGCTGAGATATCAGTATATCGTCAGGTATTTGCATACTGTGCTGTTGAGCTTTGCGGACTACACATAAATAAGGTTGCAAAGATCATAAACAGGCACAGAACAACTGTAAACTACGCACTAAAAGAGTGTAAAGAGATACCGCACAAAGTGATACTTGTAGAAGAAATTGAAAATCAATTACAACTAAACAATAATAGTGATGAGTAGAAACAGAGACAACACAATTTACACAGCCAAAGAGCAGGCTATAATTGCAAGGGCTCAACTAAAGAGAAAGAATATTGAGAGCCCACAACCCCAACAGTACAGATACCTGATAAAGACAAAACGCAGTGTATACTTTGCCAATACAGAAGCACAGCTAAACAGGCGTTTAGATAAGCTGAAATATGCAGGCAAAGAGATAATTCAGGTAATAGATAATCTTAAAAACTAACCAATATGAATACTATTTTCAAAGAGGTTGAGCAGGAACGACTAAAACAAGATGCTAAATGGGGCATTCAAAACCACAGCCCTGTTGAGTGGGTTTCAATTCTAACCGAAGAGGTTGGAGAGGTAAGTAAAGAAGCTTTAGAGGCTCATTTCAGAGGTACTAAAACATGTACAGTAGAGCTTAAAAACTACAGAGAGGAGCTTATACAGGTAGCTGCCGTTGCAGTGGCTATGATAGAATGTTTAGATCGTAATAACTGTTCTGATATGGTATATACAGAAGACTGTAATGGTAAATCAATGTACTGTACAGAGATGTGCAGAGAGTAATAATCAATTAAACAGACACAATGAGAGAGATAATCAATAAAATAAAGGATTTAAGAGGCATAACAATAGAGCCTTTTGAGATAGGTATTAACGATTTTACAAGTACCCGTATATCAATATTAAGTATATCGTTTACCCAATTTAAGAAAAAGCATTACAGCAGCTTTTCAATAGCTCTTTTTCATATAGGAGTATCCAAAGATCATAAAAACAGAGGGCTGATATTAAACCTGAGAATGACACTACTCTTTTTTAGAGCTTTTCAGATATACAGTTGGACTATTAAGGAGCCACTGGACAGATGTGCGTTGTGTGATGAGATATGTATAAATAAAGATTATTATCACAATGGTACTCCTCTTTGTTGCGAAGAGTGCAAAGAGTGGAAAATAGAGGAAGATCAGATATGCATATTAAATAAGTAGCAAAAGCCCCGTTATTGGGGCTTTTTTCTTTGTAGTAATCTCTCTAGCTGTTTAAGCTGCTTTGTCACTAACTGTTGTGCCCCTGTATCAATATTATCATACTCCTTAGCAACCCACTTAATATAGTTCTCAAACTTATTGCCTATAAATTCAGCATTCTGTAATCTGCTATTCATAACCTTTCTGTGAGACTTACTTAAGGTGTGTTTTTTCCAGTCTTTACCTGCCATCTCTGCTGTTAGTGCTACAGCAGTACATCGGCATCCAAAGCCTATAGGAGGGTAATACTCATAGTCACCAACACGGAAAATCTTACCATGCATCTTGGCGTGATCCTCCCGGGTTCTTGTATCTTTAATTGCAACATATTGCCAGAATGGGAAATCTTCTGCAACCTCTGCGAGCCTGACCATCTGACCCGCTGCAAAAGCATTGGCGGTATTTGTTCTGTATATAACCGATACACGGTGATTTGCTAAAGGTGATAACCCTGCTTTTTCAAACTCAGAATCAACAATTTTTCTGAAAGAGAGATAACCCTCTCCACGTTTTAAACTGCCTTTTAAAGCAGCTTTAATGCGTAATCTGAGTTTTGAATCTTCAATAACTGCTGAGGTGAATGTCTGAAAGCGGAACCATTGAGTTGCTGATACAGCTCCATCCATTAGCTGTATAATATCTGAGAAGTCAGAGTTACTGAAGTTATTTGTAGCTGTCTTTACAGAGCTATGTCCTGCCCTGTATGCTTTGTAGTTCTGTAAAAACAGCGTATCTGATAGCTCTTTTATAAAGCTCTGATTAGGGGCATTTAATCTTTTTTTTTAATGCTTTTCCGGTATCCGTCAAACGACTGCAAAAGAGTATACTCTTTGCTGCTTAGCTCAAAATCATCGATAGTACTAAACTGCGTGCTTTCCTGAACTTCAGCAATAGTAAAATGCTCCTCCGGGTAGCCTCTTGATTTAAAGAACTCCGCATTAGGTCTCATACCCATTTTAAAGTATATCTGATCTATCTCAGCCTCTTCCTTTGTTACAATACGGGGTTTAACAAGTGTAAACTCTAAGTCTTCAGGTATGGTTATACTGTTCAGATCAGCTACTATTTCAAACACTTTTAAAATAGCATCTTTTACAAGTAACTGCCCTGTAGAGAGAGCATCACCCTTAATCTGTACGCCTGTTTTACTACTGCTATAGCCTCCTTTACCCTGTACCTGCATTGTAAGATCAGTACCACTATAAAGTTTAGTGATCTTTCGTAGCAGCATCTCGTTCACATCTTTGTATAGTCCTGTTGATGAGCCCCGGTTCTTATTCTCAATCTTATCAACAGCCATATTCTCAGGAATTGCAGCAACAGAATCGTTACGCAACCTTACAAGCATATCCATCAAATCATCAATCTCATCATCCGTCGCATCGGGTGAGTGTTTACCCAGTAGCTTGTCTCTTCCGTCATCTTCGGCAAAGGTTAGCATAAACTCAAAGTTACCATTAAGACCAACTGCAAGCCAATATGCAACATCTAATAACCCTGTACCGTATGGATTTTCAAGAGTAGGCTCATTCTGTATACATATAAACTTATTAGGGTATTCATCCTCTACAATAAGCCCCTGCTTTGCTTTGGTGCTGTATATTCTCAGTTTGCGGTCACTATCAAAACCAAACATCTCAGTAGGTGCAAGCTCTATTTTTGCAGGTATTGTTTTGCCTTTATACTCCTTGTACTCTGTAATCTCCAACACCGCATAACCGTAGTCACGTGCAGCGAGTACACCACGCATAAATTCACGCAGATTAAACTCTGATAGTATCTCACTGAATAACTCGGTACCTTTACCTGTAACCTTTGGTATAAGTTTACATATACCATCTTTATAACCCTGTACTTCGGGGTATATATCGGGGTGTTTTTCAGTCTTTTTAAACAGATTTATAACAGCCTTTTTACTCTTCAGTACTTCTGAAGGATTAGGCAGTATATTTAATGCTTTGGTAAGCTTATGCTTAAGCGTTACCGATTCGTTTATTGTCTTCATTTTCTTACCCTTTGATTGCTCTGATTAAATATTTCTCTATCTGTCTGCCATCTGCTGTTGTAATTGCTATGGCTTTACGTTGTGGTAGCTTTGTTCTTGGTTCATCACTCTGATGATACTTCAGGTAATTCATAGCTGTTATATACAGCCCTGAATTTGTCTCAAAGTTCAGAGAGCTTTTAAGTAGCCCTGTTCTCTCCAATGGCTTATCTGTATACCCTTGTCTTATTTTCTGTTTTCTGGTACTGTTTGCAAGCGGTTTATATGGTATGTTTCCTGCTGTAGAGTTCTCTATATTCAACTTTGCTCGTGACACAAGCAGTTGACCTGTTGAGCGTCTGAATTGTCTGTTATTCTCAGCTTTACTTATTAATATCTGTTTCTCTTTAAGCTGCTTAATAACGCTATCAATATTGTCTATTCTAACCTCTATCATTTTTGAAATCCTTTTAAAAGCTTATTTAAACGACCTTTTAATTTTGCCTTGCGGGTTGTAACCTTTGGTTTATTATAAGGCTTACTGCTTGCTGCCTCACAAGCCAAAGCAGCACCCCAAAACCAGTCAGCATGTGAGTTTGTCTTATTATTAGTATCTGCTTTAAGACGAATATTACCCGCTGTAGTAACCTCTTTTTTTACACTGTGAAAATCATCATGTATTGTCTGATCATCCGGTACATTAAATATATGATCCTCTAACCATTTCTTAACTCTGAAAGCCATTGACTCCTTAACCGGGCCTGTAAATGTTACCCCTTCAATCTTTGACTTTCCATGTCTGAGCTGAAGGTAGTCTGTTAAACCAATTCCCATACCTGTCTGATCAATGCAAATTCTGCGCATATTTGGTAACGATGCAAAAGGGTTTATTATCTCCTCTTGTCTCGGAAAATCAGTACCCTCAATAGGTCTAATAAAGCGTGTTATATAGTGCACGCTGCTAACCTGCTCTATTACCCATAATAGTGACAGGTTCTTAAATCGACCAATATCAAGTCCGGCATACAGTGTTTTACAATCTTTAAGATCACAGAATGCCAGTAACTCAGTGCTTGCATTAGCCTCTAATAGAGCATACGGTATAAAAGTTTCGCTCTCGTCTGCTGCTTCGCACATGAATTGTTGATCCCAAATCGTATCATCTGCAACCTCCTCTTTAACAGTATCAATATACTCCTGTCTCTCTGTATCGTTTAAAGCTCTGTCTTTTACCTTGTCGGCTAATCCTTGTGCAACAGCCTCTGTAAATGTTGTTTTGTGGTGGCTCCATCGTACCAGACCCTTTCTGACCTTCTTTAGAAAGGCATAGAACATACTGTTCTTTCCTTTATGAGTAGATATGATTCTTATAGGATAATCCCAGATCAGTGCAGCGGGCGATGCAGCTTCCCATGTTTCAGCTTCATCCTCCCTTCTGGCGAACTCATCAAGCACCATCTTACCACCTTTACCATGGAGCTGTTCAGGAGATGATGACACAGCAGTTATTCTGCAACCATTCTTAAATTCAATACAGTATGTTTTTGCATCCTCTGTAACAGTTTCACCGGTTACATCCTTTATTATGAGGTCTAGTGTTGATGCATAGCTTTTACAGTATCTTATATATTCACGAGCGTTAAGATCGTTATTTGAGCTAAACCATACATCATACATGCCATATACACCTGCATCAATAACGTCTTCAAATGATTGTGCATAGGTAATACCTATACGCCTGCTCTTTTCATATATCTTTATTTTGCTCTCATCCTCTAACCATCTGACCTGATAAGGGAGAAAGCCAAATTTCGCATAATCAATATTCTTACTAATACGTTTTCTCATAACTTTTTACCAAACATGTTTTCAAATGCCTTTATGGTACTATCTGATACATCTCCTTTGTCTCCGTCAGCTTCCTTAGGCTCCTCTTTTCTCTCCTCTTCTGCGAATTTAAAATATAACTTATTGAGTTTATCGTAGTTATTAAGGGTTTGAGGGCTTACCTTTTTGTTCTCTTCCAGAGCATCCTCAATTGATTTTCCAAGCCTATTGATAATACGTTTAACCCTCTCTTTCTGATCGGCTTTAAACATACTGTACTGCTCTCTTTCCACCTCCCAGTTACCCTCTTTACCCCATTTTATAAGAGTACGGACACTTACAGGTACCTGAGTTGCAACATCTTCATATGTAAGTTGATCCTCAACATAGTGGGTTTTTGCCTTGTCGTGATATAGTGTTTTTTTACTCATTGAATCTGTTTTTAACTATTGCAAATATACCCCTGTACGAAGCTCTATTTTAGTGTATTATTGAAGAAAGAGACAATATAATACTGTATACTTTTGGATATCGAAATCAATAAAAAACACAGATATGATTTTACGACTATTTACCTCTGGTACACATAAAGGTTTAACCTTCAGTAATGACAATATTGATGGTATATATAATAAGACTACTACCGGAAATATAGAGAAGATACCAGTTGTACTGGGGCATCCTAAAAATGATCTGCCTGTTGTTGGGTGGGTAAAAAAGACAGCACTAAAGCTGTACGATGAGAAAGGTAAAAAAAGCATAGGCTTTGAGAGAGCTGATGCAGAGTTTAGCGAAGAGAGTATTGATGCTTTAAAAGAGCTTAAGCGAGACAAGATCAGTGTACGCCTTAAAGATGGAGCAATAACGCATATAGGCATGGTAAAGAATCCTGCTGTAGAGGAGAATGCATATCAGGAGTTCTCAGAAGAGGGTGAACTCTTTTTTAATGCTGTTAATGACTTCTCATTCAAAGAGCCATCTATGGTAGATACAGTACTGGACTTTTTGCAGAGTGTGGTAAACGGCAATAACAACATTAATAATAATAACAATCAAAAACCGGATAAGAAGATGACGGAAAAAGAGAAAGAGCTTGAAGCAAAAAACAAAGAGCTACAGGAGAAACTTGACAAGAAGGAGAAACAGGCACATGAAGATGCTCAAAAAGAGAAGGTAGATGCCTTTAAAGAGGAGTTCTCAAAGGAGGAGTACAAAGGTAAAGTTGACTTTGCTCAGGTGCTCAGAATAGCAAAAGTTCTGGCAGGAGTAAAAGAGCCTTTAGAGTTTGAGAAAGAGGGCGAGACGGTAAAGAAAACGGCTATAAATGAGTTCTCAGCAGTATTAAAGTCTCTTGTAGCAAAACCTTCAAAAAAGGTAATACAGGGCAGTGTAACACAATTCTCTAAAGGAGATGGTGATGAGGGCACATCGGGTGTAGATGAGCTAAGAGATAAATTTTCAAACCTTTAATAATATATAAGTATGTTACTACAACAAATAGCAGCAAACGATGCAACAACAAAGGAGGTATTAGACAGGGTTTTAGAATATTCTCCGCTACTGCGCAATCATGTGCAGTTCTATTCTAAGCCCGGAGATAGTTCAACAGGTAGAAAACAGCAAGGAGCTTTTACAGCTTCCAGTCGTAATCTTGATAACAAATATCCTGAGAAGATTGGTAAACCTGAATGGGTAACAGCAACACGTAAATTTATTGGTGATACAGTAAAAATAGATGTTGCAAGAGAGCGTATGGGCTTTGACATCGCCTCAGAGACAATGTCTCAACTGCTACGTACAGCACCGGGAATAGCAACACGCTTTCATAAACTACTGATATCTGGTGATCCTTCCAAAGACTCTGAAGCTTTTAGAGGTTTAGGAGTTATGGCAAAAGCTTCTCAGACAACCAAATTGGCTACTAATGGTATGCAGGTTCTTACAGGTAATAGTGATGATGCAAAGAGTTCACAACAGGCGTTTTTAGAGGCTATTGATTATATAATAGCAACAACAAAAGGTATAAATAAGGTGGTTATCGGTAATGGTAAGACCATTGCGAGACTTGGCACAATTGCAAGAGAGTATATCAAACATACAAAAGACTCTTTCGGGAAGCCTATTGTGCTATATAACAATATACCTCTTATCAATATTGAGGATTCAGGAGACACTATTATACCATTTGCAGAATCGTGCGGAACCTCAAACGATTGTGCCTCTCTATACTGCACCTCTTTTGAAGAGGAGGCGGGTTTAAGTTTCCTTACTACTGAGGATGGTTTTAAGGTATATGATCCTTCACGAGTAAGTAACTTCTATGAGACAATGGTAGAACTCATTGCCGACTCTGCACTGTTCAGAGATGAAGCAGTATCACGTCTGGCAGGTATTAAGATTTAAGGTTATGGGCAGAATAGACATAATTGTTTTAGGGTTAAATCGCTCAGTTGTTACCGATAAGGTAACGGCTGAGCAAGCTGCCAGAAGTGTTGCAGAGGAGATGAATTTTAACATGTCTGATAAGGAGCTTAAAGAGGCAGTTAAGAGATATCAATCTGATAAACCAAAAAAGAGCCATACAGACGATAACTCACAACAAAAGGAGATACACTAAACGTATTCTTTTTTAAACGGTTTTGAACGCTTTTAAACGGGTATTAAACGGTATACGATACAGAGTAAGAATATAAAAAACATAAGTGGATATGATTTATACAACAGAGCAGGGGTTTAAAACGCATGTAGGTAATGAGTTTTTTGAGGTTTATTGCACCAATGAGGATGGTACAACAGACAATAAGGCAATAGAGGATATAAACAAAGATGCTGTTAGTGAAATAGAGTTGTATCTGAGAGGGGTTTACCCGCTACCTCTGCAAGAACCTGACAGAATAGTAACAGTTCTGACCTGTGATATAATGAAATTCCGCTTTTACAAGAAACGGGATGAAGCAAATATACCGGATAATATTGTAGCTCTGTATAAGGGATCATTAAAGACATTAGAGAAGATAAAGAGCAGAAGCCTTGTACTTAAAATGCCTGAAGAGTCGCAAACAGATAACCCGGTAAAAAAATCAAGAATAAAATACACTACCTCATCACGCAAATTTGGTGCAGGATTTACAGGCTATTTAAAATGACAAATAAGGATATAATAAGTGCAATAATATCTGCTATAGGTGCAGGCATAAGCTGGCAGGATGTACATACAATACTCTCTATAACTGCAACACTTGTAGCCATAATAGCGGGTATATACTCAATAATGGTAAATAGAAATAAACTAAAAGAGAAGCAATGAATAACGACATGGTAAAACTGGCTCTTAGTCAGTATGGTATCAAAGAGATACCCGGATCAGTAGATAACCCTCAGGTAGTAAAATATTTCTCAGAGATCGGTCACTCATGGGTTAAAGACGATGAGACGGCATGGTGCTCGGCGTTTGTTAACTGGGTTGCAAAGCAGTCAGGATATGAGTACACAGCAAAGTTAAATGCACGTTCCTGGTTAAATGCAGGCGTAGAGGTATCAACTCCTCAGATTGGAGATATAGCGGTGTTCTGGCGTAAAGGCAGACACAGTGCATACGGACATGTGGCAATCTATATAAATGAGGATAGTAACAATGTATACGTACTGGGTGGCAATCAGAGCAATCAGGTATGTATACAAGCATATCCAAAAAGCAGATTACTGCAATACAGAAGATTAAACAGAATATAAACCTTTTAAAATAAGTATAATGACAGATCGTATATTCAAAAACTGGAAAACTACACTACTGGGAGCAGTACTAATATTAACAGGCTTTGTTCTTGTATTCTTTGATAAGGCAACACTTACAGGTTTAGCAGCTTTCTTTGCCTCTGCAATGCCTCTGTTTTTTGCTAAAGATAAGATTAAAGAGAATTTTAAAGGTAAATCAAATGTACCAGTAGTGATATTGCTGCTTACTGGTACCATGATGATGTCAAGCTGCGCAACATCACGCAGTACCAATGTACAAACTAAGGAGACTATAAGAGTTGATACACTTGTAAAACATGTACCTGTTCATATTACAAAGGTTATACAGCATACAGATACATTAATACAAAAAGGTGATACGATTATTATATATAAAGATCGTGAGAACATAATAAATACACCTCCTCTGATTCTTGAAAATGAGTTTGCAAAGGCTACAGCCGGAGTAAAGAACAACAAGCCATATTTAGAGCTACAGGCTAAAGAGGTTAAAATTGATACCACTGTATATCTTAAACAGATAGAGGTGCTAAAAGAGCAGATAAAGGAGTATAAAGAGACAAAAACCATCACAAAACCATGGTGGCGTAATGAGTGGTTTATACTCTTTATAATCATTGCTTCTATAAGCACACTGTTTATACTTAAAAGGGTATTCCGATGATTCAGGATTTTGAGGATACTATAATAGATACTTTAAAGGATGTTGTTAACGGATCAGTGAAAGCGTACCCTCAAAACCCGAACAAGTACTTTTTACAGTCTGCTGTTGGTGAGGTTCTGGTACGTTACGCAGGACGGGCTCCAAAAGAGACTGATCTGGCAGGTACACTGATCAGGCAGGAGTACATATTTGAGATAGTATTTGTCTACAGGAATCTAAGAGGCGATAAAGGAATATATACAGCCCTGAATAAAGCATATGAGACATTACAGGGTGCTCAGGTGGCAGAGAGTGCAAAGCCTTTAGAGTTTAACGATGAGCGGTTTTTAGATGAGAACAACGGAGTGTGGCAGTTCGGGCAGAAGTGGAAGTTTATAAACTCAGAAATAAATACTATAAAAGATGGCTACTCTGAAGTTTAAGCAAAGTGGAGAACCTGACGTACAGCAGCAGTTAGATATACTATTTAACACACAGATGTACTCTGTACCTTTTCGTGAGAATCTTGGTTTAGATGCACCTGCTCTTTTAGACAGTGCATCTGACCTTGATATTAAGACATCTGTAATAGATCAGGTTACTACATATATAAAAGAGATAGACCTTAAAAAGGTTGAGGTTGTAAGTGATGGTGTAGGACGCAAAAAAGTGATTATAACCTACAAATACAGCAACCTGATAAATACAAAAGAATTAACCATTAATAACTAATAACATGGGTTACTTACACGGTATAACAGTAAAAGAGGGTGAAAAACCCGTTATCCTTGCATCTGGTGATACGGTAATAGCTGTTGTTGGTACAGCTTCAAAAGGCGATACCAATTCAGCAAAACTGGTTACATCAAAGAAGCAGGCAAAAGAGCTGTTTGGTGATAACATAGGAGGTTTTACACTTCCGGGAGCACTGGAGATAATATTTACACATGCAAAAGTAAAGGTAATTGCAATTAATGTTCTTACAACTGCTGAGGCAACGGCTCTTATTACTTCAGGTAAAATGACAAAAGATGAACATGGTAACTGGGCATCTAATATAGGTAAAAAGACACTGCCAAGTGCAGTAGACTTTACCTCTAAAATTACAGCAGGTATTGAGTTATTGAATATAGCAGAGACTGATTTTGGGCTAAAACCAAATGTAATTATTGCACCGGGATACTCACAGGTTGTTGCTGTAATGAACAAGCTTGATGATATATCTGCAAAGCTTAATGCTACAGCAATATGTGATATTGCTGCTGATAGTGTAACAGCAGCTTTAACAGAGCGAAACAGTACATATAACCTGAGTAAAACGAATGTTATTTACACCTTTCCTGAGCTTATGTATTATAATGAGCATGAGAGTGAGCAACAACCTTTTGCACTGTCTGCTTTTGAGGCAGCAGGTAAAGCTGCACGTGATGCAGAAACAGGTTTTTGGAACTCACCAAGTAACTACCAGTTAACTGGCGTTACAGGAATGAGTGTAAAGATAACAGCTTCGTTGCAAGACTCTACAGCAGATACAAACCTGTTAAATGCTCAGGGTATAGTTACAGTTCTGCGCCTGGCTAAATCTGGTTACAGGCTTTGGGGAAACTGGACAAGTGCATTTCCTGCAACAGAGTTAAGCGATGCAATGATATCATGCTCTGCTGTTAAGCAGAATATTACAGAGGCTCTGTTTTCAGGAGCGTTAAAGTTTGCGGATAAGACAATTACACCTCTTGTTATTGACCTTATTCTGGATACTGTAAATGCACATCTGCGCAATATGGTTGGTAAAGGTGTAATAATAGCAGGTGAGTGTATTGTAGATAAAGATGATAACCCACCGCAAGAGGTTGCAAAAGGTAAATTATCCTTTAAAAACATCATCACATATGCACCTAGTTTGGAGCAAATAACCTTTGAACAGGTGGTAGATATTGATAAGCTTAAAAGCATCTTTTAAGCACGTTTAAAACCCTTTTAAAAAGTCTTTAATATGATTAATAAGATATCAAACGCAAATGTATATATAAATGGTGTCAACCTGCTTGGTAAACTGGAAGAGATAAACCTTCCGACTATTAAACAGAAGATGGCAGAGTTTAAAGCTCTTGGTATGTATGCAACTGTTGAGCTTCCCGTAGGACTTGAAAAGATGGAGGCTAAACTTAAGTGGAATAGTTTTTACCCTGAAGTGTTGGCGGGGGCAAACCTTACAACAGCAACAAACTTGGTGTTACGTGCCAATGTAGAGAAATACAATCCGGGTGGGCAGTTAACACAGGAACCTCTTACATGTATTATCAACGGTGTATTTAAAAGTATCCCTTTAGGTACGTTTAAGCCGGGTGATAAAGTATCAGGTATTGAGCACACAATGAGTGTATACTATTTAAAGCAGGCTATAGGTGATCTGCAAATAGTAGAGGTTGATGTATGGAATAGCATTCTGGCTATTGGTGCTATAGATCAACTATTCATGTTCAAAGTTAATCAGTAACAGTTATGGGTAAGATTGACGAAAGCGGAGCAGATACATTAAACTGGAATAACAGCGAGGTTTACCAGATAGAGGAGAATGATCCTGTGCAGGGTGGAGCTGATGGTATTTCAAACAAACAGGCAAAGGAGCTTGCTAAACGTACAAGTAATCTTAACCTGAGAGTAGCAGATATTGAGATGCTTGTGCGGGAGAATCCTGACGGTGTTGTTAATACACTTGTTGAGATGATTAACGCTTTTAAAGCATTCCCTGAAGGTGAGCAGGCTCTTGCCAATGCTCTTGCCAGTAAAGCAACAAAAGCAGAGTTAACATCTGGTTTGGCAAGTAAGGCAGATAAGAACGGTGACATTAATCAATCATTTTCAGCTTATTCAATACAAACGAAAGGTGTTAATAATCTTACAAACTCTGTAAATGAGTTCAACTTTATTGGTTCTGGTTATTCAGAATCAACACTGTTCATTAATTATAAAGGTGCATCCAGTCCAATATCTACATATTACTTATGCAATGGACAAGGTAATAATATGGCTGGATTAGTAGTAAAATCGTTAAAAATAGTACCATGACAACACTTAGCGCAGGTGGTTTTTATCTTGAAGATGCATATACTCTTTTTGGTGTAACAGACTTTAGAGAGATTTTTTACAATGCAAACGGATCAGCTAAAACAGAGGCTGAGGTAAAGGCTAAAGTGGGCGGTATTTTCGATAGTCGTTACTGCTCAGGTATCAGTGATTTTATTGCTAAAAAAGATGCCCGGTGTTTACTTGGTTATGTACATAATGTGCTAGACATTACACCGGATAGTGTAAGTCTGTTTCACCTTATAGGAGCACAAACAAATATAACCATCGTGGCATCACATCCGTGGAGTGTAGAGAGTGTAGATTTTTTCTACACCGTTAACCCTCCAACAGGAGGTATAGGAAGTACAAACGTGGTAATAGAGGCTAAAGGAACCAACGATACAGACTACAATTTTACAGGGCAATTTACTGTACGTACATCGCAAAAAACAGCAACAGTTAATGTACGTCAGGATTGTAATCCAACAGGAAGAGTAAGAGGATAATTTAAAACTTAAAACAATAATAAAAGATGAAACGAAGCATGAGAATGGTCATTCACACACACGAGGATGATTATAATGCGGAGTTCCATCTGGCAAATAAAAAACAATTATAAACAGATGAAAATAACAGTAGCAAAAGATGAAAAAAACTACAAAGAGGTAGTTATAAGAAAAGGTACAGTAGAAGATATTATAAGAGCAGCGCAACTTGCCGGATCAACAGCCGGAGAGGTTGAGCAAACAGCAGCTCTTTTATCAGTATTAGCAACTTTTGACGGACAACAAATACCATACGAGGAGGTGAAAAAACTGCCTTTTGCGGATTTTTTGCAATTACAGGAGGCTTTAACCTCAAAGGGTTTGATCATGTCTCAAAAGCAGTTTTCCTCATTGTCAAAGAAGGCGGGTTTACCAGTACAGAAGTAAAAAAAATGTCAGTTCAGGAGCTGACATTCTGGATTGATAAACTCAACTGGTACACCGAGCTGAGTAAACAAGATCAGGAGGAGTAGCTATTTAGCTTTCCTCCTGTTAATCCTCCTCTGCTTTCTACGTTTACGGCGTTTGCGCTTTTGCTCAATCTCTTCAGGAGTTGTTAAAAGATGACTGGCTCCTTTTCCTAATAAGCCCAATATCTTAAAAAGATAACTGACAAAGTATAAAATCACAATACCAGAAAACAAATACAACAAAAATGTAGTCATGTCAGAAACGTTAAGTTTAAAAATAATATTCGATGCTGCTAATAACACCGGGGGTGTGTTTAGCAATATTAACCGTAAAGTTAATCAATCTGCAACAGGTGTACAAGCTCTGAACCGTCAATTTAACTCTATGAAGCAGTTGGCTGTAGGTGGTTTTGTTGCTAATATGGCTAAAGGTTTCTTTAATCTGGGTGCAAGTCTTGAAAATACTCAGGTCGGTTATGAGGTAATGCTGAAGGGGGCTGAACAGGCTCACCATATGATAACTGCAATTAATACAAAAGCCAATAAAACACCTTACGACAATACAGACCTTTACAAAGTGTCTGAAACACTATTAGGTTTTGGTGTAGCTCATAAGAAGGTAATGCCATATATGAGTATGTTAGGCGATATTGCACGTGGTAATAAAGAGAGATTATCAGGTTTGGGGCTTGCTTTTGCACAGGTGCAGAGTGCGGGTAAACTATCAGGGCAGGATCTGCTACAGATGATTAATAGTGGCTATAACCCGCTAAAAGATATTGCTGCTCTCACTGGTAAGAGTATGGCACAGCTTAAAGTTGAGATGAGTAAAGGAGCAATATCAGCCGATATGGTTGCAAATGCAATGCAGAGAGCTACCAGTAAAGGAGGGCTGTATTACAAAATGTCTGAGAAGATTGCCCAGACAGGATCAGGTGTTGCCTCTACAGCTCTTGGTAAATTTAAACTAGCCGTATCGGAACTAAGTATATCTGCTATGCCTGCAATGACTCAGGCAATAAAAGATGTTACCAAGTATATAGATATACTCGGTAAGTATGCAAAGAATAATGGTGATGCTGTAAAAACATTAATATCTGTTGCTATAAAAGGTGTTGTTGCTATTGGTGCATACAAGGTTATAACATTAGGAACAACATTAATAAAGAGTGTTATATCAACAGTTGGTGCATTCAGAAAGTTTCTTGGTGTATTCAGGTTAATGAATATAGCAATGGCACGTAATAATGTGGGGCAGGCAGCACGTTTAGTACGTCTGTTTGGCACTAGCGCGAAAAGAGCTGCCGAGTTTATCTGGGCAAAGAACAGAGCTCTTTTAATAGGTAACAGGATACTGAAGCTTTTCAGAAAACAGACATGGTTAGCTGTAGGTGCAGCATTAAAACATGGTATTGTATCAAAAGCAGGAGCTGCTTTTATGTGGCTTAAAAATGGTGCCATGATAGCAGGTAGTACAATATCATCTATATATAGTAGTGCTACACTGGCAACAACAGCACTTATGATGAAACAGGGTGTTGTTACAGCAGCTCTAACAGTAAAACAGTGGGCATTAAATGTTGCAATGAATGCAAATCCAATAGGTATTATAATAAGCCTTATTGCTGCATTGATTGGAGGAGTAGTCTACTGTTACAATGAGTTTGCTGAGTTCCGGGCTGTTTTAGATACAATGTGGGATACTATAAAAGGTTTTGGTGAGTCTATTATTGATTTTATTATAGCTCCTTTTGAGTTCCTGTGGGAGCTTATTAAAGGTATAGGCAATGCCATTGGTTCTCTGTTTTCAGGTGACGGACTGGAAGGTGCAGGAGATGCAATATCAGAGGGATTTGATAAAGGTGTAGAGGCAGGTTCTGCACGATTAGAGAAGTCGTGGGATAAAGCAAAAGATACAGCTTTATCAATTGGTGATAACTACGACAAGCATTTAGCTGAAGAGGAGGCAAAGGAAGCTGCTGAAGAGGCTCAAATGAATCCTCAACTACCTGACATTTCAAAATTTGACAGCTCAAATATAGGTGAGTACGATTATACTGCTGAGCTTGGTAATATGAATACAAACATTGCAGCTAACTCATTCACCTCTGCTGAGCAGGTAAGAGAGGTACAGGTAAACTATCAACCTACAATAAATGTGTCTGGTGATATGACAGAGAAGAGTAAAAGAGATTTATTACAGCTCCTTAAAGATCAAAAAAACGAGCTTGTAAAGCTTGTTAAAGAGGAGTTAAAACGAGAGCAAAGATTATCATATGCAAGGTAAGATATATGCAAAGTTTGGTGATATTGAACTCACCAACACAGACGGCTTAACAGCTTTTGATGAGAGTGTAAACTCTACAGAGGTGGAACACCCGCTTATAAAAGGTGCTCCTGTAACTCAAAGCATGGGTAAAGAGTTAAGAAAGATTAAACTTACATTATCATTACACTACGGTGTAGGTCATAATATAGAGCAGATACTCTCTTTACTCGATGAGATATTAGAGACTCAGCAACCTCAACACTTTATGTTTGCCGATGGCAGATATAAAGGAAAATATACACTATCATCAATTAATACTACTGTTCAAAAGACTGATGCTAAAGGTAAGTTATACGCTGCTGATATCTCAATAGTGATAACAGAGTATATACCCCGCAAAGTTATTGAATACAGAAAGATTGAGGAGGTTAAAAAGCAACCTAAAAAGGAGATAAGAAAAAAGGATGATACTCAGTACTACATTACCAGAGAAGGCGACAGGTGGCACCTTATTAGTATAATGGCTTACGGATCATCCGAACACGTGTTTGATTTACGTATGGCAAATCCTTCAGTAAAAGAAGACCCTGTATTTGCTATAGATGGAGGAATTGAAATTGTATTGCCTAAAGTAAAAAAGAAGAAAAAGACCTTAAATAATGCACCATGGATCAAGTCATCAATCAACCCGAATTTATAATAACATACAATGATAGTGATGTGACAAAGGATTTTACTCCTCTGTTAGAATCAATCATTTTTAAAGACTTTTTAGAGTCACGTGCTGCTGAACTGGAACTAACATTTGAAGATGAGCAGCGCAACTTTATGAATGACTGGTATCCTAAAAGCACCGATAAGGTATCTGCACAGTTGGGATATGAGAATACAGCTTTACTTGATTGCGGGCTGTTTTTTGTATATGAGGTTGTGCTTACTGGCAGCAGATCAGCGGGCGATGTCTGTTCTATTCGCGCAGCTTCTGTAAATCGCAATAGCGTGAATAAGCCCATAAGAACTAAGCATCACAAATCTGTAGCAATAAAAAAAATTGCTGAAGATATTGCTTCAGAACTTGGTCTTACAGTTAAAGGTGAGACAGATGGAACATACAGCGGAGAGCAGAAACAGAAAGATATTGCTTTTATGGAGTATGTGGCACGCAAAACAGGTAAGATATTTAAGATAGAGGGCAATGATCTTATACTGTATAACCTTGATTCAATTAAGAAAGCAAGCCACTATATAGAGATAGACCTAGATAATGTTATTGATTATTCATTCAGCGATAAATCAGACGGCAAATACAGCAAGTGTACATGTAAGTGGTATGATGAGAAGAAAAAGACTACATACATAGGCACAGCCACAAGCAGTAATGATGGTGGTGATGCTGTGATCTGGCAAGAGGTAGACAGTAACTCAGCAGCTCAAAAAGCAGCATCGGACTGGCTGAAAGATATAGCTAAACAGGAACTTGAATTAGAACTTACTGTTGTTGGCAATGTAGGCTGTAGAGCAGGTATGAAGTTAAGGCTGATAAATGCCGGACGTTTCTCAGATGACTACTATATAAAGGAGTCAGAGCATGAGATATCAAGATCAGGAGGATATACAACTAAAATACTTATAGCAAAATGATAGAATTTGGAGAGATAAAAGAGGTTAAAGAGGTTACTGTTGTGGTCAGTTTTCCCGCTTTGGATAGTGATATAGAGTGCAATATGTTGTACCCATATACTACAGAACAGCAATTGTATTATAAACCAAAAGTTGGTGAGTCTGTAGCGTGCCACCTTGGTGCCAGAAAAGTATGTTTAGGTGCAATGTTTAATGACCAGGATAAAGCACCCAATACTGAAGGCACAATATATAAATCTGATACCACAGAGGTTATAAAAAGTTCTGAAGGTGTAGAGATTAAAAAGGGTGATGTAACAGTAAAAGTATCTGATAAGGTGGAGATTAAAAAAGGTAATACACAATTCAATGTATCAGATAAGATTGAGATAAAAGGAGCATCAACAGACCTAAAAACGGTACTGGATAAAATTATTGATCAGTTATCTGGTCTTAAAACAGTTAAAGGCGATACTATATCACCTGATGCAATACCTCAACTGCAATTATTAAAACAACAATTATCTACACTTCTAAAATAGAGTACTATGCACGAGTTTATTGATAAAGACCCGGAAAAGATTATAACAAATACAGTTGCTCATATAGAGCAAAAGTACGGACAGAAGATATCTGAAGTATCACCAGAACGTATACTTGCAGATGTATTTGCATACAGAGAGCTTAATATACGTATAGATATGGAGCAGCTTATGCAACAGAACTTTGTACAGACGGCTACAGGTGTAGCCCTAGATAGATGGGGTGAGCTCTTTGGATATACCCGCAGTACTGGTGAGACCGATGATCAGTACCGTAGCCGTATAATAAAGACGTATGCTGTTGTTGTAAATGGTACAAAGCAGGCATATGAGAGCAAGGTAAAGGCAATACCTGAGGTTCTTGATGCCTTTATAATGTCAAAAAGAGAGGACAAAACATTGCCTCCGGGAGTGCTAAAAGTTACAATACTTGAAAAGTCAGAGACTGACGGTATTGTATCAGGCAAAGTTCCTGACAGTGATGTGCAGCTTAAAGTAAATCAAACGCTGTTAAATCCCTCATTTGGTATAATAGGTGATGATATCACATTTAAAGCACCTGTAACTGTACCTGTTAATGGCTCTGTATCTATTTTAAAGCAGTTAGGTTATGACGATGCTGAGCTACTTAAAAATATTAACTTTCAACTCAGCAGTTATTTTGGTAAACTATCGCAGTCATTCAGCTCCTCTTTTGGTGTTTATGATCTTGAAAAAGAGCTCTTGAAAGCAGGAGGAGTATCACAGGTTACAGCTCTTGCATTTACAAACGTCCCAACACTGAAAGTTGGTGAGTTTTATATCAAAGGAACTATTAACATTTCAACACATTAATTATGTTACCTGATAGTATAAAAACAGATTTTACAAATGCTCTTTATTCGGTCTTTAATGACCGTTTAAAACAGCTTAATATTGAAAGCCTGAAGATTGACCCACAAAACGAAAAAGATATCTATAAGCTTGATTTATGGTTGCAAATGTTTGGTATACCACGTGAGATATTACCCTCTGATCTGTCAGCTATAAGCCTGCGTGCTTTCCTTCAAAAGATTCAGACTATTACCCGCCAAGCAGGCACGCCACGCTCAGTAGAATTGCTTTGCGAGGCTATTGGTGCCAGTAAAGCAACTATTAAATATGAGTATGTTAACAGGCACAATTCAGAGAGCAGATATAACTCTCAGCAAAAATATGATGCAGGAGCACAATACAAAAAGTTTGCAATAACAGTTGAGGTGTCTGGTGTTGAGAGCAGCCGGAGAGATTGGTACAAAACAACATTAGAAAAGATGTTCTTGCTGTTCATCCCGGCACGGATATACCTAGAAGTGTTAACGTTTATTTAAAAGAAAGGCTCTCATTGTGAGAGCCTTTTTTATAACATCTTAACCTCTTTATTATAGAACCTTGTAGCAACAACATCGTTAACACCAATTAGCCTGACAAACAAATCAATACAATATTCAGGTTTCTTAATTATGTCTTTATAGTCTTTCCACAACGTTTGCCATAACGTCTCACAATCCTCAACCTTTAAGCTTACCAGACGCAGGTATATATCCATGTATCTTGTATAAAACTCATCCTTTGACCATACAGATGACTGTCTGTGCTTTCTGTATTCTTCTACAGATATAGTTCTGATGTTCTTTGCCTCAATATCAGCAATTATATTAAAGTACTTTGCAAGGTTCTGCTTTGCAGTTATAAGTACTAGCTCCTCAACCTGATCATTATACCTGTCACCCTGTAAAATATTCTCTATAGTCTTCTTACTCTTACCTGTGTGCAAAGCTATGTTTTCTTTGTCTTCCTTGCTTAAAAGCTTTCTAAGAGCCTTTATCTGTGTAGTAGTGATATTCATGTGTTTATGTTTGTGGTAAATATACCCCAAAAGTAAAGTGAAAATACTGTATATCCAAGCGATGAGGACACCCTTTTTTATTAAGTATAAGAGGCTTTGCCATATGTACTCAGGTATGTTGCTTTGATCGTTCAATGCTAATACAGCAGCTTGTTATGTGTGTATATGGTGATATATTGGAAATATTGATATATATAATGGGGTGCTTTTACCCCAATAGTAGTAAGGTTTTGGAGTTGTTTAAGAGGTGCTGATCTGCTGCTTTTCTGAGAACATGAAAAATAATGTATATTCCAGAACCTGAGAGAGCCGTTTTTATTAGGTATAAGAGGCTTTGCCATATGTACTCAGGTATGTTGCTTTAATCGTTCAATGTTAATACAGCAGCTTGTTATGTGTGTATATGGTGATATATTGGAAATATTGATATGTATAATGGGGTGCTTTTACCCCAATAGTAGTAAGGTTTTGGAGCTGTTTAAGAGGTGCTGATCTGCTGTTTTTCTCAAAATTTGTCAAAAAATCTCACGTCAAACTGTCTCAAAATTTGTCAAAAAATCTCAAATTGCGGTGCAAATTATAGCAGGTTAAAAAGTTCTGCGATAAAAAGCGAACCTGACCAAATTCAAGAATTTGGTCAAACGAATATCAAATTAAACAATACGAGACAATACATTTCACCTAAACAGAATATTAACACGAAGTTACTCTCCTCCTTTGAGGAGATACAGAAGTGGGTAAATATATAATTGAAACATTCCATTCATACAAAACGATACTCGTAGTGTCCTCACTACGAATTAGATCTAACAGATCTTTTAATAAACGACATACAGACAATTGTAGCCTCTGGCTACAGCAACCGGAACAAATTCAAGAATTTAAGCTAACGATCTGCATTGGATAACTGAGTACAATATCAAACTGGACTGTAATTACATGCAAAATATCCCTTCAAGACGAACCTTAAATAATAGGTTAATTTTATTGTAAATCATAATATAACAGGCTGAAAGCCTAGTTTAACAAACAGTCCGATGCAGAGCATCGGGTCATTAAATAATCGAAAGATCGCACTGAAGGTGCAGCTTAAAACATAGCAAGTACAACAATTACGAGGCAGAACAATTCGCATTAAGTAATGCACAATCACGAAGATACCCTCCTCCTCGGAGGAAACTCAGAGGTGGGTAAATATATAATCGAAACACTCCATTTACACACTACCAGATTAGAATAGTTGCATGAATTCTAACCATTTATCTAATACTTTTTTCAATAGCAAAAAAAGTATTCAAAAATGCCACCGTCACATAAAATGCTTAACGCTTTTTCCTGAACGATATTTACTAAATTTTGTGATCTCCCTTCGGTCAAACAGCACAAAATTCTTAACGCAAATCCCATTCAAAAAACCTACATTTTATGATACGGATTATAGAACTACTAAACATTATACTGAATACATATAATTATATTAGTTCACCATACTTCTTGAAAAATACTATACAAACAATTGTAGCCTCTGGCTACAGCAACCGGAACAACACAACCCCGCAAAACAGTAAATTATTTTAAACCGAACTATACAGTTTAGCATGCTTATATGCTTCTCTGGCATATCATAAATGAACTTCATAATAATTCAAAAGATCTGACCATTAAAAAGAAAAATAAACAGATGAATAAAGACAAAAAGACTAAGCTTACTTCTATCTATTATATTAATGGTGATTATGACATGTACCTCAATCATAGTAAAAGAAGATATATATATTCAGGCAAAAAAGATCTGTTTCAAGAAAGGGTTGTAATCCTTGAAGGATCACACAATTTAAGAGATGTTGGTGGATTAAGGAACAGCGAAGGAAAACATATTAAGAAAAGTGTACTTTATAGATCAGACAAATTGAGTAACCTTACTACCGATGATTTAATTAAACTGGAAAGGCTTGGTATAAACAAAATTCTGGATTTTCGGAGCATAAACGAGATTAATTTGAGCGCGGACAGAATGCCACGCGAAGCATGCTTCTTTCACAGACAGACTGGAGTAGATAGTGTAAATCCGAATGAGTTTAACAGAAAAATAGTTGAAGGTGAATACAACGCTGAAAACTTTACAAAGATGATGATTAAAGGAACCCAAACTACGGTCGATGATATAAAGGATCTTGTTCCTATGATTTTAAAAGATATACTTAGCAATAAAACAGGTACTACACTTTATCACTGTGCCGGAGGAAAAGACCATACCGGTATTATAACAGCCATTATTCTATCTATTTTAGAAGTAGAACGTGAAGTAATATTCAGATATTACCTATACACAAATATTCAACGTAAATCACATGATCAGAAAAAACGAGATATACTTAAAAAAATATGTGTTAAACCCTTTGGAGATGATATGTTTGAGGCTATGAAAGCAAACAGAAAGTATTTGCAAGCAGCATTTACCAAAATAGATTCACAATACGGAGGTCTTAACAAATATGTAAAAGATTGTCTGAGCATAGATAATAACAACATTAATACATTAAAAAACAAAATGTTAGAACAAACAGAAAATCTTTACAATTTGTCCAATATTTAATTGTATTACCAGAAAGTCGCATCCTGAAAATAACAATAGTTCTAAATTAGCCTTACAAAATACAACTATCATTTACAACACTATTTTGTATGGCAATCACGTTTTTCTAAAAACACTAAAAACAAAACAGATAGACAAAAAGAGCACATCTAAAACAGTGTGAATATAGGTTTTATTTCAAGTAACTATATAACCGTTATTTAACACAAATAATCACTGACCCACAAAAACACCTTGTTATTAACAATTGCTTATCAGCCACTTACAAAGTAAAGAGATATTTAACAATTCAAATCATTTTCATGCAAGACTACACATTGCAGTATACATTATAAATATATAATATATATTTGTTTTTAACTAAACTATAATACCAGTATCATTTAAACCATCAGAAATAGTTTACTCATACAAATTTACTGATAGAAGTTAATTAAAATGGTACAGCATAAACGCCATATAGGTATTTATTATATGTAACATAAAAAACTAATATTATGAATTATCAAAAAATACCCAAAAGTCATTGGAGTAGATATTTAAGTTTTATTAAGTATGCTTCTTTAAAAAAGATCTTAAACTTTATAAAATCGTTGTATTTTTGGAAGATTGGAAGAGAGTTTGTTACAACGAAACCATCATTTCTCAAAGTTGAAATAAGCAGAAAATGCACTATTAATTGCTTATATTGTTGTGATAAGAGAGAAGATGTTTTTTATCCTTTTGAATTATATAGAAAATTAATTGAAAAGTTAAAAGATAATTTGTTTCTAGTATCATTATATGATATTGGAGAACCATTACAAAACACCGACGTATTAAAATATATAAAATATGCCAACGAAAATAGAATTGGTACTATTATTTCAAGTACTTTATCAATTGAAAAAGAAGATATTTTTTGGGAAAATATTGTAACTTCAGGATTGACCAAACTTATTGTTGCAATTGATGGTGTCACTGACAAAATATATAACAAATACAGAAGAAATGGAAATTTAGAATTAGCAATGTCAAATTTAACTAAAATCCTAACTTACAAAAAGATACACAGAAGCAAATTAATTATAGAGTGGCAAATGCTAAATCTTCCGTGGAATATTCAAGAACAAAAATCAGCTAAAAAATTAGCAACTCAAATGGGATGTAATACATTCCGATTAATTAAAGAGGCAAATTCTCAAAGATTAAACTACAAAAAATTAAATAAGTTAAGAAAAAGAAATTGTTTACTTCCCTATATAATATTAATTGTTACAGCTTATAACAAGGTCAGACCTTGCTATAAGATATATAATGAGCCAATGGAAATCGGCAACTTAGATTATAGTAGTTTTGATGAAATTTGGAACGGTAAAGAGATATACAAAATCAGAAATAAGAAAAAAATCCAAAAAAGGAATGGATGTAAAACATGTATCGAATAATAGACATTACGATTGACTCTGAGACTTGCCTGATCCAAAGCTAAGTTACTCTACATCTACAAGCCTTATATTAAGTCTCTGTTCATTAGAACCATGACTTTTATAATGGTTTCCTTCATTGGATCTCCTCAACACCCTTGCTAATTGCTAGTTCTTCCTGCCAACTGGGCGAACTCAAAAACTTTTCATCTCGGTAACATTTTACAATGTTCGACATCCAAAAAAGAGCATAGTAACCATACCTATGCTCTTTATGTATATCATTTATAGAAATTCACTCCACATACAACACCAATCCTTTAAGATAATCTCCTTCAGGATGGTATATGTTTACAGGGTGGTCTGCGGGTTGGTTTAGCTGGTGTAGTATTCGTACTTTGCGACCGGTGTTGGCTGCTGCTACAAATACTGAGCGTCTGAAGTTCTCTTTTGATACTACCTGCGAACATGAGAATGTAAACAGGATACCTCCCGGCTTAATCTGCTGTATAGCCTTCTGGTTTATCCTCTTGTATGCCTGCAGGGCATTGTTCAGCACATTCATATGTTTTGCAAATGCAGGAGGATCAAGTACAATAAGGTCAAATTTCTGATCTATATTGTTCAGGTAATCAAACGCATCTACTGCCACGGCATCGTGGTTTGGTGAGTCGCCAAAGTTCTCCTCTATATTTGTATTAGTAAGATCAATAGCGCGTTTTGATATATCTACCGATTGCACTGTTTTTGCACCACCACGCATTGCATATACAGAGAATCCTCCGGTATATCCAAACACGTTAAGAACATCCTTATTTTTTGAGTAGCTCTCAAGCAGTTTACGATTCTCGCGCTGATCTATAAAGAATCCTGTTTTCTGCCCCTTCTCCCAGTTTATCTTAAATCTGTTACCATACTCTACAGCAAACTGCTCTTTTGGTTCGCCATACAGGTACTCATCTTTTACATTCAGGTTTGCCTTGAACGGCAGTGTATTCTCGCTCTTGTTATATATTGCAACAAGTTTGTCGCCAAACAGGTTGTGCAGTGCCTCAACAATCATCTCCAGATCTCGATACATTCCTACAGAGTGCAACTGCACCACAGCTACCCCTGCATACATATCAATTATCAATCCCGGTAGAAAATCGCCCTCGCCATGTATAAGACGATATGTATTATTCTGTTCGCCATTATCCAGACCAAGACTTTTACGCAGTGCATATGCCTGCTCTAATCGTTCTGTATAAAAAGCTGTTGTAATCTCTTCATTGTTTACCGTAAGAACTCTAATTGCTATTGAGCCTATCTGGTAGTGCCCTTTTGCCAGAAACCCTCCTTCTGAGTCGTACACCTCAACCAACGAACCCTCTTGCGGATTCTTTTCAGACATCTTCTTAATAGCTCCCGAAAAAATCCACGGATGCAGTCTCTTAACCGACTGCTCTTTACCACGTTTAAGAGTAATAGTAATCATTCAGATATGTTATATAAATCTAGTTATTGCAAATTAATCTGTTGTATATCTTATATGCCGCCCAGGCATCTGTTGCAGCGTATTTCTGCTGTGCTGCCGAAAGATCTTCCGACTCCCAGTTTGAGAGACGTTGTGCTTTAGATACCTTTATATTAAGTATAAGCGCAGCAAGTTTTTTCAGGCTCTTGCACTCTATCTCATACTTCTCTACAAAGCTCTGTAGCTCAACAAAGCCTTTAGGCTCAATACGTGCAAGTTGTTTTATCTTTATTAAATCGTCGTGTATGGCAACACCTATCTTAAGTACTTTTGGGTTCGACAGGATATCGCAAACATATCCGGGAACCCCGGTTTTGTTAAGTCTGAACAGCCAAGCTGTATCCTCTGTAGCAAGCTGTAGCAATGCAACTTTGTTTATCTGTCCTTTTTTAAACGAAGGTTTTGTCTCTGTGTCAAACCCAATTATATTCGCAGATCTTAGTTCGTTCTCTGCTCTGTTCATCAACTCGTCTGAATCTACAACAACTATCTTTCCTTCAAAACCTCTGAGTGGTAATTTCTCAATTTCCTCAGTACTAATGTCTTTTTTTGTCATCTGCAATATTCCCTCTAGTAAAGATCTAAATCGTTCTCCTTTTCGTCTTCCTCTTCTTTATAATCGCGCTGACGTTTACTGATAATCCAGTTATCAGATATATTACGCTGTATTGTCTCCTCCTCGTTAAAGTCGGCAAAGTTATCAGCCATGTTGTCAGCATATTCCGAATTGTGGTGTACCAAATAATGAACTGCTCTTAACGCATTTACCAGATGTTGTCCCCAATATCTGTCAAAATTCATCTTTACCTCCCAGATAGCATCATTCATTATCTCATCAGTACTAATTCTGTAAAGCATCAGAAAATCTTTAATGTCCTGATATATATCAGAAAGATTCTCTGAGATAGAGCTCACCTTCTCTTCATACTCAACCGGTTGATTAGGATCAAATATATCCGGATACTCATCAAATCGTCCGGTAAGTTTATGCACCTTGTTTTTTATAAAAAACCAGTCGCCCTCACTAACAAACTTCTCGTTTCCATCTTCAAAGTTTGGCTCAACAGTTGGCAAAAGCGATGCTTTAAGATATAGTAGTGGTAATATCTTCATCAGTTTATCCATAAAATCGGACACCTCTAATGAATCGCACTGCTCTAAAAACGAACATGTTTCGTTTGCAACTGTAACAAACTCAATAACCTCTTTTGAGTATAATGTAGAATCTAATTGATGCTCCATACCTAATATTTATTCAGTATACAAAGGTATACAATAATACTACCGCAACAAGCAAATATAGTACAGTTTTTAATTTATAAACAGATGATTTACACTACTGCATTAATTGTATTGGTGACTCTATAAGGTTGTTTACACCAACATTAGCAATTGGTTAACAGAGACTAAAGCCATCGTTATTTTTGATTATCAGACCTCTGTCTATCATATCGTCAAGAACCAGCATCAGTTTTTTGTGTGTAACCTTTATTGTGCGAGCAAGGTAATCGGCATCGCATACCTGCTCTCTGAGTTCATTTATAACCTGCTCCTCTATATCCTTCTGGTTCAGATCTGATGTATCTATACAGATATCGCAACGTTTACACTCATCACTCTCCTTCTCGCCAAAATATGCCAACAGAATCTCGCTACGGCACTTATCCTTTCGTGTTGCATACTCTATAACCGAGTCAACCCTCTCCTGCTCTGCTTTACGTCTTATATCAAAATCAACCTTTGATATAAGCAACGATTCCGGACGCAGACGTTCATATGTAAGTACAATCTGTGGTCCTGTGCGTCTTGGTATATAGTGTATAATGCCTGCTTTATCCAGATTATTCAGATAGTTGTATATAACCTCCACTGTAACCCCTGCACGTCTGGCAAGATCATCCTCATTAATACGTGTATAAACAGAGAACATACCGGTATATGAGCGCAGCAGCAGTTTTATAAATGCATCGAATCTTGTATTTGCAACCTGATATTTATACAGAGCATCACGATCTACCACAAAGTGCACTCTCGACGGGTTAGCCACCTCCTCTGACATTACCAGATAGCCCTCTGTCTGCAAATATTTAAGTGAGTAGAAAGCGGTTATAAGATCGAACTTAAAGTTACGTGCAAACTCGTTTATATTAAAGTCAAACGACATTCCTTTTCCTCCGCCATACGGGATATTCAGATAGTTGCACAACGACTGGTATACTCGCTTCATTACATCTATCTCAGGGAACATCTGCTCACTCTTCTTATTTATATTAGCCAGATCGGTATTATTAAACAGCAACACAGCATAGCTCTTTAGTCCATCGCGTCCGCCACGTCCAGCCTCCTGATAATATCCTTCAAGCGAATCGGGCAGATTCAGGTGTACAACAAATCGCACATCTGGTTTGTCAATACCCATACCAAATGCATTTGTAGCAACAATTACACGTGTACTACCACGCTGCCATCTGTCCTGTTTATCGGCACGCAGATTGTTCGACAGCCCTCCGTGGTAATAATCTGCACGTATACGTTTCTGAGCAAGTATCTGAGCAACCTCTTTTGTACGCTTTCTGGTACTCACATATACAATACCTGTACCTTTTACGCTGTTGCATATCTTTACAAGCTGCCCAATCTTATCGTTGGTCTCGCGCACCACATATACAAGATTGTCTCTGAAAAAACTCTTCTTTATTACTGTAGGGTTTTCAAGCTTCAGAAACTCAATAATATCCTGCTGTACCTTTGGTTTTGCCGATGCAGTAAGTGCCAGAAATGGTATATCAGGTATCAGCTCGCGTATCTCTGCAATCTTCAGGTACGATGGTCTGAAGTCGAACCCCCATTGCGATATACAGTGTGCCTCGTCTATTGCCACAAGATTCACCGGCATCTTTACCAGTCTCTCTCTGAACAGTTTTGTCTCAAGACGCTCAGGCGATACATACAGAAATTTATAGTCGCCATATATGCAGTTATCCAACGTAAGCGATATCTCTGCCATAGACATACCGGAGTGTATTGCTGCTGTTTTAATCTTACGCTTCTGCAGGTTCTCAACCTGATCTTTCATAAGTGCAATAAGCGGGGTAACAACAATGCATATACCCTCTTTAGCCATTGCCGGAACCTGAAATGTTATTGATTTACCACCACCTGTAGGTAGCAGTGCCAGAGTATCATTACCACTATGGGCACTCCTCACAATATCAAGCTGCAGGGGTCTGAACTCCTCATATCCCCAGTTCTCTTTAAGTATCTTATGAAATTCGGTCATCAAACAAAAATATATATTTTTTCCCTTCTCTTAGTTATAAGAAAAGTTTTTACTCATATTTCGTCTCACATATCATAAACCATAAAATACTTTCTGATAGCCATCAGAAAAAATATAGCGTTTAAATCTATATTTTTTACTATTTTGTTGTTGATTAGTTAAATAATCTGAATAAAAAGCATTAAGCATATATAAAAAGTGCTTTTTATGAACTTTATTAATTATTTTTGTAATTGATTTACAAAAACAGACTCAAAAAATGATAGTAAACTTCGCTATACAGAATTTTCGATCAATAAAAGACAGAGTACATTTATCTTTTGAAGCAACTAAATCAGATGATTTAGAGGAGTATTATGTTAACAGAGTCGGTTCTGAGAAAAACATAAGATTATTAAAGCTCGGATTAATATATGGGGCAAATGCCTCTGGTAAAACAACAGTTCTTGAGGCTTTAGATTTCTTAAGAGATATTGTTATAGATCCTTTTGAAAAGAAAACAGAGCAGTTTAAGTATAAAACGTTCTTATTTGACAGCAATACTGTTAACGAAAACACTCTTTTTTCTATTGAGTTTGTCCAAAACGGTATTAAATATCTGTATGATGTTGAGTTGAACAAAAGCGCCATTATAAATGAGAAGATGTATTTCTATAATCCTAATAAGGCTCTGGTTTTTGAGCGTGTAACTGATGAATCAAAACAGTTAGCCAAAATTCAGTTTGGCAGTAAAATTAAGATCAATAAGGAGTATAAATCTATTCTGGAGGCAAATACATTATGGAATAATAGTGTATTGGGCGGATACCTGAAGACCAATTTTGAATCTAAAGAACTTAAAGAGACAACAGATTGGTTTGAGAACAAACTTAAACCTCTGATAAAACCTCAGACCGATCTGTTTACATATGTTTCAGAAAGATTGGAAAACGAAGAGATAGATAAGAAGAATGTTATCAGTCTGTTAAAAAAGGCAGATTTCAATATTTCAGATATTATAATAAAAAAAGGTAGTAAAGAGATATCTTCTGAACTTATTGAGGTTATATCTAAAAGCGTTTCTATTCCGGACGAAGTTATTTCAGAGATGAAACAGACCAAAACAGTATCGGGCAGGGAGATACAGTTTCAGCATACTTTTAAGGATAATAAACCATATTTTCTTCCTTACATGTCTGAATCTGCCGGAACTCAACGCTATTACCAGTTCAGTGGCCTTATTGATTTAATGATAAGAAGTGAAAGTATATTTACAATTGACGAACTGGAATCGTCTTTACACCCTGATTTGTTTAAACACTTTCTGCTGACATTCTTAGTAAATAGTAATAATTCTCAATTAATAGCTTCAACACATCATCGTGAGTTATTAATGGAGAAAGATATCTTTAGAAATGATGTGATATGGTTTACAGAGAAGAACGAAGATGGAAGTTCTGATTTGTTCTCTTTAGTAGATTTTGATTCATCTGTAGTAAGGAATACAAGTTCTGTTTATAATGCATATAAAATTGGTAAATTGGGTGCTGCTCCAAACTTAAACGATTACTATATTGAGTATGAGAAGAAGTCATAGTCAACGAAAAGGAACAGGAAAGAGAACTATCTCTATTATATTAGATGGTAAAACAGAGATTTGGTATTTACAGATGATGAAGAAGAATGAATCTTTAAACACTGTTAATATTAAACCTGAATTACCAAAAAAGAAGCAACTAAAAGAGCTTTATGGCTATGTTATTGAGAATAGCAGAGATTACAATGAGGTTATTTGGATTATAGACTTTGATACAATACTTAAAGAGGATAAAGAGAGAGCCAGCAAATCAAAATCAAAGATTGTTGAACTTAAAGAGTATTTAGATAGAATAAAAATGATGAGTAATGTTACAGTTTTGATTAATACACCATGTTTAGAATATTGGTATTTACAACATTTTAAGGAGTCAGGTATATTCTTCGAAAATTGTAGTAAAATAGATAAAGAGTTTAAAAATACTGTTCTGAAAGATTATGAAAAAAGTGAACGTTATTACAAACGGAGTAGTTGTGATATATACCAAATGCTGAAGCCTTACAAAGACAACGCTATAAAACATTCCAAAAAACTTGGCGATTTTAATATTGAATCTCCTAAACAGGGAAAAGCTGAAATGTATAAGATTTTCGACATACTAAATATCAATTAATCTGACAAATAACATTAACATAGATACAATTATAATAAACTATCACTAAAATAATTAAAACAACGCATATATGAAGATCACGCAACTAATATTGGCTTTACTAATCTCTGCCACGGCGCTTGCCGATGAAAACAAACCCAAAGCCCTTTTCTCTATTGGTAAGGATACTGTTTTTACCGATGAGTTTATAAGGATGTACAATAAGAACATAAAAAACACACTTGAAAAGAGACAAACAGTTGATGAATATCTTGAACTGTATATAACATTTAAACAGAAAGTTGCTGATGCCAAAGCAAACAGTCTGGACTTGCAGATGTCGTTCATTAATGAGTACAGCCATTACAAAAATCAGGTACTTACAAATGCAATTATAGATTCAGCATTCTTCAACAACGAGTTGATAAATGCTTATAACCGATCTAAGAACGAGGTTAATGCCAGTCATATTCTTATATCTGTATCGCCCGATGCCCCTGCCAGCGATACGCTTACAGCATATAATAAGATTATGGCGATAAGAGATAGTATTGTTGGTGGTGAGAATTTTGGCTCAATGGCAAAATTATTCAGTAACGATCCATCGGCAAAGATGAATGAGGGTAATCTGGGTTATTTTGGTGCTTTCAGAATGGTATTTCCTTTTGAGAAAGCTGCTTTTGAAACAGCTAAAGGAGATGTATCTATGCCTGTAAGAACACGTTTTGGTTACCATATAATAAAGATTAATGATATAAGACCTACAATAGGCAGAATTAAAGCTTCGCATATATTATTGCTTACAAATAAGAACATGACTCCTGATAAACTTAAGGAGATAAAAGATAAGATTGAAACTTTATACAGTGATCTTAAAAATGGTGCCGATTTTGCAGAGTTAGCATCAAAATATTCAGAAGATCGTGGATCGGCAAAGGCTGGCGGTGAGCTACCATGGTTTGGCAGCGGAAGAATGGTACCGGAATTTGAAGCTGTGGTAACAAGTTTAAAGAAGGGGAATATATCTGAACCTTTCAGAACCCAATACGGATGGCACATTGTAAAATTGACAGACAGAGAGGTTCCTGGAACATTTGACGAAGAGCGTAATAATATAGCAGAAAAATTATCAAAAACTATTGGTGGCGAATTTGCACGCAATAAGGAGATTAAGAAATTTATAAAACAGAATACAACATCTGAAGATATTGATGCGGTTAATAACCTTGCTCCTATAATTGACTCATTGATAACAGATATTGAGGTAACTGACAACAAGATTATTAATACTAAAATACTTAAGCTAAACAATAAGCAGTACACTGTTAAGAGTTTTATAGATTATATTGTAAAGAGCAAAGAGCGCCCTACTACTAATAACGATAATATCTTCTTTGTTAAGAAGAAGTATATTGATTTTAAGAAACATCTTGCCACAGAGATGATAAAAACTAAAATTGAAGATGGTAGCAGAGATATGCAGTTGTTGCTTAAGGAGTATTATGAGGGCATACTTATGTTCAATATTATGGATAAAAGGGTATGGTCTAAAGCATCAAACGATTCGACCCTGATAAGTAATTTCTTTGAGCGTAATAAGAATAAGTATGTATGGACTGAGGTTGCCGATGTAGATATACTTGAAGCGGATGGTATAAGCAGCGATGATTTGAATAAGATTGCAGCAAAATGCCTGAAAAAGAGATCTAAAAAAGAGAAGTACGTAGCAAAGTATAACAAACGTAATAGCAATAAAATTAAGTTAACCAGTTATATAAAACCACAAAACTCAACAACAGCTCTTAAGGAGACTGACTGGAAAAAAGGTATATCAAGAGTTGTTGAGACTGGTGATACAAAAAGAGTTGTTATTATTCACGATATGCTTACTAATTATCCGAAAACAATTACAGAGGCAAAAGGGATTATGATTAATGATCTGCAAAAGGATCTTGAAGAGGCATGGATAAGTGAATTAAAGATAAGATATCTGCCAAAAGTGAACAGAGAGGTGCTTGAAGAGCTTAAAAAAGCACATAATTTGCATTAAAATTGATTATTTACAGATAAATTGCAGGAGAGAAATCTAAAAAAGAGTTAAAAATTGATTTCTCTCTGGCTGTTTTTAATAGAAAATATATTTTTGTAATTAGCATAAGCTATATAATATTATTTTTTTGAGGTAAACACTCAATAATTTTGAAACAGAGGTGTGCGGCAATTTAGTTTGCTGTATCTTATATTTAAAAGAGGAACAGACCCAATGAAACGGGCATGAGTAATAATTTTCACCCACATCAGGAGAATTTAAACATGCAGGTTACATATGGCAACACAAAAGGAGAACAATAACATATGAAGATTAATACTATACTAATTGCATGTATAGCCATACTGTCACTAGTATCATGCCAGAACAGAAAAGACGATATTATTGCTAAGGTAGATGATAAATATCTGTACAGACAGGAGCTGATATCGCTTATACCAGAAGGGACATCGAAGCTGGACAGTCAGCTAATAACCAATAACTACATTAATAAATGGATTAAGACTCAACTGTTACTTAACAAAGCGGAGAGCAATCTGGTTGATGAGGAGATGGATATCGAGAGAGAGATTGAGGAGATGCGTGCCTCTTTGCTTATATATAAATACAAGCAGAAGTTTATAAAGCAGAAGCTTGATACTGTAATTACAGAGACTCAGATAAAGGATTATTATGATGGTAACCCACAGAGTTTTACCCTTGCAGATTGTATTGTTAAAGGTACGTATATTAAGATTCCTAAAGACTCACAATACTGGGATCGTATAAAGCGCATATACAAGTCTAATAATCCGGACGATATTAAGGAGCTTGATGGGTTATGCTCACAATTTGCAACTAAGTACGATTACTTTAATGAGGATTGGGTATCGTTCAGATTGATTAATAACAATATTCCTGAACCAATATCTGATGTAAAAGGGTTCTTGTCGCGTAATAAGTTTTATGAGACAAGCGATGAAAACTTCTACTATGTTGTAACTGTTAAGGAGTACAGAGCAAAAGGAGAGATTGCTCCGTTAAATCATGTTTACAGAGAGATTTCAAATATTATTCTTGAGAAGAGAAAATTTACGCTTCTTAAAAATTTGGAAAATAATTTATATAAAGATGCGGTAAAGCATCATAAATTTAGCATATTCGAACCGAAAAAATAATCGTTCATGAGATACACAAAGAAAACACTATTAGCTACTGCAATATTAACCTTAGCATGCTGGGTAAACAGTTCGGCGCAAAAAGTTGTCATCGACAAAAATATTGCGACTGTTGGTAGCGATGTAATATTACTGTCGGAGCTTGAAGGGCAGGTAATGCAATATCGTGCACAGGGAATGTTTGCTGCAAAAGATATACACTGTAAGGTACTTGAAGAGATGCTTGTGCAAAAACTGCTTATTAATCAGGCAAAGATTGACTCTATTGAGGTAACTCAGTCGCAGGTTGATCAGCAACTTGATCAGCGTTTGAACTACTTTATAAGTAATATCGGTTCTAAAGAGGCTGTTGAGAGATACTTCAACAAAACCATGTACGATATAAAGAAGGATTTGAGAGATGCAATTAAAAAGCAGATGCTTGCTCAAAGGGTTCAGATGGGATTGGTTGAAAATATAGATATATCACCTATTGATATTACAAGATTCTATAGTAAAATTGATAAGGATTCGCTGCCTATTATTCCTGAGCAGTATGAGATACAGCAGATTACTATGCATCCTGAGAGAACAAAAAAAGCTATCTACGATGTTAAACAGAAGCTTCTTGATTTGAGAAAGAGAATTATTGATGGTGAGAGATTTGAGACTCTTGCTGTACTTTACTCAGAAGATCAGGGATCGGCAACTAGAGGTGGTGAGCTTGGTTTCAGATCTAAAAACGAGTTTGTAAAACCTTTCTCAGATGCAGCATGGTCGTTACGTCCGGGACAGGTATCTAACATTGTTGAGACTGAGTTTGGTTACCATATAATTCAGGTAATTGACAAGAAAGATGATAGATTAAATACCCGTCATATTCTTATGAAGCCAAAGGTTAAGCCTGAAGCTATTCAGAGAACAAAAGAGAAGCTTGACAGTATTGCTTCTGCTATCAGAATGGACTCTATATCGTTCAAACACGCTGCATACAGATTCTCTGACGATAAAAAAACATATCTGATGGGTGGTCTGCTTGTGAATCCATACACAAACAGTACACGTTTTGAAAAAGATCAGCTACCTGCTTCTGAGGCTTTTATTATTGGAAGACTAAAAGAGGGTGAGGTATCAGATCCATTCCTATCTAAAGATCAGCATGGTAAAGATGTTTATAAGGTATTATCTATAAAATCTAAGATTAAGACTCATACGGCAAATATTGACGAAGACTACGATGTATTTATTAATATGGCCAAAAAGGAGAAACAGGATATGATTCTTAAAGAGTGGATTGCTGATAAGATAACCACAACATTTATCAAGATTGATCCGGAGTATGGTAAGTGTGAATTTGAACACGAAGGCTGGTTTAAATAAAAAGCAGATAGATGCGTAAAAATATTATATCGATATTTATCGGGCACATAACTTATGTTACGAGTTTTGTGCTCGTTCTTTTTATGTGTAGTAATGTTGCTGCTCAAAAGAAGAAAAAAATTGAGATAATTAATGCCGATAACATGTATCCTGTATCAGGTCGTCTTATAGACAATGTGATACTGAAGCATAAAGAGGTACTGATGTATTGCGATAGTGCCCACGTAAACAATAAAACCAACAGTTTTAAAGCATATGGTAATGTTCATATGAATCAGGGCGATACCCTGCATCTCTATGGAGATTCGTTACGTTATAACGGAAATACATCTGTTGGCCATGTAAGAGGCAAGGTTAAACTTGTTGATAAAGAGACTGTTTTAACAACTGAGTTTCTTGATTTTAATACAGAGACAAGTGTTGCGGAGTACTTTAACAGAGGTGTTATAGTTAATAACGAAAATGTTCTTAAAAGTGTTATTGGTTACTATTATGCTAATCAGAAAGAGTTTTTTTATAAGGATAGTGTAGTTCTGTATAATAATGATTATACAATGTATACCGATTCGCTTAAGTACAATACCAGATTGGCTATTGCATACTTTAACGGACCTACGCATATATATAGCGAAGAAGAGTATAGTTATTGCGAAAATGGGTGGTATAATACCAATTTTGATACATCGGAGCTTATAAAGAATGCTCTGGTAAAGAATAAGGATAATACGCTTAAGGCAGATACAATATATTTTGATAAACAGAAGATGAAAGGTTATGCACGTAATAACATAACCATTATTGACTCTGTAAATCAGAGTGTGATAAAAGGACATTTTGCCAGATATCAGAGTAATCCGGACAAATACCTTGTTACAAAACGTGCTATGTTTATAAAAGAGACTGCCGAAAAAGATTCTCTGTTTCTGCACGCTGACACGCTGTATGCTCATACGCTTCCAAGAGAGATTATTAAAGATACAATACCTGAACCTATTGCGGGTAAACTAACTCCAATTGATTCATTATCGTCTGGTCAAGAGCTACAACAAGTTGACACTCTTGACCTGTATGGCAATGCAGATACAGCAACACTAAAGGTTAATGTATACGATGATAAATCTATGGCTAAGAGAGAGCAGGACACTATGTACAGAGAGGTTAAGCTTTATCATGGCGTAAGATTCTGGAAAAAGGATATTCAGGGTGTCTGTGACTCTCTATTCTACTCTACTCTGGATTCTATTATTGAGCTACATGATAAACCAGTAATGTGGTCTGAAAAGAATCAGATGAGTGCAGATTACGTTGAGATATTTACTGAGAATAATGCCGTTAGTAAAATAGAGTTTGTTAACTCAGCAATAATGATTAATCATGACAGTCTGCAATACTATAATCAGATTGGCGGTAAGAATATAACTGCATTTATAGAAAATAATGAGGTAGACAGGGTTATTGTTGATGCAAATAGTCAGACACTATTCTTTAATAAGGATAACGGTGAGTTTGTGAGCGTAAACAATACATTCTCTGACAAAATTAAGATTACATTTAAGGATGGTGATATATATAAGATAAAGTATGATACAAAGCCAAAAGGAGAAGAGACTCCAATACAGGATGCTACTGCAGAGCAGACACAACAGCGCAACTTTGTATGGTACCCTTTTGCCCGTCCGCTAAGTAAGTTTGATCTGTTCAGAAAAACAGACTACACAACAACAAAAGATAAGGATAAAAAGAAGAAGGATCTTAAAAAGGTTGATCCGGAGAGTAGGGATACAGATAAAAACACCACTCTTCCTGAAAATCTAGGCTCCGAGATGGGAGTTGAAGAGAATATTGGTTTCAAATAGACACAGTATATAATATCATTAGAAAGACAGCTTCAGAGCTGTCTTTTTTTTATCTATATAACTCTTTTTACCATTTGGTAAATTATATTCCATGGATTATAATTTACTTTGCACTGAACAAAATGTTATTTGTTATGACTGTTAAAAGAGCTATTTATGTTATTGTATTATTGTTGAGTATTACAGCATTAACACTATTTGCAAATAATTCTTCGTATAAGATGAGTACTGAAATCAATAATAAACCTCTGCCAGCAAACTATGGCAATAAAATTATACTTCATCATACTGCCGGATCGCCATATGCTGAAAAAATCAGGTTAATGCTTGGATATACCAATACAGAATGGTTATCGGTTATTGCTCCGTCGAATACTGTTGAAAGACCTGTACAGGAAAAACTTGTTGGTGGATATAGCAGACGAATACCTATAATGCAGATAGGATCTGATATCTTTTGTGACTCATATATAATTACAGAAGAGCTGGCAAAGTTGACAAGCAGACCAGAACTTGGAACATCGGGCTCTTCAGACAAGGTAAAGGAGTTTATAAGTGATGAAGGAACCTATAGGTATAAGATTTTCCTTAACTCTTTAAGAAAAAGAGAGATTGCATTTGCATACTTCAGAAGTATGCCATTTAAGGAGTTCCGTATATTTATAAAAGGGAGATTAAAAGCAACAAAAGATGCAGATCTTACAAAGATGAAGTATAGTGTAGCTGTAGAAAAGAGAAACAGGTATATTAACAGTCTGGATAGTATGTTAAACACACATGAGTTTATTCTGTCTGACTCCTCTCCCACTCTTGCAGATTTTTCAGCATATCACATGCTATGGTGGTATCTTAGATTACATAAGTCACCAATCAGTGATAATCAGACTAATCTTGAAAGGTGGTACAATAAAATGAGTCAATTTCGCAAAGAAGATGGTACAGAACTGATACCTGAACAGTCTCTACAGATAGCAAAAATGACACAACCACTAGAGGTTCCTGCTCATATGAAAAAATCAGCAAATATTGGTAAACAAGTATCCATTTTACCTAACGATTATGTTAAGGGTGCCACATTACCAGTTAAAGGTATTCTTGTAGGTGAAGATGATACCAGATATATTATACGAAGAGAAACTCCTGAGACCGGAGTAGTGCATATACATATGCCAAAACATGCCTATGGAGCCTGTTTATAACTAATAAAATTGTAACTATCTTGTCATCGTAATTCATATAAACCAGCATGAATATAGATTATAAGACGCAATGATTACATAGTATGACAAATAATAGATATATGGAACGAAAGCTTTTATTATATATTGGTATACTTCTGCTTGTAAGTGGAATAGCATTAAAAAGTTTTACTGGTTACAGTATACTTGCCTGGCTGACGATTGGAACAGGAGCTCTGGCAAAGATATTATATATCATCGGGAAGATAAAAAGCAGGTCGTACAAGCCAGGATACGAGATGATATGTCTGTATCTGGGTCTATCAATATTCTTTACAGGAATGTATGTAAAGGCGGATCTTGTTACAGAGCATAAGTCTCTGTTTATCTATACAGGTATTGGCTTAAAAAGCCTGTTTGTGTTTCTCTTCATCAGAAAAATGAGATCTATAAATAAGTAGTATCACAAAATATTGTTTGCCAACAATAGGTGTTTCGCGGTTTGGTTTATTTCGTCATATGCCGCGATTCACCACTATTGGTCAGAGTAGATGGAAAATGATGTTTGACTGATGGGATGTTGGAGGTTGCGGCTTTGAATAATGGTTCTGTCAACGAAAATGGTTGGTATTGTATCTCTCTGGTCTCATAGCCCTTACCAACACTGTCTCCGGGGTAATACTAAAGTCAAACTCATCCATCTCACGATACCACGATAAATAATTATGCAGATATTTGGTTGCAACACCTCTGAATCTTATCATCCAAACTTGTAGATTAAACTGATACAGAAGTACATTATTAATATGTACAACATCTTTCTTTACAGACTCTCCTTTAGACATATTCAGGACACCATGTCTTACTCTGTTCTCCTTAGTGTATTTAAGGTATGCTGCTTTATTATGACTACAAAAGAGTGTATCCTTCTCAATTAAAGAAGATAAATCAGATCTTATATGTTCTGCACTAAACTTATTCAGAATATCATCAAACATATTTTTGCTTCTATCCCTGCAAAAAAGAGTAAAAACCCTGTTACTTGAAGGTATATGTTTCGGCGATCTGTATCCCTTTTTTCTGGGTTTTCTCTTCAGTTTCTTACTTCCCTTTTCTGATTTTGCAAATATCAATTCATTTACCTCAACTATACCGGATAATTTATCAGGTTTAATATGATTTGCATTCTGTAAAAATCGATGCCTCCACCTAAAGGATGTATTTCGGTGAACACCACACTCAGCGGCTGCTTTTCTGATGCTTAACCCATCAATAAGGCATTGTGCATAGCTCAACCATCGCCCTTTCTTATGTAAATTAGCTAAAGGAGTACCTGTTAAAACATTAAATGTCTTTACACACTCTTTACATTTATAGCGTTGTAAATCATTTCGTATACCCCATTTATGAATAGATTCTGATTTACAATACGGGCAACACATTTTGTTATTATCATTATTCAGAAGATACGATACAAACTTTACAGAATCTCTCTTTTCTATCGCCTCTTTCAGACGTGAATAACTCTTTGTATCCAGATCTTTAACGGCATCAATAAGTTTCACTATGCTCTGAGTTCTCATGCTATTGGTTTTTTGATTGTTCTGAGAGTTTACGAAACAGTTTAGAATAAGTTACACCCAACTTGCTGACAGAACCCACAGGAGGCTACTACTCATCAAACCACTCCCACCAAAAGATCATCCCCGGACGTACTTTACAAAAAAGAGGTTGAATATTTAATATCCAACCTCTCACAAGTATATATGTAAAACTATGTTTACTTAGAGTACAATTTTTCTTTCTGTGCTATAACCCTCTCATCGGTTATAAAATCATCATAACTCATCTTCTTGTCGATAATTCCGTTTGGTGTAAGCTCAACAATTCTATCAGCAACGGTATGTATAAACTCATGGTCATGCGAAGCAAATATTATATTACCAGGAAAACGTGTTAACGAGTTATTGAATGCCTGTATCGATTCCAGATCAAGGTGGTTTGTAGGATTATCAAGAATAACCAGGTTGGCCTTTGTAAGCATCATTTTTGATATCATACAACGAACCTTCTCTCCTCCCGAAAGCACACTCGTCTTCTTATAAACATCCTCACCTGAGAAAAGCATCTTTCCTAAGAAACCTCTCAGGAAGCTCTCACTTGTATCCTCTGAATACTGACCCAACCAATCAATAATTGGCATATCACTCTTATCAAAGTAGTGTGAGTTCTCCAGAGGAAGATATGAATGAGTAATGGTAACACCCCACTCAAACGATCCTGAGTCAGGTTGCATCTCACCGTTAATAATTGAGAATAAAGCTGTCATAGCTCTTGAGTCACGAGACAGGAATACAACCTTCTCACCCTTCTCAATTGTAAGATTAAGATTCTTAAACAGCAGTTCACCATCTACGCTCTTTGTAAGATCCTTTAGCTCCAGTATATTATTTCCTGCTTCGCGTTCCGGCTCAAAGATAATACCCGGATAACGACGAGTAGAAGGTTCAATTTCATCGATATTAAGCTTCTCAAGCATCTTCTTTCTACTTGTTGTCTGCTTACTCTTTGCCACATTTGCACTAAATCTGGCAATAAACTCCATAAGCTCCTTCTTCTTCTCCTCAGCCTTTTTGTTCTGATTAGCCTGCTGACGCAATGCCAACTGACTACTCTGATACCAGAAACTATAGTTACCTGAGAATAGCTTAACCTTACCAAAATCAATATCTACAGTATGCGTACATACTGAATCAAGGAAGTGACGGTCGTGAGAAACAACGATAACCGTATTATCAAAATTAGACAGATAGTTCTCTAACCAACTTACAGTCTCAAGGTCAAGTCCGTTAGTAGGCTCATCAAGAAGAAGGTTATCAGGATTTCCAAAAAGAGCCTGAGCAAGCAATACCCTTACCTTCATCTTTTCATCCAGATCACTCATCATTGTATGGTGAAAGCTCTCTTTAATTCCCAGTCCACTAAGAAGTTCAGCTGCATCACTCTCTGCATTCCATCCTCCCATCTCTGCAAACTGTTCCTCAAGCTCAGAGGCTTTTATACCATCCTCTTCGTTAAAATCCTCTTTACAGTAAAGCGCATCTTTCTCCTGCATTAACGCCCACAGCTCTGTATGTCCCTGTATAACGGTATTAAGAACTGTATGACTGTCAAAAGCAAAGTGATCCTGCTTTAAAACCGACATTCTTTCATCTTTCTCCATAATAATTGACCCCGTTGTTGGAGACAACTCTTTAGAAATCATTTTTAGGAATGTTGATTTACCTGCACCATTGGCGCCAATTACACCATAACAGTTACCCGGAGTAAACTTAAGATTCACATCCTGATATAGTGGCTTCTTGCCAAACTGAATAGATAGATTTGATACTGTAATCATCGACTAATACTATGTTATCTTGATATTTTTTTAAAACAAAGGCGCAAAGGTAAACTTTTATTATTAATTGCAGCCTTTTTTTTTATTCTGTATCAATGTTTTTGATATGCGGACATTTTACAAGGCTAAATAGCCTGTATATAACTCAGAAAGATTATCATCTTTAACAAAATACAGAGGGTTGCCATTATAAAAACGACAACCCATCTGAAACAACACCACCAGCCCGATTGCTACTTTTTAATAATCTTAAATGTTGTTGTTTTATTATCTATTGTTGCTTTAACAATATATAATCCAACATTAAGATCTGAGCAATCTATATTATCAGAAAGAACTTCTGCCTTAACCAAAGAACCACTTGTATTATAAAACTTTACTATTCCGCTCTCACCCTCATATTCAAGGTAAAGATTATTTATAACCGGATTTGGTGCTACAGCAATAATATCTTTCTCATTTATATTATCTATTCCATTAACCACTACAGGTATATAAAAGCTAAACTTCTCCGATACACTATCTGTTCCGTCAGTTGCTACAATAGTTATTGTATACACAGTTTTATCAGATAGTTCCTTATTAATTAACAGCTTATATCCATCAATTGTAAAATATTCAGAATCGTCACCTTCCTCAATAGTAAACTCTCCTTGTTCACCATCAATATCTTTCATAAACAGTAACGAGACCTGTGTACCAACAGCCCAATCGCGTTTAACAATAAAGTTGTTCAATCCTATTGCAGTGGGAGCACTATTATCTGTAACATTTACAGGATCTATAATCTGAACATTTATACTCTTACTATATTCAGCATCGTTCTGATCCTTTACCATAATAGTAAGCGATTCACTTCCAACCTCTTCAAAAGTAACACTTGTTTTAAGTACGTTTCTCTCTATAAAAAACTTACTGCTACTTGTTGTAAAAACAAAGTCCTTATCATCCGGATCCTGATCTACAGCAACAAGATATCCTACAATTGATCCGGGAGTATTATTTATATTAACCTTGTTTGATGACAAAACAATATCTGAAGGATTATCATTTACATCATTAACCTTTATTGTAAAATCCTTTGTAAGACTTGTACTCTCTTTTGATGCCTTAACACGAATAGAGTAGACACTCTTTGTCTCATAATCAAACTCTGCTGCTGGCTTAATTTTGTTTCCTTCAATAACAAAATTGCTGTTATCCTTTAATTCAGGTAACTGGAATGAGAAACCCTCTACACCTACAGCTGTAAACTCTCCTATCTCAGCAATACTGTTCTCATCTACACTATTTGCCGAAAGCAGTATATCTTTAGGAAATGCCTCTGTACTACCCTCTCCTTTTGTTACAGACAGTGTTTTCTCTGATTTTCCTCCATATACATCGTAAGCCTCAACAATAATCTCATATGTCTCAGGGGCACCTATCGGAAACATCTCCTCTGCAGTAATAAGTGTTTTTCCCTCAATTATTCTGAACGAGCTTGCATGCTCTCCTCCTTTAATTCTGAAGTAAACCTCATCGCCATCAGCATCTGTAGCTGTAAAGTCGCCAATAACCGCAAACGATGGCATACCTGCCTGTATCGGATCATGTGATATTGTTATATCTGCCGGAGCACTATTTCCCTCCTTTGATAAAAACCTTGCAAAGTCGCCACTATAAAGCGCCCCACCCTGAAGATTAGGATTAGTAACCTTACACCTGTATACTCCCGCATTCTTCTTAGCAAAAGAGGCTACATCATACTTCTTTCCCGCTGCTAAAGGAATATCCTTTCCGTTAAGGGTCCAGTGATAAACATTGTCCTCGTGATCAAGAGAGAACTCCATTGATAATGACTCTCCTGAATTTAACGTCTTCTCTGTATTATCACTTAAAGCCTTTTGAGGAAAACAGATAAATTTAAAATCAGGGTTTCCAGGAACATGATAGCCCATTTTAGAAGTACGTTTCTTAAGGTGTTTATATATCGGTACCAGATCTTTAAATTTCAATCTGTTGTTTTCTAATCTTACAAAGCGAGCTTTATTATCAAACCTACTATAAACAGCTGCGCCAAGATCTTCAGGAAAAAACTGTTCTTTTGTCAGCTCCGAAATCTCATTATTATGTAAGCATAACTCCATCATTCCCGAATATATATCTCCGGTAGCACTTGCCTTTCCCCACAACTCCTGATAACTCTTAAGATCAAAAGAGGTCAGGTTATTATGATCAAGCCAGACATTTAGATTGAAATACCCCTCCTTATACGATTGTATATATGGAGTTACTTTACTGATATTGTTCCAACTTAGGTATATATCAAAATACGATCTATGTCCGTAACCTACAGTAGAAGAACCACCCTCTACACCAACAATAAAATTATCAGGCACAGATCCTTGTAGGTTATTATCTCTTAGGTCAAACAGAATTATTCCGTAACCACTGGTTTTAACACGCGGATGCTCTGTTCTGTTCTTAAGGACTTCCAGATCATTAAAATTCCAGTTTTCTCCGTTACAACTATCTTTAAAATTCTTAAATGCATTTCTCTCAGAGTCTACAAAATCTTGCGCATTTATATTCAATGCACACACAAACAATGCTAAAACCAAGTATAAATTCCTCATACTATATAATTTAGTTCTATAAATACTTAAATTAAGTGAACCACTCCGTGATATACAGAGTGGTTACATAAATGCTACTGCTTAATAATTTTAAATGAAGAGGTATTATTATCTATTGTAGCCCTTACTATATACAAACCTGTTGTCAGATCAGAACAGTCAATATTATCAGACAGTGTAACCTGCTTTACAAGGTTACCACTTGTGTTATAAAATCTGACTACCCCTTGTGACCCTTCATATTCCAAATACAGGTTATTTATTACAGGATTTGGTGCTGATGCTATAATATCCTTTTCGTTAATATTATCTATGCCATTAACTACTACAGGTATATAAAGGCTAAACTTTTCCGACACACTATTGGTTCCATCTGTTGCTATAATAGTTATTGTATACACAGATTTATCAGATAGCTCTTTATTAATAATCAGTTTATATCCATCAACTCTAAAGTACTCAGAGTCGTCACCATCCTCTATTGTAAATTCGCCCTGATCACCATCAATATCTTTCATAAACAGTAACGAAACCTGTGTTCCTGCTGCCCAATCGCGTTTAACAATAAAGTTACTTAGCCCTATTGCCGTAGGAGCACTGTTCTCTGTAACATTAGCAGGATCAATAATCTGAATATTAAAACTCTTATTGAACGTAGCATCATTCTGATCCTTTACTTTAACAGTCAGCGACTCAACACCAATTTCTTTAAATGTTTTCTTTGTTTTAAGTATATTATTCTCTACAAAGAATTCGTTACTTTCTGTAGTAAACTCAAATACATGATCGCCCGGATCCTGATCTACAGCAACAAGATACCCTACTATTGATCCGGGAGTATTACCTTTATTAATCTTATTTGACGATAAAACAATGTCAGATGGATTATCATTTACATCGTTAACCTTTATTGTAAAATCCTTTGTAAGGCTTGTACCTTCTTTAGATGCCTTAACACGAACAGAGTAAACGCTCTTTGTCTCATAATCAAACTGTACTACAGGCTTAATTTTGTTTCCTTCAATAACAAACTTACTGTTATCCTTTAGTTCAGGTAACAAGAATGAGAAACCATCTACACCAACAGCTGTTAGCTCACCTATTTCGTTCATGCTATTCTCATCTACACTATTTGCAGAAAGCAATATATCTTTAGGAAAAGTTTCTGCACTACCTTCACCTTTTGTTATAGATAGTGTCTTTTCAGCTTTTCCTCCATAAATATCATACGCTTCTACAATAACCTCATATGTTTCAGGAGCTCCCACAGGAAACATATCCTCTGCTGTAATAAGAGTTTTACCCTCAATTATTCTGAACGAACTAGCATGTTTCCCCCCTTTAATTCTAAAGTAAACCTCATCGCCATCAGCATCGGTAGCAGCAAAATCACCAATAATTGCAAACGATGGTGTTCCCGGCAATATTGGATCATGAGATATTGATACTTCTGCCGGAGCATTGTTTCCATCCTTTGATAAAAATCTTGCAAATTCGCCACTATATAACTCAACACCTTCAAGTTCAGAGTTTGTTACTTTACATCTATACACTCCGGCATGTTCTGCTGCAAATGAAGCTACAGAATAGTTCTTACCCAAAGCAAGAGGTATATCTTTACCATTAAGAGTCCACTGATATACATTATCATCTCTTGTAAGAGAGAACTCCATATTAACAGCATCACCGGCATTAACTACCTCCTCATTATCATCACTTAACGTTTTTTGCGGAGCGCATATAAATTTAAAATCAGGATTACCTGGGGTATGATAATTAACCTTAGCGGTACGCTTCTTAAGGTGTTTGTATATAGGTATCAGATCTCTGAATCTTAATCTGTTATTATCTAATCTTACTAATCTTGCCTGATTATCGAATCTGCTGTACACTCCGTGTGTAACATCTTCTGCACAAAACTGCTCAACAGTTATCTCAGATATCTCATTATTATGCAAACATAACTCCATCATTCCTGAATACATATCTCCTCCAGGATCTTCGCCCCATAAATCTTCATCGCTTTTTAAATCAATAGATGTTATGTTATTATGGTCTAGCCAGATATTCTGGTTAAACTTATCATCTCTCCAGAACTGAATGTATGATGTAACTCTGGTAATATTATTCCAGCTAAGATATATATCAAACGATGTTTCATGTCCGTAACCATTCTCTGATGTACCTCCCTCTACACCAATAATAAAATTATCAGGAACAGGCCCTTGCAGGTTATTATCTCTTAAATCGTATATTTTAATTCCATAGTTTGTAGCTTTAACACGAGGCGATTCAGATCTCTTTTTAAGAACTTCTAAATCACCAAATTTCCAGTTCTCACCATTACAACTATCCTTAAGGTTTTTAAACGAATTTCTCTCTGCATCTAAAATATTCTGTGCAGATGCATTTACTGAAAATATCAGCAAACAAAAAAGCAATAAAAGTCTATTTACTCTCATAGTATACGTTTTAAATTAAATTTTATAATCTATTTCTACTATCAGTATGGTTTGAGTAGTTGTTATGCTATGTTAGCACAATATGATTTTAGTAACATATTGCTATAGTAACACATCACAAACATATGGTATAGATTTTACAAAATCCTGAAACAGTGTATTCAATGAGTTAGCAATCTGGTAACAGATAATTAGTATCAATAGCTTTTAAGATGCGTTTTAGCCTATATATTAAGAGATATTGAGGCAAATTGATTCAAACAATATTTTATTGGAAAAACATCATTACAGGAAGGTATTGGAGGTTTTTGATTGTTTTTTTGTGATCATTCACCTTATATGGAGAGAGAAATTACATATCTCTGAAACGATTGTTAGCAAAAATCAATCAAAGTAAAAACCATATGCGATGACAAAAAGTATATCTGATTATGTTATTTGAGAAAGGTTAACTATTGCACATTGTTGTAAATCCGTTCAATATTTGCTGTCATCATATATTTTCTGAAGAGTATAATTAAAGGAAGTTAAAAAACCACTCTGCTGAACACAGAGTGGCTAAAATATTATTGTTTAATAATCTTAAACGAAGTGGTATTGTTATCAATTGTTGCTTTAACTATATACAGACCTGTTGCCAGATCAGAGCAGTCAACACTATCTGATAAATCAACCTGTTTTATAAGATTACCACTGGTATTATAAAAACTTAATATCCCATCTGATCCTTCATATTCGAGATACAAATTATTTATTACCGGATTTGGAGCTGATGCTATAATGTCTTTATCATTTATATTATCTATTCCATTAACCAACACCGGAATATAGAAGTTAAATTTCTCTGTTACACTATCGGTACCATCTGTTGCAACAATAGTTATTGTATATACTGTTTTTTCAGACAGTTCTTTATTAATCAACAGCTTACACCCATCAACACTAAAATACTCTGAATCATCACCATCTGCAATTGTAAACAATCCTTGATCTCCATCAATATCCTTCATAAACAGTAACGATACCTGTGTTCCTGCTGTCCAATCACGTTTAACAATAAAGTTACTCAACCCAATTGCCGTAGGTGCACTATTTTCTGTTGTACTCTCCGGATCAATAATCTGAATACTAAAGTTCTTACTATACTCGGCATTATCTGAATCTTTAACCTTTATAGTAAGCGACTCACCTCCTGTCTCTTTAAACGACATTTTGGTTTTAAGTACATTATTCTCTATAAAGAACTTACTACTGGTTGTTGTAAAGGTAAAATCCTTATCACCCGGATCCTGATCTATAGCTGCAAGATACCCAACAACAGATCCCGGAGTATTTCCTATATTAACCCTGTTTGACGACAACATTATATTGGTAGGATTGTCATTAGCATCGTTAACCTTTATTGTAAAATCTTTTGTAAGACTTGTTTCCTCTTTTAATGCCTTTACACGAATACTATAAGCGCTCTTTATCTCATAGTCAAGCTTCTCTGAAGTCTTAAGTTTATTACCCTCAATAACAAATTTGTTATTATCCTTTACCTCTGGTAGTTCAAAAGAGAATCCTTCTACACCAACAGCCGTTAACTCACCTATCTCGGCAATACTATTCTCATCTACACTATTTGCCGAAAGAAGAACATCCTTTGGGAATGCCTCTGCACTTCCCTCTCCTTTTGTAATAGATAGTGTCTTCTCAACCTTTCCTCCGAACACATCATACGCCTCAATAACAACCTCATATGTTTCAGGAGCACCTATCGGGAACATATCTTCTGCTGTAATAAGTGTCTTTCCTTCAATTATTCTGAACGAACTGGCATGCTCTCCTCCTTTTATTCTGAAGTATACCTCATCGCCATCAGCATCGGTAGCTGTAAAGTCGCCAATAATTGCAAACGATGGTGTTCCTTGCTGAACAGGATCATGTGTTATAGCTATATCTATCGGTGCATTGTTCCCCTCTTTTGATAAAAATCTGGCAAAATCGCCACTATACAACTCAACCCCTTCCAAATTTGGATTTGTTATCTTACATCTGTATACTCCTGCATGTTCAGCTGCAAATGAACCTACAGAATAGTTCTCCCCAACTGCAAGAGGTACATCCTTTCCATTCAAAGTCCACTGATATACATTATCGTCTCTTGTAAGAGAGAACTCCATATTAAGAGCATCACCTGAATTTAGTATCTCCTCACTATCAGTACCAAGCGCTTTCTGCGGAGCACATATGAACTTAAAATCAGGATTTCCCGGAGCTGTGTAACTTACATATTTTGTTAAATCCTTAAGATGATCGTTTAACGGTATAAGATCTTTGAACGACAGACGATTATTATCTACGCGCACCAACTCAGCCTTCTGATTAATTCTACTATACCCCAGATGACCACCGTCTTTAATATGATTCAATGGCAAGTTTTTAATCTCATTATTATGCAGACACAACTGCATTAAACCACCATTAGCATCTCCCCCGTAAGTATCTTCCCACATCTCGTTATAAGGTTTCAGGAACGATGTAAGGTTATTATGATCTAACCACACCTTACCATTATAGAAGTTCTTCATTGGAAATACTATATATGGAGTAACCCTTGTAATCCTATTCCAACTAAGATAGATATCAAAGAACGAACCATGTCCGTAGCTTAAATCATATAATCCATTCTCAACGCCTATCATAAAATTGTCAGGAACAACCCCTTCCATATTATTATTACGTAAATCAAATAATCTTATTGATTGAGGAGCATTTCCGTACGATGGTTTTGGGGCATAAACAAGTGGTACCTCTGTTCTTTTCTTCAGAATATCAAGATCACCAAATTTCCATCCTTCGCCATTACAGCTGTCCTTAAGATTTTGAAAAGCACTTATCTGGTTCTGAAGAAGGTTTTGTGCATTTATATTTACTGCCGATATCAGTAAACAAAAAAGCAATAAAAGTCTATATGCTCTCATAATATACATTTAGTTAAATTCATAAATCAATTTTATAGTATTGGTTTGAGTAGTTACTTGTATTATTTAATATATGTCACTCTGCAAATAGTACAGAGTGACATAACTAAATTCACTGTTTAATGATTTTGAATGTTGTTGTTTTATTATCAACTGTTGCTTTAACAATATATAATCCTGTATCAAGATCTGAACAATCTACAACATCAGATATAACCTCTGCTTTTACAAGAGCTCCACTGGTATTATAAAATTTAACTATTCCTCTGTCTCCTTCATACTCCAGATAAAGATTAGTTGAAACAGGGTTTGGTGTTGCTCTTACAATATCTTTAGCATTTATATTATCAATACCATTAACAACAACCGGGATATAGAAACTAAACTCCTCGGAATAGGTAGCATCTCCATCACTTGCAATTATTGTTATTGTATAAACTGTTTTATCTCCCAGCTCTTTATTTAACAATAACTTGTACCCTTCTACTATAAAATATTCTGAATCGTCTCCATCCTCAATTGAGAACTCTCCCTGATCGCCATCAATATCTTTCATTAGTAATAATGATACCTGCGTTCCGGAAGTCCAGTCGCGTTTAACAATAAAATTATTCAGCCCTATTGCTGTTGGTACATTATTCTCTGAGCCTGTTGATGGATCTACAATCTGAACATCTATCCCCTTACTATACTCTGCATCATCTGAATCTTTAACCTTTATAGTAAGCGACTCGCCTCCTGCCTCTTTAAACGACACTTTGGTTTTAAGTACATTATTCTCTATAAAGAACTTACTACTGGTTGTTGTAAAGGTAAAATCCTTATCACCCGGATCCTGATCTACAGCCACAAGATACCCTACTATTGAACCCGGAGTATTTCCTATGTTAACTCTGTTTGCTGATAATACTATATCAGAAGGTGTATCATTTGCATCAATAACCTTTATTGCAAAGTCCTTTGTAAGGCTTGTAGCCTCTTTTGATGCCTTTACACGAATACTATAAGTACTCTTAACCTCGTAATCAAGCTTTTCTGAGGTTTTAAGTTTACTACCCTCAATAATAAATTTATTGTTATCCTTTACTTCCGGTAGTTCAAAAGAGAATCCTTCTACACCAACTGCGGTTAACTCACCTATCTCTGCAATGCTATTCTCATCTACACTATTTGCCGAAAGAAGAATATCCTTTGGGAATGCCTCTGTACTTCCCTCTCCCTTTGTTATAGATAGTGTTTTCTCAGACTTTCCTCCGAATACATCATACGCCTCAATAACAACGTCATATGTTTCAGGTGCCCCTATCGGAAACATATCTTCTGCTGTAATAAGTGTCTTTCCTTCAATTATTCTGAACGAGCTGGCATGCACTCCTCCTTTTATTCTGAAAAAAACCTCATCGCCATCAGCATCGGTAGCTGTAAAGTCGCCAATAATTGCAAACGATGGTGTTCCTGCTTGTACAGGATCATGTGTTATAGCTATATCTATCGGTGCATTGTTCCCCTCTTTTGATAAGAATCTGGCAAAATCGCCGCTATACAACTCAACACCTTCCAGATTCGGGTTTGTTATCTTACATCTGTATACTCCCGCATGCTCTGCTGCAAATGAACCTACAGTGTAATTCTTACCTACAGCAAGAGGTACATCCTTACCATTCAAAGTCCACTGATATACATTATCGTCTCTTGTAAGAGAGAACTCCATATTAAGAGCATCACCTGAGTTAAGTATCTCATCGCTATCTGCA